>NZ_JBDZDR010000003.1:135951-657540 GCF_040049255.1 Mesorhizobium sp. KR2-14 | reverse complement strand
GGCGATGTTGGTCACCACCGCGTTGATCTCGGCCACCTCGACCACGATCCGCTCCAGCGCCTTGCCGGTCTCAGCCACCAGCTTGACGCCCTCGCCGACCTGCGTGGTCGAGGTCGAGATCAGGCCCTTGATCTCGCGCGCGGCTTCCGCCGAGCGCTGCGCCAGCGCCCGCACCTCCGACGCCACCACGGCAAAGCCGCGGCCGGCATCGCCGGCGCGCGCCGCCTCGACGCCGGCGTTGAGCGCCAAGAGGTTGGTCTGGAAGGCGATCTCGTCGATGACGCCGATGATGCGGCTGATCTGCTCCGACGACTTCTCGATCATGCCCATCGCCGCGATCGCCTGGCGCACCACCGCCCCGGACGTCTCGGCGTCGCCCTTGGCCCCGGCGACCACGTCGCGGGCGTGCACGGCGCCCTCGGCCGTCTTCCTCACCGTCGCGGTGATCTCGTCGAGTGCCGCCGCCGTCTCCTCCAGGCTCGCCGCCTGCTGCTCGGTGCGCCGCGACAGGTCGTCGGCCGCGCTCGAGATCTCGCCGGTGCCGGCATGGATGGTGCCGACGCTGGCCGAGATCGCCAGCAGCGTCTGCTGCAGCTTCTCGACCGAGCCGTTGAAGTCGGCGCGCAGCTTGACCAGCTTGTCGGGGAACGGCGCCTCGATGCGGTGCACCAGGTCGCCCTGCGACAGCCGGTCGAGCCCCTCGCCGAGCGCGGCGATGGCGACCGCGTCCTGGCGGTCCTCCTCGGCCTTGCGCGCGGCGGCCGCCGCCCGCTCTTCCTCCGCGCGCTGCCGGCTCGCCGCGGCCTCCGCCTCCAGCCTGAGCTTCTCGATCGCCGCCGCCTTGAACGTCTCGACCGCCGCCGCCATCTGGCCGACCTCGTCGCGCCGCCCCACCGCCGGCACCGCCACGCCGTGGTCGCCCGAAGCCAGCGCCCGCATCGCCGCCGTCATCTGGCTCACCGGCCGCGCGATCTGCCGCGACAGCCACCACGCGATCAGCACCAGGAACCCAACCGTCAGACTGGCACCGCCAAGCTGGAGGTACTGCGCGAATGTCATCGCGGCATTCTTCTGCGTGCTGACGTCCTTCAGCCAACCAGCAATTTGAGCCTGCATCTGTGCAATGGCTTCGCGGACGCCTGCCTGAACCTCCGTCCCCCGCGCGGAAGAAGCGAGATCGCGCCCCCTCTCATAGGTCTCCGGCTTTGCCGCGAGCCCGACCACCGCATCGCCGATTTCGCTGCGCCACCGCTGAGCGGCCGAATGGAAGGCATCTATAGCGGCCTCCACCTCCTGATTGCCGGCGATCTCCTGCTTCGCGATAGTGATGACCCTGTCCAGCTCTTCCGACGCGTCGTGATAGCGCTTTAGGACGTCCTCGCGCCTCGAAAGGACATAGAGGCGCGCTAGGTTCACCCGGTCGAGATGAATTGCCTCGGCCTTGCCGAGTTCGGTGAGCAGGCGGCTTGCCGTCTCGTAGTCCTTACCGGCCGCCTCGATCGTGCCCAGCGACCGCATCACCAGCAGCGCCACGACGATGCTGACGATGAAGATGGCCGAAAAGCCCAGCGCCAGCTTGCGCAGGATGCTCAGATTGGCGAGCGAGAAGCCTTGCCGCGCCGGATGGGCGCGTGGAGCAATGGCTTGATCATATGCGGTAGAACTCATGGGTCGTTTCCTTGCCGTAGAGAAGACGAAACTCGGCTATCCGCGCGCAGCCGCCGGCACGAGTCCGGGCGCACGCCGAAAAGCCCTTCGGCCTCGCAGCGTCGCACGCATCAGCCTGCTTGCTGGCGGGTGCCCGGCGATCTCGCGCGGGCAACCGGCTCAAAATGAATTTGGGAGAATTTTGATTGGGGCTTTACGGGTATGCGGTGGCGTTCTCAGCAGTCTGTCAGTTTGTTGTTATTGTTGATTTCACGAGAACGCCGTTCGGGTTCCATCCGGCACCGGCTTCCATGACCAATCGATCACAATGGCCCGAGCATAGCCCCTGGGTCATTACCCATTCGTAAAAAAAGTTAAACAAATGCAACCAGCGCTCCGGGCATCGGGCAGATTGCCTGTCAGAAGCCGCTGATCAGCTCGATCTTCGAGCCGTCCGAGAAGCGGCTGAAGCGAAAGTCCCTGGGGTCAACGACCGGTGTGCGCCCGGTGACGATATCGGCCATCAGCCTGCCGGCCGCAGGGCCGATGCCAAAGCCGTGGCCTGAAAAGCCGGTGGCGATGTGGAAGCCGCGGATGCTGTCTACCGCCGAGATCACCGGCACGGCGTCGGGCGTCACGTCGATATAGCCGGCCCAGCGCTGCGCCACCTCCGCCTTCTCAAACACCGGGAAGGCCTTCTTCAGGTTGGCGAAGGCGATGTCGGAAAGTTTCTTGGCCGGCTTCGGATCAATCACGCGGCAATATTCGAAGGGGCTGGCCTCGTCCAGCGACCAGCGGCTCGGGATGCGCGCCTCGTCGAAGAAGCGGCCGCCGAGGCGGAAGTTGAGCGAGCGCCATTCCTTGCGGAAGGCGGGCAGGAAATCGAGCGCATGGCGGAACGAGTCTGGCACGATGTCGACGACGTTCTCGTGGCCGGAGGCGATGGTGTAGCCGCCATCCTGGCGCTTGCGCACGGCAAAGCCGTTCGACCACATGGCCTGCTCGGGGCCGCCTTCCAGCGGCTTGGTGCGCATGACCGAGTTCATCACCTTGAGCTGCGGCAGGTTGATGCCGTGCCGGCCCGAGAACAGGCTCGACCAGGCGCCGCCGGCCAGCACCACGGCCTTGCAGGCGATGGAGCCGCGCTCGGTGACGACGCCGGAGACGGCGCCGCCGGCGGTCTCGATGCCGCGCACCGCGCATTCGGTGAGGATCGACGCGCCCTTTTCGCGCGCGGCCTCGGCGATGGCCGGTGCGGCCTTCTGCGGCTCGGCGCGGCCGTCGGCGGCGGTGTAGAGCGCGCCCGCGAGGTTCATCGTGGTGCCGGGGAACATGTTGCGGAACTCGGCGCCGCTCAGCATGCGCGAGTCGAGCTGGTAGCCGTCGAGGTTGCGGTTCCAGCGCTCGTGGTCGGCATATTCCTGGTCGGTGGCGCAGGTGAAGATGATGCCGGCGCGCTTGTAGCCGGTGTCGCGGCCGATGCGCTGGTCGAGCGTGCTCCAGATGCGTAGCGCCTCCGCCATCAGCGGCACTTCGCGCGGATCACGGCGCGAGATGCGCACCCAGCCCCAGTTGCGGCTGGACTGCTCCTGGCCGATGCCGCCCTTCTCGCACAGCGCCACGCGCAGTTTCCGCTCGGCTAGCTCCAACGCCGTCGACGCGCCGATGATGCCGCCGCCGATGACGACGACGTCGACTTCCTTCGGCAATTTGGCGTCGCCATGAACGGGAACGACATAGGGACCGGGCATGTCAGAAACTCTCCTCCGCAGGCGGCGCCCTGCGATTTTGGCGGCATGAAACGTCACTTGCTGGCTGGATGCAACCGATTTGCGGTGCTGTGTGCCGTCCGGATATTGGGCCAGCCCGGCACTGCGGTCGGGTGGCAAATGCGCTGCGGCGCACGCCCACGCAGCACCTGCGGCAGCGACATGCTGCAACAAGATATCGTGAGCGACGCAAGGCGTTGCCGCCTGTATAATTACGCCAGCAACAGACTGGCTGCGGAGCAGGCAGCGGGCAGGACCCAGCTGCCGGCGATTTGAACGAGATCAACGCCGGCCACCGCGCTGCCTCTCTACATCAGGCGTTTGACGGCCAAGTTCTGCCTTTGAAGGAGGGCTCAGACATGGCGGAGTCATTGCATCCGGCGGCAGTAGATCATCTGCCCATATTCATCACGGCCCCAGGAGACACGGATGTCCTCTTCGTCGTGATGGTCGTCTTCCTCCTGTTGGTGATCTTCATGGTCGGGGTCTTGTACTTCCGGCTCCACGCCCTTCCCGAGCATATGGCGCATGGCGCCAGCAAGGGGCAGCTTGAGCTGGTGGCCGTGCTCGCGCTGATTGCCCTGTTCACGCACAATCACCTGTTCTGGATCGCGGCGCTTCTCCTGGCCCTGGTCGAGCTTCCGGACTTTGCCAGCCCCATGAACTCGATCGCCAACTCGCTCCGCAAGATGGCCGGCCAGGAAAGCAGACCGCCCGAACCGGTGTCACCGGAGGTCCCGGTGACACCGACAAAACCTCATCCGGTCCAGACCGAACCTCAGTTGTCGCCGGTCGAACTGAAGCCCGGCGACAAGCTGTCCGAACGGAGGGGGTGAGCCATGCTTGAATTCATGATCTGCTCCCTGCTCACGATCTTTCCGGACTACCTTTTCCGCCGTTATGTCCAGGGCAAGAGGATCGGCCGGGAGATCAACCTCTATTCGATGTGGTTCGAGTTGCGCTGGGGCATCACCGCTTGCGTGATCCTGACCGTTTCCCTGATCACGATGATCTTCTATTTCCACCCTTCCACCACCAACGTCACTGCGATCTTCCGTACCGTCACCATCCTGCCGGAAGCGAATGGCCGCGTGGCGGAGGTGTATGTCGGCACCAATGAAAAAGTGGCCGCCGGCGCCCCCTTGTTCCGGCTGGACGACGAGAAGCAGAAGGCCGCCGTCGAAACCGCCCGCCGGCGTGTCGCCGAGGTGGAGGCCGAAACAGAGGTGACGCAAACCCAGCTGGCCGAGGCCGATGGCCTGATCGCGCAGGCGGAAGGCGCCTACCAGCAGGCGGTGGACGAATATGAGACGCAGGTCGAACTCAACCGGCGCAATCCGAATGTGGTGGCAAAGCGCGAAATCGAGAGGCGCCAGGTCGCCAGGGAGGCCAAGAAGGGCGGCCTGGCCGCCGCGGTGTCCAACAAGCAGACCTTGGAAACGAAGATCTCCTCACTGCTGCCGGCACAGAAGGCGAGCGCCGAAGCCGAACTCGCCCAGGCACAGGTGGAACTGGACAAGACTGTCGTGCGTGCCGGCACCGCCGGAACAGTTCAGCAGTTTTCGCTGCGGCCCGGCGACATCGTCAATCCGATGATCCGCTCCGCCGGCATCCTGATCCCCGAAGACCGCCGCATAGGACTGGTTGCGGGCTTCGGCCAGATAGAGGCCCAGGTCATCAGGAGAGGCATGATCGCCGAAGCCACCTGCATCGGCAAGCCCTTCACCATCATTCCGATGGTCGTCACCGAGGTCCAGAAGGTCGTTGCCGCCGGTCAGGTCCGCCCGACGGATCAACTGCTGGATGTGCAGCAGACAGCACGGCCTGGAACGCTGACCACCTATCTGGAACCGCTGTTTCAGGGACAGCTCGACGGCATACCTCCAGGCAGCAGTTGCATTGCCAACGCCTATACCAGCAATCATGAAGAGCTGACGCATGGAGACCTGAGCGCGCCGCACCGGTTCTTCCTGCACATGATCGACACGGTCGGCTTGGTGCACGCCATGATACTGAGGTTGCAGGCGCTCATGCTGCCGGTCCAGACGCTGGTCCTGAAAGGGCATTGAAATCGTCAGCGGCTGTCGAAGTGAACCCGTCCCGACGGAACCCGGAAAAGGTTGGAGAGTTTAACTTGGTCAGTCTGACCGCCGGAGTTGGGGGAATTGGTTGAGCGCGAACGCGCCAGTCCGCCACGCAGAAGGTGCCAAGATGACCAGTAGCGCCGACAAGCCCGAGGACGACATCGAGAATTTGCTGCCAACGGCAAAGGACGTGATGCGCAAGATCGCGGCCGTCGAGGGCGAAAAGGCTTCACTCGAGTTGCAGCATGCCAAGGACGCCGAGGCGGAAAAGAAGAAGCTGATCGATCAATTGCGCCAGCCGTCCGGGCTTTCGCGTGAGGGTCGCATCAAGCTGGCCGCGCAGGTTATCCAGCGCGCCGTCAACGCCGGCCTCACCGAGGTCGAGGTGTATCGCTTTCCCAACGAGCTCTGCACCGACCGCGGGCGCGCCCTCAACCAGGGCGAAGCGGGTTGGGAAGACACGCTGACTGGCATCCCACGGGAAATCTACGAATTGTGGCGCGAGCATCTCAAGCCGCGCGGCTACAAGATCCGCTATCAGGTCATCGACTATCCGGGCGGCATTCCCGGGGATATCGGAGTGACCCTCAGCTGGCATTGATGCCCTTACGCCTGGTGAAACGCCATGTTGGAGAGCAGAGCACAGCCAACCGATAGAACCGACAAGATCGGCCGGAAAGCCTATGACAAGGCGCTGCGCAAGCTGCAGGTGGAGCTTTGCCATCTGCAGGCGTGGGTAAAGCAGAAGGGCCTGCGGGCGATCATCGTCTTCGAGGGCCGCGACGCGGCCGGCAAGGGCGGCACCATCAGGGTGCTGACCGAGCGGGTAAGCCCGCGGGTGTTCCGGGTGGTGGCGCTGCCCGCACCCTCCGACCGCGAAAAGACCCAGATGTTCATGCAGCGCTACATCGAACGGTTCCCGGCCGCCGGCGAGATCGTGATCTTCGACCGCAGCTGGTACAATCGCGCCGGCGTCGAATATGTCATGGGCTTCTGCACGCCGGCCGAGCACGAGCGGTTCCTGGAATTGTGCCCGGAAGTCGAGAAATACATTGTCGACGGTGGCATCATCCTCATCAAGCTCTGGCTCGAGGTCGGGATGGAGGAGCAGGAACGGCGCTTTGCGGCGCGCATCGACGATCCGATGCGACAGTGGAAGCTGAGCCCAATGGACCTTGAATCCTACCGGCGCTGGTACGATTATTCCAGGGCACGCGACAGCATGCTGTTTGCCACGCACACCGATTTCGCGCCCTGGTACATCGTGCGCTCCGACAACAAGCGGCGGGCGCGCCTCAATTGCCTGGCGCATATCCTCAGCGCCATCCCATACAAGAAGCCGCCCAAGACACGCGTCAAGCTGCCTCCAAGATCGACAAAGGACGCCTATAATGACCAGGAAAGCCTGCGTCAGATGATGTTTGTCGAGGAAAGATACTGAATTCGGCAAGTGGGAGCCCCAATGGACTGGCAGAGAGGGCAGCACCGCGCCGCGCAGGCGACGGGTTCGAGAGGACGCGGGGAGGACGTCATGGCTGCAAACCGCGAAGTCGAGCTCAAGCTTGCGGTGCCGCGCGGCGCGCTGAAGGACATCGGCAAGGTCGCGCAGGCCGCCGGCGCAATGCACGACACAAGCCCGCAGCCGCTTCGTTCCGTATATTTCGACACCCGCAAGCACAGGCTGCACAAGCGCGGCTATGTGCTGCGCCTTCGCAACAACGGTGGCTCCGGCAACATCCAGACGGTCAAGACCCTCAAATCCGCCGACGGCGGCCTGACCCGCGGGGAGTGGGAAACGGAAGTGCAAGGCAAGAAGCCCCGCGCCGACGTGCTGGGAAATTCCCCCCTGGCACAGGTTCTGGACGCCCCCGCCGACTGGCGCAAGCTGCGGCCTCTCTTCACGGTCGAGGTCGAGCGCGATACCTACCTGCTGCACCGCGACGGCGCGACGATAGAACTCGCGCTCGACGACGGGGTGGTGCGCAACGAGCACGAGGAACAGAGCATCGTCGAGGCTGAGCTGGAGCTGAAGGCCGGCGAGCCGGGCGCGCTCTTTGCCTTCGCCCGCGAGATCAGCGCCGCCGTGCCTGCCCTGGTGTCGCTCACCTCCAAGGCCGAGCGGGGCTACCGCTTGCTGGCGGGTGAAACCTCGCGCCCTACCGTCAGCCTCGACTTCGCGCTGGATCGGAAAATGACCACGGCCGAGGCGGTCCGCGCCATCGGCTTCACCTGTCTCGCGGCATTGTTCGACAATATGGCGATCCTCGTCCGCGAAGGGACGCCGGATGCGGTGCACCAGTCCCGCGTCTGCGTGCGACGCCTGCGCGCTCTGGTGTCTTTGTTCAAGCCGGCGCTGGACTGGCCCGATGGCCGGGCCATCCGCGCCGACCTGAAATGGCTCTGCGACCTTCTGGGCGACGTTCGCGAGCTCGATGTCTTCATCAAGTCCGTGCTTGAGCCCAGCGCCGCCGCCAATCCGGACGTGCCCGGCTTCAAGCCGCTGCTGGCCACGCTTCACGCGCGCCGCGATCACACCTATGACCTGGCCGTCGACGAACTTCGCTCGCCGCGAATGTCGGGCCTGAGCCTGGCTCTGGTTGCCCATCTCGAGGGCTTGCTGGCTCACGGCCCGCCCGGCAACAGCGCCCAGCGCGAGCGCGACAAGCCTGTTCGGCGCTTTGCCGCCAAGGAGCTTCGCCGGCGCCTGCGCTCGCTGCTGAAGGACAGCGCGGCGCTGGACCAGATGCCGCCGGAGCAACGGCACAAGATAAGGATACGCGCCAAGAAGCTGCGCTACATGGCCGAGCCCTTCCAGGGCATCGTCGGGTGGAAGCGGTTTTCGGACGTGGTGTCGTCTCTGCACGAGATCCAGGACACGCTGGGTGAGCTCAACGACTACAAGGTCAATCGGGAAATGGCGCTGGATTATGCCAAGCAGGCTCTAGATCCCGGTTCCGGCGACAGCTCGGCCGCGCTCGCCGCCGGCGTTGCCGCCGCCGGCGGCAGCGAGGATACCGCATCGGCCTTGAACAACGCCATTGCCGCACGCCGCCGGCTCGCGCGAGTCCCGGCCCTGCGCCCTCGCTGACATGACCCAGCCCGGCCTCACGGCCGGCCATTTCGCCTCGTGTTTCGCCTTCAAGGCTTGGTCCATGCGGGAAATTGGCAGATGCTTGCCCGGCTTCCTCTCCTGAGAGGTCTCAAGGGCTACGACCGCGCGTGGCTGGGCCGCGACGTGACCGCCGGCCTTGCCGTTGCCGCCGTGGCGATCCCGAGCGCGATCGCCTATCCCGCCATCGCGGGCCTGCCGGCGGAGGTGGGCATGTATTCCAGCATACTGCCGCTGGTTGGCTACGCCCTGTTCGGGCCGTCGCGCCAGCTTATCGTGGGGCCCGACGCCGCAACCATGACGGTTCTGGCCGCGGTTCTGGCGGGTACGGCGGCGGACATGCCGGCGGAACGCGTCGCGGCTGCCTCGGCGCTTGCACTGCTGGTGGGCGTTCTGTGCATCATCGGCGGCAGGCTGCACCTGGGGGTCGTCGCGGCCTTCCTGTCGCGGCCGATCCTGGTCGGCTTCATCAGCGGCATCTCCATTTCCATCCTGGTGGGGCAGATCGGGCGCTTTACCGGCCTGCGCGTCGAGTCTTCCGGGCTGCTGCGGCCCCTGGTCGAGCTTTTCCAGAAGGCCGGGTTGGTCCATTGGCCGTCCGTTACGCTCGGCGCCGTCATGCTCGCCATCCTGCTTGCGCTGCGGCGCTCACGCATTCCAGGGCCGCTGGTTGTCGTTGTCATTGCGGTCGCGGCATCCGCGCTGTTCGGCTTCGAGAAAATGGGCATCAAGGTGGTGGGCGAGCTGCCCATGGCGCTTCCCGCGCCCTCGCTGCCCTCCGGAACCGGCCTGTCGGCCAGCGACCTCCTGCTCGGTGCAGCCGCGGTGTGGCTCGTCAGTCTCGGTTCGGGGCTGGTCGCCGCGCGAAGCTTCGCCGCACGGGGCAAATTCGATGTCGATGCCGATGCCGAGCTGACCGGGTTCGGGGTCGCAAACATCGCATCGGGGCTGTTCAGCGGCTTTCCGGTGACCGTCGCGGACTCGCGCACCGCGGTCAACCTGTCCCTCGGCGGGCGCACACAGCTTACCGGCATCGTCGCCGCCCTGGCGCTCACGCTGGCGCTTCTCTTTCTCAACGACGCGCTGCGGCTGCTGCCGGTACCGGCGCTGGGCGCCATTCTGGCCGCCGCCGCCATCGGCCTGATCGACGTGGCCAGCCTGCGCGAGATCTGGCGCATCAGCCGGATGGAATTCGCCTTCGCAATGATCGGCATGTGGGGCGCGGTCAGCTTCGGCGTGCTCACCGGGGTGGTGGTCGCGGTCGCGGCCACCCTGCTCTACGTGCTGCTGAAGGAGATGCGCCCGCGAGACGCCATGCTCGGACGCATCCCCGGCCGCAGCGGCTTCTACAAGCTGCACCGTTCCCGCACCGCGCGCCCGGTCCCCGGCCTCTCGGTCTGCCTTATCCAGGGAAGCCTTCTGTTCTTCAACATCGACTATGTCAGGGCGCGGCTGAAGAGCATCGTGCAGGCACTGCCCGCGGACGCGCGCTGGTTCGTGCTCGATGCCAGCACCATCGCCCAGGTGGATTCGACGGCGGCGGCCATGCTCGACGAAATGTGCGCCTTCTGCGCGGAGCGCGGCATCGCGCTCGGCATCGCGGAGCTCCACATCGAGCCGATGGCAATTCTGGAGCGCTCGGGCGTGCTCGCCAAGATCGGCAGGTCCATGATCTTCGATGATCTCGAAGACATGCTGACAGCGTTCAGGCACACGCGCGAGAGTAAGAAATCCGGAATGGTCGACCGGCCATAGCGCTGCACGCGCCCCGGCATTTGCAGCCAGCCCGCGATGCTGGCAATCTGGTTATGACGCCTGTTTCCTTGTCGCGACGCGGGCGAGCGGGTCGGCCGGGGTTTGCCAGAAGCCGGCCCGGTCGCCCCTTTCATGAAGCTGGCCAGCCATGTCCGGAAAAGTGCATGACCATCATGTGGTGATCGTGGGCGCCGGTTTCGGCGGCCTTGAAACGGTTCGGTGGCTGAAAGGGGCCGGGGTACGCATCACCCTGATCGATCGCCGCAACCATCATTTGTTCCAGCCGCTGCTCTATCAGGTCGCGACGGCTTCCCTCGCCACGTCGGAGATCGCCTGGCCGATCCGCCATCTCGTCAGCAACCGGCCCGAGGTGACGACCCTTCTGGCGCAGGTCGTCGGCATCGACACCGCCTGGCGCCGGGTACTGCTGGATGACGGCAGCGCCGTCAGCTACGACACGCTCGTGCTGGCGACCGGCGCGCGCCACGCCTACTTCGGCCACGACGAATGGGAACCTTTCGCCCCGGGGCTGAAATCGCTCGAAGACGCGATACGGCTGCGCCGGCGCATCCTGCTGGCCTTCGAGCGCGCGGAAAGGGAGTCCGACCCCCTCCGCCGCGCCGCGTTGCTGACATTCGTCATCATCGGCGGCGGCCCGACCGGCGTGGAGATGGCCGGCACCATCGCCGAGCTGGCCCGGGTGACGCTGTGGCGCGACTACCGTAACATCGACACCCGCATGGCGCGGACCGTCCTGATCGAGGCGGGGCCGCGCATCCTGCCCAGCTTTCCACCGGACCTGTCGGCCTATGCGGAGCGGGCGCTGCAGTCGCTCGGGGTCGAAGTGCATCTGGGGCAGGCGGTGAGCGCCTGCGACGGGAATGGCGTCGTCTATGGCGAAAATCACCTGCCGGCAGCAACGGTGGTCTGGGCGGCCGGGGTCGCCGCATCGCCGGCGGCGGAATGGCTCGGCGCGCCGGCCGACCGCGCCGGCCGCGTCGAAGTGGAGCCCAACCTTACCGTGCCGGGGCATCCGGACATCTTCGTCATCGGCGACACCGCCGCCGTCGCGGCACCGGACGGGTCACCTGTCCCGGGCATCGCCCCGGCGGCAAAGCAGCAAGGTCGCTATGTCGCGTCCGTCATAAGGGCGCGGCTGAAGGGCGACACGGCCATCGGGCCGTTCCGCTACAAACATGACGGCAGCCTGGCCACGATCGGCAAGAGGCTCGCCGTCATCGATTTCGGCTGGATCAAGCTGCGCGGCGCGCTTGCCTGGTGGATCTGGGGCATCGCGCACATCTTCTTCCTGATCGGTGTTCGAAACCGGCTCAGCGTGGCACTGAACTGGTTGTGGATCCATGCAACCGGACACCGCAGCGCCCTGCTGATCACGCAAGGCCGGCAGGCCACCATGTCCCCCGTCAAAGAGCGGCAGGACCACCGCGAGGGCGGGCCATGAGGCCCTGGCAGGCGCAATGCGTTCAGAGCATCGGCAGGCTCCCGGGCCAGCGGCCGCGCGGGAACGCCTGGTCTATGCGGGCGATCTCGTCTTCGCTCAGGCGCAGGTCGCCCGCGCCAGCGTTTTCCTCCGCATGAGCGGGGCTCGAAGCCTTGGGAATGGCGAAGATCGAGCTTTCCCGCGTCAGGAAGGCAAGCGCCACCTGCCGTGGCGTGGCCCCATGCTCGGCGCCGATCTCGGCAAGCAGCCGTCCCGCGGCCGAAGCCTCGTGGGGAAACGCCCCTTGGCCGAAGGGGCTGTAGGCCACGACCGCCACGCCATGGGCCTGGCACCATTGCATGATGCCATGCTCGATGGCGCGCTCTTGCAGAAAGTAGATCACCTGGTTGCAGGCGATCTTGCCCGGACCGGCCACGCTCAGCGCCTCTTCGAGGTCCTCCACGTCGAAGTTGCTCACGCCCCAGGAGAGTATCTTGCCCGCCTTCTGCAGGTCCTCGAAGGCCGCGAAGGTCTGGTCGAGCGGATAGATGCCGCGCCAGTGCAGCAGGTAGCAGTCCAGCCGGTCCGTCCTGAGGCGCTTCAGCGATCTCTCGCAGGCGGCGATGGTGCCGGCGCGCGATGCGTTGCTGGGCAGCACCTTGGAAACGAGGAAGGCCTCGTCGCGTCGCCCGGCGACCGCCTCGGCGACCACCAGTTCGGCATCGCCGTAGAGTTCGGCGGTGTCGATATGCGTCATGCCGAGTTCCAGACCGCGGCGCAGCGTCGCCACCGCCGAGGGCCAACGCGCCTCGTCAAGACGCCATGTGCCCTGCCCTATCCTGGAAACCTCGCGGCCGGTCGGCCCGAACAGATGGCGCTGCATGGCGGTGCTCCGGTCCGTTTTGACGCGCTGCTGCCAATGGTAACGACACGCCGAAGCTTCTGTTTCACCGATCGCGGCACCATGTTCAAGCCGGAGTTTCCGCTGGGTGACAATCATATTTCCGCGACTGGACCATTCTCATCGCCGCGAGAGGGGCAGAAAAGGCCCGGTCCGCCCCCGAGTAGCAGTCGAAACGACCGAAAATTTCGAAAAAGAGCCGAGCGGGGGTACAAAAAATGCTCGCGAGAGACAGTTTGTACCTTCTGTGGGTTGGCTTGGGGTGGCCAACTATGGCAAATGCAGGTCGCGCGCAGCTTGCGCGTACGCACTGAGGATCTCAAAAGAAGGAACCATGATGTCTGAGGGAAGTCTTCTCGATAACGCTCTTGTCCGCCTCGACGAGGCAGCTGCACACCTGAACATCGACGCCGACGTCATCGAGAAACTGAAATTCCCACGAGAGACTACCAAGGTTCGCCTGATGATCCGCATGGACGACGGATCGCGAAAATCGTTCCTGGCATGGCGATGCCGATATGACGACACGCGGGGGCCGACCAAGGGCGGCATCCGCTTCCATCCCGATGCGACGATCGACGAGGTCGAGACGCTGGCTTTCTGGATGACCTTCAAATGCGCCGTGATGAACCTGCCCTATGGCGGCGGCAAGGGTGCGGTGCAGGTCGATCCGCGCAAGCTCTCCAAGGCCGAGGTGGAACGCCTTTCGCGTGCCTATATCCAGGCCTTCGCCCGCATCATCGGCCCCGACCGCGACATTCCGGCGCCCGATGTCTACACCAACTCCATGATCATGGGCTGGATGGCCGACGAATATGCCCAGATCGTCGGCCAGGCCGAGCCTGCCGTCATCACCGGCAAGCCGATTGCGCTTGGCGGCTCGCTGGGCCGCGGCGATGCCACGGCCCGCGGCGGCTACTATCTGGTGCGCCACCTGGCCAAGGATCTCGGCCTGGCCTCCAGCATGCGCGTCGCCATTCAGGGCTTCGGCAATGCCGGCCAGCACATCGCCCGCCTGCTCGCCTCCGACGGCCACAAGATCGTCGCGGTGTCGGACTCCGAGGGTGCGGTCTATGCGGCCGGCGGCCTTGACCTCGACGCGCTGTTCGCGGCCAAGAACGAGGGGCACTCCGTCGTCTCTACCGTCGGCAAGAACGGCCATCAGGCGCTCTCGGCCGACGATCTCGTCGGCGTGGAATGCGAGTTGCTGGTTCCGGCGGCACTCGAGAACATGATCCACGAGGACAACGCCGCCAGCGTCAAGGCCAAGCTGGTTCTCGAACTCGCCAATGGTCCCGTGACGCCGGAAGCCGACGAGATCCTGGCCGAGAACGGCGTGATCGTGCTGCCAGACATACTGGCCAATGCCGGCGGGGTCACCGTGTCCTACTTCGAGTGGGTGCAGAACCGACAAGGCTACTACTGGACCGTCGAGGAAATCCACGTGCGCCTGCGCACCATCATGGAGCGCGAGGGCCAGGCGATCTGGGACATCTCCCGCGAAAAGAACGTCACCATGCGCACCGCGGCCTATGTGCATGCGCTGAGCCGTCTCGCCGAGGCCATCGAGGCCCACGGCACGCAAAACTTCTTCATGAGCTGAAAAGGATGACGGGCGCGGCAGCGCCCCTCTCCGTCTCGCCCATCAGGGGGCAATTGCATTCGAAATGCCCCCCACCCCTGCCCCTCCCCACAAGGGGGAGGGAAACCTTGCTGCGACCGTCCAGCGCCAATCTTCACCGTTCTTGGTGGCTGTGGCGGCGAAATCGTCCCCCTCCCCCTTGTGGGGAGGGGTAAGGGGTGGGGGTACAAGCACGCCGACGATAGCCCTGCCCTTGGAGGGGAGCAGCCGAACGAGGGGGATGTCATTCGGCCCGTTCGACGCCTTCCTTCATCAGCCGGTCCAGATGCATGCGGATATGCGCCGCTTCCGCAGGCGTGTTGGCCAGCGCGATGGCGCGGTCGAAGGCGCAGCGGGCATCGGCCGAACGGCCGAGTTGCATGAGCAGATAGCCCTTGAGCCCAAAGAAGTAGAAATAGCCCGACAGGCGTTCTTCCAGCGGCTCGACAATGGCGAGCGCTGCTTCAGGCCCGCGCACCTTGGCGACCGCAACGGCGCGGTTCAGCGTCACCACCGGTGACGGCTCCTGCCGCTCCAGCATGGCATAGAGCAGCTCGATCTCGGCCCAATCCGTATTTTCCGCCTTCGCCGCACGCGCATGGAGCGCCGCAATCGCCGCCTGCAACAGATACGGCCCCGGCTGGCGATGGCGCATCGCCTTGTCGATCAGCGCCAGCCCCTCGGCTATCATCGAACGGTTCCACAGGCGGCGATCCTGGTCTTCAAGCAGGATGATGGAGCCTTCGGCATCGAAACGCGCCGCGGTGCGCGAATGCTGCAGCAGAAGCAGCGCGGTGAGGCCCATGATCTCCGGCTCGGTGGGAAAAAGCCTGAGCAGCAGGCGCGCGAGACGGATCGCCTCGTCGCAGAGCGGCGCGCGGCGCTCCGCCTCCTCCACGCCCGCCGAGTAACCCTCGTTGAAGATCAGGTAGATCATTGCCGCGACCGCCGCGAGGCGTTCGGACCGCTCCACCGCGCCCGGTGCCTCATAGGGTACATCGGCGCGCGCAATTCGCCCCTTGGCCCGGGTGATGCGCTGTTCCATCGCCGCTTCGCTGACGAGGAAGGCGCGGGCGATCTGTTTCACGCTCAAGCCAGACACGATGCGCAGCGCCAGCGCCACCTGCTGCGTGGCCGGCAGATCGGGGTGGCAGCAGATGAACATCAGCCGCAAGATGTCGTCGCGGTAGTCGGCGCCGTCCAGCCGCTCCACCATGGGCGTCTCGACATCGTCGAGGTCGGACACCGTCTCCTCGGGCGGCATCGGCGCCTGCTTGGCCCGACGCCGCACCGCATCGATGCCGCTGTTGCGGCCGACGAAGATCAGCCACGCCGCCGGATTGCGCGGCGGGCCGTTCACCGGCCAGTTCTTCAGCGCCCGCAGGCACGCCTCCTGGAACGCTTCCTCCGCCGCGTCGAGATCGCGGAAATAGCGGAGGAGCGCGCCGACCACCTGCGGCCGGGCGGCCGTCAGCGCGTCGTCTATCCAGGAGGGGTCGGCGGTCATGCGGTCAAGGCTCCGGGTTGGAAGATGCCGATCGGCCGGACTTCATAGACGCCGGGGCCGCGATTGGCGGCCTGCAATTCCTTCGCGATGTCCAGCGCCTCGTCGAGCGTTTCGCAATCGACGACGTAGAAACCCAAAAACTGCTCCTTGGTTTCGGCAAAGGGGCCGTCGATCACCAGCGGCCCCTCGCGGCCCTTGCGCAGCGTGGTGGCGGCGGTGGTGGGCAGAAGCCGCACGACTGGGCCGAGCTTGCCGGACCTGGCGATCTTTTCCTGCACGGCGCCCAGCCGGGCCATCACTTCGTCGTCCTCCTGCTTGGTCCAGGAGCCGACCACGTCTTCGGAATTGTAGCAAAGGATTGCATAGAGCATCCGGGTTCTCCGTCTTTGTGAATGACGAATGAGTAACGCAATCGCCGACAGGGCGCAGGACAAATCTTCGCCCGAAGAAAACGCCGGCGGGATCACTCCCACCGGCGTCGATTCTTTGTCCCTTGGCGTAAAGCCGGCTACTTGCGCTTCATGGCTTCCAAGAGCGCGGCGCCGAAGGCGCCCTGCGACGTCCCGCCGCTCTTCTGCTGCGGGGCAGACTTGTTGAACGGCTTGCCGCCACCGCCGCGCTGCGGGCGGTCGTCGCGCGAGGCGGGGCCCGAGCGCGCGCCCGCGCCATCGTCGTGCTTGCGCATCGACAGGCCGATGCGCTTGCGCTTGATGTCGACCTCGACCACGCGCACCTTCACCACGTCGCCGGCCTTCACCACCTCATGCGCGTCCTTCACGAAGCGGTCGGCAAGCTGCGACAGGTGCACGAGCCCGTCCTGGTGCACGCCGATATCGACAAAGGCGCCGAAGGCGGCGACGTTGGTCACCGTTCCTTCCAGCATCATGCCGGGCTTCAGGTCCTTGATGTCGTCGATGCCGTCGGCAAAGGTCGCGGTCTTGAATTCCGGGCGCGGGTCGCGGCCGGGCTTTTCGAGCTCGGCGATGATGTCGCGCACGGTCGGCAAGCCGAAGCGCTCGTCAACAAAAACCCGCGGGTCTAGCCCCTTCAGCGTGGCGCTGTCGCCCATCAGCGTGCGCAGGTCGCGGCCGCAGGCGGCAACGATCTTCTTGGCCACGCCATAGGCTTCGGGGTGCACAGCCGAGGCGTCCAGCGGCTCGGCGCCGTTCGGAATGCGCAGGAAGCCGGCGCACTGCTCGAAGGTGCGCTGGCCAAGGCGCGGCACGTTCAAAAGGTCCTTGCGGCTGGCGAAGGGGCCGTTGGCATTTCGGTGGGCCACCACGGCTTCCGCCAGCGATGTGCCAAGGCCGGACACCCGGGCCAGAAGCGCCGCCGATGCCGTGTTGAGGTCCACTCCCACCGCGTTCACCGCATCCTCCACCACCGCATCCAGCGAGCGCGCCAGGCGATACTGGTCGACATCGTGCTGGTACTGGCCGACGCCGATAGACTTCGGCTCGATCTTGACCAGTTCGGCCAGCGGGTCCTGCAGGCGTCGGGCAATCGACACCGCGCCGCGCAGCGACACGTCGAGGCCGGGGAACTCGGCCGCCGCCGTCTCCGATGCCGAATAGACCGAAGCGCCCGCCTCGCTGACGATGACCTTCAACGGCTTGGGTGCGGGCATCGCGGCCAGCATGTCGGCCACGAGCTTTTCGGTTTCGCGGCTGCCGGTGCCGTTGCCGATTGCGACCAGCTCGACCTTGTGCTTGCGGATGAGGCTCGCCAGCTCGGTCTGTGTGCCGCGCACATCGTTCCTCGGCGGGAAGGGATAGACGGTGGTCGTGTCGAGCAGCTTGCCGGTCTGGTCGACCACTGCGACCTTGACGCCGGTGCGGATGCCCGGATCGAGGCCCATCGTGGCGCGCGAGCCGGCAGGCGCGGCCAGCAGCAAATCCTTCAGGTTGCGCGCGAAGACGCGGATCGCCTCTTCCTCGGATTTTTCACGCAGTTCGCGCATCAGGTCGAGCGAGAGCGACAGCGAGAGTTTTACGCGCCAGGTCCAGCCGGCGACCTCGGCCAGCCACTGGTCGCCCGCGCCCTGACGGCCGATGGCGTAGGCCTCGGCGATCATGCGCTCCACCGGCTTCACCGGCGAGGTGTCGTCGGCATCCACCTCGATGTCGAGCGACAGCACTTCCTCGTTGCGGCCGCGCAGCATGGCCAGCGCGCGGTGGCTCGGCACGTTGGCCCAGCGTTCGACATGGTCGAAGTAGTCCGAGAATTTCGCGCCAGCCTCCTGCTTGCCGTCCACGACCTTGGCGCGCAGGAAGGCGCGTTCCTTCATGTAGTTGCGCAGGCGGCCGACGAGGTCGGCGTTTTCGGCGAACTGTTCGGAAATGATGTCGCGCGCGCCATCGAGCGCGGTCTTCACGTCCGGCACGTCATCGGTGATGTAGCTCTGCGCCAGTTCGGCCGGCACCGCTGCTCGGTCGGCCAGGATCGCCTCGGCCAGCGGCCCAAGGCCCCGCTCGCGGGCGATCTCGGCGCGGGTGCGGCGCTTGGGCTTGTAGGGCAGATAAAGGTCTTCCAGTTCGGCCTTGGTGGTGACGGCGGCAATGGCCGCTTCCAGCTCGTCGGTGAGCTTGCCCTGGCCCCGGATCGATTCGAGGATGGTGGCCCGGCGCGCATCCATCTCGCGCACATAGATCAGCCGCTCGGCCAGCGTGCGCAGCTGCGTGTCATCGAGACCGCCGGTCACTTCCTTGCGGTAGCGGGCGATGAACGGCACGGTCGCACCTTCATCGAGAAGCCCGATTGCGGCTGCGGCCTGTTCGGGCCTGGAATTGATGTCGGCCGCGATGAGCGCGGCAATGCGTTGAATGTCTGCGGCCATGTCGTTTCCACTGTCGACGATAGGGCGGCGACCATAGGTCCGATCGCGCCATCATGCCAATCACGGAAGATGGCGGCAAAAACTGGGTCCACAGGAAAGCCATCCACAGTTTCGCCGCCCGCCCCGACGCCGCGAATTCCTGCCTCCTGGAACCCGGCCGAATTGTCGCTGGCGCACGCGATTCAATCTGGACGCGAAAGGTTCTATAGTTCACGCGTCATTCGAGGAACCTAGGGAGGCAAGCCATGCGCAGCGACCGATTTCTTCTCGGCGCGGGCGGATTGGCCGGCGCGGCCGGCGTGGCGATAGCGGCCATGGCAGCGCATGCGGGCGGAGCGCATATGCAGACCGCTTCCTCCTTCCTGCTGGCGCATGCGCCCGCGCTGCTGGCGATCGGTCTCGTGGCGGCAACCAGCCTGCTGCGCCTTTCCGGTTACGTGCTGCTCGCCGGCGTGATCCTGTTCGTCGGCGATCTTCTGGCCCGCGATTTCCTGGGCGACCGGCTGTTTCCCTACGCGGCGCCGATCGGCGGAACGCTGCTGATCCTGGGCTGGCTGCTGGTTTTCGTCTCGGCCTTTTTCAGGCAGCAACCGAGATAACGGCCGCGACGCTCTCCTACAGCGTCGCGATCGTCTTCAGCGCGCCGTCGAGCATGGTGCCCTTCTCGTCCTTCAATGCTGCTTCGCGCAGGCGGCGGAGCCAGTCGGCGGCGTCCGGACGTCCCTCGAGCAGCGGCAGGCCGGAAAGCACGCGATCGAACTTCGACTGCGCGCGCACATGGGTGTCGCTGTAGCCCTTGATCAGGCGGCGGCAGTTGAGGATCTCCACCGCCAGCGCATAGTCGCTCGCCACACGGTCCAGCGCCAGCCGGTACCAGCGCTCCAGATGCTCGGTCTCTATCCTGTGGCGCAACAGCTTGCGCCGCCAGCGCCGCAGGCCCCCGATGAACCACAATGCTGCAAAGCCGGCAAAGCTGTCGGTGCGGACGCGCCTTCCATGGTTGATGCGGCGGTCGAGCCAGCCGGCCAGCTTCGGCCGGTTCTCGATATAGCTGCCCAGCGCCGCCGGCATGGTGCCGCAGAATTCCTCGATGCGCGGATGGAAATATTCGGTCACCTGCAGGATGTTGCCATCCTTGACGCCGACCTCCTTGCGCACGCGCCGGTCGCGGGTCGAGCGCGTCTTGAGATCAGCCACGCGGATCATGTCGTCGTAGCACATGGCGTTGGCGACATGCTTTGCGGCCGCGATCGAGAGGGCGTAATCACGCCCGGCATCGTCCAGCTTCAGCGCCTGGTCGACGCGGTCGAGATATTCCGCGCCATAGGCGAGGTCCTGATAGTCGACCACCTTCTGCAGTCCGCGCCCAGCCATGTCACGCAGCGCCTCCGGATAGGCATCGACGCGGGCGCGCAGCGCCTGCCAGCCTCTTATCAAGCCATCCGGACCGCTCACGCCGTGCGAAGAAATCTTCACCGACTTTGCAGGAGCGGCGTCGGGCTCGATGCCCTCTTCGACCAGGCAGCGCGTGCGCTCATAGGCGCCGGCAAAGGCGGCAAGGCTGGCCTTCACGCCGCGGCCGGAAGCGCGGATCGTCTCCTCATAGGTTTCGCGCGGGAATGGCAGCGCGCCGGAGCCTGCCAGCGCACCGAACAGGCTCGACGAGATCACCGATCCCGCCTCGACCGCCACCTTTTCCATGTCGAAGGCGACAAGGCGCTTGGACGCCTGCTCGGCCGCCGCGCGCACCTTTTCCGACGAGGCGCGTCCGTCGCCCGGCTCGATCTTCTCCGACACCGCCGCAATGCGGTGCGAGGAGGCGATCAGCGTGGTGCGGTCGGGCGTCACGAAACCGCGCATGACGGCCCGTCCCGCTTCCATCAGCTCGGCAGCAATCAGGATATCGACGTCGCCCTGCGCCGGCGACAGCGCGAAGATCGGCCGGCGGCCAGTGTCGCGGCACATCTCGACGTAATAGATCGTAGCGCCCGTGCGCTGGGCGACGCCCGCAACCGAGGTCGACTGCGCCAGATAGCCGTTGCGCTCGGCAACGTCGGTGATCCAGTCGGTCAACACGCCGCCGCCCTGCCCGCCAACGGCGAGCGCGGCCAGCTTGATGATGCTTTCCTGCCCCGCGGCAGGGCTTTTGGTCTTCGGAGCCAGAACTGTCATGTCACGCATCCGCGAAAGTCAGGCGGCGGCTTTCGCGACGCCGCTGCATGAAACCGATGAACTTGCGGCGCATCTTTTCCAGGAGCTGGTCCCACTTGCCGGGATTGTGCACCACGTCGGCGCGGTAGAAGGACGGGCACAGCACCGCCGCATCCGCCACCTCGCCGCAATTTCCGCAGCCCACGCAGGTCTGGTCGATATGCGCCACGGGATCGTCGCGCAGCGGATCGTCCAGCGACTTCACCGACAGCGATGGGCACCCGGACAGTCGCATGCAGGCGTGGTCGCCCGTGCAGATGTCCTCGTCCACGCCGAATTTCGGTTTCACCACGCGCTCGCCGCCCTTGATGGCATTGGCGACCAGCGGCTTTTCGCGGCGCTGGCGGTTCAGCATGCATTCCGACGAAGCGACGATGACTTTTGGTCCGCTCTCCTCGGTCGTCAGCGCCTCGCGCAGCGTGTCGCGCATCTTGCCCACGTCATAGGTGCGCTCGAGGTGGCGCACCCACTTCACGCCCATGCCCTTCACCGCCTCGGTGATGGGATGCTTCGTGGACTTGGTCTTGTTGCTGGCGCGCGAGGACAAGATGTCCTGCCCGCCGGTGGCCGCGGAGTAAAAATTGTCGACGATGACGATGACGCCGTCGTTCTTGTTGAACACCGCGTTGCCGATCGACGAGGTCAGGCCGTTGTGCCAGAAGCCGCCGTCGCCGACAAACGAGATCGAGCGGCGCTTGGCGTCCGGTGAATTGAAGGCCGAGGCCGAGGCCGGCCCCAAGCCATAGCCCATCGTCGTTGCGCCCAGTTCGAAGGGCGGCATGATCGAGAACAGATGGCAGCCGATGTCCGAGGCGATGTGGTGCTGCCCCAGTTCCTGCTCGACCAGCTTGGTGGCGGCGAAGATCGGGCGCTCCGGGCAACCCGTGCAGAAGCCGGGCGGACGGCCCGGCACGATCGCGGCCAGATCGGAAATCTCGTTGCTGTCGTCCTGCTTGTTAGGCGCGCGGATCTGCACAGGCAGCATGTGCGGGGCGGCCTCGCGCAGGAAGGCGGTGAGGCCGTCCAGCATCACCTGCCCGGTATATTCGCCGGCAACCGGCAGATATTCCTTGCCGACCACGCGCGTGTCGCGCCCGGCCTTGTGCAGCATGTTGCCAAAAGCCTGCTCGATGTAGTTCGGCTGGCCCTCTTCCACCACGAGCACGGCATCCTTGCCCTCGCAGAAGCCCAAAAACTCGTCGTCGATCAGCGGATAGACGGCGTTGAGCACATAGATCGGCACTTCCGTCTCGCCATAGATGTCGGCAAGGCCGATGCGCTCCAACGCGCGCATGACCGAATTGTACATGCCGCCCTGGCAGACGATGCCGACCTTGGCGAGGTCGGGACCGAAGAACTCGTTGATCCTGCGCGAGCGGATGAAATCCACCGCCGCCGGCCAGCGCTTGGCGATCTTTTCCTTCTCATGGATGAAGGAAGCGGGCGGCAGCACGATGCGGCCGGTGTCGCGGCGCGGCTTTTCGAGCGCGTCGGCCACGGTCATCGCCGGGCGCTTGTTGTCCTTGGCGGTGAAGCTGCCATGCACGTGGCAGCAACGGATGCGCACCTGCAGCATGACCGGCGTGTTCGACGCCTCCGACAATTCGAAGCCGTCCTCCACCGCCTTGACGATGGAGGGCAGGTTCGGGCGCGGGTCGAGCAGCCACACCTGGCTCTTCATGGCAAAGGCATGGCTGCGCTCCTGCATGATGGAGGAGCCTTCGCCATAGTCCTCGCCGACGATGATCAGCGCACCGCCGGTAACGCCACCGGAAGCGAGGTTCGCCAAGGCATCGGAGGCCACATTGGTGCCGACGGTGGATTTGAAGGTGGCCGCACCCCGGATCGGATAATGCACCGAGGCCGCAAGCATGGCAGTGGCGGTAGCCTCCGAGGCGCTCGCCTCGAAATGCACGCCGAGCTCGCCCAGAATGTCCTGCGCATCGGCCAGAACGTCCATCAGGTGGCTGATCGGCGCGCCCTGATAGCCGCCGACATAGCCGACGCCGCATTGCAGCAACGCCTTGGTGATGGCCAGAATGCCTTCGCCGGAAAATTCCTCGCCGGCACCCAGGCGCAGCTTTTCGACTTCCTGCACAAAGGACCGTTCAGCCATTGGAAGCCTCCTTCACATGGATGCGCCGCATGGCGGACGCATGGGTAATTCCGGTTCAGATGTCGTGCTGGCGGATGTTGCGCAGCATCTTCTGCAGCGTGGCGACGAAGGCTGCATATTCGCCGTCGTCGATGTCGGCGAACATCGCCTCGAACGCATCGTGCATGGCCGGCCAGGCTCGGTTGAACTCGGCCCTGCCCTCGTCGGTCAGGAAGATCTTGCGCACCCGGCTGTCCTCGTCGCAGGCTTCGCGCCGCACCAGCCCCTGCGCCTCCAGCGCGTCGAGCGTGCGGCTCATCGTCGACTGCTCGATGACGCTATAGACCGAGAGATCATTGATGGTGACGCCATCGGCGACCGACAGCACGGCAAGCGCCCGCACCTGCGGCACGGTCAGCCCCTGCTTGCGCAGGTCCTCGCGCAAGGTGGCGTTGTAGCGCCCCATGATGCGGTTCATCAGATAGGGCGCGAACTGCTGCAGCCCGATCTCGCCAAGCGTCGAGATGCGCTGCCGCTTTTCCGAGCCGGTCTGGTCCATCACATTCTCCCTGCGGACGGGTGGCTAGAGGCCACCGCGCTGCCCAGAGTCTTTCATTTGAGCACCCCCACCCTGCCCCTCCCCACAAGGGGGAGGGAAACTTTGTGGTACAACCGCCTCAACACGAACCTGCGCCGTTTTGGCCGGCACCGAAGAGATCGTCCCCCTCCCCCTTGTGGGGAGGGGTAAGGGGTGGGGGTATGAGCCCGCTCGAGTTCATCATGGCATCCATATGCGGGTGCCGAGATGAGAGGCCGCTTGCCGTCGCGCGCCGTCAGTCCTTCGGAACCAGCGCCAGCACGCGCGTCGGGCTGCCGGTGCCGCTCTTGATCTTGAGCGGCGCGGCAATCAGGATAGCACCCTTCGCCGGCAGGCGGTCGAGGTTGCACAGGCTGGCTAGGCCGTAGCGGTTGGCCTTGTGCATCAGGTTGTGCGCCGGGAACGGCGGGTTCATGCCGCCGGCCTGGCCGGCATCGGTGCCGATCGCTTCCGTGCCCCAGCCGATGGCGCCCGCCTCGATGATGTATTCGATGGCTTCCGCCGTCGGTCCGGGCGTGTGCGGGCCGGTCTCGTCGGCATTGAGGAAGTCGGCTTCCGAGCCGTTGCGCTTGTGCCAGTCGGTGCGCATCACCACCCATTCGCCCGCCTTGATGGCGCCGTGCTTGGCTTCCCAGGCCTTGATGTGATCGACGGTGAGCAGGAAGTCGTGGTCCTCGGCCGCTTCCTTCGAGCAGTCGATGACATTGACCGGGGCCACGAAATTCTTGACCGGAATGGTGTCGGTCGCGCCGTCGGCATAGTCCTTGCCGGTGATCCAGTGCTTGGGCGCATCGAAATGCGTGCCCGAATGCTCGCCCACCTTCAGCCAGTTCCAGGCCCAGAACGGGCCGTTCTTGTCGTAGGCGGAGATCTCGTGGATCTCGATCTTCGGCGTATCGACCGCCAGTTCCGGCGGCAGCTTCAGAAGCGGCGTGTCCGGCCCCAGAACCGCGGCCAGATCCACAACCTCAACGCCCCCAGACAGGAGCATATCGGCCAGCTGGCCGAGCACGTTGTTCGACGTCATGAGTTTCCTCTCCCTTTTTCCGCAGACGATCCGTCTGCGGCCTCCGTCGAAATCATTAGGCGGAAATCTATGCGTTTGCAATTACCTGAGATGGGCAAGCGGCTACGAAGAACGCACGGGCAGCCATTGTGCACCGCAAAACAGAAGGGCGCGACCGCCAACAGCGCCGCGCCCTCAAAAATATATGCAAATGGATATACTAGGCGGCGCTCAGCAACTCGGTAACGATGGCCAGGTTGCGGCCGCGGTTCTTGGCCTCGTAGAGGCGGCGGTCAGCGGCGCGCATCAGCTCCGAAACCGTGGCGCCGAGCTCGCAGATTGTGCCGCCGATGCTGACCGTGAGCGGGATCGGCGCGCTGGCCGGCTGGAAGCACACCTTTTCCACCTCGCGCCGGATGCGCTCGGCAACGACGCTGGCTTCCGCCTCGGTGGCGCCCACCAGGAAGGCACCGAACTCCTCGCCGCCGATGCGGCCGAGCACGTCGCCGCTGCGCACGCCGCGCGAAATGGCAGCGGCGATCTCCAGCAGTGCCGCGTCGCCGGTCAGGTGGCCGAAGCTGTCGTTGATCTTCTTGAAATGGTCCGCATCGATGATGAGCAGCGCACCGCGATCCGTCTTGCGCCGCGAACTGTCCAGCATGGCGAAGAAGTTCTCGCGGTTCAGCATGCCGGTCATGTCGTCGCGCGAGGCCTTTTCAGCCAGGCGCCGGTGGGCGGCGGCAAGCTGCGCATGGGTGCGGGCCAGCTCGCGGTGCGCCAGTTTCAGCCGGTCGCCCTGCCAGAAAGTGTAGGCGCTGGTCGGGAGGGCGGTCAGCAGCGGGCACAGGATCAGCATCAGCCACGCATTGCCGTCGACGCGGCCACCCAGAAGGGGCACGACCGTCACCGCAACCAGCAGCGAGCCTGCCACGGCAAGTCCCGCGACGAGCGTCGCTCTTAAAAAAATGCTTTTCATGGACCCCCCTCTTCCGACAGCCTGCATGCCAGACAACGGTGAACGTCACGTTTCATGGTTCGGTAAATTTTGAACCAACTCAGGCACGCGATCCGCCGGAATTTTTTACAACCCTGTGGATACAAGCGTTGCGAACCGTGCCATAAGGGCGGCATGACTGAATTGCCTGATCCCACCCGCTTCGCTCGTGTTACCGACTGGGTGTTCGACCTCGACAACACGCTCTATCCGCACCACACCAATCTGTTTTCGCAGATCGACGTTCGGATGACGGCCTATGTGTCCGAGCTGCTGCAGCTGCCGCGCGAAGACGCGCGCAAGTTGCAGAAGGAGCTTTACCAGCAATATGGCACGACGCTGGCCGGGCTGATGGCCCGCCACAACATCGACCCGGACGACTTCCTCAACAAGGTCCACGACATCGACTATTCCTGGCTGGCGCCAGACCCGGCGCTGGGCGAGGCCATCAAGGCGCTTCCGGGCCGCAAGTTCATCTTCACCAACGGCGATCGCGGCCACGCCGAGCGTGCGGCGCGCCAGCTTGGCATCCTCGACCATTTCGATGACATCTTCGATATCGTCGCCGCCGAGTTGATGCCGAAGCCGGCGCAGCAGACCTACGACAAGTTCCTCGCCCTGCATCGCATCGCCGGCCCCAACGCCGCCATGTTCGAAGACCTTGCGCGCAACCTCATCGTGCCAAAGGCGCTGGGCATGCAGACCGTGCTGGTGGTGCCAAACAATTTCGAGCCGACCTTCTCAGAAATCTGGGAGCGCGACCCGGCCTATGACGATGCGGTCGACTTCGTGACCGACGATCTCGCCGGCTTCCTGCGCACCATTGCGCCGGCGCAGTCCTGAGCCGGCGCACCGTCATGTCAGCCGCTTCGGGGGCTATTGTGAGTTGATTGCCAAACCGCGCTTGCGCAAGCGCATATGAGTTTCCCACATTTGCACTCCAGGCCCGGTTGGCCCCGGGCCGCGTCCATCTGAAAAGCGGTTTTCTATCGTGAAGTTCGTGGCTCCGGTACTTATGCTGCTGTTTTCGCTGAGCTTTATCGGCGCATGGTTGCTGGAGCGCACGCGAAGCCACCTTCTGTTCTTCGCTTCCTCCTATCTTTGCATCGGGCTTGCGGCGCTCGGGCAGGTCACCTTCTGGCCGCACGACATCGGCCTCAACACCATTTTCGCGACCTTCCTCTACTGTCTCGGCGTCCTGTTGCTCGGCGAAGGCGTTCTGCGGCGCTCCGGACGCAACATGGCGCGGGCGCTGCCGGTGCTGCTCGCGGCGCTGATTTTCGTCGGGGTCGTCTATTTCTTCTACGTCGACCGCAGCCTCGTCGCCCGCGCCTATATCCTCAATTTCGGCCTCGGCACGATCATGCTGATCGTCGCCTGGCAGGCCAGGTTCCTCCGCTTCGGCCAAGCCACCGACCGCGCAATGTTCTGGCTGGTCGTGGCGGTGGGGCTGCATTTCTTCCCGCGCACGATGCTGACGATCAGCGCCTTTTCGGGCGGCCGCCTCGATGCCTTCGGCGCCTCGACCTTCTGGACCTGGGTGCAGATCACGCTGTCGCTGCTGGGTGCCGCCACGGCGCTCGGCCTGCTTGCCGTCACCAGCGTGGACGTGATCACCGCGCTTCGCGGCGAACGCGACAACGATCCGCTGACTGGCCTGCTCAACCGCCGCGGGCTGGAATGGCGCTGCCGCGAACTGGCCGCCGCCGGCAACGAGGAAGTGTCCTGCATCGTCGTTGGCGACATCGACAACTTCAAGGCGGTCAACGACTCCTATGGCCACGCCACGGGCGACGCGGTGCTGGCCGGCTTCGCCCGGATCATCCGCAGCGCCGCGCGCAGTGATGACGCGGTTGCCCGCATCGGCGGGGAAGAATTCGTCGTGGTGCTGAGGGCTACGCCGCTGGCGGCCGCCTACGATTTCGCCGAAAGGCTGCGCCTCGACATCCAGCGCGCCCGATTTGACGGCCTGCCGCCCGGCAGGTCGGTCACCTGCAGCTTCGGCGTCGTCGAATTCGGCAGGGACGGCGACCTGTGGGCGGCGGTGCGCCGCGCTGACGAATATCTCTATGCCGCCAAGAAAGCCGGCCGCAACCGCACCTTCATGGAAGGCCTGCACGCGCCGTACGCTGCCAAAACGGTCTCGGCCTGACGGGCCGAACGGGCACGGAAGAAGGGGCACGGGCGCTTCGCCCCATGAAGGAGCCGCCGCCCGTGCCCGCGCGTCGCATCGTCAGTGGTGGGAATGGTCCCCGCCGCCCATCGCGGTCTTTACCGGCAGCGATATTTCCACCTTGCCGGCGTGCTCAAACTCAAGCGTGACCGGAACCGAGGCGCCTTCCTTGAAGGGTTCCGTTACGTTCATGAACATCACGTGCAGGCCGCCCGGCTTCAGTTCCACGGTCTCGCCGGACGGGATCTCCAGCCCGCCCTCGACCGGCCGCATCTCCATCACCTCGCCCTTCATCGACATGGTGTGGATCTCGACCTTGCCGGCCGCCGGCGAGGTCGCCGCCACCAGCTTGTCGGCCGCCGTGCCGTGGTTGGCGATGGTCAGATAGCCGCCGCCGGCCTTCTGCCCCGGCAGCATGGCCCGGGCCCAGCCTTGGCTGATCTCCAGCTCTCCGACCTTCACGACCTCATGCTGCCCGCCATGGGCGGCGTGGGCATGCCCGCCGCCGTTGGCGGCCAGGATGGTCAGCGCCGGCGCCGGGTGCTCCAGCGAATGCGGGTCCTGCCCCTCGGCCGGCTCCTCGTGCCACGACACTTCGCCATCGTCGCAAACCTGCCTGGCCTTGAAGAACAGCTTCCGTCCTTCCTCCACCCCGGCCAGCGTGCCGCTGACGACGAACTCGTCATAGAAATCGTCCGGCAGGTTGCCGCCGCTCCAGGTCACCGCCCTCACGCCCGATTTCACCTCGGAGCCGTGCAGCTTGTAGGCCTTGGCGTAGTCGCCCTTCTCCACCGCCAGCGTCCAGCCGGCCTTCGGCATCGGCTTCACTCCGACATAGCCCTCGGGGATTTCGAGGCGCACCGTGTGGGTGGCCTGGCCGTCGCAGCCGTGCGGGATCTTCAGCACGGCCTTGTAGGAACCGGGAGCGGCCTCGCTCTTTTCCAGCGAGGCGTGGGCATGGGCGGTCACGTTCGAAATGGCCGTCAGCGCGCAGGCTGCGGTCAGCGGCAGAATAACTCGGCGCATGGTCTTTTCCTCTTGCGTCCAAAAACAGATTCTTTCTTCCGCAGGCGCGGAAGCAGGCTTGTTTCAGGCGAGAATGGACGGCGGTGCGCGTATGGCCGGCGGCGGCTCGTTCAGCCGCTCCGGCGGTATTTTGGTCTCGATGGAAATGAGCCGCCCGTCGCGATAGGCGACAGGTGCGGCAAAGGCCGGGTCGAATGGGGCTTCCACCCTGAGCGGGGCGGCCATGCCGGCGCAGGGACCCATGATGCAGCTTGGGCAGTCGTCGGCGGCGCCGATCGGCGGCAGCTTGCCGTCAGGCTCCGCCTTCTGCATGCCGAACATGGTGCAGATGACCCAGCCGTCGGCCCTACTTGCGGCCCTGGCCTCGGCCAGCGGCTGGAACACATGCGCCAGCAGCACCAGCGAGGCGACAATGGCAAACAGCAGCCGGTCACGCCGAAGCGCGGCAAACCAGCCCTTGCGATTGTTCAACCTTGCCATGGATAGAAGGTCTAGCCGAACGCCGCGATGCTTTCCAGCGGAGACGGATGCGGCATCCCCGCGCGGAAAACTCAGAGCTTGTAGAAGCGGCGGATGATGTCCCACGCCTCGTCGGCGGTTTCGGCGAAGTCGATGATGTCCTGGTCGCCGGGCGTGATCGTGCCCTGCTCGGCCAGAAAGTCGAGGTCGAGCGCCCGTTCCCAGAACTCCTGGCCGAACAGGATCACCGGCACGCGCTCCATGCGCCCGGTCTGGATCAGCGTCAGCGTCTCGAACAGCTCGTCCATGGTGCCGAAGCCGCCCGGAAACACCGCCACCGCCTTGGCGCGCATGACGAAATGCATCTTGCGCAGCGCAAAATAGTGGAAGTTGAAGCAAAGCTCCGGCGTGATGTAGGGGTTTGGCGCCTGCTCGTGCGGCAGCACGATGTTGAGGCCTATGGATGGTGCGCCGACATCGGCCGCGCCGCGGTTTCCGGCCTCCATCACGCCCGGGCCGCCGCCGGTCACCACGACATATTCGCGAAAATACGACGTGGCCGAATAGCGCGAGCAGAGCTGCGCGAACTTGCGCGCTTCGTCGTAATATTTGCTGTTCTTTTCCAGGTTCCGCTTCTGCGTCTCGTCCTTGGCCGCCCAGGCCTCACCGCCAGGCTCGGGGATTCGCGCCCCGCCGAACAGGATCACCGTGGAGCGTATGCCGCGTTCGGCAAGGATCATCTCGGGCTTCAAGAGTTCCAGTTGCAGCCGCACCGCGCGCAGTTCGCGCCGCGTCATGAAGTCCTCGTCGTCCCAAGCCAGCCGATAGGTGGCGGCGCGCGTCTGCGGCGTGTCCGGCACGGCCTTGGCCCTGGCCAGGTCCTCGGTCGAATGCGGCAACGGCGTCCAGCCCGCCTTTTCCATCGGATTCATGTGTTCTTCCTGTCCAAATTTTCTGATGTCAGCACCGTCTCCGGCGCTCTCGTGATTGACCCCTCTTCAGGCCTGACATAGGGTCCGCGCGTCTTAATTACAGCCTATGGCCCGTGCCTTAACAGCACGTGTAACGGAGCATTTTCATGTCGAAAGCCGATCTCGCAAGCCTCGAAGCCACCATCGAAAAGGCGTTCGACGAACGCGAGGCCATCACCACCGCGACGCGTGGCGAGACGCGCGAGGCGATCGAGGCCGCGCTCGACCTGCTCGACCGCGGCGCCGTCCGCGTCGCCGAGCGCCAGGACGACGGCGCCTGGAAGGTCAACCAGTGGCTGAAAAAGGCGGTGCTGCTGTCCTTCCGCCTCAATCCGATGGAGATCGTCAAGGGCGGTCCGGGCGATTCCGCCTGGTGGGACAAGGTGCCCTCGAAGTTCGCCGGCTGGGGCGCGGTCGACTTCGACAAGGCCGGTTTCCGCGCCGTGCCGTCCTGCGTGGTGCGTCGCTCGGCCTATATCGCGCCAGGCGCAATCCTGATGCCGTCCTTCGTCAATCTCGGCGCCTATGTCGGCGAGGGCACCATGGTCGACACCTGGGCCACCGTGGGCTCCTGCGCCCAGATCGGCAAGAACGTGCACTTGTCGGGCGGCGTCGGCATCGGCGGCGTGCTGGAGCCGCTGCAGGCCGGCCCGACCATCATCGAGGACAATTGCTTCATCGGCGCCCGTTCCGAGGTGGTCGAGGGCTGCATCGTGCGTGAGGGCGCGGTGCTGGGCATGGGCGTGTTCATCGGCAAGTCGACCAAGATCATCGACCGCGCGACCGGCGAGATCTTCTATGGCGAGGTGCCGGCCAATTCCGTGGTCGTGGCGGGCACGCTGCCGGGCAAGCCGCTGCCCAATGGCGAGCCGGGCCCCAGCCTCTACTGCGCCGTCATCGTCAAGCGCGTCGATGCGCAGACCCGCTCCAAGACTTCGATCAACGAGCTGCTAAGAGATTGATCTTTCGGCAAAACGAAAGCACTTTCCGCTACCGCGGGCGCGCAAGCAGCGCGCTCGCGATGGCCAGGGGCGCAAACCAATACGGACCGGACCCACTTGCCTGACAAAGACCAATTCATCTGGCTGTTCTTCCGCTTCACCGGCCGCATCGGGCGGGCGGCCTTCCTGCTGGCGTTCCTGTTCATGCTGATGGTGGTGTCGTTCCCGCTCTATCAGTTCACCCGTGTTCCAGCCGACAGCGCGGCCGCGCAGGCCTGGTCGGCGGTGTTCGGCATGACCTTCGTGGTGTTCCTGTGGACGCATATCGCCGCAGCGGTCAAACGCCTGCACGACATGGACAAGCCCGGCATCATGGCCGTCGCGCTGTTCATCCCGGTGGTGTCGATCGTCGCCTTCCTGGTGCTTTGCATCATACCGGGCAGCACAGGCCGCAACCGCTACGGCCGCTACACCAATTCGGTTACCTAGCAGCGCTTCGTGCGTGAGCGGGCACTCCTCAGCCCCGCCCAAGCCTTTCGATCAGCTCGCCCAGTTCGCCCAGATGCTGCAGCCGGCAGAACCGCGGCGCTGCCGTCGGCTCCTCGGCATGTTCCAGCACCCAGGTCAGGTCGTGCGGGACATATACGCCCCAGCTCCCCGCCTCGATTGCCGGCACCACGTCGGATTTCAGCGAATTGCCCACCATCATGCTGCGGCCCGGCCCGTCGCCATGGCGGTTGAAGACGCGATGATAGGTGGCCGGGTTCTTGTCGCTGACGATCTCGACCGCGTCGAACAATTCGCCCAGACCCGACTGCGCCAGCTTGCGCTCCTGGTCGAAAAGGTCGCCCTTGGTGATCAGCACCAGCCTGTAGGCGCCGGCCAGTTCCTCCAGCGTCTCGCGCACATGCGGCAGCGTCTCGACCGGATGGCTCAGCATGTCGCGGCCGGCGTCGAGGATTTCGCGAATCACCTTTGGCGGCACCTTGCCGCCGCTGATCTCCAGCGCCGTCTCGATCATCGAAAGGGTGAAGCCCTTGATGCCGAAGCCGTAGAGGGCAAGGTTCCGTCTCTCGGCTTCCAGGAGCCGCGCCTCGATATCGTGGCCCTCGGCGTGCTCGGCCAGCAGCGAGGTAAAGTGCCTCTCCGTCTGGCGGAAGAACTGCTCGTTCTGCCAGAGCGTGTCGTCGGCGTCGAAGCCGATTGTGGTGAGGGAAGGCTGGACCGACGGCATCTTTCTTCACCCATTCCTGGCCGTTGAACGACCATTTTATCGGAGCCGGCCAGCGGCGTGCAATGCGCCGGCCGGTTTGCCCGTCATATGCGGCGGGCGGCTTCCTCGTCCAGCACCGCCTCGGGCGAAAGCTGCGGCGAACCCGTTCCCGTGGCCTCGGCTTCCCGCACCAGCCGCTCCAGGCGAGCGGTCAGCGGTGCCCGCGTTCCCGTGTCCCGCGCCAAGCGCAGGATCTTGCCCTGAAACTCGTCGATCTCGGTCGGCCGGCCACGTTCGAGATCCTCCCACATCGAGGAACGCGCTTGCGGGTCGACCATCAGCATCCGCCTCGCCACGAGCCTGAAGAGCCAATCGGGCAGGCGCAGGACCGTGGGCAACAGGGCGGGGCGCAGCCCACCGATCCTGCCCGGCACGATCGAGGCCGCCTTCAGCACCGCCAGCGCTTCTTCGATCTGGCGCGCCAGAATCACCCGCCAGCGACGATCGGCAAGCTGCGCGGCCAGAGGCAGGTCCGACAGCGCCACCAAGGCATTATTGAGGTTGAGCAGAAGCTTTCCCCACAGAACTCCCGGCATGGCGCCATGTGTTTCGACCGCAAAACCCTCGACATCGAGCAGTTCGGCAAGCCCCGGCACGCGATCCTCGATCAGCACCGTTCCTTCGGTGGCGCGATGGACATGCAGGCCGTCCGGCTCGCTCGCCTGCACCACATTGAACGGCACCATGCCGGCCAGCACTTGCCGGCCGCCAAGCAGGGATTGCAGCCTGCCGACATTGTCGACGCCATTCTGCAGGCTGACCACCACCGCGTCGGCCGGCGCGTGGACGGCAATGAGCCTGGCCATCTCATCCGTCGCCCCGCTCTTGACGGTAACCAGTATCACGCCGGCTTCGGCCAGCGCCTCGGCCGGGTCGGTAGTTGCGGAAAGCTCGGCTGCGTCCAGCCGCGCGTCGCGGCTGTCGAGATCGGTGACGCGCAGGCCGCCGGTTCGCAACATCGCCTCGATCTGCGGCCGGCAAAGAAACCGCACGCTGCGGCCCGCAAGCGCCAGGCAGCCGCCGGCATAGCAACCTATGCTGCCGGCGCCGGCGATGACGATCCGGGTATTTGTACCGATCATGGGAAAAACCTCTTTCGGCGCAGCGCTATACGGCACGAAAACCATAAGCGCGGCAAGGCTCCGCGGCCCCCATCTCGGGCGTGACAGCCGCGCCGCTTTCGACTATCCCTCATCGCCATGATGCTGCCAAAAGATCCCGCCGAAAACCTCGCCGCCCTTATCCGCTGCCCCTCCGTGACGCCCGCCGAGGGCGGCGCGCTCTCCGCGCTCGAAGCCATGCTGAAGCCACTCGGCTTCACGGTCGAGCGGCCGGTGTTCTCCGAGGAGGGCACGCCCGACATTGAAAACCTCTATGCCCGGCTCTCCGGCAACGGCCCGCACCTGATGTTTGCCGGCCACACCGACGTGGTGCCGGTTGGCGACGAGGCAGCCTGGAAGCACCCGCCCTTCTCGGCGACCGTCGACAATGGCGAGATGTACGGTCGCGGCGCGGTGGACATGAAGGGCGGCATCGCCTGCTTCGTGGCAGCCCTTGCCCGCCACATCGAGACGCATGGCAAGCCGAAGGGTTCCGTTTCGCTACTGATCACCGGCGACGAGGAAGGCCCCGCCATCAACGGCACCACCAAGCTGCTCGACTGGGCGGCAGCCAAGGGCGAGACGTGGGATGCTTCCATCGTCGGCGAGCCGACCAACCCCGACGTTCTCGGCGACATGATCAAGATTGGCCGGCGCGGCTCGCTTTCCGGCGCCATCACCGTCAACGGCCGCCAGGGTCACGCTGCCTATCCGCACCTCGCCGACAATCCGGTGCGTGGGCTGATGACCCTGCTCGACGCGCTCCTCGTGCCCGACTTCGACGAGGGCACGCAGGATTTCCAGCCGACAAATCTGGAGATCACCACTGTCGACGTGGGCAATCCGGCCACCAATGTCATCCCGGCCAAGGCAACTGCCACCTTCAACATCCGCTTCAACGATACTTGGACGGCGGAGACCATCCAGGCCGAGATCCACAACCGGCTCGACGTTGCCAGCGGCCGCAAGAAATACCGCAAGGGCCGCAAGGAGCCCATCGAGTTCGAGCTCGCTTGGCGCGACGGGCCGAGCCACGTCTTTCTCACTCGCGACGAGAAGCTGATCGAGACGCTGAGCGGCTCGGTCGAAGCCGTCGTCGGGCGCAAGCCGGCGCTGTCGACTTCCGGCGGCACATCGGACGCGCGCTTCATCAAGGACCACTGCCCGGTGGTCGAATTCGGCCTGGTCGGCAAGACCATGCACATGGTGGACGAGCGCGTGGCGGTTGCCGATCTCGAGACTCTGACCGATATCTACGCTCGATTCATCCGGGACTGGTTCGAACGAGGCTGACAATGCCGCCCGCCGACGACATAGAGCGATATCTGGTCGGCGCCTGGCGACTGATGACGGGCCGCCGGGACGGCCTGGGCCTGCTCGACATCTCGGCCGATGGCTTCTGGAATTCGTTTTTCGCCATCGTGATTGCGCTGCCGCCGCTGATCGTGGGCTGGGTGGGCACCGCCAAGGAACTCGGCGCCGATCCGGCCGCGCCGGTGGGGCCCTTCTCCTATCTGCTGCGGCTTGCGGTGGTGGACCTCGGCACCTGGATATTGCCGCTGGTGGCGCTCGCCTTCGCCGCGCCGCTGGCCGGTATCCGCGACCGCTTCGTGCAATATGTCGTGGCGCTGAACTGGGGCACGGCAATCCTGTCCTGGCTGCTGCTGCCTGCCGCCCTGCTGCGGCTCATCCTGCCGGCCAATTCGGGGTTCTTCACGGCGGTGTCGCTGGCACTGTTCAGCCTGTCCATGGTGCTTACCTGGCGTCTCACCAATGTCGTCATCGCCAAGGGCACCGCCTTTGGCAGTGCCGTCTTTGCCGGCATGCTGGCGGCCTCGATCACCGTTCTGGTAGTGCTGCAGTCCGTTTTCGGAATCTACGCTTCCGGGTAGTCGACCCCTGTCAGGTAAAGCCCTTGCGGCGGCGCCACCGTGCCGCAGGCTGCCCTGTCCTTCGCCTCAAGCGCGTCCTTCACGTCCTGCGCCGTCCAGGCTCCCTCGCCCACTCGCTTGATGGTGCCCACCATGGAGCGCACCTGGTTGTGCAGGAATGAGCGCGCTGCGGCATGGATTTCGATGAGGTCGCCATTGCGCACCACGTCAAAGCGGTCGAGCGTGCGTATGGGGCTGGCAGCCTGGCACTGCTGCGAGCGGAAGGTGGTGAAGTCGTGCCGCCCCACCAGCACCTGCGCCGCCGCCTGCATGGCCTCGGCGTCCAGCGGCTTCTGCACCAGCCAGACGCGGTGTGCCTCCAGTGCGGCCGGCGCGCGGCGGTTGAGGATGCGGTAGAGATATTGCCTGCCGGTGGCGGAAAAGCGCGCGTCGAAATCGTCCGGCACCATGCGCGCAGCCAATATGGCCACCGCCTCGCCGGCCATCTGCAAATGCGCGTTCACCGCATCGCGAACCGTGTCGTCGCGCCAGTTCTTGTCGAGGTCGACATGGCCGACCTGCCCGGTTGCATGCACGCCGGCATCGGTGCGGCCGGCGCCGCGCAGCGTCACCTCCTGGCCGGAAAAACCCTTGATGGCCTGTTCGATGGCGCCCTGCACGGTGGCGGGGCCATCCTGGCGCTGCCAGCCGGCATAGGCGGTTCCGTCATATTCGATGTCGAGGCGATAGCGCGGCACTGATCACCAACCGGCAAAGGCGCGGGGATGGGCCAACTGGCCGCTGGTCGGGGCCTCGCCCCAGTAAAGTGCCTGCATGGCATCGCCCTGATAGTCGCTCGTGAAGTTTTCGGCGCCCGCGCGGGCATAGCCGAAGCGGCCGTAGTAGGCAGGATCGCCCACCACGATGGAGAGCTTCTCGCCGCGCTCCTGCAAGATCTCGTGCCCGCGCCTTACCAGCGCGCTGCCCACGCCGTGCCCCTGATAGTCAGGGTCCACCGCCAGCGGCGCCAGCGAAACGGCATCGAATGCCGTGCCGTCGGGATCGACCAGCAGCCGCGAGAACAGGACATGCCCGACGATGCTGCCGTCCTTCTCGGCAACCAGTTCCAGAAGCTGCTCGCCGTCGACCACGATGCGCTCGACAAGATCCGCCTCATGCTTGCGCCCGAAGGCGCGCTCCTCGACGCCGAAAATCGCCTTCCGGTCCTCAGGCGTCGCCTTCCTTACGGTTACCGTGCTCATGAGAGCTTTCCTCCCTTGCCGAGCTTGGCCCCGCGCAAAAACTCTTCCGCCGAAATGATTTTACCGCCGGCGCGCTGCACTTCCAGCAGGCGCACGGCCCCTTCGCCGCAGGCAACCGTGAGAGATTCATCCAGTATCTCGCCCGCCGCGCCACTCCCCTCGCCAGGCGTCGTGCGCAGCACCTTCAGCCGCTCGGCCTTGCCGCCGATCGTCACCTCGCACCAGGCACCCGGGAACGGCGACAGGCCGCGAATGTGGTTGTGCACTTCCGATCCCGGCTGCGCCCAATCTATGCGCGTTTCGGCCTTATCGATCTTTCGGGCGTAGACCACGCCGTCTTCGGGCTGCGCGGTCAAAGGCATGTCGCCCTGCTCCAGCTTCGCCAGCGCCTCGACCATCAGGCCAGCGCCCTGCTCCATCAGCCGGTCGTGCAACTCGCCGGCCGTCATATCCGGGCCGATCTCAACCTTTGCCGCGAGCGCCACCGGGCCGGTGTCGAGCCCGATGTCCATCTTCATGACCATCATGCCGGTCTCGCCGTCTCCGGCCATGATGGCGCGCTGGATGGGGGCGGCCCCGCGCCAGCGTGGCAGCAGCGAGGCGTGCCCGTTATAGCAGCCGAGCCGCGTGCCCTCGAGAATGGCCTTCGGCAGCAGCAGCCCATAGGCCACCACTACGGCGACATCCGCGTCAAGCGCGCGAAACGCTTCCTGCTCGGCCTCGCCCTTCAGGGACAGCGGCGTGCGCACCTCGATGCCCAGCCGCTCGGCCTCGCGCTGCACCGGCGACGGCGTCAGCTCCAGTCCGCGCCGGCCTGCCGGGCGCGGCGGCTGGGTGTAGACGCAGACCACCTCATGCCCGGCCGCAGCGATGGCGGCCAGCGTCGGCACGGAAAAATCCGGCGTACCCATGAAGATGACGCGAAGCGGCATTCTTGTCCCAATCCGGCTGTTGTTGGTCGGCGCGCAACGCGGCGCGCCGGTCATTCACCCGCTTCAAACGGGTTTACGAGCTTCAGGTCAAGCCCGTCAAAGTCACGCACATTGCGCGTGGCGAGCATGGCATCATGTACGAGGCAGATCGCGGCGATCATGGCGTCCATGATCCCGATCGGCCGCCCCGCTCCTTCACGCGCGGCATAGATCTCACCGTATCTTGACGCCGCAACCACATCCATCGGCAATATCCGATCGCGAAAATGCCCCTGAACCAGCCGATCGAACGCAATCAGGTGCTTTGGACTGCGGTTTCGCAGCATGAAGCGCTGGGCGCCGAACGAAGCTCGGCCACGACCGGGATGCAAAGGAAGAGTTCGGCCTCGTCCTTCGCCCTGAGTCAGGCCACAACAGCTGGATTCGATCGCTCGTGCGAAACCTCGGACACGACATTCGTGTCGAGGACGATCATTCGAATTCAGGAACAGGCCGCCCTGTATCCCTCCGGCCTTCCTCGATCGCACGCATGAATTCGGCGTGCTCCTCGTCGTTCATCAATGAATCCGCTTCGACGAAAATGCTTCTGATCGCGTCATAGGCATTTTGCTTGGGTTGTGTCTCAGCGTTGACGTCTTCAAGGAGGCTCTTTCGCAGACGCGCTTTCGCCTCCTCGGAAAGGCTACGGCCGTTCTGCTCGGCCTTCTTTGCCAGATCGGCTTTCAAGGCGTCCGGCATGTTTCTGATCAACAGATCGCTCACATGCGCCTCCATAGCTTGATATCGACGATATCAGCCAAGCTGCGAGCCCGCAATCTACAACCGAAACAGGCTCAAAGCCCGGGTGTTACCCCACCATGCGGCTCGGCGGGCGGTCCTTGGCCAGCTTCTTGAACTTGCGCATCACCATGTCGCGCTTCAGCTTGGAGATATGGTCGATGAACAGCACGCCGTTCAGGTGGTCGATTTCGTGCTGCAGGCAGGTGGCCAAGAGCCCCTCGGCCACGATCTCCTGCTGCTTGCCCTCGCGATCGAGGAATTTCGCGCGCACCGTGGCCGGCCGCTCGACCTCGGCGTAATAGTCCGGGATCGACAGGCAGCCTTCCTCGTACAGCGAGCGCTCGTCCGAGCCGTGCAGGATCTCGGGGTTGACGACGACCATCGGTGCCGGCGGCTCGCCTTCCTTGGCCAGGTCAATCACCAGCATGCGCAGCGGAATGCCGATCTGGATCGCCGCGAGGCCGATGCCCGGCGCGTCGTACATCGTCTCCAGCATGTCGTCGGCCAGCTTGCGCAGCTCTTCGTCCACGCGCTCTACGGGCTTGGAAACCTGGCGCAGGACAGGATCGGGAAGGATGATCAGCGGCTTTATCGTCATGCGCTTCACCTAAGACCTCGCACAAAAAGCGTCAACTGCCGACCCTGCAAATGTTCTTGTTTTGATCTTTCCTCAGGCGCCGAATCGCGTATCTTGCGGCGATGAGCGATCTGCCCGCCCTTCTTTCGCAGCCGGCCCTTCGGCTTGGCGCCAGCGCATTCACGCTTGGCCAGGCCTTGGGTCTTGTCGGCGTCTTCATGGCCGCGCTGCTTTCCATGTTGGCGCTCGCGCTGTGGCGCTCTTCACGTTCGCGGGCGCTCGCAGCCGCCGAGGCCGAGGCGCGCATGGGCGCCATCCTGCGGGCGCAGGCCGAGATGCAGGGCCGCATGGGCGCCATGGCCGAACTGTTCGGCGCACGGCAGGCCGAGCTCACCCAGTCGCTCAGCCAGCGGCTGGACGCAATGACCGGCCGCCTCGGCCAGACCATGACCGAGCAGACGAAATCCACTCACGAAAGTCTGGCCAAACTGCAGGAGCGGCTCGCCGTCATCGACACGGCGCAGAACAACATCCAGTCGCTCGCCGGCCAGGTGGTGCAGCTTCAGGCGATCTTGTCCAACAAGCAGACACGCGGCGCCTTCGGCCAGTCGCGCATGGAGGCGATCGTCGCCGACGGGCTGCCCCACGGCGGCTACCAGTTCCAGGCCACGCTTTCCAATGGCAGCCGGCCCGATTGTGTGGTCAAGATGCCCAATGGCGCCCCGGCGCTGGTCATCGACGCCAAGTTCCCGCTGGAGGCGTGGAACGCCATCCGCGCCGCCGAAGGCCCTGACGCGCAAAAGCTCGCCGCCCAGGCCTTCCGCCGCGATGTCGAGGTCCATATCCGCGACATATCCGAAAAATACCTGATCGCTGGCGAGACGCAGGACACGGCCTTCATGTTCGTGCCCTCCGAATCCGTATTCAGCGAGATCCACGAGAATTTCGAGGCGCTGGTGCACCGAGCGCATAAGGCGCGCGTTGTCATCGTTTCGCCCTCGCTGCTCATGCTATCCATCCAGGTCATCCAGGCGATCCTGAAGGATGCGCGCATGCGCGAGCAGGCACACCTGATCCAGGGCGAGGTGATCCGGCTGATGGAGGACGTCTCGCGGCTGGACGAGCGGGTGCGCAAGCTGCAGGGCCATTTCGGCCAGGCCGCCAAGGATATCGACGATATCCTCATCTCCACCGGCAAGATCACCCGGCGCGGCGCGAAAATCGAAACTCTGGAACTCGGCGACGACACCGCCGCCGGCGGCGAGCAGGCCAGCCCGCCCACGCGCAAGGAGGCTGCCGCACCGCGCATGGCCGATTCCCGGACCGGGCAGTTGCGGCTGATGGTGATGGACGGCGAAGAGGGATAGAGCCACTTCGTCCCTGTGGCGGGCGTCCCACCTGACCTTCGGCGCGCCATCCGGCGCAATCCTGCGCCGCTGGTCCTCCCACGAGCGCCGCGTCTCTGCGCCAAGAAGGGAGCCGGCGCACGGGCGCGTCGCGCCGTTGCAATTATCCTTGCCCTCAAGGCAATCCGTTGCTTCACTGTGCTATTCGGAGGAGCAGGCCATGGCCAAGGGTCAATTGCGCAGCAACAAGGAACCCCGGAAACCCAAGAAGGACGCCAAGAGGCGGGGCGTTGCGCCGGCAGCGCCACAGTCGGTCCAGCCGGTCCATGCGCTCAAACTGAAGGACAAGAAATAGCGCACGACAAGGAACCCCGCGGCGTGGCGCCTTAGGGTTCCTGGTCGGGACGGAAATGCTGGCCGGCAGCCGGCCTTGCGCGTTACGGCCGCGGGGGCGGCGGCATGCGCCCACTGCGGGCCTTGCGGGCCGCATAGCGCGCGTCGCGCTTTGCCTTGCGCTCAGCTTCGTCCGAGAGCACTCGAGCGATGCGCTCGTTCTCCTCGGCTTCCTTTGCCTTGGCCTCGGCAGCAGCAGCCTCTTCGGCTATCCTGCGCGCCTCGGCTGCGGCGGCCTCGCGTGCAGCCTTCTCGGCGGCTTCGCGGGCAAGCTTTTCCTGCCTGATGCGGGCCTTCTCCGCCTCGCGTATCGCGCGGGCTTCAAGGATGGCCTGGCGCTCGGCCCTGCGGGCCAGCACTTCCGGATCATCGTCCGCCGGTCTTGCCTTGAACCTTTCGAGGAGAGCCTTCTTTGCTTCGTTTGCGGCGTTGCGCCGCTCGTTGAAGTCCTTTTCCCTATAGATTGCCAATTTTCGCCTTTACGTCTCTTATCATTACGAGCCGTTTACATACGCAGCAGAGCCGAGAGTTCAAGCGCCAATTCTGCATTTCGGCCATGCAGCGCGCAGTTGTTGCCCTCGCGGAACGCTTTGTCGCGGCAAATTCGGCCGCCACGGTTCTCTCCCGGGCATCTGGTGCCGGGACCCGCGCATATCTACCTCTACTGATAAACGCTTCGGGAAAAGCCATGCAAATCGGCCTCTACACTTTCGCGGATGTCAGCCCGGTGCCGGGCCCCGGCGCCGTCACGCCCTATCAGCGCCTGCGCGACCTGATGGAGGAGATCGAGCTTGCCGACCAGGTCGGGCTGGACGTGTTCGGGCTTGGCGAACACCACCGGCCCGACTACGCGGCCTCTGCCCCCGCCGTTGCCCTGGCGGCCGCGGCCGAGCGCACCAGCCGCATAAGGCTCACCAGCGCAGTCACGGTGCTCTCCTCCGACGATCCGGTGCGCGTCTTCCAGCAATTCGCCACGCTCGACCTCATCTCCGGTGGGCGCGCGGAAATCATGGCGGGGCGTGGCTCCTTCATCGAATCCTTCCCGCTGTTCGGCTACCGGCTCGAAGATTATGACGAGCTTTTCGCCGAAAAGCTCGAACTGCTCCTGAAGCTGCGCGAGAGCGAGCGCGTCACCTGGTCGGGCGAGTTGCGCCCCTCGATCCACGACCGCGGCGTCTATCCGCGCCCCTATCAGCAACAGCTGCCGATCTGGATCGCGGTGGGCGGCACGCCGACCTCGGTCGCCCGCGCCGGCGCGCTCGGCCTGCCGCTGGCGCTCGCCATCATCGGCGGCGAACCGGCCCGCTTCGCGCCGCTGTTCGACCTTTACCGGCAGGCAGCCGCCCGCGCCGGCCACGATCCCGCCGGGCTCGCCACCAGCCTCAATGTCCACGGCTTCGTCGGCGAAAGCGCCGAACAGGCGGCCGACGACTTCTACGGCCCGCAGGCCGAGGTCATGAACCGCATTGGCCGCGAGCGCGGCTGGGGCCCCACCAGTCGGGCCCACTTCGATCAGGCACGAGGGCCCCGCGGCGCGCTGTTCGTGGGCGATCCCGAGCAGGTGGCCGAAAAGATGATCGCCACCCACAAGCTGTTCAGGAACGACCGCTTCCTGCTGCAGATGGCAATCGGCACGCTGCCCCATGCCAAGGTCATGAAGGCCATAGAACTGTTCGGCACCAGGGTTGCGCCGCTGGTGCGCCGCGAGGTCGCCGCCGGCCAGCATACGCGGGCGGCCGGCTGACCGGGAACCAAGTCCCGCCAGGCGCATTGTGCAGCCCACAGGGACTTTTCGCCCGCCGCCTGCCGCGGCGGCCCGCGGTCCGTGGGGGATTCGGAAATGAAGCACGAATTGTCCGAGGCCGGCCCGACGGAATCCGAACGAACCGCATCCGACGTCAGGCACATACGCTCGCTGCTGATCGGCATCTTCGCAATGATGGCAACCTCGGCGCTCTACTTCGGGCGCGATTTCTTCATGCCGGTCATCCTTGCCTGCCTTCTGGCGCTGATCCTGACCCCCATAGTCCGTTTTTTGCGAAAGCGCGGAATCCCCGAGCCGGTTTCGGCGACCATCCTGGTCCTCATCACCGTCGGCATCATTGGCATCGGCGGCTACCTGCTCAGCGGCCCCGTCACCAAGCTCATCGACGACGCCCCGGCGATCGGCGTCCAGCTTCACGAGCGGCTGGCCAAGCTGCGCCAGCCCTTCGAAAAGATGATGAACATCTCCCATCAGGTCGAGCGGGCTGCGGAAACCCCGCAGGAACCGGGTGTGCAGCGGGTGGTGATCGCCCAGCCCGGCATCATTTCCCAGGCCGCAAGCAACATCCTCTCGGCGAGCGCGGCGCCGGCAATCACCTTCGTGCTGTCGCTGTTCCTGCTCGCCTCGGGCACGCTGTTCTACCAGAAGATCGTGCAGTCCTTTGCCCGGCTCAGCGAAAAGAAGCGCGCGCTGCGCATTGTCTACGACATCGAGCGGGAAATCTCGCACTACCTGCTGACGATCACGATCATCAATATCGCGCTGGGCGTCGTCATCGGTTTCGGCCTGTGGGCCGTCGGCATGCCCACCCCCTTCGTCTGGGGCGCGACGGCAGCGTTGCTCAACTTCCTGCCCTATATTGGCGCGGCGATGAACATCCTGCTGGTGGCGGTGATTGCCATCGTATCGTTCGACAGCCTGTACTACGCCTTGCTCGCGCCCCTGGTGGTGATCGTCTGCGACGTTGTCGAGGGCCAGTTCGTCACCCCGCTCATCGTCGGGCGGCGACTAGAAATCAATGCGGTCTCGATCTTCGTCGCCGTCGCTTTCTGGTCGTGGCTGTGGGGGTTCGTCGGCGCGCTGATTGCGGTTCCGCTTCTCGTGGTCATCAAGGTCTTCTGCGACCACTTCGACAGCTTGCGCCACGTGGGCAATTTCCTCGCCGCCGAGCAGACCGCCGAAAACGGCGAGGAAGAAGAGGCGGCGCCGAAGTCGGCCTGAGCCTGCCTTTGCCAAGCCGGCCTCCAGTTCCTATATCCGGGCATCGTGCTGTCCCGGGGAAACTGAAATGACGCCGCTTTCCGTTCTCGACCTGTCGCCGATCATTGAGGGCGGCACCGCCTCGCAATCGTTGGCCAACACGCTCGATCTTGCCCGCCACGCCGAACGCCTCGGCTACAGGCGCTACTGGCTGGCCGAGCACCACAACATGCCCGGCATCGCCAGCGCCGCCACCTCGGTCGTCATCGCCCATGTCGCGGCCGGCACCAGCACCATCCGCGTCGGCGCCGGCGGCATCATGCTGCCCAACCACGCGCCGCTTGTGATCGCCGAGCAGTTCGGCACGCTGGCGGCCCTCCACCCCGGCCGCATCGATCTTGGCCTCGGCCGCGCGCCCGGCACCGACATGCTGACCGCCCGCGCGCTCCGCCGCAATCTCGAGGCGGGCGCCGACAGTTTCCCGCAGGACGTGGTCGAGCTCATCAACTACTTCGCCCCGGCGGAACCCGACCAGCGCCTGCGCGCCGTGCCGGGCGAAGGCCAGGCGGTCGAGGTCTGGGTGCTCGGCTCCAGCCTCTATGGCGCGCAGCTTGCCGCGATACTGGGCCTGCCCTACGCCTTCGCTTCGCATTTCGCGCCGGCCGAACTGGAAAACGCCATCGCCATCTACCGCTCGCGCTTCCAGCCTTCGGAGCGCCTCGACAAGCCCTATGTGATGCTCGGCATGGGCGTCTTCGCCGCCGAGACCGACGCCGAAGCCAGGCTGCTCTTCAGTTCGCAGCAGCAGGCCTTCGTCAATTTGCGCACCGGCCGCGCAGGGCCGCTGCCGCCACCGGTCGAGAACTATGACGCCGATCTGGACCCCGCAGCGCGCGCCATGCTTGCCCAGGCGCTGTCCTGCTCCGTCGTCGGCTCGCCGGAGACGGTACGCCGTGGGCTCGAAGCCTTCATCGAGCGCACCGGCGCCGACGAGCTGATGGTCACGTCTCAGATCTTCGACCACGCCGCGCGCCTGCGTTCCTACGAGATCCTCGCCGACGTGCATCGGCAATTGTCGCAGGCGGCTTGAGGGGCAACGTGGCAGGGCGAAATCCCGCCCCTACCGCATCGCCTCGACCAGCCCCTTGTCAGGGAAGCAGGTGGCGGCGCGGCCGTTTTTCGCCTGCCAGTCGCCGATCGAGCGGCGTGTCTTGAAGCCCGGCAGGCCGTCGGCGCCGCCGACGTCGTAACCGGCTTGTTCGAGCCCGCGCTGCATGTCGGCAATATCGGAACGGAACAACTGGTCCACCGCTCCCCACCGGCCGGCGAAGGGCTTGTCGCCGCGGGCGATGCGGTCGGCGCCGTGGCCGATGAACAGGGCGTAGAGGTCGCTCTGGTTGTACTCCTTGAGCACGTAGAAATTCGGCGTGACGATGAAGGCCGGCCCGTTGCGCCCGGCCGGCATCAGCAGGAAGCCTTGCTGCCCCATCTCGCTCGCCGGAAACGGCTTGCCGCCCACGCGCTTCACGCCCATCGCCGCCCATTCGGCAATTTTCTTGCCGCGGTCCGGCCCTTCGAGCGCGCAGGACACGCCTGCCGGCACGGTCACCTCGAATCCCCAGTCGCGGCCCTTCGCCCACCCGTAATGGACGAGATAGTTGGCGATGGAAGCCAGTGTGTCGGGCGTCGAGTTCCAGATGTCGGAGTGGCCGTGGCCGTCGAAGTCGACCGCATGCTGGAGATATTTGGAGGGCATGAACTGCGGCTGGCCGAGCGCGCCGGCCCAGGACGACTTCATCGACTTCACATCCGCCAGACCACGCTGAACGATCTCCAGGGCGGCCAGCACCTCGTTGCGGAACATCTCCTTGCGGGTGGCCATGAAGGCTTTGGTGCCAAGCACTTCGAAGGCGTTGTGCGGGATCTTCGCCGTTCCGAATCCCGATTCGCGGCCCCAGATCGCCAGCACCACCTCGCTTGGCACGCCGAATCGCTTTTCGATTGCCGCGAGAGTGGCGGCATTCTGTGCGGCGCGCGTGCGCGCACCGGCGGTGACGTTGCCCAGCGGCCCGAAATAATTGCCCGGCGCACCGAATTCGGCCTGATGCTGTTTTTGCGGGGTCGTCGGCTTGGTGCCGGGCAGCACGAGGTCCGGCAGCTTCAGATTGGGTTTTACCCCGGCAAAGGCGGCATCGAAGGTCTTTTGCGAGATGCCGCGCTTCTTCGCTTCCGGCCAGAGGTCGTTCTGTAGCCAGGCGCGGAACTGGTCGTCGATCTGCGCGGCGGCAGCCGGGCGCACTGCGAGCATGGCCGCGAGAGCAAGGCACAGGACCAGCGGCAGGCCGAGCAGCATACGCATCAGGCCGGAAGTGGCAGAGGAAAGAACCGCGGCTTTTGACTTCATCGTCCCCCCTTGCCGGTAAAATGCGTCAGAAAGCGGTCCGCGATTTCAGTGCCGCGGCAAGCGTTCCCTCGTCGAGATAGTCGAGCTCGCCGCCCACCGGCACGCCATGCGCAAGCCGTGTCACCTTCACGTCGAAGGAGGCGAGCTGGTCGGTCAGGTAATGTGCGGTGGTCTGTCCCTCGACGGTAGCGTTGACGGCGATGATGACTTCCTTGATCGCGCCTTCGGAGACGCGCTGCACCAGCTGCCTGATGTTGAGCTGGTCGGGCCCGATGCCGTCGAGCGGCGACAGCGTGCCGCCAAGCACATGGTAGAGCGCATTCATGGCGGCGGCGCGCTCCAGCGCCCAGAGGTCCGCCACTTCCTCGACCACGATCACGGTCGAAGGATCGCGGCGCGGGTCGGTGCAGACCGTGCAGGGGTCGACGGTGTCGACATTGCCGCAGGTGGAGCAGACGCGCACCTTCTCCACCGCCTCGCCCATGGCCGCCGCCAGCGGCGCCATCAGCTGCTCCTTCTTCTTGATCAGGTGCAGCGCCGCGCGACGCGCCGAGCGCGGCCCCAGCCCCGGCACCTTGGCGAGGAGCTGGATCAGGCGTTCGATTTCAGGGCCGGCGATTCGCTTGGACATGTTTATGATTTAGCGCAGGCGCAGGCAAAGCCGCACGAAAATTCGCGCGGTCTTGTCAGCAGAGGTGGTGTTTGAGACAGGCGCCAAGCCGCGTCGGCGGCCAGGCCCGTGAAAGTTGCGGACCGCCTCAGAACGGCAGCTTCATGCCGGGCGGAATCGGCAGGCCGGCGGTCAGCGCCTTGGTCTTCTCCTGCATCACCGTCTCGACCTTCGCCTTGGCGTCGTTGTGGGCGGCGATGATCAGGTCCTCGAGAATCTCGGCCTCGTCTTCCTTCAGCAGCGACGGGTCGATCTTCAGCGCCTTCATCTCGAACTTGCCCGAGATCGTCACCTGCACCAGGCCGCCGCCGGCCTGGCCGGTGGCTTCCAGCGTGGCGACCTCTTCCTGCATGGCCTGGAATTTGGCCTGCATTTCCTTCGCCTTGCCCATCAGGCCGAGGAGATCCTTCATGATCGGTAGTCCTTGTTCTGGTCAGTTCTCGTCGTCGTCGTCTTCGACCGGCGGCTCGGCCGGCATGTCGGCATCGGCCGCGTCGACTTCCGGCGCATCGGGGATGCGCACGTCGATGATCTTGGCGCCCGGGAATTTTGCCAGGATGGCCGCGACTGTCGGATCGGCCTTTGCGTCGAGAAACGCGTTCTCGCGCCGCTCGTTTTCCACCTCGGAAAGCGTCTGGCCGCCTTCCTCGCGCGACAGCGCCACCATCCAGTGGCGCCCGGTCCAGGCTTTCAGCTTCACCGTCAGGTCGTTCAGCAGCGTCCGGGGCGCTTCGTCGGTCAGGTTCACGTCCAGCCGACCGGGCTCGACCCTGACCAGCCGCACGCAGCGCTTGACCAGCACCTTCAGCGCCATGTCGCGATGGGCGTCGGCGAGGTTGACGATGTCGGCCAGCGACTTGATCGGCACCGCCGGCGCCTCTTCAACTGCCGGCGCAGCATAGGAAACGGAGGCCGGCGTCGCATCGCCCGACACCAGCCGCATGGTCTGCCCGCCGCCATTGGTCGGCTGCATCACGGTTTGCGACACGGCATTGGCGCCGTTGCCCGAACCGCCGCCGGAAGACAGCGGAGAGCCCGACGGGCGCGGCCCGCTGCCACCGGGCGCGAGCGCGCCGTCGCCAAGCGACTTCAGCGCCTCGTCCAGCGTCGGCAGGTCGGCGGCATGCGCGAGCCGGATCAGCACCATCTCGGCCGCGCTGATCGGCCGGTTGGACGACTGCACCTCGGGAATGCCCTTGAGCAGCATCTGCCAGGCGCGCGACAGCACCCGCACCGACAGCTTCTGCGAAAATTCCAGCCCGCGCACGCGCTCGTCCTCGCTCAGCGAGGCATCCTCGGCGGCCGAGGGCACGAAGCGCATGCGGGTGACCAGATGGTTGAATTCGGCAAGGTCGGTCAGCACCGCCACCGGGTCGGCGCCGACATCGTATTGCGCACGCAGGTCCTGCAGCGCGGCGGCGGCGTCGCCCTTCATGACGTGCTCGAACAGGTCGACGATACGCGCCCGGTCGGCCAGGCCAAGCATGGCCCGCACCGCCTCGGCGGTCACGTTGCCGGCGCCATGGGCGATCGCCTGGTCGAAGATCGATTGCGCATCGCGCATGGAGCCTTCGGCCGCGCGGGCGATCATCGAAAGCGCGGCATCCTCCGCCTCGATTCCTTCGAGGCCCGCGATTCGCTTGAGGTCGGCCTTGACCACCGAAGCATCGATGCGGCGCAGGTCGAAGCGCTGGCAGCGCGACAGCACCGTGATCGGAACTTTCCGGATTTCGGTGGTGGCGAAGATGAATTTTACATGCGGCGGCGGCTCTTCCAGCGTCTTCAGCAGGCCGTTGAAGGCCTGCGTGGACAGCATGTGCACCTCGTCGATGATGTAGACCTTGTAGCGCGCCGAAACCGGAGCGTAGCGCACCTGCTCGATGATGTCGCGGATATCGTCGATGCCGGTGTGCGAGGCGGCGTCCATCTCGATCACGTCGGGATGGCGGCCTTCCATGATCGGCTGGCAATGCTCTCCGGGAATGGTCAGGTCGACGGAAGGCTGGTCGATCTCGGGCGTCTTGTAGTTCAGCGCGCGCGCCAGGATACGCGCGGTGGTGGTCTTGCCCACGCCGCGCACGCCGGTCAGCATCCAGGCCTGCGCGATGCGGCCGGAAGAGAAGGCGTTGGTCAGGGTGCGGACCATCGGCTCCTGGCCGATCAGGCCGGAGAAATCGGTGGGGCGGTATTTACGCGCAAGCACGCGGTAGGCGCCGGCGGCCTTCGTCTGCTGGTCGTTTCCGGCTTCGCTCATCCGCTCTTCAGGTGCTCCATTGGCCGCTTCGGAAATCGGCCGATTCCTGCAGTCCCCGCACGAACCGTGCGCCGTCAATTTGCGGCGGACCTGGCGGGCAATCGGCGAAGAGGTGGGAGGCTGGAACAGTGACCCGTTCCGGGGCTCGTTAGGGCTGCTTCCTTCCGGACCTGACCCGGTTGGCGAGTGGATCGTCCACCACCAACCTCCCGTTCCCCATATCGGCAATTGCGCGCTCAATTGCAAGAGCGATGGATTATGTGCCAGCAACAAACATTCCTGCGCATGAAATGCTTGCAGGCCGAGGGTCATCACTCTAGCTTCAATAAAAACAAGGGAAACGCCGATGGTGCCGGGCCTCAAGGCTGGGTTCGAACTGGATGCCAGGCTGGAGGCCGACAGCGAGCCTCTGATGTGGCTTGGCCTATGTGAGCTGCGCATCATGAATGACAGGCGCTGGCCCTGGCTGCTTCTGGTGCCGCAGCGGCAGGGCGTGGAAGAAATCCACGACATGACCCCGCTGGACCAGGCCATGCTCACCTTCGAATGCAACATGGTGGCGCAGGCGCTCAAGCGCGCCACCCGCTGCCAGAAGATCAATACCGGCGCGCTCGGCAACATCGTGCGCCAGCTGCACGTCCATGTCATCGCCCGCAACGAGGGCGACCCGGGCTGGCCGGGCCCGGTCTGGGGCCATGGCATGCGCGAGCCCTATGCGCGGGCCGACCTGCACGGCTTCTGCGAAAAAGTCCGCGCGGCGCTGCAATAGCGCCATGCACGGTTCAGCGGACCTTCCGACCATGTTTCGCCTCTTCGACGCCCCCGAACGCGAGCCGAGCCAGTTCGTCGGCTTCGCCGGCAACCGCATCGATCGCCAGGCGGAAAGCCGCGACGGCAATTCCATCGGCGCGGCGCTGGCCCACCCTGCCGCACGGCTGCTCATCCTGCGCGACGGGCGTGCGCATCTGAAACTCGCCGATGGCGGGTTCGATCCCTATTTCGATCTCGCCGAGGCCGAGACGCTGCGCGCACGCGTGGATCAGGTCGTGCTGCTCGGCTTCTCCGATTCGGGCCCGGTGCTTGCCGCCCCCGGCGGACTGCCGGCCGAGCAGCTGCCCGAATCGATCAAGGCGATCGACTATCGCTCCATCTACACCCAGGGCCTCGTCGACCCTTCCGCGCTCGGCGCGCTGGCGCAGGCAGCCTCCCTGCTGGCCTGGCACGCCACGCACCGCTTCTGCGGCCGCTGCGGCCACAACACCGAAAGCAGCGACGGCGGCTACAAGCGCGTCTGCCTCAACTGCAATGCCGGGCATTTTCCGCGCACCGATCCGGTGGCGATCATGCTCACCGTGACGCAGGAAAAATGCCTGATGGGTCGCGGGCGGCATTTCGCGCCAGGCATGTATTCCGCACTTGCCGGCTTCATCGAGCCGGGCGAGACCATCGAGGCGGCAGTGCGGCGCGAAACCTTCGAGGAAGCCGGCATCCGGCTCGGCCGCGTCGTCTACCACGCCAGCCAGCCCTGGCCGTTCCCCCACACGCTGATGATCGGTTGCTTTGGCGAGGCGCTGAACGAAGACATCCACCCCGACACCTGGGAACTGGAAGACTGCCGCTGGTTTTCTCGCGCCGAGGTGCTGGACATGCTGGCCGGCAGCCACGCCGGCGGCCTTTGCGTGCCGCCTTCCGGCGCCATCGCCCACCATCTCATCAGGGCCTGGGCGGAAAGCTGATTAGCTGACCAAAGTCAGATAACTCTTGCGCACCACAAATTGCCTGACTAAAGTCAGGCAATGGACAATTCGAAAATCGCCCAGATCCGCAGCTTCAACCGCGCCGTCACCCGGCGTGTCGGCGCGCTGGAGGAAAGCTATCTCAGCCGCGGGCGTCCCCTCGGCGAGGCGCGGGTGCTCTTCGAGATCGGACCGGAAGGCGCGGCGCTTGGCGGGCTCCGTTCCCGGCTCGGTCTCGATTCCGGCTATCTCAGCCGCATCCTGCGTTCGCTCGAGGCGCAAGGGCTCGTCTCGGTCGAAAAGCTCGACGGCGACGCCCGCAGCCGCTACGCAAAGCTGACCGCCACGGGCCTTAAGGAACACGCCGCCTACGATGCCCTCTCGGACGAGCTGGCCAATTCCGTACTCGAGCCGCTTTCGCACGCCGGGCGCGACCGGCTCGTCGCCGCGATGGCGGAGGTCGAGCGCCTGCTTGCTGCGGCATCCGTCACCATCGACGAGGAAGACACGAACGGCGCGGAGGCGCAGCAATGCGTGGCGCTCTATGTCGAAGAGCTGGCGTCGCGCTTCGAGGAGGGTTTCGACACCAGCAAGGGCAGCACCGCGACCGGCGACGAATTCACCCGTCCGCGCGGCAGCTTCCTCATCGCCCGGCTCGACGGCGATCCCGTCGGCTGCGGCGCGGTGCGCATGCTCGATGCGACCACGGCGGAAATCAAGCGCATGTGGGTTTCGCCCGCCGCGCGTGGGCTCGGCGTCGCCGGCCGCATGCTGCGCAGGCTCGAGGCAATCGCCCGCGAGCTTGGCGCTCAGTCGGTCTGCCTGGACACCAACCGCTCGCTTAAGGAAGCCCAGTCGCTCTACCTACGCGAAGGCTATGAAGAGGTCGCCCGCTTCAACGACAACCCTTACGCCGACCACTGGTATTCCAAGCGCCTCTAGGGCGTCTCAGGCGTCGGCGTCCTGTGTGGCGCGGAACTCGTTGGCCGGATAGACGCCGAGAATGCGCACCTCGCGCGAGAAGAAGCGCAGCTCCTCCAGCGCGAGCGCCACCGCGCGGTCGTCCGGATGGCCCTCGATATCGACATAGAACTGCGTCGCGGTGAAGGCGCCGAGCTGGTAGCTCTCCAGCTTGGTCATGTTCACGCCGTTGGTGGCGAAGCCGCCCATGGCCTTGTAGAGCGCGGCCGGCACGTTGCGCACGCGGAAGACGAAGGTGGTGACCATCGGCACATCCGGCTGGCGCTCGGCCCACTGCTTGGTCTTGGAAAGCACCACGAAGCGGGTGACGTTGTTTTCGGTGTCCTCGACATTCTCTTCCAGTATGTCGAGCCCGTAGAGGTCGGAGGCGAGCCGGGGCGCCAGGGCGGCCATCGTCCGGTTCTGCGTTTCCGCCACCAGCTTGGCGGCGCCCGCCGTGTCGCCGGCCACCATCGGCTTCCAGCCGTTCTTGCGAATGTATTTGCGGCACTGGCCCAGCGCGTGGATGTGGCTGTGCACGGTCTTGATTTCCGAGCGCTGCACGCCCGGAAGCACCATCAGATGGAAATGGATGGGCAGGAAATATTCGCCCACGATGTGCAGCTTCGATTCGGGCAGGAGATGATGGATGTCGGCCACACGGCCCGCGATGGTGTTTTCGATCGGGATCATGGCCAGGTCTGCCTTGCCGGACTCCACCGCATTGAACGCATCCTCGAAGGTCGGGCACGGCAACGGCTCCATATTCGGATAGACATTGCGGCAGGCGGTGTCGGAATTGGCGCCCGGCTCGCCCTGGAAGGAAATGCGGTTGGTCTTTTCAGCCATGATCAGGCCCTGTCTTGCTTGCTTAGAATTTCGCGGGCGCGCTCGAGGTCTTCCGGCGTGTCGACGCCCAGCGGGACGGTGGTCACGATTTCGGCGTCGATGCGCATGCCCGCCTCCAGCGCGCGCAACTGTTCCAGCCGCTCGCGCTTTTCGAGCGCCGAGGGCTTGAGCGTCACGAAGCGCTCCAGCGCGGCGCGGCGATAGGCGTAGAGCCCGATATGGTGATAGAGCGGCCCCTCGCCCCACGGCGCGGTGGCGCGGGTGAAATAGAGCGCGCGCAGCCGGGTGTCCGACAGCGGCGAGCCTACGATCTTCACCACGTTCGGATTGGTCTTTTCCTCCTCGCGCTCGATCTCCACGCCCAGCGTGGCGATGTCGACGGCGGGTTCGCTGAACGGGCGCAGCGCGGCGCGGATCGTCTCGGGGTCGATGGTCGGCAGGTCGCCTTGCACATTGATCACGGTTTCGACCGAACCGGCGGGATCAAGCGTGGTCAGCGCCTCGAAAATGCGGTCCGACCCTGATTCGTGGTCGGCCCGCGTCATCACCGCCTCGTGGCCATGGGCACGCACGGCCTCGGCGATTTCCGCCGCGTCGGTGGCCACCACCACGCGGCCAATGCCGCTCTGTCGCGCACGCTCTGCCACATGCACGATCATGGGCAGGCCACAAATATCGGCAAGCGGCTTTCCCGGCAGGCGCGTGGCGCGAAGGCGCGCGGGAATGAGGATGAGTTGCGACATGATTTTTCAGACGATCAACTAAAGGCAACGGTGGAAAGTGGCAAAACGTCTCACTGAAGCCGCCCTTATAGGTGTTGCAACCGACAAGCAAAAGACCTAGTTTCCGCCGAATTCTGCCGGCCGAGGTCGGTGGGGGGACAATACGTCGGCGGCCGGAGACCTGGTTTTCCGTTTCCGGCCTGTCAAGGAGCCAGGGGCGAATGGACTCATTCGAATTTAACAAGATTCTCGGCGGCCTTCTGGGCACCGTTTTCGTAGTTTTCTCCATCTCGATCGCCTCGGAAGCGATCTTCGCTTCGCCCGTTCCTGAGAAGCCCGGCTACGCCATTGAAGCCGCGGAAGCCGAGCCGACCGCAGCCGGCGGCGGCGCTGCCGAGCAGGCCAAGCCGATCGCCGAACTTCTGGCGCATGCCGATGCCAAGGCCGGCGAAGCCGTGTTCAAGAAGTGCACGGCCTGCCACTCGGGCGAAAAGGGCGGCCCCAACAAGGTCGGTCCGGATCTGTGGGACATCGTCAACCGTCCGATCGCTGGTCACGCTGGCTTTTCCTATTCGGCCGGCATGAAGGACTTCGCGCAGGGCGGCACCGTCCACTGGGACTACGACCACCTGAACCACTTCCTCACCTCGCCCAAGGGCTATGTGAAGGGCACGGCCATGGGCTTTGCCGGCATCAAGAAGGACGACGAGCGCGCCAACCTGATCGCCTATCTGCGCACGCTGTCGGACAATCCGGCGCCGCTGCCTGAGGCTGGCGCTGCCCCGGCTGCTCCGGCCGAAGGTGCCGCGCCTGCCGCTCCGGCCGAGGGTGCTGCTCCCGCTGCCCCGGAGGCTCCCGCAGCTCCCGCCGAAGGCGGCGCAGCCCAGCCGGCGCCGGCGCAGTAACGAATTAATCATCGCAAGATCATGAAAAAGCCGGGTTCCGCCCGGCTTTTTTATTAGGCTTTCCGCATGTCCTGGCCGATATTGAAAAAGCGGCTTGCCCGCGGCACCCGGACGGACCCGGCGACGGAGGATGAGGTTGGCGATGATGGCGGGCCTGGCGCAAACGATCGGTAGATTCGGCCTCGTGCCGGCCCTTCTTGCGGCGAGTCTTCTTTCGGCGTCGGCCGACGAATGGCGCACCTCCTCCAGCCTCGGCGCCCCTTCCAGATATGGCGAAGCCTTCACGCGCTACGACCATGTCAACCCCAACGCGCCCAAGGGCGGCACGCTGAAGTCGGTCGTCACCGGCACCTATGACAGCTTCAATCCCTACGTTGTCCAGGGCGCGCCGGCGGCCGGCTTTTCGGAATTCGGCGGCGGCCTGCTCTATGAGACGCTGATGGAGCAGTCGCTCGACGAGCCCAGCGTCAGCCATCCGATGATCGCGGAAGCCTTCAAGTATCCGGACGATTTCTCCTCGGCCACCTACCGCCTCGACCCGCACGCCAGATGGCACGACGGCACCCCCATCACCGTGGACGATGTCATCTGGTCGTTCAACACGCTCAAGGCCAACAGCCCGCGCTACAACCGCTATTACGCCAACGTCACCGAGGCGGTGGCGGTGGGCGACCGCGAGGTCGAATTCCGCTTCGACCAGAAGGGCAATCGCGAACTACCCAAGATCCTGGGCGACCTGGTGGTGCTTCCCCAGCACTGGTGGGAAGGCACCGACAACAACGGCAAGAAGCGCGACGTGACCCGCCCGACGCTGGAGCCGCCGCTTGGCTCCGGCGCCTACAAGATAGAGAGCTTCAAGCCGGGCTCGGAAATCGTCTGGGCGCGCGTGCCCGACCATTGGTCGGCCAATCTCGGCGTCAATGTCGGCCGCAACAATGTCGACCGCAAGCGCTACACCTATATCCGCGACGACAACGCAGCCTGGCAGGCCTTCACCAAGGGCGGCTACCAGGACGTGCGGGCCGAAAACAGTTCGCGGCGCTGGATGACCGAATACAACTTCCCGGCCGTCAAGTCGGGCGCGGTGCTGAAGAAGGAGTTTCCCAGCACTGCCAACGTGTTCATGCAGGGCTTCGCGCTCAACCTGCGCCGGCCGCAGTTCCAGGACCGCCGCGTGCGCGAGGCGCTGACGCTGGCCTTCGACTTCGAATCGATGAACCGCACCCTGTTCTTCGGCCAGTACACCCGCACCAGCAGCTTCTTCGTAGGAAGCGAGCTTGCATCCAGCGGGCTGCCCAGCGGCAAGGAACTGGAAATACTCGAGCCCTTCAGGGACCAGCTGCCGCCCGAGCTGTTCACGCAGGAATTCAAGCTGCCGGTCTACGATACGCCACAGTCCGAGCGGCAGTATCTGCGCCAGGCCGTGGGACTGTTCGCCGAGGCCGGCTGGAAGATCAACAACGGCAGGATGCTTAACGACAAGGGCGAGCAGTTCAAGATCGAGTTCCTGGGCAGCGGCCCCACCGACGAGGTGATCGCCTCATCCTTCATCAACACGCTGCGCAAGATCGGCATCGACGCCTCGCTGCGCATGGTCGACACCAGCCAATACATCAACCGCGTCAACAATTTCGATTTCGACGCCGACACCACCGTTCTCAACCAGTCCACCTCGCCCGGCAACGAGCAGCGCGACTACTGGAGTTCCAAGGCCGCCGACACGCCCGGCTCGCGCAACCTGATGGGCATCAAGAACCCCGTGGTCGACGCGCTGGTCGAGCGCATCATCTTCGCCACCGACCGCGAAGATCTCGTAGCCGCCACCCACGCGCTCGACCGCGTGCTGTTGTGGAACTACTACATGATCCCGCAGTGGCACCGGCCCAAGCAGTGGATCGCCTACTGGAACAAGTTCGGCATGCCCGAGAAGCAGCCGGAATATACCGGCGCCGACATCGATTCCTGGTGGGTCGATCCCGAGAAGGAAAAGGCGCTCGCGACCAACTACAAGAGCGCCGACTGATGGAAGGCCCCCTGCTCTCGCGGCGCGAGTTCCTGGCCCTTGGCTCGGCTGCGGCCCTGCTGCCGGGCGCAGCCTTCGCGGCCGCGCCAACGGGCACCAGGCTGCACGGGCTGTCTGCCTTCGGCGACCTGAAATATCCGGCCGACTTCAAACAGTTCGACTATGTCAACGCGGATGCGCCCAAGGGCGGGACCTTCATCTTCTCGCCGCCCAACTGGGTGTTCAACCAGAACCCGCTCACCTTCAACACGCTAAACACCTTCGTGGCCAAGGGCGACGCGCCGCCGCGCATGGAGATGTGCTTCGATTCGCTGATGGCCAGCGCGCTCGACGAGCCGGATGCCCTCTACGGGCTGCTGGCCGAAAGCGTGACCATCTCCGACGACCGCAACACCGTCGAGTTTTCGCTGCGGCCCGAAGCCCGCTTCCATGACGGCTCGCCCCTGACGGCGCAGGACGTTGCCTATTCCTTTAGCCAGTTCAAAAAGGACGGCCACCCCAGCCTGCTCCTGCCGCTCTCACAGATGACCGAGGCCGTCGCGGCCGATGCGCATACCTTCCGCCTGACCTTTTCGGGCAAGCAGTCGGCGCGCACCGTTCTCGACGTTGCCGGTTTCCCGATAGTGTCGAAGGCCTATTTCGAGGCCAACGGCTTCACCACCGGCGGCATGAAGGCGCCGCTGGGCTCGGGGCCTTACAAGGTCGGCCGCGTGGTCGCCGGCCAGACCATCGAATATGAGCGTGTCGAGGACTACTGGGCACGCGACCTGCCCGTCAGCCGCGGCCTCTACAATTTCGACCGCATCCGCATCGAGTTCTACCGCGACCGCCAGGCCGGCTTCGAAGCCTTCAAGAAGGGCGACGTGCTGTTCCGGCAGGAGTTCACCGCCCGCGTCTGGGCGACCGGCTACGACTTTCCAGCCCTCAAGGAGGGCAAGGTCGTCAAGCGCGAGTTCCCGGCCGAGAAACGGCCGGTCATGCAGGCCACCGCCATCAACCAGCGGCGCGAGCGTTTCCGCGATGCGCGCGTGCGCCGCGCCATCGGCATGTGCTTCGATTTCGAATGGGCGCGGCGCAACCTGTTCTATGATTCCTATGAACGTTCGCAGTCCTGCTTCGAGCGCTCGGCCTACCGGGCCGAAGGCCTGCCCTCGCCTGAGGAACTCGCTCTGCTCGAACCGCTGCGCGGCCAGATTCCCGACGAGGCCTTCGGCGAGGCGGTCATGCAGCCGGTGTCCGACGGTTCGGGGCGCGACCGCAAGCTTTTGGGCGCGGCCGCGAAGCTTCTCGCCGAGGCGGGCTGGAAGCGCAATGGCCAGTTCGTCCAGAACGACAAGGGCGAGCCGCTGGCGCTGGAGATCCTCGTCAACGACGATGCCTTTGTTCGCATCGATTCCCCTTGGGTCGAGAACATGAGGGCCATCGGCATCGACGCGTCGATCCGCCTGGTCGATTCGGCGCAGTACACCGCCCGCCAGGTCGAGTTCGACTTCGACGTCATCAGCATGGCGCTGTCCTTTGCCGCCACGCCGTCGCGCGACGAGATCGAGGGGCTGTTCCATTCGCGCTCGGCCACGCTGCCGGGCTCCCGGAATCTCCCCGGCATCGCCGATCCGGCGGTGGACGCGCTGGTGGAGGCCGCCGGCCGCGCCGACAGCCGCGATAGCCTCACCACGGCGCTGCGCACCCTGGACCGGGTCTTGCGCGCGCGGCAGGACTGGATTCCAAACTGGTATCTTCCGAATCACCGGGCAGCGTTCTGGGATATGTTCGGCTTCAAGGAACCCAAACCCGATTTCGGCTTTCCCGTCGAAGCGCTATGGTGGTTCGACAAGGACAAGGCGGCGGTAATTGGCAAAGCTTGACGATCGCGGCATCACATTTGCAATCGAGGTAACTGCCTGATGGGCGCCTATATCCTGCGCCGCATTCTCCTGATGATCCCGACCCTTTTCGGTGTCATGGCGATCTCCTTCGCCGTCGTCCAGTTTGCGCCGGGCGGCCCGGTGGAGCAGGTCGTCGCCAGGCTGACCGGACAAGGCGGCGATTCGACGGAGCGCATTTCCGGCGGCGGCGGTGGCGAGGCGGGCGTGACCAACTTCGACGCCGGCGGCGTGGCCTCGTCGAAATATCGCGGCGCCCAGGGCCTGGACCCGGAATTCATCGCCAAGCTGGAAAAGCAGTTCGGCTTCGACAAGCCGCCGCTCGAGCGCTTCTTCATGATGCTGTGGAACTATGCCCGCTTCGACTTCGGGCAGAGCTATTTCCGCGACATCAGCGTGCTCGACCTCATCATCGAGAAGATGCCGGTTTCGATCTCGATCGGGCTGTGGGTGACGCTGCTGTCCTACCTGATCTCGATACCGCTTGGCATTCGCAAGGCGGTGAAGGACGGCTCGCCCTTCGACACCTGGACCAGCGCCATCGTCATCATCGGCTACGCGATTCCCGGCTTCCTGTTCGCCATCCTGCTGATGGTGCTGTTTGCCGGCGGCTCTTTCTTCGACTGGTTCCCGCTGCGGGGGCTCACCTCCGAAAATTGGGAGCAATTGTCGTGGCCGGCGCGCATCCTCGACTATTTCTGGCACATCACCCTGCCGTTGACCGCACTGGTTCTCTCGGCCTTCGCCACCACCACGCTCTTGACGAAGAATTCCTTCCTAGACGAGATCCGCAAGCAATATGTCGTCACCGCGCGCGCCAAGGGCCTGACGGAGCGGCAGGTGCTCTATGGCCACGTCTTCCGCAACGCCATGCTCATCGTCATCGCCGGCTTCCCGGGCGCCTTCATCTCGGCCTTCTTCACCGGCTCGCTGCTGATCGAGAACATCTTCTCGCTCGATGGGCTGGGCCTGCTCGGCTACAAGTCGATCCTCGACCGCGACTATCCGGTCGTGTTCGCCAACCTCTATATCTTCTCGCTGATCGGTCTGTTCGTCAGCCTGATCTCCGACCTCATGTACACCTGGATCGATCCGCGCATCGACTTCGAGCGGAGGGACGTGTGATGGCAACCGTCGCCGAAGCCCCGCCCCGCCAGGCGCCGCGGCCCTGGCTGTCGCCGCTCAACCAGCGCCGCTGGGCCAGCTTCAAGGCCAACCGGCGCGGCTACTGGTCGCTCTGGATCTTCCTAGTCCTGTTCGTGCTGTCGCTGTTTTCCGAGTTCATCGCCAACGACCGGCCGCTCATCGCCTCCTACAAGGGCGAGATCCTGTTTCCGGTTCTGGTAGATTATCCGGAAGAGAAATTCGGCGGCTTCTACGCAGTCACCGACTATCGCGACCCGGTCATCAGCGACGAGATCAAGGCCCATGGCTGGCTGATCTGGCCGCCGATCCGCTACAGCTACCGCACCGTCAACAACGAGATCCCGGAAGCAGCCCCCGCAAAGCCCTCCTGGATGTATTCCAAGGAGGTGCGCTGCCAGCGCTATCCGCAGGGCGTCAATGACGAGAACTGCACCATCGGCAACTGGAACTGGCTCGGCACCGACGACCAGGCCCGCGATGTGCTGGCGCGCGTCATCTACGGCTTCCGCGTCTCGGTGCTGTTCGGCCTGATCCTCACCGCGGGCTCGGCTCTCATCGGCGTCAGCGCCGGCGCCATCCAGGGCTATTTCGGCGGCTGGACCGACCTTCTGTTCCAGCGCTTCATCGAGATCTGGTCGGCCATCCCTGTCCTCTACCTGCTGCTCATCATCTCGGCCATCCTGCCACCGGGCTTCTTCATCCTGCTCGGCATCATGCTTTTGTTCTCCTGGGTGGCCTTCGTCGGCGTGGTGCGCGCCGAGTTCTTGCGCGCGCGCAATTTCGAATACGTGAATGCCGCGCGCGCGCTCGGCGTGCCCAACCGCACCATCATGATCCGCCACCTTTTGCCCAACGCAATGGTGGCGACGCTGACCTTCCTGCCCTTCATCCTCAACGGCTCGATCGGCACGCTGACATCGCTCGACTTCCTCGGCTTCGGCCTGCCGCCCGGCTCGGCCTCCCTGGGCGAGTTGCTCAAGCAGGGCCAGCGCAACCTCAACGCCCCCTGGCTCGGCTTCTCCGGCTTCCTGGTCATCTCGATCATGCTGTCGCTGCTGATCTTCATCGGCGAGGCCACTCGCGACGCCTTCGACCCGCGGAAGACGTTCCGATGAGCGGCCGGAAATGGTATAATCTCGCCGGATTTCTACCATGGAGGCCGGCATGGGCATGAACATCAAGAGCGAGAAGGCACAACGGCTCGCCCGACAGCTTGCCGACGAGACCGGGCAAAGCATGACGGCGGTCGTGGAGCAGGCGCTGGAAGCCGAACTCGCCCGTCTGCACTGGGAACGCGACGTGGCCGAGCGCAAGCGGCGGATCCGACAGATCGTCGACAGCTTTGGTCCGGTGCCGGAAGGCGTCACCAGCGATCATTCCGACCTTTACGATGAATGGGGGCTGCCGAAGTGATCATCGATGCCTCGGCAGTGTTGGCCATCCTGTTTGACGAACCGGAAGGGCCCGAGATGCAAGACGCGCTGGCGACAGCACCTAAACCTCCCCTGATGTCGCCAATGAATTTTGTCGAAGCGGCGGTCCGCGTCGATCAACTGAAATCCGAATCCAAGTCGCGCAAGTTCGACGAGTTGTTCGAGGTCGCCGCAATCCAGATCGCGCCGGTTTCAGCCGAGCAGGCTCAGATGGCTCGCGAAGCATACAAGAAATTTGGCAAGGGCAACCATCCGGCAAGGCTGAACCTCGGAGATTGTTTCGCTTACGCCCTCGCGAAAGCAAAGGGGGAGCCGCTTCTCTTCAAGGGCGACGACTTCCGCCTGACCGACATTGAGGCCGCCCTTTGAGCACGCTGCTTTCCGTCCGCGATCTCTCGGTCGCCTTTTCCAACGGCGGCAAGGTGCAGTCCTCCGTCGACCGCATCTCCTTCGACATCGGCAAGGGCGAGACCGTGGCGCTCGTCGGCGAATCGGGCTCGGGCAAGTCAGTGTCGGCGCTGTCGGTGCTGAAGCTCCTGCCCTACCCCGCCGCCAGCCATCCGTCCGGCGAGATCCAGTTCCATGGCCAGAACCTGCTCGCACTCAGCGAAAAGGAACTGCGCCAGGTGCGCGGCGGCAAGATCACCATGATCTTCCAGGAGCCGATGACCTCGCTCAACCCGCTCCACACAATCTCGCAGCAGATCATCGAGGTGCTGCGGCTGCACCAGCTGGTAAGCCTGAAACAGGCGCAGGAGCGCACGCTTGAGCTTCTCACTGAGGTCGGCATCCGCGACCCGCAAAAGCGGCTCGACGCTTATCCGCACCAGCTTTCCGGCGGCCAGCGCCAGCGCGTCATGATTGCCATGGCGCTCGCCAACCAGCCCGAACTCCTGATCGCCGACGAGCCCACCACGGCGCTCGACGTCACCGTCCAGGCGCAGATCCTGGAACTGCTCGACAAGCTCAAGCAGCGCACCGGCATGTCGATGCTGTTCATCACCCACGACCTCGGCATCGTGCGGCGCATCGCCGATCGCGTCTGCGTAATGACCAAGGGCAAGATCGTCGAGGCCGGCCCGACCGAGGAGATATTCACCAACCCGCAGCACGAATACACGCGCCACCTGCTCGCGGCCGAGCCCAAGGGCAAGCCGCCGGCAGCCGATGCCGCGGCCCGCACCGTCATCTCCGGCAAGGACGTCAAGGTCTGGTTCCCGATCAAGCAGGGCTTCTTCCGCAAGACCGTCGACCATGTGAAGGCCGTGGACGGCATCGACCTCACCGTGCGCGCCGGCCAGACCGTGGGCGTGGTGGGCGAATCGGGTTCGGGCAAGACCACGCTGGGGCTGGCGCTTTCGCGCATGATCTCTTCCACCGGGCAGATCCAGTTCGAGGGGCGCGACATCAACACCCTGTCCTTCAACGAGATGCGGCCGCTGCGCAGCCATTTGCAGATCGTGTTCCAGGACCCGTTCGGCTCGCTCAGCCCGCGCATGTCGGTGGCCGAGATCATCGAGGAAGGGCTGAAGATCCACGCGCCAAAACTCTCGGAAGCCGAGCGCGACGCCGAAGTCGTGGCAGTGCTCAACGAGGTCGGGCTCGATCCGTCGACGCGCTTCCGCTACCCGCACGAATTCTCCGGCGGCCAGCGCCAGCGCATCGCGATTGCCCGCGCCATGGTGCTGAAACCCCGCTTCGTCATGCTCGACGAGCCCACCTCGGCGCTCGACATGAGTGTGCAGGCGCAGGTGGTCGACCTGCTGCGCAACCTGCAGGCCCGGCACGAGCTCGCCTATCTGTTCATCAGCCACGACCTCAAGGTAGTCCGCGCGCTCGCAAACGACGTCATCGTCATGCGCAACGGCAAGGTGGTGGAGGCGGGCCCGTCGCGGCAGATTTTTGAAAATCCGCAGACGGATTACACGCGCGCGCTGATATCGGCCGCGTTCCGCATCGAAACGGCGCCGGCGGGCGTCGTCAGCGAATAGAGCAAGCAAAAAGGGGAGGCGCGGCATGGAGAAGGGCCGTATCTTGCTATCTGTCACCGGGTTCAACCCGCAACGCTGGCAGGAGCTTCTGTCGGCAAACCGCGAGGTGGTGCTGAGGCCCGACAGCGCGGAGGACCCGAGCATCACCTATGCGGTGGTGTGGAAGCAGCCGCCCAACATCCTCGCAAAACTGCCCAACCTGCGCGCCATCTTCTCCATAGGCGCCGGCGTCGACCACCTCTTCAACGATCCCGGCCTGCCCGATGTGCCGATCGTGCGCGTGGTAGCGGAAAACCTCACCCGCCACATGACCGAATATGTCGTCTGGCGCGTGCTCGACCATCACCGCCAGGGCGCGCTCTACCGCGCCCAGCAGCAGAACAGGCTCTGGCACGAGCCGCCTCAGCGGCCGGCCGAGGACGTTTCCGTCGGCATCATGGGGCTCGGCCAGCTCGGCCGGGCCGCGGCCAAGGCGCTGCTGGGGCTCGGCTTTCGGGTCAATGGCTGGGGCCGCACCGACCGGCCCATGGAAGGCGTGGCCACCTTCCATGGCGACCAGGGCCTGCTGCCCTTCCTCAACGCCACCGACATTCTGGTGGTGCTGTTGCCGCACACGGCGGCCACGGAAGGCATCGTCAACTATGACCTGCTGCGCCACCTGCGCCGGCGCAACGCCCTTGGCGGGGCGGTGCTGATCAATGCCGGTCGCGGCAAGCTGCAGAAGGACGCCGACATCCTGCGCGCGCTGGACGACGGCACGCTGACGGAAGCCAGCCTCGACGTGTTCGAGATCGAGCCGCTGCCGCGCACCAGCCCGATGTGGTCGCACCCGAAGGTGTTCGTCACACCGCATGCGGCCGCCACATCCGATCCCGAGCACCTCGTGCCGCCGATGCTCCAGCAGATGGACGCCTTCGAGCGCGGCGAGAAGCTGCAATATGTGGTGGACCGCGCGGCAGGGTATTGACGGCTGCATCGCAGGAGTGAGGTTCCTCGCTGCCGCATTGCAGGTGGCGAGGCCGACCGCCTGATTACGGAGGATACGCAGCATGGACCGTTTCACCGGCGGTTGCCTTTGCGGCAATGTCCGAATCGTGGCGACGGGTCTCCCATACCGGGTCGGCCTTTGTCACTGCCTGGACTGCCGCAAGCATCATGGGGCCCTGTTTCACGCTTCCGCGATATTCCCGCAGGATGCGGTGACGACTGAAGGCGAAACAAGCGACTACGCTGGCCGGCATTTCTGTCCCCGCTGCGGCTCGTCCGTTTTCGCGCGCACGGCAGACGAAATCGAGGTGAACCTGGGATCGCTGGATGCCCCGGACCAACTGACGCCGACCTACGAACTCTGGACCGTCCGTCGCGAGTCCTGGTTGCCGCCGTTCCCGCTCACCAGACGATACGAGCGCGATCGTGACTCCACGAGCCGCTTTGAGGAGTAGATAACACGAACGGTGCGAAGGCGCCGTTACCAAGCCCATGGACAAGAAGCGAGGGATGAAGCGCGCCCGCGCCTCACGGCCGCCGGAACGTCGTCGGCCCCCCATAAAGATAGCCGATGCGGTCGATCGCGCCGCGAAGGCCCTCGCGCGAAACCATCATGGTGTGCCCGTTGGCGTGGATCATGTTGTCGGCGTCGGTCATGATGGCGACGTGGCCTTTCCAGAACACCAGGTCGCCGCGCCTGAGGCCGGAAAACTCCGGGCCCGGAACGATCCTTTCGCCGAGCCCCGCCTCCTGCATGTCGGAATCGCGCAGCACGTTCCGGCCCGCCATCAGCATGGCAAGCTGCACCAGGCCAGAGCAGTCGATGCCGAAGCCCGACACCCCGCCCCACAGGTAAGGCGTGTTGATGAGCGTCTCGGCCACCGTGACGAAATCGTCGGCCGCCGTCTCCAATGGCGCCAGATGCCCGGCGATGACGGCTTGGCCCGAAGGCAGCAGCGCGTAGGCCGTGCCGCGCGTCTCGGCTTGGCCGACCACAGTCACCAGCGAGCCCATGGAAAGCTCGCCGGCGCGGGCAAAGCGCAGGTCGGCCCCGGGATAGACGAAGCTGCGCGGCGCCACCACCCGGTGGGTCGGCGCATGCTCGCGCGGGCCGATATGCGCTTGCGCGACATAGCCGACATAGCCGTCGCGCTCGCATTGCACCCAGGCCCAGCCCGGCGTCTCATCGAACACCAGCACGTCGTCGCCGTGGATAAGCTGAGTGTCGATGCCGGAATCGGCCCGCGGCGCCTTCTTCACGTCGGCCACCGGGGCGGTGATGCGCGCAGGGCGGCCGGTGACGAAACGGTCGGCGGAAACCTCGCCCTTCAGCCGGGCGTCGGCAAGATCGGGACGGAAGGCATGCAGGCGGGCGTCGTGGGCGGTCAAATCGGCAACTCCGTGGCTTTGGCGATGATAGCATCGCCGAAGCGCTCGACATAGAGCGCCCCTTCCACGGTGCGCTTGATGAGCACGTTGCGCTTGTCGAGCTCGTCGCGGTGGCGCGACACCAGCTTCAGCGCGCCCATCGTGTCGAGCGCGCGGGTGATCACCGGCTTTGTGACCTTGAGCTTGGCCGCCAGCCCCCGCACCGTGTGCGGAGGCGGGTCGAGATAGATGGTGAGGAGGATCGCCATCTGCCGCGTGCTCAGGTCGGGCGCGTCGTCGCGAACTTCGGCAAGGGAAACCTGTTGCCAAAGTCGCAGGGCCTGACTGGGACGCAAATGGACTGCCATGCGCCCGACAATACCCCGAAAACGTTTCGGTTCCGTTTCAGTCCCTGCAGACGCGACGTCATCCGAAGCGGGCCGCAATCACCTGTGCCAGCGCGCGGATCGCCTGCGCCTCGCCGCCCACGGGCCCATGCGGACGCTCGTTGGGGTTCCAGGCAAAGATGTCGAAATGCGCCCAACTCCTGGCCTTTTCGACGAAGCGCTGCAGGAAAAGTGCCGCGGTGATGGAGCCCGCAAAACCGTCGGTGGTGACGTTGTTGACGTCGGCCACCTTGGAGGAAAGCTTGGCGTCGTAGGGCTTCCACAGCGGCATGCGCCAGACCGGGTCCTCGACCTCGACCGCCGCCGTCGCGAGATCGGAAGCCAGCGCGTCGTCGCCGGTGTAGAAGGGCGGCAGGTCGGGGCCGAGAGCCACGCGGGCGGCACCCGTCAGCGTCGCCATGTCGATGAGCATTTCCGGCGCCTCCTCGTCGGCCAGCGCCAGCGCATCGGCGAGGATCAGCCGGCCTTCGGCATCGGTGTTGCCGATCTCGACGGTCAGGCCCTTGCGGCTCTGCAGCACGTCGCCGGGGCGGAAGGCGTTGGCGGAGATGGAATTTTCCACCGCCGGGATCAGCACGCGCAGCCGCACCGGCAGGTCGGCGGCCATGATCATGGAGGCCAGGCCCAACACGTTGGCCGCGCCGCCCATGTCCTTCTTCATGAGCAGCATGCCGCTGGCCGGCTTGATGTCGAGCCCGCCAGTGTCGAAGCACACGCCCTTGCCCACCAGCGTCACCTTGGGCGCGTCCTTCCTGCCCCAGACCATGTCGATCAGGCGCGGCGCAGTCGCCGAGGCGCGGCCCACGGCATGGATCATCGGGAAGTTCCGCTTGAGCAGGTCGTCGCCCTCCGTCACCTCGACCTCGGCCTTGTGCTGCTCGGCGAGCTTGCGCACCGCCGCCTCGAGCGCATCGGGGCCCATGTCGCTGGTGGGCGTGTTGACGAGATCGCGGACCATGAAGACTGCGTCGGCGACGCGCTCCACCTCGGCACGGTCTGCGCCCTCGGGCAGCGAGAAGCGCAGGTCCTTGCCGGGCTTCTTGCCGTAGCGGGTGAAGACGTAGCCGCCCAGCATCAGGCCGAGCGCGGCGAGTGCCGGCCTGGCCGGCGTCTCGGCGAAATGCCAGTCGCCTTCGGGAAGGCTGCGGGCCAGGGCGCCGAGGACCAGCGCACCGTTCCCCTCCCCGCCATTGCCGAGGCCGAACAGCGCGCCGGCAACCGAGCCGTCGGCGCCCGGCAGCACCAGCGTGCGCCCGGCCTCGCCCGAAAAGCCGTTCTGCTTTGCCCAGGCAACCGCCGCGGCATCGAGCCCGGCGCCGTCGAGACCGTCCTTGGCGATGAGATGAACCGGTCGGGACTGTTTCGGCTTCTGATCGGTGACGACGAGCGGCATGCTGGTTTCCTCGGGTGGTTTGGAATGCTGCGGCGCCAGCGGGCGCCTTAACCTTCCGTTAGGGTTAACAGAATATTTCTCCAAGACAAAAGCAGCCGGCAAGGGCTGTGGCATCTGGAGAGCTGGCGTCGATGTTGACCAAACGCATGGGGAACGCAACCGGGAAACGAACTGTGATGGCAGCCTTGATGCTGGCGCTCGCGGCGGGCGTCTCTGGCTGCGCTACCGACAAGACCACGACCGGCTCGATCTCGGCCGCGTCCAGCAAGCCGGTGGATGCCATGTCGGCCGGCGAGCTCAACAGCGCGGCGGCTTCACTCGGCAAGGTCTATGCGCGAAACCCCAACGACAAGCCGACGGCGCTGCGCTACGCCAGCGTGCTGCAGATGAACGGCCAGACCGACCAGGCGCTGGCGGTCATGCGCAAGCTGGCCATTGCCCTGCCAAAGGACCGCGAGGTGTTGGCCGCCTATGGCAAATCGCTTGCGGCCGCGGGCCAGTTCGAGCCGGCGCTGGACGCCGTGCGGCGCGCGCAGACCCCGGAGTATCCCGACTGGAAGCTCGCTTCCGCCGAAGGCGCGATCCTCGACCAGCTCGGCCAGACGCAGGAGGCGCGGCAGCTCTATCGCAAGGCGCTGGACATAAAGCCGAACGAGCCCTCGGTCCTGTCCAATCTGGGCATGTCCTACCTGCTGGAAGGCGACCTGAGGAGCGCCGAGACCTATATGCGCTCGGCGGCAGGTGCACCGGGTGCCGACAGCCGCGTGCGGCAAAACCTGGCGTTGGTGGTGGGCCTGCAAGGCCGGTTCGACGAGGCCGAGCAGATCGCCACTCGCGAGCTTTCGCCCGAACAGGCGCAGGCCAATGTCGCCTATCTGCGCGGCATGCTTGCCCAGCAGAACGCCTGGAGCCAGCTCAAGGGCCAGGACAAGAAGGCGCCCGCCACCAGCGTGAACTGACGCCGGACGCGCCCACACCGCATTTCGACGATGCAAGCCGCGCGGAGCCATCCGTGCGGTCTTTTCTTAAGCGCCGTTCTCAGAAAATCCCGCGCTCGCTGACCTGGATGCCGGCCGGCCCGAGGATCACCGCGAACAGGACGGGCAAGAAGAACAGGATCATCGGCACGGTGAGCTTGGGCGGCAGCGCCGCCGCCTTTTTCTCGGCAGCGTTCATGCGCATCTCGCGGCTTTCATTGGCCAGCACCCGCAGCGCGCTGGCCACCGGCGTGCCGTAGCGTTCGGCCTGGATCAGCGCCTGCGCCACGGACTTGACCGCTTCCAGGCCGGTGCGGTTCGACAGGTTCTCATAGGCCTGCCGGCGCTCCTGCAGGTATGACAGCTCGGCATTGGTCAGGATGAGTTCCTCGGCAAGCTCGACCGATTGCGAGCCGATCTCGTCGGCCACCCTGCGCACCGCCGCCTCGATCGACATGCCCGACTCGACGCAGATCAGCATCAGGTCGAGCGCATCGGGCCAGGCCAATTGTATTGACTGCTTGCGCTTGGTTGCGCGGTTGCTGACATAGAGCACCGGCGCGTAGAAACCGGCATAGCCCGCAAGGATGCAGACGAACAGCTTCACGAAGCCCGGCTGCTCGGCCAGCCCGCCGAGAAAGAGAACATAGAACCCCGCCACCGCAAAGCCCACGAACGGCAGCACGAGGCGGAAGAACAGGAACCTCGTCAGCGGGTTCTGGCCGCGAAAGCCGGCGATCTTCAGTTGGTTCAGCGTCCCTTCGTCCACCAGGGCGCGTTTCAGGTCGAGGCGCTCGACGATCTTGCGCATGCCCACGGAATGTTCCTCGCGCAGGCCGCGGCGGCGGTCGGCCTCCGCGGCAAGGCGAGCGCGCTGCCTGGCGCGCAGTTCGTCGCGCTCCAGCGCCACCGCCTTCATGCGCGACTTCAGCGAATTGCCCCCCAGCGCCGGCAACACCGTGAAAACGGTGGCGAAGACGGCGATGCCGACCAGCAGCGCAATCAGGAAGGACGGGTCGGTGACGGCTTTGGCTACATGATCGGTCATGGCCTAGACCTCGAAATTCATCATCTTGCGCATCACGAAAATGCCGATCGACATCCACACGCCGGAAATTCCCAGAATGAGGTGCCCGGTGCTGGTGGTAAACAGCGGCATGATGTAGGCCGGGCTGGAAAGATAGACGAGGAAGGCGACGATGAACGGCAATGCGCCGATGATCATGGCCGATGCCTTGGCTTCCATGGAAAGGGCCTGCACCTTGGCCTTCATTTTCTTGCGGTCGCGTAGCACGCGCGACAGGTTGCCCAGCGCCTCGGAAAGGTTGCCGCCGGCCTGGCTCTGAATCTGGATGACGATGCCGAAGAAGCCGGCCTCCGAGCACGGCATCGTCTCCGTCATGCGCATGGCAGCGTCCGGAATGGAGAGGCCGACCTGCTGGGCCTCAACGATGCGGCGGAACTCGGTCTTGACCGGCTCGGGGGCCTCGACCGCGATGAGGCGGACGGCGTCGTTGAGCGGCAGGCCCGACTTCACGGCGCGAACGATGACATCGAGCGCGTTGGGAAACTCGTTGAGGAAAGCCTTGACCCGCCGCGCGCGCTTGAAGGCCACGAACCAGCGCGGGACGCCGAAGATGCCTGCTATGAGCACGCCCGGAAGCAGCAACAACGGCGCGCCCAGTATAAAGGCGAAAACGGACAGCGCCACGCCGCAGATTGCCGAGTAGGCATAGAACCGTTCGACCGTCACTTGCAGGCCGGCCTGCCGAAGCTGCGCGCGCAGCGGCGGCTTCCTGGTGTTACGGTCGCTCGCCTTCTGTTTCTCGTCCAGCTCCTTCAGGGAATCCTGGATGGACTTGCGGCGCCTGCTGGCCTCGTTCGCCTTGTCGCGCGCCGCCTTGACCACGGAGCGGTCGGTCTCGGCATATTTGACCGTCTGCAGCCGCCGGTCGGCCTTCTTTTCGTTCTCCAGGGACTTGAACAGGAAGGCGTAGGCCACCGCGCCGGCGCTGCAGCCGGCCAGCAGGATAAACACCAATACCGTCAGGTCCAAACCGAACATTTCACCCAGTCTCTCAGTCCGCCCGCTTTTCCATTGCTTCAAGCGCATTGGCGAGGCGCTGTTCTTCGCCGTAGTAGCGCGCACGGTCCCAGAAATGCGGCCGCCCTATTCCGGTTGAAACGTGCTCGCCGATCAGCCGGCCGGAAGCGTCTTCGCCCTTGATGTTGTAGAGGATGAGGTCCTGCGTGATGATGACGTCGCCTTCCATGCCGATCACTTCCGTGACGTGGGTGATGCGGCGCGAGCCGTCGCGCAGGCGCGCCGCCTGGATGATGACGTCGACAGAGCCGACGATGATCTCGCGCACGGTGCGCTGGGGCAGCGAATAGCCGCCCATGGCAATCATCGATTCCATTCGGTTCAGACATTCGCGCGGGCTGTTGGAGTGGATCGTGCCCATCGAGCCGTCATGGCCGGTGTTCATGGCCTGCAAGAGATCGAACACTTCCGGTCCGCGCACCTCGCCCACGATGATGCGCTCCGGGCGCATGCGCAGGCAGTTCTTGACCAGGTCGCGCATGGTCACCTCGCCCTCGCCTTCCAGGTTGGGCGGCCGCGTTTCCAGGCGCACCACATGCGGCTGCTGCAATTGCAGTTCGGCCGAGTCCTCGCAGGTGATGACGCGCTCGTCGCGGTCGACATAGTTGGTCAGGCAGTTGAGCAGTGTCGTCTTGCCCGAGCCGGTGCCGCCCGAGATGATGACGTTGCAGCGCACGCGCCCGATGATCTTGAGCACCTCCGCGCCCTCCGGCGAAATCGCGCCGAAACGCACCAGCTGGTCGAGGGTGAGCTTGTCCTTCTTGAACTTGCGGATGGTAAGCGCGGTGCCGTCGATGGCCAGAGGCGGAGCGATGACGTTGACGCGGCTGCCGTCCGGCAAGCGCGCGTCGCAGATCGGGCTCGATTCGTCGACGCGGCGGCCGACCTGGCTGACGATGCGCTGGCAGATGTTGAGAAGCTGCTGGTTGTCGCGGAAGCGGATGCCGGTCTGCTCGACCTTGCCGTTCACCTCGATGAAGACCTGCTTGGCGCCGTTGACCATGATGTCGGCGATGTCGTCGCGCGCCAGCAGCGGCTCCAGCGGGCCGTAGCCCAGAACGTCGTTGCAGATGTCCTCGAGCAGTTCCTCCTGCTCGGAGATGGACATCACGAAGTTCTTGATCGCGATGATGTCGTTGACGATGTCGCGGATTTCCTCGCGCGCGCTCTCGGGATCGAGCTTGGCGAGCTGCGACAGATCGATGGTGTCGATCAGCGCCGAAAAGACCTGCGACTTGGTATCGTAATAGGTTTCGCTGCGCTCGCGCGGCGCGCGTGGCGGCTCCGGCGCCAGTGCCGGCGCGTCGACGGGTCGGCGCGGCGCCGGCGCAGCGATCCGGGCTTCCACGACAGGCTGCGGCGACGGCGCAGCAGCAGCCGGCGCACGGAACTCCGGTCGGGGTCGACTGCCCTGGTCGCTGCCTCTTTTGCCAAACATTCTCGTCTACCCGCGCTTCGCCCCGGTGCTCATTTCTTCAGCTTCAGCCTGCCGAGAAGGTCGCCGAAGGCCGCCTTCTTCCTGGCCTTGACCTCGCTGCGGCCGGTGAGCACATGGGAAATTTCGTTGATGGTCTGCACGATGGCGTTCTTGGCGTCCATCTCGCCCAGCATGCGGCCATTGTTGGATGCATTGCCGAAGAGCTGCGGCTCGAAGGGAATGACGGCCATAGGCGTGATCCCGAGCGGTTCGGCAAAGTCCGCAACCGAGATTTCGGGCCGCTTCGGCACCCCGACCTGGTTGAGCACCAGCTTGGGCGCAGCATCGTTGGGGCGCAGCTTCGCCAGCATGTCGATCAGGTTTTTGGTGTTGCGCAGATTGGCCAGTTCCGGCGTGGCGGTGATGACGACTTCGTCCGCCATCATCAGCGTGTTCCTCGACCATCCGCTCCAGATGTGAGGCACGTCGAGCACGACCAGCGGAGCGTTGCGCTGCGCCGTATCGATGATCTGGGTGAAGGCTTCGGCGTCGAAGTCGTAGACGCGGTCCAGCGTCGACGGCGCTGCCAGCAGCGACAGGCGCTCAGCGCACTGCGCCAGCAGGCGGTCGAGATAGACGTCGTCGATTCGCTCGGGCGAGAAGACGGCCTCGGCGATGCCCTGCGCCGGATCCTGGTCGAAATTGATATTCGCAGTTCCGAAGGCGAGGTCGAGATCCGCGACCATCACCTCCGAACTGAACAGCGCGGACATGCTCCAGGCCACGTTGTGGGCGATGGTGGAAGACCCCACGCCGCCCTTCGCCCCGACAAAGGCGATGGACCGGCCGATCGGGTCGCCCTCCGGGTCGACGAAGATGGACGAGATCACGCTGATGACGTCGACCATGGAGATCGGCGCCACGACATATTCGGAGATGCCGGAGCGGATCAGCTCGCGGTAGAGCCCGACATCGTTGTAGTGGCCGATGATGACCACCTTCGTGCTTGGATCGCACACTTCGGAAAGTTCACGCAGCGCTTCCAGGAGCGCCTTGGGCTCGTTGCGCGATTCCAGGATGATCAGGTTGGGGGTCGGCGCCGTCTGGTAGAATTCGACTGCGGTCGCGATGCCGCCCATGTGCACCTTCAGATGCGCCCTCGTCATCCGGCGGTCCTCGCCGGCCCGCTGGATGGGGCCGGCAACGCCTTCGGTCTCGCAGAATGCCTGGATCGAAATCCGCGGCACCGGCCGCAATGCGCTCATGGCCGCCGGGTCCGGCTGTGCGGTTTCGCCGCCTTCAGGCTCGCTGTCGTAAGCCAGGTTGTCCATACTCGCATGCTCCATACGGAGATTGATCAATATTCGACTTCTCGGCGCGGAACCGGATTGTAGAAAGGCGCCCTGCGATAGCCTTCGAGCACCACCCCGCGCCGTTCGGCGTCGATTTCGGTCTGCTGGCGCGGACCGAGCAGATCGGCCGGATTGGCGATCTGGGCGGCGAGGTTGTTCTGGTAGGCGCAGCCGAAATTGGCGTAGTGCCGGTTGTCGGTCGTGTCGGCCAGGTCCTCCGGCCAGCGGCCGCATCTGTTCGTCTGTGCCTTCATCGCCAGATAGGAGACGCGAATGGGCGCAGCCGCACCGGCCACCGTCGACTGGTAGGACGAGACGAGGATACGCCCGGGGGGAACGCCATTCGCCTGGGCGAAGCGCGCGAACTCGCGGCCCGCCTCGCCGGCGGCGAGCGAGTTGGATGCGCCGCGGGGCACCAGTATGGTCACCACAGGCGCCGCGCTGCGGTCATAGTCGGCGAAGAAGCCCTGCAGCGCCACGCGCTGCAATTCGGTCATGCCGCGTTCGCTCGCCGCAACCGGAAGGTCGAGAACCTGCGGCTGCTCGGCGATCACGATGGGATGATTGGTGCGGTAGTCGTCGGGGATGGCGCCGACCGTGATGCTGTCACGCGGCGCAGCGCAGCCGGCGAGCAGTGCAGCCGCCAGGACCGCCAGCACCGGCGCACCCCTATTGCCAAACATTGCCTGAAACATTTCAGGTCCCCCGATCATTTGTAGATGTAGCCGACGACGCCGTGATAGCGGCCGTTCGGTCTGCTCGTCTGCATGGTTCCGTAGACGCGATTGACCTTGCCCAGGAACATGCCCGCGCCGTCGCTGGCGGGATTGAAATTGTCGTCCGGCCGGGCCAGCGCATTGCGTGCCACCGGCTTGGCCAGGTAGGGCGTGACGATGATGACCAGCTCGGTTTCGTTGCGAACGAAATCGCGGCTGCGGAAAAGCGTGCCAAACACCGGAACCTTTGACAGGCCAGGCACGCCGTTCAGCGCCTGCCTGACATCGTCGCGCACGAGGCCGGCGATCATCATCGACCCGCCGGACGGCAGCTCGACCGTGGTGTCGGCCAGGCGCTTGCGAATGGAAAGAGCGGTCATGCCTGGGGTGTTGAAGCCTCTCCGGGGAATCAGCCCCCCAAGCGTGGCAGACCCCTCCGTCGTCGGTTCGGAAACCGAGGTTCGCACCTTCAGGCTAATGCGGCCCGGCGAGAGCACGACAGGCTGAAACTCGAGCCCGATGCCGTATTCGAGCCTTTCGATGCTGTACGTCGTCTCGCCGGTCTTGTTGTCGTCCGAAATCGCGTTCGTCCGCCCGGTCACCAGGTTGAACTCGCCGCCAACCTTGAAGGTCGCCTTTTCGCCGGACACCGCCGTCAGCGTCGGTTCGGCCAGCGTCTTCATGACACCGGACTGCTCCATGGCGTTGATGTAGGCGTCGAGCATCGAGGTTCCGAGCGCCAGCTGCGAGCCGGAAAGTGGCTTGCCGAGGCCCATGACGCTGTCGCTGATGGCGCCCCAGGAAATACCGTCGCTGTGGCCTCCGGCGATGATATTGACGCCGAGCTGCTTCATCACGTTGCGGCTGACTTCCGCGACCGTGACTTTCAGCGTCACCTGGTCCTCGCCGACGATCTGCAGCATGTTGACGATCCTGCTGGTGCGGCGCTGGCTGTCGGGATTGTCGATGTCCACGCCACCATTGGCCGAGCCGGCGATGGCCGTCTGCGAATACTGGCCCGTGGTCGCCTCACCGCCGCTGACGAAGACCGTGGCGAGATCGACCGCGCGCTTGGCGTCGAGCGGGGTCTCAACCGTGCCCGTCAGGACGACGTTGTCATTGATGAGCTCCACCCTGACGCTGGAGGTCGGGATGAAGCGCTTGATGTACTCCTCCAGCCCGGCGACATCGCGCTCCACGGCCAGGTCAAGGCTGGCGATCTGCTCGCCATTGGGGCCGAAGACGAAGATATTGGTCTGGCCCACCGACTTGCCGAAAAGATAGATCCGGCGGGCAGTGCGGGTAACCGCGTCGGCGACAGCCGGGTTGGCGACCAGAATGTCATAGGCGTCGGCGGGCAGATCGACCACGATCGACTTGTTGAGACCGAGCTTGACCCGCTGGCTCTCGCCGCCAGATTGGCTGCCGATCTGCGCCCTTGCCGCGAAGGCTTCGCCCAGGCCCAGATGGCCTGCGCCCATATCGCCAAGCAGCAGCGAAACGCTGGCGGCCAGGGTGACGGCTGCTCTTGCGGCGCCAATGGAGCGTGCCTTTCCGAGAAGCGGGACTTTCCGGATCAAATTCATCTACGTGCTCCCACTTCCGACACTTCGCCCGCCTTGATCAGGCGCACGGTGCCGCGCCGGCCGCTGCCCGCGACCAGATAATCGGCTTCGCCATCCGCCAATTCCTGCGCATCGGCTACGGACCGCAGCGAAAGGGTCAGCCGTTCGGCCATCTGCTGCGCAACGGTGATGATCTCGGCCTGCTGCGGCGTAAGCTCCAGCGTGGCAGTCTCGCCGACCTTCACGCGGCGCCCCTCCTCGTCCTCCTGGATCGCCTGGTCGATGGCCAAAACCTTGATGTTCTTGAGGACGGTTTCGGTGATGTAGCTGCTGTTGCTGTTTTCCGCGTCATTGCGGCGCGTCATGATCACGTCGACGAAATCGTTGGGCAGGATGAAGCCGCCCGCCGAGGTATCTGCAGCGATGCGCGTGGCCACGGCGCGCTTGCCCCCGGGCAGGATCGAGGACATGAAGCTTTGCCCGTCGCCGACCAGCTTGGAGCGGCGCAGCGGTTCGCCGCCATACATTGCCACGCGAGCGATGGAACCCTGCAGCTTCTCGAGCGCATCGGGTTCCGCGCTGCGGGTGATGAAGGTGGCGTGCACCCCGTCGGCAGGCCAGGCCTGCCACGACAGATGGCCGTCGACCGGCGCCCCCATAGGAACATCGCCCGACAGGACAAGAACGTCCGAGAGCCGAACGGCAGGCTCCTGCGGACCGGCATTGACCGCCACCGGCGGCGGAACAGCGGCCATGTTCTTCGCGACGTAGCCGGCGCCGCCGGCCGCCGCCACCGCCACGCCCAGAATAATCAGTCGGGATGCCGCCATGTTGTCCGACCCTCGCCTCTTGCAACCCAGTGAGCCAAGGCGGACAATGCTGAACCAATCGTCAAATTAGGGTTAACGCATCCCTTACAGGCGTGATTAATTTAAGGTTAAGGAAGGACTTGGGGGGGGCGCGACAGCAGATGATGTGCCTTGAGCGGCGATCGTGACTTGGGGTCTGTTTCGTTGCTACCGGGCAGCGAGCTGGCCGAGTGCCCAGGCCATCAAGGGCGAGTCGGGATAGGCCAGCAGTCCGCCAAGCCCCAGTGCGATGCCATAGGGCACCCCTGCCGACTTGTCCGCGAGATTGCGCAGAAAGATGTTTCGGCCCGTGTAGACCGCAATGACGGAGCCGCGGTAGCTGAGGATGGCCAGGGTGAGAAGGCCGCCAAGAACGGCCGAAGTCATCAGATATTCCAGCAGATGGAAGTTGAAGCCCATCCACAGCGCCGTCGCAGCAAGCAACTTTGCGTCGCCGCCGCCCATTCCGCCCATGGCAAACAGCACGAAGGTGACGGCCAGCACCAGTCCGCCGGCGGCGAAATGCAGGCCATAGGTGGCGAGATCCATGCCCGTCATCGGCGCCGCGAGCGCGAAAGTCGCCAGCAGGATGAGCGGCACGCGGTTGGCGATCGTCATCGACAGCATGTCGGAAATGGCCGCAAACAGCATGCAGAAGGGAAACACGACGAAGATCAGCGCTACAAGCATGAGCATCACGCGGAGAAAAGTTGGCACGCCGAGAGCATGCACGCCGTGCATTAAGGATTGATGAGTTCGAAGAATGTCTTGGCCGCGTCACGAAACAAAATGGGCCGCCAGATGGCGACCCATTTTGCAAATCCAGGACACGATTGAATGCAGAAAGCACTCAATCCCGCCGTCATTAGCTTCAGGCCTTGTTCAACGTCTCGGAAATGTTCTGGAACTTTTGGTTCAGGCTATTTCCGAGGGCACCGGCGCCGGCCATGATGGCGAGTGCGATGAGGGCGGCGATCAGACCGTATTCAATAGCGGTCGCGCCGGATTCGTCCTTTACGAAACGTGCGAAGATGTTGGCCATTCGAGAGCTCCTACTCCACGTGGTTACAGCACTTCCGTCAATTTTTCTGGTGGATTGATCGGATGGACCACACCCTACGTGGGAGCTGTTTCGATCCGCTTAACAAATAGCCTTACCGAAGTATTTCCGCGCACTGGCGTACATTGTAGTTAACCGCAAGCAAAGCAGGCGCAAACACCCGGATCCCAGCATCAGGCCTTGCCCCTCCCCGCGGCTGAGGCGCGGCGGGAAACGGATACAACCTCACTTAACCCTTGGTTCACCAATGCCGTTCATATTCCGTTGAAGACTTTCTTCGGGCGGGGCGTCGTATGGTCAAGGTGCAGTCATCCATCCGTGTCTTTGCGGCAGCCGTCGGGCTCATGGCTGCGAGCGCACAGGCCATGGCGGGTGCAGGCATCGAGGTGGTCATGAACCAGGCCAAGATCGTGCGCCTGGCGCGGCCGGCCGACACCATCGTCGTCGGAAACCCGGCAATCGCCGACGCCGCCGTGCAGGACGCGACGACCATTGTTCTCACGGGCAAGGGTTTTGGAGTAACCAATCTCGTCGTGCTCGACAAGGAGGGCGCGCCGATCGTCGACGAGCAGGTCGTCGTGGCGCGCGATGTGGCCGCGTCGGTCCGCATATACCGGCGCGGGGATGTCCAGACCCTGTCGTGCACGCCATACTGCGAGAGCTCGTACAAGAGCGACGCCGAGAGGTCCTCGGAAGCCGAGATGAATGCGGCGCGCTAGGCGATTGTTGCGTATCCGGAAACAAATTCGGGAAAATTCTAACGGTCATCCACACCGGACCTAAATGGATTTGCGGTAAGTACGATCCGGAACAAGGACTGGGGTCGGCAGGAAGCGTCCATGAACGAGGATCGGAATGCGACTGGAACCGCCCAACCGAGCCGCCGCGGCCTGTTCGGTCGGTTCGCGCGCGATCGCAGCGGTGCGACCGCGATCGAATTCACGATGCTTGCCATTCCTTTTTCGCTGCTCATCTTCGCGATCCTGGAAAGCTGCATTTCCTTCACTGCGCAGCAGATCGTGTCCAATGCGGCCGATGAAGTGGCCCGCCAGTTTCGAACCGGCCAGCTGAGGCCGGACCCGAGCAACCCGGCGCTGCTTGCCTCAAAGGTAAGAGGTCTTGTTTGCGAACGGCTCGAGATAATCGTCTCCAAGGGGTGTCCCGGTCTCGCAATAGACCTTCGCCAATTCTCCACTTTCACAGATGCGGCCAACATAAAGACCAAGTTCACTCCCTCCGGCGATCTCGACACGACCGGATTTGGCGTCAATCCCGGCAAGTCGACCACCAAGAACATGCTGCGGGTGTACTACAAATGGCCGGTGGTAACCGACTTCATGCGCGCCTCCATGTCCAATCTCCCCGGCGGCAAGACGCTGCAGTCGGCAACTGCGATCTGGCAAAATGAACCATTCCCGGATTGAGCGGCGCGGCGGGATCGGAAGCGAGCGAACATGTCTGTGAGCGCGGGTGCACGGATGGGACGGATGTCGGTTTTTTTTCGAGACGTCAGGCGCCTCTGGGGCGACAGGAAGGGCATCGCGGCGGTCGAGTTCGCGCTCATCGCGCCGCTGTTGCTGGCGCTGTATTTCGTCACAATGGAATTGTCGCTGGGCATCGAAACCAACCGGAAGGTCGGCCGCATCGGCAGCATGGTCGCCGACCTCATCACGCAGCAGCCGGGAAGCATCAAAAAGGCCGATCTCGAATCGATCATGCAACTCGACCAGGCGCTCATCCAGCCCTACAGCCGTTCCAAGCCGAAGATCGTCGTCACCGCAATCAAGATCACCGATGAGGCGACCCCAAGGGTCCTGGTCGACTGGTCGAGGCAGGTCGCCAACGGGCTGTTCAGCGAGCCATACGCGAAAAATTCGACGACCGCGGTGCCCGAGCAATTGAAGATTAGGAACACATTTGTGATCCGCGTGGAGAGCGGGCTCGACTACCGGCCGCTCATCACTTGGTCGGCCGCGCAAAAATCCCCACTGGGCTTGACGGCCGCCTTCGACCGCATTGCCATGAAGGACACCTACTATCTGCGGCCGCGCATGAGCCCCAACATCACCTGCGGCGACTGCTGAGCGAGCAGCTCAACAGCCTGCCCGCTAAGGCGGGCTGTTTTGCGAATTGCCATCCCGCGCCGCGCCGCATATCTGTTGGGCACTCCCGCAACGAAGAGCCGGAACCCTGATGGCCCGCGCATTCCTGTTTGTTCTCGACTCCTTCGGCATAGGCGGCGCCGGCGACGCGGCGCGCTTCGGAGATGAAGGCTCCAACACCTTCGGCCACATCGCGCAGGCCTGCGCGCTCGGCCGTGCGGACCGCGAGGGCTTGCGCGCCGGCCGGCTGCGCGTGCCCAACATGCTGTCGCTGGGGCTCGGCCGCGCGGCCGAAACGGCGAGCGGCTTCCTGGCGGATCATGGCGCAGCCGTTCTGCTGCCTTCCGCCTTCCACGGCGCGGCAGAGGAGATTTCCAGCGGCAAGGACACTCCTTCCGGCCATTGGGAGATCGCCGCGGTGCCCGTGCCCTTCGACTGGGGCTATTTTCCGCAGACCCTACCGACATTCCCGCCGGACCTGATCGCCGCGCTGGTCGAGCGGGCGGCGCTTCCCGGCATTCTCGGCGACTGCCACGCCTCCGGCACCGAGATCATCGAGAGGCTTGGCGAGGAACACATCCGGACCGGCAAGCCGATCTGCTACACCTCGGCGGATTCGGTGTTCCAGATCGCCGCCCACGAAACCCATTTCGGGCTCGAACGGCTCTACGAACTGTGCCTGATCGCGCGTGAATTGCTCGATCCGCTCAACATCGGCCGTGTCATCGCGCGGCCTTTCGTGGGCGAAGTTCCGGCCGACTTCCAGCGCACCGCCAACCGCCGCGACTTTGCCGTGCCGCCGCCGGAGCCGACCTTGCTCGACCGGCTGACAGCGCGTGGAAGCCGGGTCATCGGCATGGGCAAGATCGGCGACATCTTCGCCCATCACGGCGTGTCGGAAGTGCGCAAGGCGGCGGGCAACATGCCGCTGTTCGACGAGACGCTGCAGGCGATGGACGATGCCCGTGACGGCGACCTGGTATTCGCCAATTTCGTCGATTTCGACACTCTCTACGGCCACCGCCGCGACATTGCCGGCTATGCGGCCGCTCTCGAAGCTTTCGACACGCGGCTGCCCGAGGCGCTTGCCCGGCTGAAGCCCGGCGACCTCCTGCTACTGACCGCCGACCACGGCTGCGACCCATCCTGGAGGGGCAGCGACCACACGCGCGAGCGCGTGCCCATCATGGGCATCGCCACAGGCCTGCCCGGAGGCGACGTCGGCCTGCGCAAGACCTTCGCCGACATCGGCGAAACGGTGGCCCAGCATCTTGGCCTGGCACCGGGGCGCCATGGCAAATCCTTCCTTCCCGAGATCGCGAACCATGCCTGAGTTGCCCGAGGTCGAAACCGTCCGGCGCGGGCTGCAGCCCGTCATGGAAGGTGCGCGCATCATGCGTGTCGAGACGCGCCGGCCGGACCTGCGGTTTCCCTTCCCCGAGCGCTTTGCAGAGCGGCTGGAGGGACGCAGGATCGTTTCGCTGGGACGACGCGCGAAATATCTGACGACGCATGTCGAGGACGGTCCGGTGCTGATCTGCCACCTCGGCATGTCCGGCTCCTTCCGCGTGGAGACCGACGATACCGCCGATGCGCCGGGCGACTTCCACCACGCCCGTTCGAAATCCGCCACGCATGACCATGTGGTCTTTCATCTCGCGGCGGCGACGGGCGACGCTGCCCGCATCGTCTTCAACGATCCGCGGCGCTTCGGCTTCATGCTGTTTGCGGAAGGGCACGCCAGCGAACACCCGATGCTGGCCGGCCTGGGCGTGGAGCCGACCGGCAACGAGCTCGATGGGAAACTGCTTGCGGAGCTTTTCCGCGGCCGCAGGACGCCCCTGAAGGCCGCGCTGCTGGACCAGCGGCTGATCGCGGGGCTGGGCAACATCTACGTGTCGGAAGCGCTATGGCGGGCCGGCCTGTCGCCGACGCGCGCGGCCGGAACCATAGCCGAAGGCGGCAAGAAGGGAATTGAGGCCTGCGAGCGGCTGGCGACTGCCATCCGGTCGGTCATCGCCGATGCGATCGAGGCCGGCGGCTCCTCGCTGCGAGACTACGTGCACGCCGACGGCTCGCTGGGCTATTTCCAGCATGCTTTCTCGGTCTACGACCGCGAAGGCGAGGCCTGCCGCAAGCCGGGCTGCAAGGGGCATGTCGAGCGCATCGTGCAGAGCGGAAGGTCGACCTTTCATTGCGCGGCCTGCCAGCGCTAGCATAGCTACGGTCGGACAAGGCGGCACGGGCCGCCGGAAACAGGAGGGTTGCCGGATGACCTATCAGACGCTCATCGTCGAAACGCGGGGCAAGGTGGGGCTGATTACGCTCAACCGGCCCAAGGCGCTCAACGCGCTCAATTCGGAAGTGCTGGGCGAACTGCTGGATGCTTGCCAGAAGTTCGACGCCGACCCGCAGATCGGCGCCATGGTGCTGACCGGCTCGGAGAAGGCATTTGCCGCCGGTGCCGACATCAAGGAGATGCAGGCCAAGACCTATATCGACATGTATCTGGAAGACCTCTTCTCCGGCTGGGAAGCCTTCACGCGCGTGCGCAAGCCGGTGATCGCGGCGGTGGCCGGATACGCGCTTGGCGGCGGCTGCGAGCTCGCCATGATGTGCGATTTCATCATCGCCGCCGACACCGCCAAATTCGGCCAGCCCGAGATCACGCTGGGCGTCATGCCCGGCATGGGCGGCTCGCAGCGGCTGACACGATTTGTCGGCAAGTCCAAGGCCATGGACATGTGCCTGACGGGAAGGATGATGGATGCGGCCGAGGCCGATCGCAGCGGGCTCGTCTCGCGCGTGGTGCCGGCGGGCGAGCTTCTGGAAGAGGCTCTGAAGGCTGCGGCAAAGATCGCCGACTTCTCCCTGCCCTCGGTGATGATGGTGAAGGAGGCGGTCAACCGCTCCTACGAAACGACGCTTGCGGAGGGGCTGCGCTTCGAACGCCGCGTGTTCCACTCCATGTTCGCCCTTGAAGACCAAAAGGAGGGCATGGCCGCGTTTTCGGAAAAGCGGCCGGCCAACTTCAAGAACCGCTGATGTTGGCGGCAGACGTTCTGGCGATTGCAGCCGAAACGGCGTTGACGGACGCACAAAGCTGCACTATAAGCCGGCACCAACTGAGGCGGCCTGTGGCTGCCTGTTTGTTTTTGCGTCCTGAAGCTGTTTTCAACCGGACGCCATCATTGAACAGAGAGAGGCACCATGGCCAATACACCCTCGGCCAAGAAGGCAACGCGCAAGATCGCCCGCCGCGCCGCGATTAACAAGAACCGTCGTTCGCGCGTCCGCACCTATGTCCGCAAGGTCGAAGAGGCCCTCGCCTCCGGCGACAAGGCGGCAGCAGAAGCCGCCTTCCTGGCAGCTCAGCCGGAACTGATGCGCGCTGCCACCAAGGGCGTGCTGCACAAGAACACCGCGTCCCGCAAGGTTTCGCGTCTTGCCCATCGCGTGAAGACCCTGTCGGCGTAAGTCGACCGCGAACTGCAAGCAATTCAAGAAAAACCCGGCCGCGAGGCCGGGTTTTTTCGTTTCCGAAGACCATACGCTTGTCGATACACTCGAGGCACCAGGCCGAATTCGAGTATTACTTTGCCGGCATAGACTCGGGGCCTCGCCGCAGATCGCCCCGCGCGGGACTCGCGTGCAAAACTGCACAGGCGAAAATGACGAAGCTTATCAGCCGTTTACAGAACTTTATCCACAGCTTGTCCATATGCGGCGGGTGCAGCTTCGCGCAACGAGATGTCAAGAAGATTTTTTAAAATAATTTCCTCTTGGCCCTTCGGTTTCCTGCCACATTGAAAAGAGATTGAATCGTAAGACTTTTGTCGATTCTGCCCTCCTCCTGAAAGTCAGAGTCAAGCCTTTCGCCGCCCAGATTCATTAAAAATGGGTTAGGTGTGAGCTTGCCCTTTCCACAACGTTTTTTGTAGTGTCTAGCCATTGAAGGGGCGGGCCGACGGCCTGGGAACCTAGCCTGAAATCAAGGGGTGTTGGCAGCGGATTCATTTTCGCGCGCACGCTAGGTTTTGCCTTTTCAATGTGAATGGCGAGTGGGGTAACGACTAAAATCGTAAGGAGAAGCGCGTTCTGGCGAGTTTCGCCGGAAAGACTGGTTTTGCCGCGTTCATCAGGCGGCACCGCAGCTTTTGACTGCGGACTGGAGGATTAACGGTGCCCGTTGCCGAGTAGCGGTGGCGGCGTTTGAGAGTAGAAGGGCTGCCGACGAGGCGGAGGCAAGATTATGCATCCGCGGTGGCCCGGTGCAGGTACAAAGACGAGGATTGCGACTATGCATAGTGGCATCGACAAGAAAGCCAAATCTGACTTTCTTTTTCCAGTAAATCTGATCAAGGGGAACGACATGGCTGCGGCCAATGGCGCGGAACAGACATTCGACCGGGTCAAGGCGCAGTTGAAGGCTCGTCTCGGCAGCGAGGTCTACTCAAGCTGGTTCGGCCGCATCAAGCTGGCGGAAGCGTCGAAGGGTCTGGTGCGGATTTCGGTTCCCACCGCGTTTCTGCGTTCGTGGATCAACAGCCATTATCTCGACCTCATCTCCGAGCTGTGGAAGCAGGAAGACGCCGAGGTCCTGAAGGTCGAAATCGTTGTGCGCACGGCGACCCGGCTCGCCCCTGTCGCCGAAGAGGTCGAGAAGGTCCAGCGCAGCAAGACCACCAGGCAGACCCACACGGCCCTTTCCACCGGCACGGCGCCCAGCGTCGGCGTGGAGCGCGTTGCCCCGGCCGCGCAGAGCCCGGCGAACAGTGACCAGCGGCAGAACGTGCTCGGCTCGCCGCTCGACGCGCGCTACACCTTCGAGTCCTTCGTGGACGGGCCGTCGAACCGGGTTGCCTTCGCAGCCGCGCGTGCGGTGGCGGAATCGGCCCAGAGCGCCGTTCGCTTCAACCCGCTGTTCATCCATGCCACGGTGGGCCTCGGCAAGACCCACCTGCTGCAGGCCATTGCGGCGGAATCGCTGAAGCAGAACCCGCAGTCGCGCGTCGTCTATCTGACGGCCGAGTACTTCATGTGGCGCTTCGCGACCGCCATTCGCGACAACAACGCGCTGAGCCTAAAGGAACAGCTGCGCGACATCGATCTCCTGATCATCGACGACATGCAGTTCCTGCAGGGTAAGTCGATCCAGCACGAGTTCTGCCACCTCATCAACATGCTGCTGGACAGTGCCAAGCAGGTCGTTGTGGCCGCAGACAGGCCGCCGTCCGAGCTGGAATCGCTCGAGCCGCGCGTCCGCTCGCGCCTGAATGGCGGCGTGGCGCTGGAAATGCAGGCGCCCGACTTCGGCATGCGCATGAGCATGCTGAAGACGCGCCTGGAAAGCGCCCAGGCCGAAGATCCCAGCCTGCACATCGACGACGAGATCCTCTCGCACATCGCGCGCACGGTGACCGGAAGCGGCCGCGAGCTTGAAGGCGCCTTCAACCAGCTGCTGTTCCGCCAGTCGTTCGAGCCCCAGCTCGACATCGAGCGCATCGACGAGATCCTGGGCCATATCTACCGCTCCGGCGAGCCGAAGCGGGTGCGCATCGAGGACATCCAGCGGATCGTTGCCCGGCACTACAACGTGTCGAAGACGGAGCTTCTGTCCAACCGCCGCACGCGCACCATCGTCAAGCCGCGCCAGATCGCGATGTACCTTGCCAAGGTCATGACCCCACGTTCGCTGCCGGAAATCGGGCGGCGTTTCGGTGGCCGCGACCACACCACGGTGCTGCATGCCGTGCGCAAGATCGAGGGCCTTTCGGGCGCAGACAACACGCTGGCCCAGGAACTCGAGCTTCTGCGCCGGCTGATCACCGACCAGGCCTGAGCGACAGCAAGGCGCATCCGCGGCAGGTGCAATCCTGCCGCAGCTTATCCCCAAAAAGCCCGCGACTGCGTTTGAGCAGTACCGCGGGCTTGCCTTTTGCCGTCTTTTCCTGTCAGTTTGCCCCATTCCGACCCTAGCGGGCCTTGCGCGGGTGGCGAGCCCGGCACCCCCGCTTCTTCATTCAAGCGAGCTTGTTTCGTCATGCGTGTTATCCTGGAACGCTCAAATCTTCTGAAGTCCTTGAACCACGTCCATCGCGTGGTGGAGCGGCGCAACACGATCCCGATCCTGTCCAACGTGCTGCTGCACGCCGACGGTGCAAGCCTGGAAATGAAGGCGACCGACCTCGACCTGGAAGTGACGGAAGCGACCGCGGCGACGGTGGAGCAGGCTGGCGCGACGACGGTGCCTGCGCACCTCCTCTACGATATCGTGCGCAAGCTGCCCGACGGTGCCGAGGTGATGCTGAAGACCGACGAAGACGGCAACGCCATGTCGGTGATCTCTGGCCGCTCGAGCTTCCGCCTGCAGTGCCTGCCGCAGTCCGACTTCCCCGAGCTCTCGGCCGGCCAGTTCACCCACGTCTTCCGGCTCGAATCGGCCGCCATGAAGGCGCTCATCGAGAAGACCCAGTTTGCGATCTCCACCGAGGAGACGCGCTATTATCTCAACGGCATCTTCCTGCACACGGTGGAGGTCGGCGGCAAGCTGAAGCTGCGCTCGGTGGCCACCGATGGCCACCGCCTCGCCCGCGCCGAAATGGACGCGCCGTCTGGCTCGGAAGGCATGCCGGGCATCATCATCCCGCGCAAGACCGTGAGCGAGTTGCAGAAGCTGGTCGACATCCCGGATGTGGTCGTCACCACCGAACTGTCCGACACCAAGATCCGTTTCACCATCGGCAGCGTGGTCCTGACCTCGAAGCTGATCGACGGCACCTTCCCGGACTATCAGCGCGTGATCCCGACCGGCAACGACAAGCAGCTCATCATCGACCGTGAGAGCTTTGCCCGCGCGGTCGACCGCGTCTCGACCATCTCGTCGGAGCGTGGCCGCGCGGTGAAGCTGTCGATTTCGGACGGACAGGTGACGCTGGCCGTCAACAACCCGGATTCGGGCAGCGCCATCGAAGAGATCGCGGCCGACTATTCGTCCGACCCGATCGAAATCGGCTTCAACGCGAAATACCTGCTCGACGTGGCTGCGCAACTTTCAGGCAGCGAGGCGAAGTTCCTGCTGGCCGACCCCGGCTCGCCGACGCTGATCCGCGACACGGCCGACGACCACGCGCTCTACGTGCTCATGCCGATGCGCGTCTAGGCTTCAGGCATTCGAACAGGTCGATGAACGGTAGGCGGACGTGGCGTCGACGCACATCAGTAGGCTTACGCTTACAAACTTCCGCAACTACCAGAGCCTGTCGCTGGCCCTTCAGCCGGGCGCCGTCGTCTTCACTGGCGACAACGGCGCCGGCAAGACCAACCTTCTGGAAGCCATCTCCTTCCTGACGCCCGGCCGCGGCCTGCGGCGCGCGCCCTATGGCGATGTCGCCCGCGAGGGCAGCGCCGGCGGCTTCACCGTGCATGCCCGCATCGAGGGCGAATTCGGCGACGTCGAGATCGGCACCGGCACGACGGGTAGCGAAGTGCCCGGCGAAGGCGGGCGGCGCGTGCGCATCAACGGCGCCAATGCCAGGTCGGCCGACGAGATGCTCGACTGGGTGCGCGTGGTCTGGCTGACGCCGGCGATGGACACGCTGTTCACCGGGCCTGCTGGGGATCGCCGCCGTTTCCTGGACCGTCTCGTGCTTGCGATCGACCCCAGCCACGGCCAGCGCGCGCTCGATTACGAAAAGGCGATGCGCGGCCGCAACCGGCTTCTGGCCGAGGAATCGCGCGACCGGCACTGGTTCGAGGCTATCGAGACGCAGATGGCCGAGACCGGCGTGGCGATCGCCGCCGCGCGTGCGGAAATGGTGCGCCTGCTGGCGGCGATGATTGAGAAGCTGCCCGCTAGCGGCCCCTTCCCGCAGGCCGACCTCGCGCTTTCCGGAACGCTGGAGAGCCAGATCGGCCAGCTGCCCGCCGTCGAGATCGAAGAAACTTTCCGGCGCGCGCTTGCCGAGGGCCGCAACCGCGACCGCGCAGCCGGCCGCACGCTGGAGGGACCGCACCGCAGCGACCTCATCGTCCGCCATCGGCCGAAGGCCATGCCGGCGGAACTGTGCTCCACCGGCGAACAGAAGGCGCTTCTGGTCGGCATCGTGGTCTCGCATGCGCGGCTTTGCGGCGAGATTTCGGGCACGGTGCCGATCATGCTGCTGGATGAAATCGCGGCCCATCTCGATGCCGGACGCCGGGCCGCCCTGTTCGCGATTCTCGAAGAGCTTGGCTGCCAGGCCTTCATGACCGGCACCGAGCCCTCGCTGTTTTCGAGCCTGCGTGGCAAGGCGCAGTTCCTCACCGTCGATCATGGCTCGGTGCGCCCCACCGAAGACGCCTGACAAGACAAGGCGGCACCGATATGATCTCGGCATGAACGCCCCCGCTGCCCCCCTCACCCCGGACGAACTCCAGCGCTATGCGCGCCACATCGTGCTGCCCGAGATCGGCGGCGCCGGCCAGCAGAAGCTGAAGCGCGCGCGCGTGCTGGTCATAGGCGCCGGGGGCCTCGGCGCGCCGGTGCTGCAATATCTTACGGCGGCCGGCGTCGGCACGCTGGGCATCGTCGACGACGACACGGTTTCCTTGTCCAACCTGCAACGGCAGGTGATCCACGACACCGGCGCGGTCGGCCAGTCCAAGCTCGAGAGCGCCAAGGCCGCGCTGGCCCGGATCAACCCGAACACGCGGGTTGAGCTGCACGAATTGCGCCTGACCGACGAGAACGCCCGGGCGCTGGTGGCGCAATACGACCTTGTGGTCGACGGCTCCGACAATTTTGCTACCCGCTACGCCGTTGCCGACGCCTGCGCGGCGGCCGGGCGGCCGCTTGTCCACGCCGCCGTCGGCCGCTTCGATGGCTCGGTGACGGTGCTGAAGCCGTTCGAGACCGGGGCGGACGGCACTCCGAACCCGGGCTATCGCGACCTCTTCCCCGAGCCGCCCCCAGCGGGGCTCGTGCCATCCTGCGCCGAGGCCGGCATCATTGGCGCACTGACGGGCGTGGTCGGCACGCTGCAGGCCATGGAAGCGATTAAACTGATTACCGGCATCGGCGAGCCGCTGGTAGGCCGGCTGCTGCTCTACGATGCGCTGGCAGCCCGCTTCGACACTGTGCGTTACCGGAAGCGTACGAAATGAGGCGTGGACCTCGCATTTTGCCAGCGGAGCTTCGGAAAACGTGCAGCAAGATGGTCGGGCGCGCCCCCTGAATTTCCCGCGATTAGTCGAAAGGTGCTCGCGTGAGCCTTGAACTCACAGCTGAGGAACGCGCCATCGCCGCCGGTAGCGACGGCACGGCCATGGCGATGCGCATCGTGGCCGACAGCGCGCGTCTGCTCGGCGCGCCCCGACTGATCCCGATCGCATCCGCCCATATCGACGGCGCGCTCTATCATGGCGATTCGGGCACGCTGTTTGCCGAGCGGCTCGTAGAGGGTGGCGCCCGCGTTGCCGTGCGCTCGACGCTGAATGTCGGCGCGCTCGATCTCACCGGCTGCTCGCGCGTGCGGCTGGAAGAGCCGGCGCGCGGCATGGCGCGGCGGATGATGGAGGCTTACCGCAAGCTCGGTTGCGAGCAAAGCTGGACCTGCGCGCCCTACCAGGCCGGCCACCGGCCGGCCCCCGGCACGGACGTCGCCTGGGGCGAATCGAACGCCGTGGTCTTCTGCAATTCGGTGCTGGGCGCACGCACCAACCGCTATGGCGATTTCCTCGACATCGCCTGCGCGATCAGCGGCCGCGCACCCGACTACGGCCTGCACCGGCCCGAGAATCGCCCCCCGACTCTGGTCTTCGACATCTCCGCCCTGCCCGCCGCATTTCTGGCGTCTGAAACGGCCTGGCCGGTGCTCGGCAGCCTGTATGGCCGGGAAGTGGGCAACGCCATCGGCATTGTCGTCGGCGTGAGAAATCACCCCGGCGAGGATGCGCTGAAGGCTTTTGGCGCGGCGGCGGCCTCGTCGGGCGCGGTCGGCCTGTTCCACATCGCCGATGTCACGCCGGAGGCGGCCTCCTTCGCCGACATTGAGCCTCAGACGACGATTCGCGTGACGCCGGACCTGGTGGCCGATGCGCGCAGGCGGCTCTCCACGGCCCAGAGAACCGACCGCATTGATGCGGTGGCCATCGGCAGCCCGCATCTGTCGCTGGACGAGTTCGATGCGCTGGAGCGGTTGCTCGCGGGACGTCGGCTTGCAGTGCCGGTCTATGCCTGCACCGGGCGGCATGTGCTGTCGGCGCTGGAGAAAGACGGCCGTCGCAGGGCCCTGGAGGCCTGCGGCGCCGTCATCGTCGCCGACACCTGCGTGGTCGTCACGCCGATCCTCGCCGACAGGCGCGACGGCGTGCTGATGACCAATTCCGGCAAGTTCGCGCAATATGCGCCCGGCAACACGGGCTATGGCGTGCTCTATGGCTCGCTCGCCGACTGCGTGGAAAGCGCGGTTGCCGGCAAGCCTTCGTTTGCGGAGTTTGGCCGATGAGCGGCCTTCGCGGCGAAGTCCTGGTGCCGGGTGCGGGCGGCGCCGGCGAGGCGCTGGTGCTGACCGCACCGATCTCCTTCTGGGGCGGGGTGGACCCGAAGACGGGCCGGATCGCCGATGTTCGCCACCCGCAACATGGTGCGCGCATTGCCGGCCGCGTGCTTTTCCTGCCCGGCACCATCGGCTCGTCCTCGGCATCTGCCGTGCTGATGGAGTTGGCGCACAACGGCAATGCCCCGGCCGCGCTGGTGTTGCACGAGCCCGACGCGATCCTGTTGCTGGGCCTGATCGTGGCCCGTGAAATGGGGTGGCCGACGCCGGTGGCCGCGAGGCTGGACCGCCAGCATTTTGCTGACTTCGCAGGTCGCAGGGTGAAGGTGAGCGCTGAAGGCGAGATCACGTCGCCCGACCGCGGTTCGCAAGACGCAGCCTGAGGCTGCGAAGCGCCGCTCCAAATCGAAGATCAGGATATGCCGTGTCGAAAGGCCCCCGCCGCCGCAGGCGCGGGGGACGCCTCAGAGACGAATCGGCAGCACCCGGTCCGGCGGCCTGTGGCCGTCGATGAAGGTGCGAATGTTGATGATGACCTTCTCGCCCATGTCGATGCGGCCCTCGATGGTGGCCGAGCCCATATGCGGCAGGATCACCACCTTGCCCTTGGCGGCAAGCTTGACCAGCTTGGGATTGACCACGGGTTCATTCTCGAACACGTCGAGCCCGGCACCAGCGATCTTGCCCTCCTGCAGCAGCTTTACCAGTGCATCCTCGTCGATGATGTCGCCGCGCGCGGTGTTGACCAGATAGGCGGAGGGCTGCATCAGCGCCAGCCGGCGCGCCGAAAGCAGGTGGAAGGTTGCGGGCGTCGAAGGGCAGTTCACCGAGATGATGTCCATGCGGGCCAGCATCTGGTCAAGACTTTCCCAGTAGGTCGCCTCCAGTTCATCCTCGACGCTGCGCAGCACCCGGTTCCGGTTGTGATAGTGGATCGACAGGCCGAAAGCCTTGGCGCGCCGCGCCACCGCGGTGCCGATGCGGCCCATGCCGACGATGCCGAGCCGCTTGCCCCAGATGCGTCGCCCGAGCATCCATGTCGGCGACCAGCCCGCCCATTTGCCGCCGCCCTCGAGCAGGGTGGCCCCTTCGGCCAGGCGGCGCGGCACGGCAAGCATCAGGGCCATGGTCATGTCGGCGGTGTCTTCGGTCAGCACGTTGGGAGTGTTGGTGACCGTGATTCCCCGTTTGGCGGCGGCCGTCACGTCGATCTTGTCGACGCCGTTACCGAAATTGGCGATCAGCTTGAGATTCTCGCCTGCCTGCTCGATCAGCGCGGCATCGATGCGGTCGGTCACGGTCGGCACGAGAACATCGGCTTCCTTCATGGCCGCAACCAGTTCGGGCTGGCTCATCGGCCGGTCTTCGAGGTTCAGCCGCGCATCGAACAACTCTCGCATCCGGGTCTCGACCTGGTCCGGAAGCTTGCGCGTAATCACCACGAGAGGCTTCTTTTTGCCTGCCATTGCGTCCTCGAATGCGGATCCCGTTGAGACCTCTTTAACCAAGACGGGCGAAACTTGAAACCAGACTTGGGGTCACTGTCTCTGTAACAAGCGGTGCCGCCGAACACAAAGAAAAAGGGCAGCTGCGCCCCATCGGCGCCGCGGCCAAAGAAAAAGAATGAAGGTGTCTCGTTTCATGTCGTCACGCGCAATCGTTGGTGCTGTTCTGGCCAGTCTTGCACTCCTGTCGACCGGCGCTTCGATCGGCGCGAGCGAGGCAGCACCGTCGCAAGAGGTGACGCTGGGACCAAGCGGGCTGCCCCTGCCGCGCTTCGTCAGCCTGAAATCCGGCCGCGTCAATTCACGCATCGGCCCCGGCATCAACTACGGCGTCGACTGGCTCTACATGAAGGCGGGCCTGCCGATGGAAATCATCCAGGAATACGACAACTGGCGCCGCGTGCGCGACGCCGAGGGCGCGGAGGGCTGGATCAACCAGTCGCTCCTTTCAGGCAAGCGAACCGCGATGACCGCCCCCTGGCAGCGCGGCAAGGACGCCAAGATCGACCTGCTGGCCAAGCCGGACCCCGAGGCGCGCGCGGTAGCCATCATTGACCCCGGCGTGGTCGGCAAGATCAAGTCGTGCAACGGCGACTGGTGCGAAATGACCTTTGATGGCGTGAGCGGGTGGCTGCGCCAGAACCAGGTCTGGGGCGCCTATCCGGGCGAGATCGTCAAGGATTGACTGGACCGGCGAACCAGCGTGGGTAACCCGCCTGGTCAAGGCGGTTCCCCCGCGCATCCTAGCGGACATGCTTCTGCCGTGATGGGCTGTCGAGTGGGTGTCGGTCTAACGCGGCCGCTTCGGGCGCAGGCGCACCACGATATCGACGTTGGCAATTTCCAGGCCTTCCGGCGGCTCCGGAAGGTTGAGCACCTTCACCGGGCCGGACACGATGTCGAAAACCTTGTTCTCGCCTTCGATGAAGAAATGGTGGTGGTCGGAGGTGTTGGTGTCGAAATAGGTTCTCGACCCCTCGACCGCCAGGATGCGCAGCAGGCCCGCCTCGGTGAACTGATGCAGGGCATTGTAGACCGTGGCGAGCGAAACCGGCACACCGGCCGCAACCGCTTCCTCATGCAGCTCTTCGGCCGACAGGTGGCGGTCGCCCTTGGCAAACAGCAGATTGGCCAGCGCGACTCGTTGCCGCGTCGGCCGCAGCCCCGCGTCACGCACGCGCTGTTCTATCGCCATCTCGTCGGGGACGGTCAAATCCATCAATCTGCCAAGTCCGCTCCAGCTAATAAGCAGGCTTGCCCGTGCCTATATACGAATGCGGCAAGCCCATATCTTGTCTGACATATATTCCGTCAGGACAACGCGATCAATAGGCGCACATTGACCCGGACAGGCGGTCGGGTTAATCGCAAACTTCGGTTTCCGAGCGGAAACAGTCTGTGGTACTGAACAGGGCGAACGTACGGCACGTCCGGAACCCACACGGGGAAGATATTTATGGCGGTTTCGAAATCCAGCTACGACTACGAGGAGCTGCTTGCCTGCGCCCGCGGCGAACTGTTCGGCCCGGGCAACGCGCAGCTTCCCTATCCGCCGATGCTGATGTTCAATCGCATCACGGAGATCAGCGACACCGGCGGCGAGTTCGACAAGGGCTTCGTGCGCGCCGAGCTCGACATCAGCCGCGACCTCTGGTTCTTCCCCTGCCATTTCATCAACGATCCGGTGATGCCGGGCTGCCTCGGCCTCGATGCCCTGTGGCAGCTCAGCGGGTTCTTCCTCGGCTGGCTCGGCGAGCCCGGCAAGGGCCGCGCCCTGTCGACCGGCGAAGTCAAGTTCACCGGCATGGTCACCCCCGCCAACAAGAAGGTCGAGTACGGCGTCGACTTCAAGCGCGTCATGCGCGGCCGCCTGGTGCTCGGCATCGGCGACGGCTGGCTGAAGGCCGACGGCGAAACCATCTACAAGGCCACTGACCTTCGCGTCGGCCTGTTCAAGGAAGCGGCGGCCTGACCCAGCGTCGCGCCGGCCATTGAAGGAGCACTCATGAGACGCGTCGTTGTTACGGGCCTGGGTATCGTATCTTCCATCGGAAACAATGCCGAAGAGGTGCAGTCCTCTCTGCGCGACGCCAAATCGGGCATCAGCTTCTCCGAGTCCTTTGCAGAACACGGCTTCCGGTCGCAGGTATGGGGAGCGCCAACGCTCGATCCGACCGAGCTGGTCGACCGCCGCGCCATGCGCTTCCTGTCGCGCGGCGGCGCCTGGAACCATGTCGCCATGGAGCAGGCGATCGCAGATGCCGGCCTGGAACAGGGCGACATCACCAACGAGCGTACCGGCATCGTGATGGGCTCCGGCGGCCCCTCGACCAGAACCATCGTTGAAGCCGCCGAGACCACGCTGAAGAACGGCAGCCCCAAGCGGATCGGACCTTTCGCCGTGCCGAAGGCTATGTCGTCGACCGCCTCGGCCACGCTTGCCACCTGGTTCAAGATCCACGGCGTGAACTACTCGATCTCCTCGGCCTGCTCGACCTCGGCGCATTGCATCGGCAATGCCTACGAGCTGATCCAGTGGGGCAAGCAGGACATGGTTTTCGCCGGCGGCCACGAGGATCTCGACTGGACCATGTCGGACCTGTTCGACGCCATGGGCGCCATGTCGTCCAAATTCAACGACCGCGCTTCGGTCGCCTCGCGCGCCTATGACGCCAACCGCGATGGTTTCGTCATCGCCGGCGGCGCGGGCGTGCTGGTGCTGGAAGAGTTGGAGCACGCCAAGGCGCGCGGCGCCAAGATCTACGCCGAGGTGGTCGGCTATGGCGCGACCTCCGACGGCCATGACATGGTGGCGCCCTCGGGCGAAGGCGCTGTGCGCTGCATGAAGCAGGCGCTCTCCACCGTCTCCGGCTCCGTGGACTACATCAACACCCACGGCACCTCGACGCCGGTGGGCGATTCGAAGGAGATGAGCGCCATCCGCGAAGTGTTCGGCGAGAAGATGCCCAACATCACTTCGACGAAGTCTCTGACCGGCCATTCGCTGGGCGCAGCCGGCGTGCAGGAATCGATCTACTCGATCCTGATGATGCAGGGCGGTTTCATCGGCGAAAGCGCCCATATCGAGGAACTCGACCCGGAATTCGAAGGCATGCCGATCGTGCGCAAGCGCATCGACAACGCAAAGATCGACACGGTGCTGTCGAACTCCTTCGGTTTCGGCGGCACCAACGCCACGCTCGTTTTCCAGCGTTACAACGGCTGAGGATATTCTTCCGATGGAAGGTTTGATGAAAGGCAAGCGCGGCCTCGTCATGGGCGTCGCCAATGACCACTCGATTGCCTGGGGCATCGCAAAGCAGCTTGCGGCCCACGGTGCCGAAATGGCCTTCACCTATCAGGGCGAAGCGTTTGGCCGGCGCGTCAAGCCGCTGGCCGAGCAGGTGAACGCCACGATGATCCTGCCCTGCGACGTCGAGGACAGTGCCTCCGTCAGCTCGGTTTTCGAGACGTTGGGCGACAAATGGGGCGGCCTGGACTTCATTGTCCATGCGATCGGTTTTTCCGACAAGAACGAGCTGAAGGGCCTCTACGCCAACACCACCCGCGAGAACTTCATCCGCACGATGGTGATTTCCTGCTACTCCTTCACCGAAGTGGCCCGCAACGCGGCCGCCCTGATGAAGGACGGCGGCTCGATGCTGACCCTGACCTATGCGGGCTCCACGCGCGTCATGCCGAACTACAATGTGATGGGCGTTGCCAAGGCCGGCCTGGAGGCCAGCGTGCGCTATCTGGCCGACGACTACGGCCCGCGCGGCATCCGCGTGAACGCTATCTCGGCCGGCCCGGTCCGCACGCTGGCAGGCGCCGGCATTGCCGATGCGCGCCACATGTTCTCCTATCAGCAGCGCAATTCGCCGCTGCGCCGCACTGTCACCCTCGACGAGATCGGCGGCTCGGCGCTCTACCTGCTTTCGGACCTGTCCTCGGGCGTGACCGGCGAAATCCATTATGTGGATTCGGGCTATCACATCGTCTCAATGCCGACGCTGGAAGAGCTGAAGCAGAGCGACAGCGGCGAATAATCGCCACTATTCATGATCGATACGCGAACGGCCGGCTTCACCGGCCGTTTTCTTTTGGCGACGGTGAGGAAGTGGCTGCTCAGCGGCGCGCGCTCAGCACCTTGAATAGATTCGACCTCGCCAGTTCCCGCTGGTCCGAGAAGGCCGCCGAAATCGTCTTCTCATAGGGAAGCTGGCGGTTTGCGACCATGATCAGCCGGCCACCCGGCTTCAGTGCTGCCGCGGCAGCCTTGATCATGCCCTGCCCGATGTCCGGCTCGGCAGCCCGGCGCTGGTGAAAGGGCGGGTTCATGAAGATGAAGTCGTAGCGGCGCGAAACCGGCTCACCCTGAAGATCGTGCCAGAAGAAGTTCTTCTGCATCGAGCCGACGCCGGCGAGGTTGCGCTTTGCTGCCTCGAGCGACGCAAAATCGGCCTCGTAGAGATCGAGCGTGAACATCTTCGGAAAACGCACGGCAAGCTCGGCCGCGATAAAACCCCAGCCGGCGCAGAAGTCGGCGACCGCGCCGAACACCTTGTCCGGCAGGTTTTCGACCAGCAGCTTCGAGCCCGCATCGATCTCGTCTGCCGAGAACATTCCGGGCGCAGTGACGAAGCGCCCTTCGAGCAGCCGCTCGCCATTGCCGGCGCGCAGTTGCTCCACGATGCCCGCCACCTCCGCAGGCCGCCGCAGCCAGAAGGCAATGCCGTGATGCTTGGGCAATTGGTCTTCGATCGGGACAAGCTCGCCCAGGCGCTTGCGCAGGCTGGCTATGCCGTCGTCCTTGCCGCCCGCTATCAATATCAGACCGCCCTCGCCTACCCGCTCAATAGCCTCGGCGATCATCAACTCGTTGGCGCCCCTGTGGCGGCCACAGAGCACGAGGGCAGCATCGTAACCCTCTCCTTCCAGCAACGGCGTCACGCGCCCCTCGGAGGACTCCAGGGGGCGGAACCAGGGACGAAATCCCTGGACGAACGTCAGCTTGGCCTCGAAGCCATCAGGCAAACGGAAACCCGGCTCAGCGCCAAGAAACAGCACGCGCTCGCCTGCGGCAGGCAGCGGCAGCGCTTCCGCCTCGAATGGATGGAACAGGGTTTTCAGCGTGTCTCGGGTCATGACGGGCAAGTAGTCGGTTCCGCCCCACCGATGCAAACGAAAACTCGGCCGAAACGAAAACGGGCGCCCCTTTCGGGACGCCCGCTCGAAATATCAGACGGCTGCCTGGATCAGGCGACGGATTCCTCGTCCTCGGACTTCTTCTCGCGGACGATCTCCTTGCCGGTTTCCTGGTCGACGATCTTCATCGACAGGCGAACCTTGCCGCGCTCGTCGAAGCCCATCAGCTTGACGAACACCTTCTGGCCTTCCTTGACGACGTCGGTGGTCTTGCCGACGCGCTCGTTGGAAAGCTGGGAGATGTGGACCAGGCCGTCACGCGGACCGAAGAAGTTAACGAACGCGCCGAAGTCGGCGGTCTTGACGACCGTGCCCTCGTAGATCTCGCCCACTTCCGGCTCGGCCACGATGGTGTGGATCCACTTCTTGGCCGCCTCGATCTCCTTGGCGTTCGAAGAAGCGATCTTGACCGTGCCATCGTCCTCGATGTTGATCTTGGCGCCGGTCTTTTCCACGATCTCGCGGATGACCTTGCCGCCCGAGCCGATGACGTCGCGGATCTTTTCGGTCGGGATGTGCATAACCTCGATGCGCGGCGCGAACTCGCCGAGTTCCTTGCGGCCTTCGGAAAGCGCGTGGGACATCTCGCCCAGGATGTGCAGGCGGCCGTCCTTGGCCTGGCCGAGCGCCACCTGCATGATCTCCTCGGTGATGCCGTGGATCTTGATGTCCATCTGCAGCGAGGTGATGCCGTTGGAGGTGCCGGCCACCTTGAAGTCCATGTCGCCGAGATGGTCCTCGTCGCCAAGGATGTCGGAGAGCACCGCGAAGCGCTCGCCTTCCTTGATCAGGCCCATGGCGATGCCGGCCACCGGCTTCTGGAGCGGAACGCCCGCATCCATCAGCGCCAGCGAGGTGCCGCAGACGGTCGCCATCGAGGACGAGCCGTTGGACTCGGTGATCTCGGAGACAACGCGCAGCGTGTAGGGGAACTGGTCGGCGGAGGGCAGCATCGGACGCACGGCGCGCCAGGCAAGCTTGCCGTGACCGATCTCGCGACGGCCGGGCGAACCCATGCGGCCGGTCTCGCCGACGGAATAGGGCGGGAAGTTGTAGTGGAGGAGGAAGGTCTCCTTGTACATGCCCGTCAGCGCGTCGACATACTGCTCGTCCTCGCCGGTGCCGAGCGTGGCGACCACCAGGGCCTGCGTCTCGCCGCGGGTGAACAACGCCGAGCCGTGGGTGCGGGGCAGTACGCCGACCTCGGAGACGATGTTGCGGACCGTCTTGAGGTCACGGCCGTCGATGCGCGAGCCGGTGTCGAGGATGTTCCAGCGCACGATCTTGGCCTGGAGTTCCTTGAACACGGTAGCGACCTGCTCGGCCGACCACTTGGGAGCCTCTTCGCCCACGGGAGCGAAGGCTTCCTTGACCTTGGCCTTGGCTGCGTCGACAGCGGCATAGCGCGACTGCTTGTCGATGATCTTGTAGGCTTCGCGCAGGTCGGTTTCGGCGATGCCCAGCATCTCCTTCTCGAGTTCCGAAAGGTCTTCCGGATTGTGCTCGCGCGGTTCCTTGGCTGCGACTTCTGCCAGCTTGATGATGGCGTCGATCACCGGCTGGAAGCCCTTGTGACCGAACATGACGGCGCCGAGCATGACATCCTCGGAAAGCTCCTGGGCTTCCGACTCGACCATCAGGACGGCGTCGCCGGTGCCGGCGACGACGAGATCGAGCTTGGATTCCGGCATTTCGTCGATGTGCGGGTTCAGCACGTATTCGCCGTTGATGTAGCCGACGCGGGCGCCACCGATCGGGCCCATGAAGGGGACACCCGACAGCGTCAGGGCCGCCGAGGTGGCGACGATCGACAGGATGTCCGGGTCGTTCTCGAGATCATGCTGGACGACGGTGACGACGATCTGCGTGTCGTTCTTGTAGCCGTCGGCAAAGAGCGGACGGATCGGGCGATCGATGAGGCGGGAGACCAGCGTCTCCTTCTCGCTCGGGCGACCTTCGCGCTTAAAATAGCCGCCGGGAATCTTGCCGGCAGCGTAGGTCTTTTCCTGGTAGTTGACGGTCAGCGGGAAGAAGTCGAAGCCTGGCTTCGGCTCCTTGGCCGAGACGACGGTGGCGAGAACGACCGTCTCGCCATAGGTGGCGAGTACGGCAGCGTCGGCCTGACGGGCGATCTTGCCGGTTTCGAGGATAAGCGGACGTCCCGCCCACTCGATTTCCACTTTGTGCTGATTGAACATGACATGTCCTTCGAATGCGGGAAGCGCAGCGCGCAACATGCGAGCGCATTCTTCCCTGGCTTGTTTCGGACGAGCCACGGGCAAGACAACGGGGTGTCTGGACATTCTGCGCTGCCAACAGCGCGCCAGGCATCCTGCAATCCTGCCCCATGACCTGTCCCATGGGCGGCCCAGCAGAGCCCTCTGCTCCTGCCGAACCGGTTCGGCGACCGATGTGCCAGGAAACTCGTCCGGCATCTTGACGCCTGCGGACCCGGCACTGCGGCCGACCCCGAATGGAAGATCGGCGGACCTTTTGACGAGGTCCGCCGATCAAGCTGTTAGCGACGCAGGCCGAGCTTCTCGATCAGCGTCTGGTAGCGGGCCTCATCCTTGCGCTTGAGGTAGTCAAGCAGGCTGCGGCGCTGCGAAACCAGAGCCAAAAGACCACGGCGGGAATGGTTGTCCTTCTTGTGGCCCTTGAAGTGCTCGGTCAGGTTCTTGATCCGCTCGGACAGAACCGCGACCTGGACCTCCGGCGAGCCGGTGTCGCCCTGGACGGTGGCGAATTCCGCGATCAATTGCTTCTTGCGTTCGGCAGTAATCGACATCGTGTTTTTCCTTTCGATCTGGAGGAAACGGGACGCCCACAGCCGGGATGTCGTCCAGCAGGGGCCGATGCATGCACTGCGCCACATTGGCACAATGCTGCGGCGCATATAGTCCAAAATGCGTGGAAAGGCCAGCGCTAATGCAAACTGGCCGAACCAGCGACCCTCACGCGGTGAAAACGCGGCGCGGCTTGAACATGCCGGCCTCGATCGCACCGATCGCCACCAGCTTGCCGCGCGAAGTCACGCAGGCCTCGTCGGCTTCCACCGGCGCGTCGCGCCCACGGATGATCACCGGGTTGCCCAGCCTGATCCGCGTTGCGGCGTCGTCGTTGACGGGCACCTGGGGCAGGCAATCCAGCGCCGCACCGGTGTCGAGCAGGAACTCGTCGAGCGCGCTGAAATCGAGTTCCGCGCCGGAATTCCTGTCCTCGGCCGAAGGGGCCGCGGCTTCCAGTTCCTTGAGCGTGACGAAATCCTCGTCGGTGAAGGGGTCCACCTCAGTGCGCCGCAGCGCGGCGATGTGGCCGTAGCAGCCGAGGTCGCGGCCCATGTCGCGGGCCAGCGAGCGCACATAGGTGCCCTTGCCGCATTCGATCTCGAACACCGAGTGGCCTTCAGGTGTCGTCTCGATCAGCTCGAGGCGGCCGATCTCGATCTCGCGCGCCGGAATTTCCACCGTCTCGCCCTCGCGAGCCAGGTCGTAGGCGCGTTCGCCGGCGATCTTGATTGCGGAGAACTGCGGCGGCGTCTGCATGATCACGCCGGTGTAACTCGGCAGCAGCGCCCGGACCTCGGCCTCGCTCGGGCGCTGGTCGGAGGTCTTGGTGACAGGGCCTTCGAGGTCGTCCGTGGAGCGCTCCTCGCCCCAGGCGACGGTGAACTGATAGATCTTGGCGCCGTCCATCACATAGGGCACGGTCTTGGTCGCCTCGCCGAGCGCGATCGGCAGCATGCCGGAGGCAAGCGGATCCAGCGTGCCGGCATGACCGGCCTTTTCAGCCTGGAACAGCCACTTGATCTTGGACACAGCCTCGGTCGAGCCCATGCCGACCGGCTTGTCGAACACCACCCAGCCGGAAATCGGACGACCTTTCTTCTTGCCTCGGCGGCCCACTATTCATGCTCCTTGTCGTCGTCGGCTTTCAGGTCGCGCTGCACTTCGGGCGACCTGAGCAGTTCATTGATCTTGGTGAAATTGTCGAAGCTGGTGTCGAGCCGGAAGCGGAACTCGGGCATGTACTTCATCTGCCTGAGCGCCGGCGAGACGCGGCCGCGGATGAAGCGGGCGTTCCGGTTCAGCGCCTTGACCACCGCTTCGTCGTCGGGCGCGCCAAGCGGCGACACGAAAGCGGTTGCAATCTTGAGATCGGGCGACATGCGCACTTCCGAGATCGAGATCACGGTCGTCTCGACGATATCGTCGCGCACTTCGCCGCGCTGGAGCATCTCCGACAGGGCATGGCGCACCTGTTCGCCGACGCGAAGCTGGCGCTGGGAAGGCCCGGAAGCATGGGAACGTGACATGGCTGTCTATGCCTTTCGGCTGATCGGTTCGATATGATCTGAAACGGTCATCGCAAACGCGATCCGCCCTCCCCTGCGGGAGAGGGGGCGGATCGAACGTCCACAACTTGGCGAGGCCTTCTGCGCTTGGCAGTTGCCTCCTCCTGGGAGAGGAAGCTGGCCTCTTACAGCTTGCGGGTTACCATCTCGACGCGGAAGCACTCGATGATGTCGCCTTGGCGGATGTCTTCGTAGTTCTGAAAGGCCATGCCGCATTCCTGGCCGACCGGCACTTCCGACACTTCGTCCTTGAAGCGCTTCAGGGTCTTCAGCGTGCCTTCGTGGATCACGATGTTGTCGCGGATCAGGCGCACGCCCGCACCACGCTCGACCTTGCCTTCGGTGACGCGGCAGCCGGCGACCTTGCCGACCTTGGTGATGTTGAACACCTCCAGGATCTCGGCATTGCCGATGAAGGTCTCGCGGCGCTCCGGCGAAAGCAGGCCCGACATCGCGTCCTTGATATCATCCACCAGGCTGTAGATGACGTTGTAGTAGCGGATGTCGATGCCGGCCTGTTCGGCCGCCTGGCGTGCCTGCGGATTGGCCCGAACATCGAAGCCGAGCACCACTGCACCCGAAGTCTCGGCAAGCGAGATGTCGGTTTCGGTAATGGCGCCGGCAGCGGCGTGGACGATGCGGGCGCGAACCTCATCGGTGCCCAGCTTGTCGAGGGCCGTAACGATGGCCTCGACCGAGCCCTGCACGTCAGCCTTGATGATGAGCGGGAATTCCTTCAGGCCGCTCGTCTGCAGCTGCATCATCATGTGCTCGAGCGAGCCACGCTGGCCGGCATGCCGTGCGGCCGCCTTGTCGCGCGCCTTGCGCTGGCGATATTCGGTGATCTCGCGCGCCTTGGCCTCGTTGTTGACCACGGCGAAGCGGTCGCCCGCCTGCGGCGTGCCCTGAAGGCCCAGGATTTCCACCGGCGTGGCCGGCAGCGCCTCCTTCAGATGCTCGCCCCGATCGGTGACGAGCGCACGGACGCGGCCCCACTCGTTGCCGGCCACGACGATGTCGCCGACCAGCAGCGTGCCGGTCTGGACCAGCGCGGTGGCAACCGGGCCTCGGCCCTTGTCGAGCTTGGCTTCGACGATGACGCCTTCGGCGGTGCGGTTCGGGTTGGCCTTGAGGTCGAGAACCTCGGCCTGCAGCAGGACCGCCTCGAGCAGCTTGTCGAGATTGATGCCCTTGGTGGCCGACACCTCGACTTCGAGCACGTCGCCGCCCATCGATTCCACGAACACCTCGTGCTGCAGAAGCTGCGTGCGCACCTTCTGAGGGTCGGCCGTCGGCTTGTCGATCTTGTTGATCGCAACGATGATCGGCACGCCGGCCGCCTTGGCATGATTGATGGACTCGATCGTCTGCGGCATCACGCTGTCGTCGGCCGCCACCACCAGAATGGCGATGTCGGTGGCCTGCGCACCGCGGGCACGCATGGCCGTGAAGGCGGCGTGGCCGGGCGTGTCGATGAAGGTGATCTTCTGACCGTTCTTCTCGACCTGGTAGGCGCCGATGTGCTGGGTAATGCCGCCGGCTTCACCGGTGACCACCCTGGAATTGCGGAGTGCGTCGAGCAGCGAGGTCTTGCCGTGGTCGACGTGGCCCATGATGGTCACGACCGGCGAACGCGGCAGCATGTCCTCCGGACGGTCCGGAATGTTGAACAGACCTTCCTCGATATCGGAATCGGCAACGCGGCGCACGGTGTGGCCGAATTCCGATGCCACCAGTTCGGCCGTATCGGCGTCGATCACGTCGCCCGGCTTCAGGATCTGGCCCTGCTTCATGAAGAACTTGACCACGTCGACCGCGCGTTCCGACATGCGGCTCGCAAGGTCCTGGACCGTAATCGTCTCAGGCAGAATGACTTCACGCACGATCTTCTCGCGAGGCTCCTGGTGCATCGCGCGCTTGAACTTCTCCTGGCGGCGGCGCATGGCCGACAGCGAGCGCGAACGCGCATCGTCATCCGACAGCGCAGTGTTCAGGGTAAGCTTGCCGCGACGGCGATCTTCCTCGCCCTTGGCCTTGACGGGACGCGCAACCTCGGGCGTAACCACGCGCCGGACCGGCGTAGCGCTGCGCGGCGAAGGCGCGCTCTTGCTCTTGGCCTCGACCGGCTCATCATCGACAACCTCGGCCTGCGGCGCGCGGCGGCGGGCCTCCTCCTCGGCGCGGCGGCGGGATTCGGCCTCGGCCTGCAGGCGGGCTTCTTCCTCGGCCTGGCGGCGGGCAGACTCCTCGCGCTCGCGGCGGCGGCGCTCTTCCTCTTCCTGGCGGCGCTTTGCCTCTTCCGCGGCGCGGACACGATCCTCAGCCTCGCGGGCAACGGCACCCTCGAGCGCGCGGCGACGCGCTTCCATCTCGCTGGACGAAAGCTCGTTCAGCACCATGCCGGACCTTTCGGCCATCGGCTTGGGCGCGGGCCGCGGCGTCTCAACCACGGGTGCGGCCTGCACCTGCGGCTTGGGCGCGGGCTTGGGTGTGAACACCGGCGCTGCCTCCGGCTTTTCGCCGGGCAGAGTGAACTTGCGCTTCTTGGTCTCGACGACGACCGACTTGGTGCGCCCGTGCGAGAAGTTCTGGCGCACAGTGCCCTGCTCGATGCCAGGGCGCTTCAGCGTCAATGTCTTCTTCGTGTTGACGCTCAAAGTGTTGTCGTCACCCGATTTAGTATCGCTCATTCCACATCCTCTGCGGCATCATCTTCTTCGGCAATCGCCGCAAACATTGCCCGCTCATCCGGGGATCCGCCCCGGTATCGGTCAAGCGCAACCATGCGCTTCTGCGCCGCTCGTCCCGCGTCCTCCGCAAGAACCGCAGCATGTATCACATTTGTGCCACCCAATGCCAAACTCAAATCGGTTTCCGAAAAAAGTTTATAGGCATAGATTTCGGGCCCGCCAGCATAGGCTGTCGCACGGCGTGCCTGGGTGATCTTGCGCAGGCCGTCTTCCGAAGCTTCTCGTGCATGGAGAACAAGAAGGGCGTGGCCGCTGCGGACCGCACTTTCGACCTTGGTGGCGCCAAGCGCTACAGCGCCAGCCTTGCGAGCCAGCCCCAAAGCGCCCAACGCGGACTTGGCGAGAAGCCTGTCGACCATTTCGCCGAGCTGCGGCGAAACGACGACGTCGCGCTTGAATGCTCGGGCGAAAAGGTTTTTCCCGGCCGCCTTGTCTATATGTAGGCGATCGGCGCTGACCCAGCAACCGCGCCCGGGGAGGTTTCTTTTCAGGTCCGGCACGACGGCACGATCCGGACCGACGACGAACCGGATCAGCTCATCCGGCTCGGCGGTCTTTCGCGTGACGATGCATGTGCGATCGTTCATCTGGTCCAAAGGCATATCCGGTTCGATGTGCGCTCACCTCACTCACCGGCGGCTTCGGCAGCGCCTTCTTCGGCAGCGGCCTCTTCCTCGGTGATCCAGCCAGCCTTCAGGCGGGCCGCAAGCACCATCTGCTCGGCATCGGCACGGGTGACGCCGAAGCTTGCCAGCACGCCGGGGTAGAACTTGGTCTCACCGTCCTTGCGCTCCTTCCAACCGACGAGATCGTCGACTGCATAGCCGGCGAAGTCCTCGACCGTCTTCACGCCATCCTCGCCCAGCGCCACCAGCATGGCGGTGGTTACGCCCGGCAGCTCGCGCAGATCGTCGGAAACGCCCAGCTCCGTGCGCTTGGCATCGTGCTCGGCCTCGATGCGGTCGAGATATTCCTTGGCGCGGGTCTGGATCTCGCTGGCGGTGTCCTCGTCGAAGCCGTCGATCGACGAAATCTCGTCGGCATCGACATAGGCAACTTCCTCGACGCTGGTGAAGCCTTCGGAGGCGAGCACCTGGCCGACCATCTCGTCGACGTTGAGCGCCTCCATGAACAGCGTCGAGCGCTCGACGAATTCCTTCTGGCGGCGTTCGGACTCTTCCTGCTCGGTCAGGATATCGATGTCCCAGCCGGTCAGCTGCGAAGCCAGGCGCACGTTCTGGCCGCGGCGGCCGATGGCCAGCGAAAGCTGATCGTCGGGAACCACAACCTCGATGCGCTCAGCCTCCTCGTCCAGCACAACCTTGGCGACTTCCGCCGGCTGCAGCGCGTTGACGATGAAGGAGGCTGCCGAAGGCGACCACGGGATGATGTCAATCTTCTCGCCCTGAAGCTCGGCCACCACGGCCTGCACGCGCGAGCCGCGCATGCCGACGCAGGCGCCCACGGGATCGATCGAGGAGTCGCGGGAAACGACGGCGATCTTGGCGCGGGAGCCCGGATCGCGAGCCACCGACTTGATCTCGATGATGCCGTCGTAGATTTCCGGCACTTCCATGGTGAACAGCTTCGCCATGAACTGCGGATGCGTGCGCGACAGGAAGATCTGCGGACCGCGCTGCTCGCGGCGAACGTCATAGACATAGGCGCGCACGCGGTCGCCATACTTGTAGTTCTCGCGGGGAATCAGCTCGTCGCGGCGGATGATCGCTTCGCCGCGGCCCAGGTCGACAATGACATTGCCGTATTCGACGCGCTTGACGGTGCCGTTGACGATCTCGCCGATGCGATCCTTGTATTCGTCATACTGGCGGTCGCGCTCGGCCTCGCGCACCTTCTGCACGATGACCTGCTTGGCAGACTGCGCTGCGATGCGGCCGAAATCCATCGGCGGCAACTGCTCGGCAATGAAGTCGCCGACCTGCGCATCGGGATTGCGCTCGCGCGCCTCGGCAAGCGAGATCTGGGTCGCGTAGTCCTCGACGTTCTCGACAACCTCCATCAGCCGCTGCAGCTTCATCTCGCCCGTCTGCGGGTTGATGTCGGCGCGGATGTTGGTTTCCTGACCATAGCGCGAACGCGCGGCCTTCTGGATCGCATCGGCCATCGCGGCGATCACGATCTGCTTGTCGATCGACTTTTCCCGCGCGACCGCATCGGCGATCTGCAGCAGCTCAAGCCTGTTCGCACTGACTACCATCTTGGTCTCCCTGAACGCTGCCGTCGAGCCGGCCGTTCAATCACTCTTCGGTTTCGGTTTCGTCTTCCGCGCCGTCCTCGTCGGGCTCGCCACGGCGTTTCTTGGCTTCCTTGCGCGCCTTGTTGTCCTTGCTCAGCGCATCGCGGATCAGGTCGTCGGTCAGGATCAGCCGGGCGTCGGAGACCGCCTCGAAAGGTATCCGCACCGACGGCTCCTCGCCATAGGCAGGCTGGTCCCGCTCGATGACGAAGCCATCCTCGTCGGACTCGCCGATGCGGCCACGAAAGCGCTTGCGATCGCCGACCAGGATGGAGGTCTCCAGCTTCACCAGATGGCCGGCCCAGGTCGTGAAATCGGCCTTGCGCACCAGCGGGCGATCGATGCCGGGCGAGGAAACCTCAAGATGATATGCCTTCTCGATCGGATCGTCGACATCAAGAACCGGAGAAACCGCGCGGCTTACTTCCTCGCAGTCCTCGACGGTCATGGTGCCGTCGTCGCGTTCGACCATGATCTGAAGCGTGAGGCCGTTCTGACCCGAGAGACGCACGCGCACGAGCCGGAAGCCCGTAGCGCGCAGCACGGGCGCAATGATGCCCGCCACGCGCGCCTCAACGCCGCTTTCGCGGATGATCCGGTCATCTCCGGCGATGCCTGTCTCTTCTGTCATTTCGCTTCCAGCCTCGGGCCGGTAACAAAAAAGAGCGGGACCGGGTGGACCCACTCTTTGCCATACCGACCAAGAATTTACCCTGATATAGCCGAGAGATCGACAATTTTCAAGTCCGCCGCACCGTATGCGGGCACGTAATCGTCGCTCGACCACAGAAATCGAACAAACAGCGGCCAGCCGGAGCCGCCCCGCTTACGCCCTGAGGAAGGTCAGATAGGCGGGCGTGCGGCCTTCGCGGACGGCCTTCGCCTCGTAACGGGTGCGTATCCAGCCCTCATAGGGGCGATGCCAGTCGCCGGCATCCGCGGCCTGCCATTCGAAGGCCGGATGCGCGCGGCAATGCAGCAGCGTCCAGTTGACATAGGTGTCGATGTCGGAGGCGAAGCGGAATTTCGCGCCGCTCTTCATGGCGCGGGCGAAGCGGTCGAGATTGGCCGCGCTGACAAAACGGCGCTTCCAGTGCCGCTTCTTCGGCCAAGGATCGGGATAGAGCAGATCGATGCCCATGAGCGCACCCTGTGGCAGCCAGTCCAGCAACCGGGTGGCGTCATCGTCATAGACGCGCAGGTTCGGCAGGGGATTTTCGCCCAGCGAGGTCATCAGCCGGGCCATGCCGTTGACGAAGGGCTCGACGCCGATGAAGCCGATGTCCGGATGCGTGGAAGCCATGTGGTAGATATGCTCGCCGCCGCCAAAGCCGATCTCGAGCCGCACGCCCTTTACCGGCGCTGAAAACAGCGCGCCAAGATCGGCGGGCGCCGGCTCGGACAGGTCGATCCGGTACTTGGCGAGGCCGGCCTCCAGCGCCGCAGCCTGGTGGGGACGGATGGTCTTGCCGTGCCGCCGACCGAAAAAGGCTTCGGTCGAGCGGCTGCGCCGGGGTTCAGCATTCATTGAAACAGTCCGGAATTGCGGCGGCCCGAAGCCTCAGGCCGCCAATGCGTGTTCGGCCGCCACAGCGTCCTTGATGGCCTTGACCAGGTCGGTCTTCTCCCAGGAGAAGGAACCGTCGCGGCCGGGCTTGCGGCCGAAATGGCCATAGGCGGTGGTCTTGGCGTAGATGGGCTTGTTGAGGTCGAGATGGCGCCGGATGCCCGAGGGCGACAGATCCATCACTTCGCGCAACGCCTTCTCCAGAACCGCCTCGTCGATCTTTCCGGTGCCGTGCAGGTCGACATAGATCGACAGCGGCTGCGCCACGCCGATGGCGTAGGAAAGCTGGATGGTGCAACGGTCGGCCAGCCTGGCCGCCACCACGTTCTTGGCGAGATAGCGCGCCGCATAGGCTGCCGAACGATCGACCTTGGTCGTGTCCTTGCCCGAGAAGGCGCCGCCGCCATGTGGCGCGGCACCGCCATAGGTGTCGACGATGATCTTGCGGCCGGTGAGGCCGGCATCGCCGTCGGGGCCGCCGATGACGAACTTGCCGGTCGGATTGATGTACCAGTTGCAGTTGTCGGCGATCTTCAGGTCGCCGAGCGCCTCGCGGATGTAGGGCTCCACGACCGAGCGGACCTTCTTGGAATCCCAGTCGGGATCGAGATGCTGCGTCGACAGGACGATCTGCGTGACCTCGGTCGGCACGCCGTCGACATAGCGCACGGTCACCTGGCTCTTGGAATCGGGACCCAGCTTGCCGACATCGCCCTTGCCTTCGTGGCGGGCTGCCGAGAGCAGCTCAAGGATCTTGTGGCTGTAATAGATCGGCGCCGGCATCAGGTCCGGCGTCTCGCGGCAGGCATAGCCGAACATGATGCCCTGGTCGCCAGCACCCTCGGCATTGGCATCGAGGGCCTTGTCGACGCCCTGCGCGATGTCGGCCGACTGCGCATGCAGCAGAACATCTATCTTCGCGGTCTTCCAGTGGAAGCCTTCCTGCTCGTAGCCGATGGCGCGGATGGCGCGGCGGGCGACTGAACGGAACTTCGACGGGTTGATCACCGGGTGACCCTTGGCGTCGAGCACCGGCTTGCCGTCCTTGCCAATCTTCAAGAGCGTCGGGGGCACCCGAACCTCACCGGCAATCACGACGCGGTTGGTCGTGGCCAACGTCTCGCAGGCCACGCGCACGTCCCACGGATTCATGCCGGCCTTCTTTGCTTCCCGATAGACCATGTCCACGATTTCGTCGGAGATGCGGTCGCACACCTTGTCGGGATGGCCTTCGGAAACGGATTCGCTTGTGAAGAAATAGTTGTGCCGCGTCACGGGTGTCCCCTCTAGAAAAACGGGCGGCCGGATGCCGCCTTGTGGCCACACACCGTTAGCGAAACCCTGCGTAGCCCGCAAGATTGCTTGTGGCGTGGATCAAGCCCTTTTGAGCATTGGCGCCCGGCCGATCCCGCCTTCCCGTCGCGCAGCACATCCACTTGCGTTGGCGATTACCCGGCAACCGCAAGCGACAACTTTCGTTTTATTGAGGTTTAGATGAAGAACGAAAGCTTCGTCGGGGCGCTATTCCCATCTTGCCCAGCCTTAGCACGATCCAAATTCACACAGCGATCGCCAAGCCACTGACAAGACGCGTCATTTTGAAGTGATAACACAAGGTGAGATCTGCAATTCGGATAGTGCTGCTTGGGTATAAAGTAGCAAGAAAGAAAAAACTGCTGAGGCCGAACGCTTTCAGTTTCTTTTCGTTTGACACTCGTTGTTATTTCGAAATAAATCGACTTGAGATCTCGTGATAAGCCAAAAAATTGTACGATGCGAATTCGACGGGAGGACTTACCTCGGTGCGGCCCGTGCCCGGCGGCTGACCGGGGCCTTCGGCGCGGCCGCACTGCTCGGCAGGACGAATGGGCGTCGACGCCCGAGGACGTGACGCAGGACCAAATGCGGGTTGCGTTTCAGCCCGGAACAGGCTTCGCTGCGGGAGGAGTTCTTGCGCCTGTCGCCGGACCACGAACCTCGGCGACCGGATAGCGCGGCAGAGAGGGGAGGACTTGATGCTTGAGCTCAGGCAGGTCTCGAAGGTGGTGGGCGCCGCGACCCACATCACCGACGTATCGCTGAAGCTCGAGCACGGCTCGCTCAACGTGCTGCTCGGCCCGACGCTCTCGGGCAAGACCAGCCTGATGCGCCTCATGGCGGGGCTCGATGCGCCGACTACTGGCTCGATATGGTTCGATGGCCGCGACGTTACCGGCCTGCCGGTGCAGAAGCGCAACGTCGCCATGGTCTACCAGCAGTTCATCAACTATCCGGCGATGACGGTCTACGAGAACATCGCCTCGCCGCTGCGCGTCGCTGGCGTCGACCGGTCCAAGGTCGATCGCCAGGTCAGGAAGACAGCGGAACTGCTCAAGCTCACGCCCTATCTCGAGCGCACGCCGCTGCAACTTTCCGGCGGACAGCAGCAGCGGACGGCGCTGGCCCGCGCCATCGTCAAGAATGCCAGCCTGGTTCTGCTCGACGAGCCGCTCGCCAATCTCGACTACAAGCTGCGCGAGGAACTGCGTGAGGAACTGCCGAAGATCTTCGCGGAGGCCGGCACCATCTTCGTCTATGCGACGACCGAGCCGCACGAGGCGCTGCTGCTCGGCGGCAACACGGCGACGCTTTCGGAAGGCCGGGTCACGCAGTTCGGGCCGACCCTCGAAGTGTTCCGAAAGCCTGTCGATCTGGTGACGGCCAGAACCTTCGCCGATCCGCCGCTGAACACGATCGAGCTGCGGAAAGCGGGCGCAACTTTCCTTCTCGATGGCGGCATGAAACTCCCTGTTCCGGCCGGTCTCGCCGATATCTCCGACACCGGCTACACGATCGGCTTCCAGCCCCATCATCTCTTTCTCGAGCGGCCGAACGCGGCCGCCGTTCCGTTGCGCGCCAAGGTGGCGATCACCGAGATCACTGGCTCGGAGAGCTTCGTGCACCTCAGCGTGGCCGACGCGCGCTGGGTCATGCTCGCTCACGGCATCCGCGACCTGCAGGCAGACGACGAGATCGAGGTGTTCGTCGATCCGCGCCATATCATGGTGTTCGACCCGAGCGGCCGTGCCATCGGCCAGCCGAAACCGATGGCTTGAGGGGAACGGTAATGGCGCGCATCGACGTCAACCATATCCGCCACTCCTACCTGCCGGACCCCGTCAGGGAGGCCGACTTCGCGCTGAAGGAGGTGCAGCAGACCTTCGAGGACGGCGGCGCCTACGCGCTGCTGGGGCCTTCCGGCTGCGGCAAGACCACGCTGCTCAACATCATCTCCGGGCTCGTCCATCCCTCGCATGGCCGCCTGCTGTTCAACGGCCGGGACGTGACCGAACTCTCGACCCAGGAGCGCAACATCGCGCAGGTGTTCCAGTTCCCGGTGATCTACGACACCATGACCGTCTACGACAATCTGGCCTTCCCGCTGCGCAACCGCGGCGTGCCGGCAGCGGATGTCGATCGCCGTGTGCGCGAGACGCTCGACATGATCGACCTCGCCGATTGGGCGCAGCGAAAAGCCAGGGGCCTGACCGCCGACCAGAAGCAGAAGATCTCGCTGGGACGCGGGCTGGTCCGTTCCGACGTCAACGCCATCCTGTTCGACGAGCCGCTGACCGTCATCGACCCGCACATGAAATGGGTGCTGCGCTCGCAGCTCAAGCAGTTGCACCGGCGCTTCGGCTACACCATGGTCTATGTCACCCACGACCAGACCGAGGCGCTGACTTTCGCCGAGCAGGTGGTGGTGATGTATGACGGCGGCATCGTGCAGATCGGCACGCCAGAAGAACTGTTTGAGCGACCGCGTCATACCTTCGTCGGCTATTTCATCGGCTCGCCCGGCATGAACGTCATGCCGGTGGAGATCGAGGGCCGGACCGCCCGGCTGGGCTCGCAGACGATCGACCTGCCAGGCGCGCCGGGCGTCATCGGCGGCGTGACCGAACTCGGTATCCGGCCCGAATATGTTCGGCTCGGCCGCCATGGCATGGCTGTCTCTATCAGCAAGGTCGACGATGTCGGCCGCCACAAGGTGGTCCGCGCCAGTCTGGAAGGCCGCGACATCGCGGCGATCATCGGCGAGGACGACGCCATTCCAGCCGAACCCAGGATCAACTTCGACCCGGCGGGCATCAACATCTATGCCGACTCCTGGCGCGTCGAGATGGGAGCGTGAGATGGAAAGGACCCAGAACAACAAGGCCTGGTTCCTGGTGCTGCCGGTGCTGGTGCTGGTGGCGTTCTCGGCCGTGATCCCGCTCATGACGGTGGTGAACTATTCGGTTCAGGACACCTTCGGCAACAACCAGTTTTTCTGGGCAGGCACCGAATGGTTCGAGGACCTGCTGGCCTCAGACCGGTTCTGGCAGGCGATGTTCCGGAACCTGCTCTTCTCCTTCATCATCCTCGTGATCGAAGTGCCGCTCGGCATCTTCATCGCGCTCAACATGCCGCGCAAGGGATGGGGCGTGCCGGTGTGCCTGGTGCTGATGGCGCTGCCGCTGCTGATCCCGTGGAACGTCGTGGGCACGATCTGGCAGGTGTTCGGCCGCAACGACATCGGCCTGCTGGGCTATACCGTCAACGCGCTCGGCATCAACTACAATTACGTCCAGAACCCGTTCGACGCCTGGGTCACGGTCATCGTCATGGACGTTTGGCACTGGACGAGCCTCATTGTGCTGCTCTGCTATGCCGGGCTGGTTGCCATTCCCGACGCCTTCTACCAGGCGGCCAAGATCGACGGCGCGTCGCGCTGGGCAGTGTTCCGCTACATCCAGTTTCCCAAGATGCAGCGCGTGCTGCTGATCGCGGTTCTGCTGCGCTTCATGGACAGCTTCATGATCTACACCGAGCCCTTCGTCGTCACCGGCGGCGGGCCCGGCAACTCGACGACCTTCCTGTCGATCGACCTCGTCAAGATGGCGCTGGGCCAGTTCGACCTCGGGCCGGCAGCCGCCATGTCGCTGGTCTACTTCCTCATCATCCTGCTTCTGTCATGGGTCTTCTACACCGTGATGACCAATTACGATGCGGAGCGCTGAGATGAACAGCGCGAACGAGAGGACAGGGCAAGGCACGATGAACGAGAGGGTCGCTGTCAGCCGCCTGGAGAGCGACCTGGCACAGGGCGCGGTCGCGCACCGCATGCGCCGCCGCGGGCAGGAAAGCCGCTGGTGGTGGATCGTTCCGGCGCTGTACATCATCTTCCTGTTGTTGCCGATCTACTGGCTCATCAACATGAGCTTCAAGACCAACAACGAGATCGTGTCCTCGCTCACGCTCTACCCGCATGAGCCGACGCTGCGGAACTATCGCATCATCTTCACCGATGCGGCCTGGTATTCCGGCTACATCAATTCGATCATCTATGTGGTCATGAACATGGTGATCTCGGTGGCGGTGGCGCTGCCGGCGGCCTACGCCTTCTCGCGCTACCGTTTCCTGGGCGACAAGCACCTCTTCTTCTGGCTGCTCACCAACCGCATGGCGCCGCCTGCCGTGTTCGCTCTGCCCTTCTTCCAGCTCTATTCCGCCTTCGGCCTGATCGACACGCATATCGCCGTGGCGCTTGCACACTGCCTGTTCAACGTGCCGCTGGCAGTGTGGATACTCGAAGGCTTCATGTCGGGCGTGCCGAAAGAGATCGACGAGACTGCCTATATCGACGGCTATTCCTTCCCCCGTTTCTTCGTGAAGATCTTCATGCCGCTGATCGCGAGCGGCATCGGCGTGGCCTGTTTCTTCTGCTTCATGTTCTCGTGGGTGGAGCTTCTGATCGCCCGCACGCTGACCACGACGAACGCCAAGCCCATCGCGGCGACCATGACACGCACCGTATCAGCCGCCGGCATGGACTGGGGACTGCTGGCCGCTGCCGGCGTACTGACCTTGATCCCGGGCGCGCTCGTGATCTGGTTCGTGCGCAACTACATCGCCAAGGGTTTTGCGCTGGGGAGGGTCTGACGCATGAACCTCGATTTCTCGTGGATGGCTTGGACCTGGCCGACGGCCGCCTTCTTCGCCGTCATAGCGCTGATGCTGGTGGGCATGGGCGCATGGGAATATGTCTCGCCCGGCGGCAATCCGCGCGTCGGCGTCCTGCGCTTCGAAACGACGCGCGGCGATCGCCTGTTCATCTCGCTGCTTGGCAGCGCCTTCATCCATCTCGCTTGGCTGGGTCTCGTTGGTCCCAACCTGTGGTGGGCTCTCGCTCTTTCCGTAGTCTATGCCGTGGGGGTGTTCCGCTACGTATAGAGGGGGAAACTGTCGGAGCGGCCGCGTGCCGGCGACCGCTCCGGATCGCACTTGAAACCTTATTGTTGGAGGAGACGAAATGCGACGGCAGCTTTTAACATCGAGTACCGCGCTTGTCCTGCTTGTCGGTGGAGGCAGTGCCCATGCCGGAATGGACGAGGCGAAGGCCTTCCTGGATAAGGAAATTGGTGATCTGTCCACGCTTGCGCGGGCGGATCAGGAAAAGGAGATGCAGTGGTTCATCGACGCCGCCAAGCCCTTCCAGGGCATGGAAATCAAGGTGGTGTCGGAAGCCATCACGACGCACCAGTATGAAGCGGACGTGCTGGCCCCCGCATTCTCTGCGATCACCGGCATCAAGCTGACCCACGACATCATCCAGGAGGGCGACGTCGTGGAGAAGATCCAGACCCAGATGCAGACCGGGCAGAACCTGTATGACGGATGGGTGAACGACTCGGACCTGATCGGCACGCACTGGCGCTATCAGCAGGTGCGCAACCTGACCGATTTCATGGCCAATGAGGGCAAGGACGTCACCAACCCGAACCTCGACCTGGACGACTTCGTCGGAACGTCCTTCACCACCGCGCCGGACAAGAAGCTCTACCAGCTTCCCGACCAGCAGTTCGCGAACCTCTATTGGTTCCGCTACGACTGGTTCAACGACGACAAGAACAAGGCCGACTTCAAGGCCAAATACGGCTATGACCTCGGCGTGCCGGTGAACTGGTCGGCCTATGAGGACATCGCCGAATTCTTTACCGGTCGCGATGTCGATGGCCAGAAGGTCTACGGCCATATGGACTACGGCAAGAAGGACCCGTCGCTCGGCTGGCGCTTCACCGACGCGTGGCTTTCCATGGCCGGCAATGGCGACAAGGGGCTGCCAAATGGCCTGCCGGTCGACGAGTGGGGCATCAAGGTCGACGAGAACTCGCGTCCCGTCGGCTCCTGCGTGGCGCGGGGCGGTGACACCAACGGACCGGCAGCGGTCTATTCGATCCAGAAATATCTCGACTGGCTGAAGGCCTATGCACCGGCCGAGGCCCAGGGCATGACCTTCTCCGAAAGCGGCCCGGTGCCGGCACAGGGCAACGTCGCCCAGCAGATCTTCTGGTACACGGCCTTCACCGCCGACATGGTCAAGCCCGGCCTGCCGGTGATGAACGAAGACGGGACGCCCAAGTGGCGCATGGCGCCAAGCCCGCACGGCGTCTACTGGAAGGATGGCATGAAGCTGGGCTACCAGGACGTCGGCTCATGGACGCTCATGAAGTCCACGCCGGACGACCGCGCCAAGGCCGCCTGGCTCTACGCGCAGTTCGTGACCTCAAAGACCGTGGACGTGAAGAAAAGCCATGTCGGCCTCACCTTCATCCGCGACTCCACGATCCATCACCAGAGCTTCACCGACCGTGCTCCACAGCTTGGCGGCCTCGTGGAGTTCTACCGCTCGCCGGCGCGGGTGCAGTGGTCGCCCACCGGCACCAACGTGCCGGACTATCCGAAGCTTGCGCAGCTCTGGTGGCAGGCAATCGGCGATGCTTCGTCCGGCGCAAAGACCGCGCAGGAAGCCATGGACTCGCTCTGCGCCGAGCAGGAGAAGGTCATGGCCCGCATCGAGAAGTCGGGCGTTCAGGGCGACATCGGCCCGAAGCTGGCCGAAGAACACGACCTCGAATACTGGAGCAAGGATGCCGCTTCGAAGGGCAATATTGCCCCGCAGTTTAAGGTCGAGAACGAGAAGGAAAAGCCGATTACCATCAACTACGACGAACTGGTAAAGAGCTGGCAGCAATAAGCCACCGGCTTGGGAGGGGCAGCGCCAGGCGCGCCGCCCTTCCCACATTCACCTGCGCATGGCGCAGCGCGAGCAACCGCTCCCCACAACCAAGAACAGGCAGGGGCCCGACGCACGCGGTTTTGCCGTGACTTATGGCCGGATATCGGCGGCGACTATTCGTCGTCGGAAGCCAGCGTCTTGACCAGTTCGATGATCTTGCGACGCACCTTCACATCCGAAATCTTGAAGAAGGCGCGGTTGAGCTGCAGCCCCTCGGGGCTGGTAACCAGATCCAGACCGAAGCCGGAGGAAGCATCTTCGGCAAAGCCCTTGCCTGCGCCTTCCTGGTTGGGAAAATCCTCGAAAAAAAACGACACCGGCACGTTGAGAATGGACGAAATCGCCTGCAGGCGGCTGGCGCCGACGCGATTTGTTCCTTTCTCGTATTTCTGGATCTGCTGAAAAGTAATTCCGAGCTGCTCGCCGAGGCTTTCCTGACTCATTCCAAGCATGTTTCGACGCAGCCGAATTCTGCTTCCGACATATATATCGGTCGGGTTCGGCTTTTTCTTGTTTTCCTTTTCCTTCATTTCGTCCTCGGCCGCCATTTCGGCATTATTCTATTTTTATTTTTCATCGATTAGCGAGCTGGCCTTCCCATTTCCTCCTGTCGCCGACCTCCCCCTTGGGCGGCGTACTATGAATCCCGCTCTGTCGGACTGTCAATTCGGGCGCAACCGTTGTCCAAGCCCCAGCCCGGCAGCGATGGCGCCAAAGAAAAACAGGATGACCAAACCATTAACGGAGTGCTTCCAGAACATTTGCTTGTCTTGTCGAACAAGCGGAACGACGGCATCGAGCACACCCCGGGCATTCATGGACAAGGCGTCTACAATTCGACCACGAGGATCGACCACTCCCGAAATCCCTGTATTGGCGGCTCGTATCAACGGCAACCCCGTTTCCACGGCACGTATCTGCGCCTGTCGGAAGTGCTGGTAGGGGCCCGGCGTATCGCCGAACCATGCGTCGTTCGTAACATTTACAATAATATCCGTTGACGCAAGGTCAACAGCCACCAGCGCCGGAAAGATAATTTCGTAACAGATGAATGGAAGCGCTTTCGCCCCTCCGGCAAGCGCGATCGGATGCCGTTCGTTGCCGGGCTCCAGGTTCATCGGTCCGGCGACGAACTGGCTGAGCCCGAAACTGGCGAACAGATCCGCAAAGGGTATGTATTCTCCGAAGGGAACGAGATGCAGCTTGTCCACCGCATCGACGATCTCGCCGGCGGCGTCGATGGCAACTACTGAATTGTAGTAGCGCGCATCGCTGCCGGTGCTTGCGCCTTCCTCGCGCATCGCGCCGGCGATCAGTGTCTGCCCATCGTGCAGCAGGTCGCCAAGCGCCACCAGCGCGTCCGGCCGCTCGGTGAAAAAGAACGGAACGGAGGTCTCGGGCCATAGGATCAGCTGCGGCCTTGCGCCTTCCTGTTCCGGCGCTCCCGACAGGTCCAGCATCGTACGGAAGATGCGATCGCGCACTTCGGCGTCCCATTTCTCGCTCAGGTCGATGCTGGGCTGCACGATGCGGACGGAAAGGTTTTCTCCATTCGCCTCGACCGGGGCATTGAGACGAACATAGCCGAAGGCCACGTGTGCGGCCATCAGAAGCGCGGCCAATGTGACGCCCAGCCGCAGATGCCGCTGCGAGGCCAGCAATGCCGGCATGGCGAACACGAAAACGGCCAGGGCGTTCATGCCGATCATGCCCACCACCGAAACGCTTTGCATCAGCAGCGGTATCGGCATGGCGGCATAGCCGATCGCATTCCACGGGAAGCCGGTGAACAGGAAAGTGCGCAGCCATTCGGCCAGCCCGAACCCGAAGGCCAGCGCGGCGATACGCCCGATGCCATCGCTCCAGACCAGGCGGGCCACGGCGCAGGCCAGGCCGTAGAACAGCGCAAGCAGCGCCGGAATGCCCACCACCGCCAGAGGCAGCGCCCAGGCGAAGCTGTCCGCCTCGACCAGTACGGCCCCGCCAATCCACCACAGCCCGGCAAGGAAATAGCCGAAGCCGAACCACCAGCCTGTCGCGAAGGCCGGCATGAGCCGTCGCATCGGGCCGGCGGGAGCGCTCGTCGCGCCATCGAGCAGCCACACCAGCACCGGGAAGGAAACGAGGCAGACCGCGAAGAAATCGAAGGGAGCCTGGGAAAGAACGGCGAGCGCGCCGGCAAGGAATGCCGTGAGCGCGCGCCGCCACCCCCACAGCAAAATTATCCGCCCTGCAAGGCGCTCCATCGGCGGCCCCTCATCGCGTGAATCACCCACGAAGGTCTATCAGCAAGAGGCCCACGCTCCAATGCTGCCGTCTCAGGCCTGTTCGGCGCGGGCGGCACGGCGGCGCCGGTCGCCCTTCTGGCTGTGGACGATGCGCACACGCTTGACGCGCCTTGGGTCGGCGTCGAGCACGTGGAACTCGAAGCCGGGGATCGCCTGGACAACCTCGCCCCGCGTCGGCACCCGGCCGAGCGTGTTGAAGATCATGCCGCCGATGGTGTCGACATACTCGCCATGCTCGCCGGCGGTGAAATCCTCGCCGATCATCTTGGCCACGTCGTCGATCTCGGCCTTGGCGTCGACCACGAAGACGCCCTCGCCGGTCTGGGTGATCAGCGGCTCTTCCTCGTCGTGCTCGTCCTCGATGTCGCCGACGACCATCTCCACGATGTCTTCAAGCGAAACCAGGCCATCGGTGCCGCCATATTCGTCGATCACCAGCGCCATCTGGGTGCGCGCTGCCTGCATGCGCGCCATCAGGTCGGAGGCCAGCATCGACGGCGGCACGAAAAGAACGGTGCGGATGAGATTCAGTTCTCCGAGCGTGCGCGTCAGGTCGACAGTGGCAAAATCAAGAGCCGCGCCGCCGACCGGTTTTTTGGACGACCTGCCCTTCTTCGTGCGCGCCAGCCTGGTGATGTGGGCGAGAACGTCGCGGATGTGGACCATGCCGCGCGGATCGTCCAGCGTCTCGGCATAGACCGGCATGCGCGAATGGCCCGATTGCTCGAAGACCACCATGAGATCGCCGAGGGTGGTGTTGAGCTCCACCGCTTCGATGTCGGCGCGCGGCACCATCACGTCCTCGACGCGCACCTCGCGCAGCCGCAGAATGTTCTTGAGCATCGCCCGCTCGCCGGGCGAAAAGTCTTCCGCTTCGGTGGCGCTTTCCGCCAGCGCATCGGTCAGATCGTCACGCAGGCTCGAGCCATTGCGGTGCCTGAACAGCCCAGCCAGGCGTTCCAGCAGCGAAGGCCGCTGAGAGCCGGGCTCGCTTGCGGCGCTGTTGAGCGCCGCATTGGGACTAGGGTCCTCTTCAGGGCTTTCTAGCGCGGAGGGCGCGCTGCCGACCTCCGATTTGGCGGCAGTGTCTGGTTTCTCGCTCATTGTCGTCCGGTTTGTTGCCTAATCTGTTACGCGTAAGGATCGGGGATCGCAAGTCTTGCGAGCGCACGGCGCTCGAATCCCTCCATCTCCTCCGCCTCCGCGTCGGTCTCGTGATCATAGCCCATGAGATGCAGGAAGCCATGAATCACCAGATGAATAATATGATGCTCGCGCGGCTTGCCTTCCAGTGCCGCTTCACGCTCGACCGTCTCGGCGGCAAGGATGATGTCGCCCATCATCGGCGGCAGCGGTGCACCGGGCTCGGTGGGAAAGGCCGGAAAGGAAAGCACATTGGTCGGCTTGTCCTTGCCGCGCCATTCCGCGTTCAGCACCTGAACGTGGGCATCGTCCGAAAAGACGAGGCTGAGCTCGGTGCCTGTCGGAGCGGTAGCGCCGGTTTCGGCAAGGGCTGCGGCCACTGCGCGGCGCGCCAGCGCCTCCAGCTCCTCCTCGGCGGGCCAGGCGCCAGCCTCCACCATCAGGTCGATCTCGACCGGAAGCGCTGCGGCGCCAATTTCCGCGGTGTTTTCCATCACGTCCCGTCAGCCGATCAGATTTCGGAACCGCCGAGGCCGCGCTCGATCTTGCCGTCGCGCTCGTAGGCCCGCACGATCTCCGCAACCAGCGGGTGGCGGACCACGTCGCTGTCGTTGAAGCGCACCGTCACCACCCCCGGCACGTTGTCGAGGATGCGCAGCGCCTCCACCAGGCCCGAGCGCGTGTTGGGCGGCAGGTCGATCTGACTCGGATCGCCGGTCACGATCATGCGCGAGTTCTCGCCCAGACGGGTCAGGAACATCTTCATCTGCATGGAGGTGGTGTTCTGGGCCTCGTCGAGGATGACGGCGGCATGGGACAGCGTGCGGCCGCGCATGAAGGCCAGCGGCGCGATCTCGATGACTTCAGCGGCAATCGCGCGCTCGACCTTGTCGGCAGGCATCATGTCGTAGAGCGCGTCGTAGAGCGGGCGCAGATAGGGGTCGACCTTCTCCTTCATGTCGCCGGGCAGGAAGCCGAGGCGCTCGCCAGCCTCCACCGCCGGACGCGACAGGATGATGCGCTCGACCATGCCGCGCTCCAGCAGCATGGCGGCGTGCGCCACCGCCAGATAGGTCTTGCCGGTGCCTGCGGGGCCGATGCCGAACACCAGTTCGGCCCGGTCCAGCGCGCGCATATAGGCGTCCTGGTTGAGCGAGCGGGCATAGATGGTGCGCTTGCGCGTGGAGATCTGCGCGGCCGCCACCCTGCCCTTGCGTTCCAGCGTCGGCAAGGTGAGCTGATCGTCGGGCGCTATGGCCAGGCGGATGGCGCCATCGACGTCGGATTGGGCGATCTCGGCCCCCTTCTGCAAGATGCCGTAGAGATGGTCCAGCGCGCGACGGGCCTGCTCTGCCGCGGCAGGATCGCCCTTGATGGTCAGCTTGTTGCCGCGCGAGTTGATGTCGACGCCGAGCTTCTGCTCGATACGGGCCAGGTTCTCGTCGAACTGGCCATAAAGCGCGCTGGCAAGCTTGTTGTCGTCGAAGGTCAGAACGATATGCGCCATGTCCGAGGCCCCTGAGGGCACTTTCTTCGCGTCGGCGTTCAACCGTATCTCCTCATCTCGGCGCCCTCAGACCCGCTCGGCGAACAGGCTGGCATGGCCCGTCTTCGTGATTCTTACCTGGATAATCTCACCAATTCCACCGGCGCCTTCATCAAGGATAACCGGCTGGAGCCAGGGCGAGCGGCCGACTATCTGCCCGGCCTGACGGCCTGGCTTCTCGATCAGCGTCTCGATCGTCTGGCCGACAAGGCTGCCGAGGAAAGCGTTCTGCTGCTCGTTGAGAAGCGCCTGCAGGCGCTGCAAGCGCTCGTCCTTCACCTCTTCGGCGACATGATCCTTCATTTCGGCGCCCGGCGTGCCGGGGCGCGGCGAATATTTGAACGAGAAGGCCTGCGCGTAGTTCACTGCGCGCACGATCTCCATCGTGTCCTCGAAATCGGCATCCGTCTCGCCGGGGAAGCCGACGATGAAGTCGCCCGACATGGCGATGTCGGGCCGTGCCGCCCGGATGCGCTCGATGAGGCGAAGATAGTCGGCCGCGGTGTGCTTGCGGTTCATGGCCTTCAGGATGCGGTCCGAACCCGCCTGCACCGGCAGGTGCAGATAGGGCATCAGCGAGGGCAGGCCGCGATGCGCCTCGATCAGTTCGTCGTCCATGTCGCGCGGGTGGCTGGTGGTGTAGCGCAGCCGCGCAATGCCGGGAATTTCGGCCAGGCGCAACAACAGCCGGCCAAGGCCCCATTCGCTGCCGTCAGGGCCCTCGCCGTGCCAGGCATTCACGTTCTGGCCAAGCAGCGTCACCTCGCGCACGCCCGCAGCCGCCAGGCGCTCGGCCTCGGCCACGATCTGGGCGACAGGGCGCGAAACTTCCGATCCGCGCGTATAGGGCACCACGCAGAAGGTGCAGAACTTGTCGCAACCTTCCTGCACGGTGAGGAAGGCGGTCACGCCGCGGCCGATGATCTCGGCGCGCCTGGGCTGCGGCAGGTGGTCGAACTTGTCTTCTAGCGCGTATTCGGTCTCCACGACCTTCTCGCCGCCGCGCACCTTCTTCAGCGCTTCCGGCAGGCGATGGTAGGTCTGCGGTCCGATCACCAGATCGACCGCCGGCGAGCGCCGAATGATTTCCCGGCCCTCGGCCTGCGCGACACAGCCGGCAACGCCGATCAGCATCTCGCTGCCATTCCTGGCCCGCTCAGCCTTCAGCTCGCGGATGCGGCCAAGCTCGGAATAGACCTTCTCGGCGGCCTTTTCGCGAATGTGGCAGGTATTGAGGAGCACCAGATCGGCTTCCTCGATCTCGCTGGTCGCAACATAGCCGTCAGCGGCCAGCGCGTCAGACATGCGCTGGGAATCGTAGACGTTCATCTGGCAGCCATAGGTCTTGACGAAAACCTTCTTGGCCACACCCGCCGCCCCTTCAAGGGTCTCGGCACCGTCCTGAGAAATCTGCTCCAGTTCCATGTCGCGGCTTCTAACGCTTTTCGATGGCAAAAAACAGACCAATCTTGACCGCGCGATCCCGCCCGCCAGGCTGCGACCGTGTCACGACCGGGGACCGCGCAAGGCCTGCTGCATCATCGTCCTGACCTGCGCTTCCATGCGGCGCGCGGTCTCCTTGCGGTTGGTGCCGGCCGAGAAGGCGACCGGCTCGCCAAAATGCACCTCCACATCCACCGCGCCTTCGGCGAGGAGGAGCTTGATATGCGGCAGCAGGTCCTGGTCGCCTATCCAGGCGGCGACGCGGCGGTGCTGGCGGCCCATGGGCAATCCATGCAGACGCGTGTAGCTGATTGCCACCGGCTGGATGAAAACCTGGTCGACCGCGCCTTCGTCAATGGCAAGTGCCGCCGCGCCGAACAGCGTGCTCTTGAACGGCAGTATAAGGTTGCCGTCGCCTGTCGTGCCCTCCGCGAAAAGCACCATCGCGTCGCCGGCTGCCAGGCGCGTGGCAATTTCGCTCGCCTGCTCGCCGGATTTGCGCTTGCGCTCGCGCTCGACGAAGACGCAGCGCTGCAGCCGCGCCATCCAGCCGATGAGCGGCCAGCGTGACATCTGCGACTTGGCGATGAAGGAGACGTCGTTGAACGACGCCAGCACCATCACGTCGGTCCAGGAAATGTGATTGGCCGCAAGCAGCAGCGGCCGCACCGGGGCGATTGTGCCGTGGACATGAACCCGGAAACCCAGCGCGCGCACGATGAGGCCGTGGCACCAGCGCCGCAGCCGGTTTGGCTGATAAAGGCCGGTCCTCATGCCGAGCGAAACCAGCGGCAACAGTGCGGCTAGGCCCATCGCCACCCAGAGGAACGCCAGCCATATCCGGATCGAAGAGATCATGCGCCGCGCGGTTCCTTCAGCCTGATCTCATATGGCGGCTAGCGAAGATCCCGGCGCATGACAAGGGCGCCGTTGGCCCCGTTGCCGCCGGTGCGGTAGTAGTCGGCGCGCTTGCCGACCTCGCGAAAACCGAGCCCGCTATAGAGCGCGATGGCGGCGGCATTGGTCTCGTCCACCTCGAGGAACAGCGCCTCGGCGCGCTGGGCGTGAAGTTCGCGCAGCACCGCATCCATCAGCCGCCAGCCGAGCCCCTGCCGCCGGTGCGAACGCGCCACCGCCACGGTCAGGATTTCGCCCTCGCCGGCCACCAGCCGCGCCAAGACGAAGCCGATGGGCGGGCCCTTGCCGCGGCCGACCTCGCGCGCGGCAAAGCCGAACACGGTTTCCTGCGCCAGGAGATCGGCGAACTCGCCCCCCGTCCACGGCCGTACGAAATCCTCGCGGTGCAGCGTGGAGATCGCATCGCTGTCCCTGACCGTCAGCGGCTCCAGCGAAAACTCGCGCGAGGTGACGAAGGGGATGCGCATCAGCCGCTCCTCGGCAGGACGAAGCCTGCCTGCGGCTTGGCATCCGGCTCGCGCAGATAAAGCGGTTTCGGGCGCTCACCCGGCTCCTTGCCCGCGGCCAGGCGGGCATAGGTGCCGATATCGGCCGTCGACCCGAGCGGGCCGACGCGATTGTTCTGCCCAGCTAGGGCGGCGGCGATCATTTCCGCCGCAGTGCCGGCAAGGGCAGCGGAATGTTCGGTCGCCAGCAACGTCGCGCGTTCGAGGTCGATCACCGCCGGGGCGAAAAGAACTGCGCCGACATTGTCGTAGACCGCGGCCTGAATTTCGCCGCGGCCGCTATCAAGCGCGGCAAGCACGGTGCACGGGCCATGCAGTGCCCGCGCCTCGGCGGCCAGCGCCTCAAGGGTGTTCACGCCGATAGCCGGAACGTTGAGCGCCAGCGCAAGGCCGCGCGTGGCCGAGACGCCGACGCGGACGCCCGTGAAGGAGCCCGGGCCGACCGAGACGGCGACGGCGCCGAGATCGGAAAAGCCCACGCCCGCCGCCTTCATCGCCTCCTCGATCACGCCCATCAGGTGCTCGGCGTGGCCCTTGCCGAGATCGAGCACCTGGCGGCCGAGCTCCTGCCCCGCCCCCGCGTCGTAGACGCAGGCAGCGCAGAGCCGGGCCGAGCAATCGATGGCGAGAAGCTTCATCGGGGGCGTGACCTTCGGGCGACTATTTGGTCGCCGCCCGGTCGCGCGCCTTCAGCTCCAGCCGGCGCCGGTGCAGCACCGGCTCGGTATAGCCGTTGGGCTGTTCGCGGCCCTTGAAGACGAGGTCGCAGGCGGCCTGGAAGGCGATGGAGTTGTCGAAGTCGGGCGCCATCGGCCGGTAGAGCGGGTCGCCCTCATTCTGCCGGTCGACCACCGCCGCCATGCGCTTCATCGTCTCCATCACCTGCTCATGCGTGACCACGCCATGGTGCAGCCAGTTGGCGAGATGCTGCGAAGAGATGCGCAGCGTGGCGCGGTCTTCCATCAGGCCGACATCGTTGATGTCGGGAACCTTGGAGCAGCCAACGCCCTGGTCGATCCAGCGCACGACATAGCCCAGGATTCCTTGCGCGTTGTTGTCGATCTCGTGCTGGATTTCTTCCGGCGTCCAGTTGGGCCGCACCGCGACTGGCACCGACAGGATGTCGTCGAGTTTTGCGCGCGGGCGGGTCTTCAGACGCTCCTGCACCGCGTGCACGTTGACCTTGTGGTAATGCGTGGCGTGCAGCGTCGCAGCCGTCGGCGAAGGCACCCAGGCGGTGTTGGCGCCGGCCTGCGGGTGCGCGATCTTCTGCTCCAGCATCGCCGCCATCAGGTCCGGCATGGCCCACATGCCCTTGCCGATCTGGGCGCGGCCGGAAAGCCCGCACTCCAGGCCGATGTCGACATTCTGCGCCTCGTAGGCGGAGATCCATGCCGCCTGCTTCATGTCGCCCTTGCGGATCATCGGACCGGCTTCCATCGAGGTGTGGATCTCGTCGCCGGTGCGATCGAGGAAGCCGGTGTTGATGAACACCACCCGGTCCTTCGCGGCGCGGATGCATTCCTTGAGGTTGACGGTGGTGCGCCGTTCCTCGTCCATGATGCCGATCTTGATCGTGTTCGGCGCCATGCCGAGCAGTTTTTCGACGCGCTCGAACAGCTCGACGGCAAAGGCCGCTTCCTCCGGCCCGTGCATCTTGGGCTTGACCACATACATGGAGCCGGCGCGCGAATTGGCGCGGCGGCCATTGGGGCCGACGTCATGCAGCGCGATGAGCGCGGTGACGGCCGCATCCATGATGCCCTCGGGCACCTCATTGCCGTCGCGGTCGAGAATGGCCGGGTTGGTCATGAGGTGACCGACGTTGCGCACCAGCATCAGCGAGCGGCCGGGCAGCATCAGCTTGCCGCCGTCCGGCCCGGTGTATTCGCGATCGTCGTTGAGCGTGCGCGTCAGGCTTTTGCCGCCCTTCTCGAAGGTCTCGGCAAGGTCGCCCTTCATCAGGCCGAGCCAGTTGCGATAGGCCAGTACCTTGTCTTCGGCATCGACGGCCGCGACCGAATCCTCGCAGTCCTGGATCGTGGTCAGCGCCGCTTCCAGCACGAGATCGGCGATGCCGGCCGGGTCGGTCTTGCCGATGGTGCTGTTGCGGTCGATGACGATCTCGACATGCAGGCCGTTCTTCGTGAGCAGCACCGCAGAAGGTGCGGACGCCTCGCCCCGGTAGCCGACGAACTGCGCCGGATCGGCCAGGCCGGTTTCGCCGACGGCCAGCTTTCCATCCTTCACGACAAGCGGGCCGGCCTCGGTCCACGAGCCCGACTGCAACGGCGCCGAGGCATCGAGGAAATTGCGGCCCCAGGCGATGACCTTTTCGCCGCGCTTGGGGTTGTAGCCCTTGCCCTTTTCCGCGCCATCCGTCTCGGAGATCGCGTCGGTGCCGTAGAGCGCGTCATACAGCGAGCCCCAGCGGGCGTTGGCGGCATTGAGCGCATAACGCGCATTCATGATCGGCACGACGAGCTGCGGACCGGCAACCGTCGCGATTTCCGGGTCGACGTTCCCGGTGGCGACCTGGAAGTCCGGTCCTTCTTCGACGAGATAGCCGATCTCCTTCAGGAAGGCGCGGTAGGCGGCCATGTCGGAGGGCGCACCGTTTTCCCGGTGCCAGGCATCGATCCGTTTCTGGATCTTGTCGCGTTTGGCCAGAAGAGCGCGGTTTTTGGGCGCAAGCTCGTGCACGATCTCCGACACCCCGGCCCAGAACGCATCGATGCCGACAAATCCGGTTCCCGGCAAAGCCTCCTGCGCCACGAAATCGTGAAGCTCCCGGGCAATCCTCAATCCCGACGCTTCGATCATACCGCTCATATTCCTCTCCTGATGCCTTCCGGGCGGACCAGTTAAGCCCGGCCCCGCTCAATAGTTCCGCGGCCTTTGACCACGTTGGTGTGGCAGGGTCAATTCATCCGCGGGTTTACCGGGCCGCAGGCGCATAATAATACGCGCGAAACAGGCTTGGATGAACCTGTCCTTCAGACGGCAATGCGCGGGCGGCCGGTGGCGACGGCCAGAATATGCGCCTCGATGAACATGCGCTGGCCGTCCACCATCGAGGCGCGCACATCATGCGTGACCTCGATCTCGGCGGCGTCGGTGCCGGCCTCCAGCGCGCGCTGGGCGGCAATCTTGCGGATCTCGGCATCGGCCACGCGGATGGCCTCTTCCTCGTCCAGAAAATCGCGGATGTCGTCGCCCGAAGCGACGCGGAATAGCCCTTCCTTGGGCTGGCTGACGCGCGCCTCGGCCGAGATGCGCACCTGGCCGACCACGGCACCCAGCGCATTGGCCACGTCCGTATCCTGCGGCACCACGCATTCGTTGCCTACGAAGCCCGGCAGGCCGGCGTAATGCAGCGGCGCGGAGGCGCCGAGGCCTATCACCGGGCGGTCGAGCGCAACGGCGAAGCGGGCGATGCCGCCCTGGCCGTCCACCGCGCGCTGCACCAGCGCATGGGCGACCGTTGCGGCGCCGTCCAGCCCGTCCTCGGCGAAGGCGGTTTCGAGGATCGCCTCGGCAGAGTTGCGTGTGACGGCCAGCAGCACTCTTTCCGCAAGCGCTTCCGGCGTTTCGCCGATCGGCTGGCCGCGACCATCGCGCTTGCGGGCGAAAATCTCGGCGCCAAGGCGGGCGGCAGCTACGTTCCAGTTGGTCTGGCGGCCGAGCGTGTGGGCGGCATCAGACGGCGTGAAGCCGACAACATGCACCAGCCCGCGCCCCACCAGCCGGTTGAGCGTGGCGTTCTGCGCGGTCGAGGTCAGCAGCTTGTCAAGCGGCAGCGGCACGGGGCCGATCACCTCGTAGAGCTTGGCTTCGGGTGCGGTGAGGCCGGCGGCGAGGCGTTCCGGCACGCCGGTGCGCATGGCAAAGCGGCCGTCCATGCGGCCCGGATTGGGCGCGCGCAGCTGCCGCTCGAGCTGGCCCAGCACTGCCTCGCCATGGTCGACGGCGGCAAGCGACAGCGGCACGACGCGGCGGGGGCCCAGCGTGATGCGCGGGGCCAGCCCGCCATCCTCCAGCCCGACCTCCGAATCCCCGCCGAGGCCGAAGGTGCGCATGGCCACCGCCTCGACCATGGTGCGAAAGCCGCCGACGGTGGCGCCTTCGGGGTCGAGCCGGGGGCGGCCATTGTCGAGCACGGCGACGTCGGTGGTGGTGCCGCCGATGTCCGACACGACGGCGTTGTCGAGGCCGGTCATGTGGCGGGCGCCGACGAGGCTGGCGGCGGGGCCTGACAAAATCGTCTCGATCGGGCGCTGGCGGGCGAACGCGGCCGAGACCAGCGCGCCATCGCCGCGCACCACCATCAGCGGCGCCTTGATGCCCCGCGCGGCCAAAAATCCTTCGGTGGCGGCGACCAGACGGTCGATCATCGAGATCAGCCGCGCATTGAGCAGTGTGGTCAGCGCCCGGCGCGGGCCGCCGAGTTTTGCGGACAGCTCGTGGCTGGCGGTGACGGGCAGGCCGGTTTTTTCACGGATCAGGTCGCGCGCGGCGATCTCGTGGGCCGGGTTGCGGGTGGCGAAGTAGGCGCAGACCGCGAAGCCCGACACGGTTTTCTCCAGCTCCGGCAGCGCCGCCTCCAGCGCGGCAAGGTCGAGCGGGGCGGCATTGCCATGCACGTCATGCCCGCCGCCGCAAAACACCACCGGGTCGGTGCCAAGCGCGGTTTTCAGCCCATCGCGGGCGAGATCGGCTTCCGAGAATCCGATCATGACCAGCGCCACGCGCCCGCCCTGCCCCTCGACCAAAGCGTTGGTGGCGAGCGTGGTCGACATCGACACCAGTTTTATCCCCGCCGGGTCGGCCTTGGCCTCCGAAAGCACCGCATCGACCGCGCCGGAAATGCCGACCGCCAGATCATGCCGCGTGGTGAGCGACTTTGCCTTGGCGGTGACGCCCGCGCTCTCCGACCACAACACCGCGTCGGTGTAGGTGCCGCCGGTATCGATGCCCAGAAAAAGGGGGCCGAGCAACAGCGGGGACGGCGGCGTGGGTTTTTCGGTCATGTCGCGGGCATTCCGGGGCGGTTGAACTCGCCCCTGCCCTTAGCCCACAAAGCCCGGCCACGGAAGCACCGCAAGGTTGAGCCAGCGCCGGCCGGGTCTTGCCGTCACCACGCCCGGCTTTCGCCGTCTGGTCATTGTCCCTCGACAAGCTCGGGATGAAGTCGGGAAGCGGGGCGCATGGCCATGCCTTCCTATGGTAATTCGTGGCACGGCTTCCGCGCCCCGCCGGTGCTCTTGCCCCCGCTCAGTCGCCTCCACATTCGCGTGGCCAGCCGCCGCCAAGGCCCGGACTTGGGGGTTCATCACCCAGCAACGCCACCGTTAGCGTCACCAGCCCGGACACCGACGCTTCCACCTGATACCCGGTGCGCACCAGGCTTCCCGCGGAAGCGGATTTGACCTTCAGGATAAGGGCCACCCGCCGCGCGTGGACAAGATTTTTTGAGGCGCGGGTGCGGTGTCGTTTGTCCACCTGCCGAAACACCGGAAATTCAATGGCCTGGCCGCGCATGCACGCGATGGGTGCTGGTGCGACCTGACAAAAAACCCGGATTTTTGTCCCCTTCTTTTGTCGTCGGCAGGCATCTCTCCTGACAGCAAGTTGTCAGGAGCTGTCAGTTATGCTGCGGCATCAATCAAGGGAGGGACGAATGCGCGACCAGGGTTTTGCCGATTTCGATTTCCTGATCGGGGAATGGAACATCAACAATGAATGCCTCAACGAGCGGCTGGCCGGCTGCACTGAATGGCACAGCTTTCCGGCCACCGCGCGCGTGGAAAAGGTGATGGATGGCTGTGGCAATCTCGACCAGATGTTCGTGCCCGCGCGCGGCTTCACCGGCATGACGCTGCGCCTCTACAACCCCGAGACAAGACTGTGGTCGCTCTACTGGTCCGACACAAAATCTCACCGGCTTTTTCCGCCGACGGTGGGAAAATTCGAAAACGGCCGCGGCGAATTTTATGGCGACGATGTCGAGGGCGGAAAGCCGGTGCGTGTGCGGTTTTTATGGACGGCGGGAGAAAGCCCGCGCTGGGAACAGGCTTTTTCGACGGATGGCGGGGGGAGTTGGGAGGTGAACTGGGTGATGAGGTTTGGGAGGAAATAATCCCGGTTTAACTTGCAAGGCGTCCAAGCACATCCTTCAATTCAGTGCTCGAGCGGCCCGCCAAAACCTTGGCTAAACTAAACCAGAGCCCGGGTCATGGCTAGAATTTCGCCAACCTGCCCGCTGTCAAGCAATCGAAGCACTGCCTTTACCGACTGGGGCTTCATCGTTCTGACGACACTATGCATTGCCGGAGAAGGATTTCCTCCGTAGCTCAGGACAGCAAGTTCTGAAAAGTTCTGCGAAAATGACGCGTATAGCGCGATGTCGAAATCGGACTCATAGTCCCTTCGATCAATAGCCCTTTCTGTGATTATAGCCATCAGCACTATTCCAAGTGCGCGCTGTACCTTGTGACGCTTCTCAAGGGGAAAACCAAAGGCTGGAAAACAGTACTCAACCATGAAATGAAGAGCCGCGAGAAAACCGGCCGCGTATTGCCTACGAAAATCTTCCTGCGTAGCTGCAAAGTTCCATGCAAACAGCTGAGCCGCCACCGTGTCCGCGATGACGTCAAGTTCTCCGAGCTTGTCCGGTCCGGCAGTTCTCTTCAGGGCCTGAACGTCTTCAAATTCTATAAGTCCCTGTGCGACATGATGTATTTCATGGAAGAGGTAAAGTTGTAGTGCGACCTTGCAGAACTCCTCTTCAGCGAGACCGCCAAAATCATTCTGCTTCCCGACCTCATAGATGAGGTTCAGCCCCCCAGCACTTATTTCGAGACGGTTATCGTGGAGCCGAAAACCTGCATCGTTCAGAGCGTCAGACACCGAGACCTCGAGAGTCGACAGTATCCCCGCCGCTCTTTTGGCCCCATTCGGCAATAATGCTATAGCGCTCTCACGGTTTTGCGTAACCTCGGCAACAATTTTATCGGCCACCGTCTGCCATTCAAAATACTGCAGGGCCATAATTACTCCCCGATAGCTCAAATGGGGTCCATGGGTACGCTATCGGCGCCCACGACGCAAGACAATCCAAGATAAAGAAAGATGTTGCGGCGCACGCACATCCGAGACTAACCTCGATTTAACTATAGATGGGTGATTTGATTACCCATGGGGAGGCGCGTTTTGGTTTTTTTGGCGGAGGGAGGAAAGAAATGGCAGAATGCTCAACGGACCGAACTACGGGTCGATCTCATAGGTGCATGGCAGATATGCTTTGATAAGGCTTGTCTTGCTAAATGTTAACCCTAAGCTTCAATCTAGGACCGCGGGTGTGCTAACTGCGGTAGATTGAAGGCCGATGGGACCCGAACAGGGTGCTTTCGGTAGAATCGAGGAGTTCGCTATGACACATCTTGAGGCGGCAGCGCTCGTATCGGACGGGCGCGGAGAATCGCGTCGAGGAGCAGAGACATCAGATCTCGGACAGTGGACGGTAGAGAACTTGGATGCTTTTGTGGTTGAGGACAGGACAGCCGCGCAGGGGATGAATATAAGCGCATGGGTCGCCTCGACAGTTGTGAAAGCTGCCGACTCGCAACTCGGAGGCGGCTCCTCTATCAATAGTGCTCTCTTAAGTGATTTGAGCGAATTCGTTTCACACATAGAGCGAATTCGCTATGAGGATCGCGAGCTTATCGAGAGAATTGAGCAGGAGGCATCGCGATTGTTGACGCGATTGTTGAAGTGACAGCACCGTTCTGGTTGTGATGCTTGCGTGGAGCGGCGAACGGAAGTTGAAGACTTCGGAGATTGCACGCTCTTCGATCAACAAATAAGGCGACGCCGGCACAGCCGCAACATGCAGCTGTTGTCGCGCGCCAGACAGAAGCGCTGATTGCGTTGGCCTATGAGAGACTGCCGGAACTGGCGAGCCGGAAGAGAAGGTAGCTGGAGCCACCCTCGTGGTTCGAGGCTCCGTTCCGCTTCGCTCCACTGCGCACCTCACCATGAGGATGGGGGTGTGCCGGCCTGCCATGAACGCGCGAGCGTTGTAGGTTAGCGCCGGTTGCGCTGGCCTATGAGCAACTGCCGGAACTGGCCAGCAGGAAGAAAAACGATAGCTGGAGCCACCCTCGTGGTTCGAGGCTTCGTTCCGCTTCGCTCCACTGCGCACCTCACCATGAGGGTGGGGGTTGCGCCGGCCTGTCGTGAAGATTGCGGGAATGTTGAAGGTTAGCGCGGCGACATTCCAGTAGCCCTCATGGTGAGGTGCCCGGCCCGCACGGCGCTAATTATTGTCCCGCAAGCCCGGCAGGGCCGGGCCTCGAACCACGAGGGCGCTAGGCCCCCTAGTTGTCACCCATCTTCAGCGCCTGGATAAACGCTTCCTGCGGGATATCCACCTTGCCGAACTGGCGCATGCGCTTCTTGCCTTCCTTCTGCTTTTCCAGAAGCTTGCGCTTGCGCGAAACGTCGCCGCCGTAGCACTTGGCAGTGACGTCCTTGCGCAGCGCGGAAATGGTTTCGCGCGCGACGATGCGGCCGCCGATGGCCGCCTGGATCGGGATCTTGAACATGTGCTGCGGGATCAACTCTTTCAGCTTCTCGCACATGACGCGGCCGCGCTTTTCGGCGGCCGTGCGGTGCACCAGCATGGAGAGCGCGTCCACCGGCTCGTCATTGACCAGGATCGACATCTTCACCAGGTCGCCCTCGCGATAGTCGGTGAGGTGGTAGTCGAAGCTGGCATAGCCTTTTGAGATCGACTTCAGCCGGTCGTAGAAATCGAACACGACCTCGTTGAGCGGCAGATCGTAGACCAGCATGGCGCGCTTGCCGACATAGGACAGGTCGGCCTGGATGCCGCGCCTGTCCTGACACAGCTTAAGGATGCTGCCGAGATAGTCGTCCGGGGTCAGGATGGTGGCGCGGATCCACGGCTCCTCGATGTGGTCGATCTTGACCACGTCGGGCATGTCGGCCGGGTTGTGCAGCTCTTTCACCGTGCCGTCGGTCATGACCATGCGGTAGACGACGGAGGGCGCGGTGGCGATGAGGTCGAGGTTGAACTCGCGCTCCAGCCGCTCCTGGATGATTTCGAGGTGAAGCAGGCCGAGGAAGCCGCAGCGGAAGCCGAAGCCCAGAGCTGCCGAGGTTTCCATCTCGTAGGAGAAGCTGGCGTCGTTGAGGCGCAGCTTGCCCATGGCAGCGCGCAGGTCCTCGAAGTCGGCGGCGTCGACCGGGAACAGGCCGCAGAACACCACTGGCTGGGCCGGTTTGAAGCCCGGCAGAGCGTGAGCGGTGGGGCGGCGGTCTTCGGTGATGGTGTCGCCGACGCGGGTGTCGGCCACTTCCTTGATCGAGGCGGTGATGAAGCCGAACTCGCCGGGGCCGATCTCGTCGGCCTGGATCATCTTTGGCGTAAAGAAGCCGGTGCGCTCGACCGGATATTTTGCGCCGGTGCCCATCATGCGGATGGTCTGGCCCTTCTTCAGCACGCCGTCGATGACGCGCACGAGCACGATGACGCCGAGATAGGCGTCGTACCAGCTATCGACCAGCATGGCTTTCAGCGGGGCGGTGCGGTCGCCCTCGCGCGGGGGCGGAAGCTGGTGGACGATCGCCTCCAGCACGTCCTCGATGCCGATGCCGGTCTTGGCCGAGATGTAGACCGCCTGGGAGGCGTCGATGCCTATGACCTCTTCCACCTGCTCCTTGACGCGCTCGGGCTCGGCGGCGGGCAGGTCGATCTTGTTCAAGACCACGACGATCTCGTGGTTCTTGTCGATGGCCTGGTAGACGTTTGCCAGCGTCTGCGCCTCGACGCCCTGGGAGGCGTCGACGACGAGCAGAGAACCTTCGCAGGCGGCCAGCGACCGCGAGACTTCATAGGCGAAGTCGACGTGGCCGGGCGTGTCGATGAGGTTGAGGACGTATTCCTCGCCGTTGCGGGCCTTGTAGTTGAGGCGCACGGTCTGCGCCTTGATGGTGATGCCGCGCTCCTTCTCGATATCCATGTTATCGAGAACCTGCTCCTTGCCGGCCATTTCGCGCGCGTCGAGGCCCCCGGTCATCTGGATGAGCCGGTCGGCGAGCGTGGACTTGCCATGGTCGATATGGGCGACGATGGAGAAATTGCGGATGTGATCGAGCGCTGTGGTCATGGGCGCGCATTTAGCAGGGGCAAGAACCTTCCACAAGCGCCGCGAAGGAGAAGCCGCGCGGCGGATGCTCAATCATAGGTGAGGTCGGACGCCTTGCCGCCGAAGACGCGGTAGGCGTAGAGCGAATAGCCGAGGATGACCGGCAGCACGAACAGCGTGCCGACCAGGATGATGGCGAGGCTTTCGGTGGCCGCCGCCGCCTGCCAGATGGTGAGCTTTTCCGGCACGACATAGGGGTAGAACGACCAGGCCAGGCCACAGAAGCCGAGCGTGAAGATGGCGGCAAGCGTGAAGAAGGGCAGGATGGAGTGGCGGTCGCGCTCCTTGGGCAGATGAAAGGTCTGCCACCACAGCCAGACGAACAGGATAGCCGAAACGATAGGCAGCGGGGCGAGATAGATCATGTCGGGCAGCACGAACCAGCGCTCGAAGATGCGCTGGCTGGCCAAGGGCGTCGCCATCGACACGGCCACCATGCCGAGCGCGGTGAGCACCAGCGCGCGGCGCAGCCAGTGCACCGCCTTTTCCTGCAGGGCGCCTTCGGTCTTGTAGATCAGCCAGGCCGCGCCCATGGCAGCGTAGGAGGCCGCCAGGCACAGCGCCACCAGCAGCCCGAAGGCGAAGGCGGCAGCACCCCTCTGCAGCCCCAGCACATAGACGCCCAGCATGTAGCCCTGCGCCAGCGAGGCGATCAGCGAGCCGGCGAAGAAGATGGTGTTCCAGCGGCGCTTGCGGTGCGAGGGCACCTTGGCGCGGAAGTCGAAGGCGACGCCGCGCAGGATGAGGCCGAACAGGAGCAGGAAGACGGGGATGTAGAGCGCGCTGAGGATGACGCCGTGGGCGTAGGGAAAGGCGGCCAGCAGAAGCCCCGCCGCCAGCACCAGCCAGGTTTCGTTGGCGTCCCAGAACGGGCCTATGGCCGAGATCATCACATCCTTCTCATGGTCGTCGGCAGCGGCAAAGAGGATGCCGATGCCGAGGTCGAAGCCGTCGAGAACGACATAGATGAGGATGGACAGGCCCATCAGGCAGGCGAAGACGAAGGGCAGTATGGTGGCCCAGTCGAGGCTCATGGTTCATGTCTCCCCTTCGCTTGGTGGTCAGGCAGCGCCGCCGTCATGACGCTCACTCCGTGCCGTGCACCGGCTGCGACAGCGGCCGATCGAGCACGCCCGGCAGCGGCGACTGGTCGCCATCCCTGGCCGCCTTCATCGACAGATGCACCAGCGTGCCCATGTAGACGACGATCAGTATGAGATAGAGGATGAGGTAAAGGGTGAGGGTGAGCGCCACATGGCTGCCGGCGACCGGCCCCAGCGCATCCTGCGTCGTCAGCACGCCGGTGACCAGCCAGGGCTGGCGGCCGATCTCGGTGACATACCAGCCGGCCAGCGTGGCCACCCAGCCGGAAATCGTCATCGGCACCAGCACATAGGCAAGCCATCTGGGCAGGTCGCGCCGGCGCCACAGGAACCAGGCGGCAAGCCAGGATACGACCAGCATGACGATGCCCGTGCCGACCATGAGCCGGAAGCCCCAGAACACCGGCGACACCGGCGGGTGGTTGCCCACGAAATCGTTGAGGCCCGGCACGATGCCGCTGGCGCTGTGGCGCAGGATGAGGCTGGCGCCGTTGGGGATGGTGATCTCGTACCTGTTCTCGCGCGCCTTCTCGTCGGTGATGGCAAACAGCACCAGCGGCACATTGGGCCGCGTCTCCCAGTTGGCCTCCATGGCCGCGACCTTCTGCGGCTGGTGCTCCAGCGTGTTGAGCCCGTGCAGGTCGCCGGCGTAGATCTGGATCGGGATGAGGACGGCGGCGGTGTAGACGCCGGTGCGCAGCGCCTTCCACATGGAATCGGAGCGGTCGCCGGCAAGATAGCGCAACGCCGAAAGGCCGGCGATGAAGAAGGACACGGTGAGACCCGAGGCCAGCAGCATGTGGACCAGCCGGTAGAGGAACGACGGGTTGAAGACGATCGCCCACCAGTCGGTAGCATAGGCGACGCCATCGCGAACCTCGAAGCCCACCGGCGTCTGCATCCAGGAATTCAGCGCCAGGATCCAGAAGGCGGATACGGTGGTGCCGAAGGCGACCAGCACGGTGGCGGCGGTGTGCACCTTGTTGGACACGCGGCGGAAGCCGAACAGCATGATGCCCAGGAACACCGCCTCCAGGAAGAAGGCCGTGAGGATCTCGTAAGCCAGCAAGGGGCCTGCGATGTTGCCGACATGCTCCATGTAGCCGGGCCAGTTGGTGCCGAACTGGAAGGTCATGGTGACGCCGGTGACGACGCCGATGGCGAAGGACAGCGCAAAGACCTTCACCCAGGTGAAGTAGGCGCGCATCCAGGCCGGGTCGGAGGTGGCGTTATAGCGGAGCTTGAAGAAGAGGAGGACCCAGCCAAGGGCGATGGTGATGGTCGGAAACAGGATGTGAAACGAAATGTTCGCAGCAAACTGTATGCGCGACAGCATCAGCGGGTCCATGAAGCATGCTCCTGCTCTCCCCCGAAAGGCAAGATAGGGCAATGGCCGCAAACGGTCAAAGCGGCGGCGTGGCGCAGAAGTGGGGCGTGCCGGTCGCTCTTCCGGCCAGATGTCTCAGGCCGCATGGACTTCCACCGTGACATGCGACAGCCGGGGCAGGTCGACGAGCAGGGCCTTGTAGGATTCGGGCGACATGGGCTGCGCGGAGACGATGGAGACGACGAGCCCCAGATGGCCGGGGCCGAGCCGCCAGAGATGAAGGTCGGTTACGCGGTCGCCATCGCGCTCGAGCCGTTCGCGCACATTGCGGGCCAGCCCCGGATCGCCACGGACATCGAGCAGCACCGCGCCCGAAGCGCGCAGCAAGCCGAATGACCAGCTGGCGATGACCACGGCACCGACGATGCCCACCATGGCGTCCATCCACAGCCAGCCGAAGAAGCGCCCGCCGAGAAGCCCGAGGATGGCCAGCACCGAGGTCAGGGCATCGGCCAGCACATGCAGGTAGGCCGAGCGCAGATTGTGATCGTCATGGGCGTGGGCATGGGCATGGCGATGCTCGTGGCCGGGCTCGTCATGGTGGGCGTGATGATGATGCCGAGCCGACAGCAGCCAGGCGCTGGCCAGATTGACCGCAAGGCCCAGAACCGCGACCGCGATGGCCTCGTCGAAACGGATCGGCACCGGATGCGCGAGGCGCAACGCGGATTCGACGCCGATCAGCACCGCCACGATGGCCAGCACGATGGCGCTGGTGTAGCCGGCGAGCTCGCCGAACTTGCCGGTGCCGAAGGTGAAGCGTTCGTCATGCGCATGGCGGCGCGCGAGCGCGTAGGCCGCGGCTGCGATGGCAAGCACCCCGACATGGGTGGACATGTGGAACCCGTCGGCCAGGAGCGCCATGGAGCCGAACGCCAGGCCGGCAACGATTTCGCCCACCATCATGACCAGTGCGAGCCCGACCACGATGAAGGTGCGGCGCGCATTGCGGTCGTGATGCTCGCCGAGGAAGAGGTGGTCGTGGGTGAAGCGTTCGTCTTCGGGCAGCGTGTTCATGGCCGGCCTCTCAAGGGCATCCGGTGATCTCGCGGAACACCGAAAGCCTGTCTTCAGCGGAGCGCTTTTTGGATCTCCGGATCGTTGACGTGGCTCATGCGGATAAGCTTATCCCCGGTGTGGGATAGGGCAAGTGATGTCGGCGGACGCGATCTCAGCGGCCAGCATGGCGCAGAACAACATGTATACTTGCAGGTGAAACGGCGAGCGGCTATCAAGATCGACAGTGTTGGGACCCGCTTGGATGCTATTCTTTTCCTTTACGAGAATCGGCCTTTCCTGGATCATATCTATAGCACTGATTGGGCTGTTTTATTTCATCGCCAGAGGCGATAGCCTGGGCGAGACGATTAGTTACAACACGCGCCTTCCGAGCACGGTAGCGGTATTTTCTGCCCTGAGCATGCAGCAAACAGCAATCCGAGGCTCATTCAAGCTATTCCTGACAGGAACCGTCCTTTTCCTGGCGACCCTCCCTGTCTTTGCGTTCTTGACCGGCGCACCCCGTTTCATGTTCAAATTGACGGGCAACAAACCTCTCGACTATGCCATACTTTATGGGACATTCTACTTAGCGCTTTCCTTAACGTTATTCATAGCGACTTGGCTCACTCTCAAGAAGCAGACCATCAAGCCGGACTGAGTCGACAATATATTTCTCACACCACCTTGCACAGGCGCAGCAGCGCCATTGCCTCCAGCGGCGTAGCCTTTCCTGAAGGCGATATAGGCGGCCTCCTCCTCGCAGTGGAAGCGGCGCTTGAAGGCCGCCTGCCCTTGCAGGTTGAAGACGTGGCGGTTGACAAGGGCCGAGCGGTAGGCGCCGATTGACATGCCCGCCAGAAGGCGCTTTCGTCAAAACCGCTTTCGCGAATTCTCGGCCAGGGCTACACCGAGCGCGTGATGCCGCCGTCGATGCGGATGTTCTGACCGGTGATGTAGCTCGACTTCTCGCTGGCCAGGAAGGCAATGAGCTCCGAAACCTCCTCCACGCGGCCGTAGCGGCCCATGGGGATGCGCTCGCGCCGCTCGCCGGTTTCGGGCAGGCTGTCGATGAAGCCCGGCAGCACGTTGTTCATGCGCACGTTGTCGGGCGCGTATTTGTCGGCGAAGAGTTTTGTGAAGGCGGCAAGGCCGGCGCGGAACACGCCCGAGGTGGGAAACAGTGCCTCCGGCTCGAAGACGGCATAGGTCGAGATGTTGACGATGGAGCCCGATTTCTGCGCCTGCATGACCGGCGTGACCAGGCGCGCCATGCGCACGGCGTTGAGCAGATAGGTCTCCATGCCGAGATGCCAGTCCTCGTCGCTGATTTCCAGCACCGGCGCGCGCGGCCCGTGGCCGGCGCTGTTGACCACGGCGTCGATGCGGCCCCACTTCTGCATGGTGGCATCGACCAGGCGCTTGAGGTCGTCGTTGGAGCGGTTGGAGCCGGTGACACCGATGCCGCCAAGCTTTTCGGCCAGTGCCGCGCCCTTGCCCGACGAGGACAGGATCGCGACGTGGAACCCCTCCTCGGCGAGCTTGCGCGCGGCATCCGCGCCCATGCCGCTGCCGCCAGCGGTGATGATGGCCGTCTTCAGTTCCGACATGCTTTTCCCCCACGCCCTCCGGCGGCCGCGCAGCGCGCGGCGGCACAACCGTATAGACAAGGGGTAACCCCACCGGCACGGCCGGGCAAGCCGCTGGACCAGCAGGCGAGCGGCCGTGGCGCCGTGGCCGCCACCTTGACGCGGCGCGGCGGCTTTGCCAGACATCGCGGGGACGGGCCGGAGTTTCCAGCCGGGTGCCGATGTGGCGCCCTGCGCCATGTCCGCGGAGAACGAGTTGAGCCTATCCGGTTTTGTGCAGCTTGCCGCCTCGACGGTGATCTTCCTGCTCGCGGCGACCTGCGCCAAATCCTGGGCGCTGACGCCCACGCTCGGCAAGCTGGCGCTGACGCTGGCGCTCTATTCGGCGGGCAACCTGGTGATGCTGCGGCTGGTGCGCGAGTTCGGCATGGCCTCGGCCTTCAGCCTGTCGGCGGTGATCCAGCTGGTGGCGATCAACGTGATCGCGCTGGCCTTCTTCGGCGAGCGGCTGAGCGCGGTGCAGAGCGGCGGCGTCGTGCTGGCCATCCTCGCGGTCGGCCTCATCACGCTCGGGTCGCAGGCCGGCGGGCAGTAGTTCCGCAATCATGCCTTGGCAGAACCCCTGGCGACTGCAGGCAGTCGGCCAGGAAGAGGCTCGCCGGCATCCGGCCGAGCGAATGCGGCAGCCGCTCCGGCATGATATGATCCGAAAACCTTCGGCGTGGAGCGGCATCGAATGCGGCCGGCGACCAGCCGTGGGTGGAAACGGTGGATCATGCAGCAGGACCTGGCCATCCTCTCTGCATTCGCGTTCGTCTACGCCCTGATCGCGGGGCGGCTTGAGCGCACGCCGGTTGCCGGCGCCCTCGTCTTCACCGCCTTCGGGCTGGCCGTCGGTCCGGTGGGCCTGAATTGGCTCACCTTGGATGTTCATGCGCAAGGCCTTCGCACCCTCGCCGAACTCACGCTGGCGCTGGTGCTGTTCACGGATGCGGCCAATGCCGATCTCAGTGTGCTCAGGCTCAGCTACACGATCCCCGAGCGTCTGCTGCTGATCGGCCTGCCGCTGACAATCCTGCTGGGGACCACTGCCGCCGACCTGCTTTTTCCAGGGCTCGGAATGATCGAATGCGCGCTGCTGGCCACCATGCTGGCCCCCACCGATGCGGCTTTGGGCAAGCCGGTGGTGACCAACCCCGCCGTTCCCCCGCCGATCCGCGAAGGCCTGAATGTGGAGAGCGGCCTGAACGACGGCATTTGCGTGTCGGTGCTCCTGATCCTCCTGGCCTTTGCCGCCGAACCGGCCGGCGCCGGGTGGGAACTGGTTGTTACCCATTTCGCGCAGGAAATCGGGATCGGGCTGGTTGTGGGCGCGGGCTTTGCCTTCGTCGGCGTGTGGGCGCTTCGCCTTTCAGCGCGACACGGCTGGCTGGGCCAGGCATGGCGGCAGCTTCCGGCAATGGCGCTGGCGCTCGCTTCCTTCGGCGCGGCACAGGCACTGGGCGGGAGCGGCTTCATCGCCTGCTTCGTCGGCGGCATCGTGGCCGGCGGGATGGCCCGGCACCGTGAGCAGAAGCACGAATTGCTGCTTGCGGCGGAAGGCTCCGGCGATCTTTTCGGCCTTCTGACCTGGGTGCTCTTTGGAGCAGCGGTGATTGGCCAGGCGCTGGGGCGGCTGAGCTGGGAGATTGCCGTCTATGCGGTCCTGAGCCTCACAGCGGTTCGGATGATACCAGTGTGGCTGGCCCTGGCCGGCACGGACCTGAAGGCGGACGGCAAGCTCTTCCTGGGCTGGTTCGGCCCGCGCGGCCTGGCGAGCATCGTGTTTGCCATCATCGTCCTGGATGCGAACCTTCCGGGCAGCGAGACGCTGACGGCAACGGTCGCCTGGACGGTGATCCTCAGCATTCTGGCGCATGGTCTGACCGCCAGTCCGCTGGCCGAGGTCTTTGCCCGGCGCAACCGCACCGTGAAGGCCCCGATCGCCTAGCCGGGCTGGCAATACATTGAACGGCAAGAAAGCAAGGGGCGGAGACGCGCCAAACGCCCTTATGATGTCTGCCCGTTTGTGCTAGCGGCAACTGCGAAACGGAGGAAACGCACATGCGGCCACAGCCTTCGGGCATTTTCGGCAAGATCGAGTTCGCGGTTCTTCTCGCGGCGCTGATCGTCGCGGGCGGGCTGTGGGGGTTCGTGGAACTGATGGAAGTGGCGCGCGACAGCGCCCCGCACGGCTTCGACACCGAAATCCTGCTGGCGCTGCGCACACCCGGCGACCTTGCCACGCCGATAGGGCCGCGCTGGCTGCCGGATGCCATGCGCGACCTGACCAGCCTCGGCAGCGCGGCCGTGCTGATCTTCATCACCGCGGCCGCGATCTTCTACCTGCTGGTGGAGCGAAAGCCGCTGGCGGCGCTGTTGGTGCTGGTGGCGGTGGCAGGCGGCCAGGTGCTGAGCAGCCTACTGAAATTCGGCATCGACCGGACGCGACCCGACGTGGTGCCGCATCTGGCCGAGGTGCACACGATGAGCTTTCCGAGCGGCCACGCGATGATGTCGGCCGTGACCTTCCTGACGCTGGGCGCGCTTTTGGCGCAGACGCTGCCCGACCGCGCCACCAAGATCTACGTGTTGACGGTGGCTGTGCTGGCAACGCTGGTGGTGGGCTTCAGCCGGCTCTATCTGGGCGTGCACTGGCCCTCCGACGTGGTGGCCGGATGGTGCGCCGGGGCCGCTTGGGCGATGCTGTGCTGGCTGGCCGCGCGCTGGGTGCGGCGACGCGCCCGAGCGCTCGGCAGCGCTGATGCTTCATAAATCTCAATTCATGCTTGAAACATCATCATGACTGTATCATACATGCATATTGCGGACTCAGACGGGAGCTCTTGCCAGTGATCACAGCAGCGCAGATGCGCGCCGCAAGGGCGCTGGCCGGCATCGACCAGAAGACGCTTGCCGAGCTGGCCGGCGTTTCGCTTCCGACCATCCAGCGGATGGAAGCGAGCGATGGACTGGTGCGGGGCGTGGTCGACACGCTGATGAAGGTCATCCAGGCGCTGGACGGCGCCGGGGTGGAGCTCATCGGAGACAACCAGCCGAGCGAAGGCGGCGGCCGGGGCGTGCGCCTCAAGGCACCGGCCGAGCGCGGCAACGGCTGATTTCGCAACCGGCGCGATCCGAAGCCTGCAAGGCGCAGGAAAGGACGCTCCGGCACGAGACGCCGCGCAGACGCGCCGGACGACAGGCCGGCAAGCCGAAGCGGGCAAGTGAAGTGGTTCAAGTGTTGCCGATGTGCCCGAACGGGCGCGCGGCGACGCGTTCGCGACGGCGACCGCCGACAGTTCACGCCGACGATCCCCGCCGCGCCAATTGCGGAGGGCTGCGCATGGACGCGCGCCAGAAATCTGTTTCCAACCCGGCGCAGCCGAGCTTCGCCGAACTGTTCACGCCCAAGCTGGTGACGGTGCTGCGCGAAGGCTATGGCCTGCCGCAGTTTCGCGCCGACCTGATCGCCGGCCTGACGGTTGCCATCGTGGCGCTGCCGCTTTCCATGGCGATTGCGATTGCCTCGGGCGTGGGGCCGGAACGCGGCCTGTTCACGGCTATCGTCGGCGGCTTCCTGGTTTCGCTGCTGGGCGGCAGCCGCTTCCAGATCGGCGGGCCGGCCGGTGCCTTCATCGTGCTGGTGGCCGCAACCGTGGAGCGCAACGGCGTCGACGGGCTGATCCTGGCCACGATGATGTCGGGCGTGTTCCTGGTCGCCACCGGCTATCTCAGGCTCGGCACATACATCAAGTTCATTCCCTATCCGGTGACGGTGGGCTTCACCGCCGGCATCGCCGTGATCATCTTCTCCAGCCAGCTGCACGACCTGTTCGGTCTGACGCTGGCCGGCAAGGAGCCCGGCGAGCTGCTGCCCCGGCTGCGCGCGCTGGGCGAAGCGGCGGGCACGGTGAACGCCGCCGCCGTGGCCGTGGCGGTGCTGACCATCGGCATCATCGCCGGCCTGAAGCGCTGGCGGCCGGGCTGGCCCGGGTTCCTGATTGCGGTGGCCGTGGCCTCGCTGGCGGTGGCGGTATTCGGCCTGCCGGCCGAGACAATCGGCACGCGCTTCGGCGGCATTCCGCGCATGCTGCCGGAGCCGGCGCTGCCCCACTTCACCACCGAGAAGGTGCTGGCCGTGCTGCCGGACGCCATCGCCTTCACGCTGCTGGGGGCGATCGAATCCCTGCTCTCGGCGGTGGTGGCCGACGGCATGACCGGGCGGCGGCACCGCTCCAACTGCGAGCTGGTGGCGCAGGGCTTTGCCAATATGGGCGCGGCACTTTTCGGCGGCATCTGCGTGACCGGCACGATTGCCCGCACCGCCACCAATGTGCGCGCCGGCGCGCACGGACCGGTTTCGGGCATGCTGCATGCGCTGTTCCTGCTCGCCTTCATGCTGGTGGCAGCACCGCTGGCCAGCTACATCCCGCTCGCGGCCCTGGCCGGCGTGCTGGCCGTAGTGGCCTGGAACATGATCGAAAAGCCCGCGGTGGCCGCCCTACTGCGCTCGTCCGTCGGGGACGCGCTGGTGCTGGTGGTGACCTTCGGCCTCGTCATCTTCCGCGACCTGACCACCGGCATCGTGGTGGGCTTTGCGCTTGGGGCGCTGCTGTTCATCAACCGCATGGCCAAGGCGATCGCGGTGGAGGCGCATGTGCCGATGGCGGAGGAAGACGTGGCCGACACCGCCAATGACGAGCGCAGGGCCTATGACCCGGCGACCGCCAGCGACCCCGACACGGTGGTCTACCGCATTTCCGGCGCCTTCTTCTTCGGCGCCGCCTCCGCCGTGGGCGCCGTTCTGGACCGCATCGGCGACCACCGGCAGAACCTGGTGCTCGACTGCTCGGCGGTGCCGTTCCTCGACTCGACCGCGGCCAATGTGATCGAGGGCGCGGTGCGCAAGGCGGGCCGGGAAGGCCTGCGCGTCTTCGTGACCGGGGCGGCCCCGCAAGTGCGGCGCATGCTGATGACCCACGGCGTGAAGCCGCCGCATGTGCGCTACAAGGCGACCATTGCCGGTGCGCTGGCGCAGATTGCGGCCGAGCGGAGCACGCCGGCCGGCTAGAGCGGCGGCCATCCTGACGGATGGCCTTAGGCCGCTCCGGCAATGTCTTAGCCGTATTTGTGCAACGCCGGGCGATTCCGCCTGGCTGCAAACAGCTCCAGAAATCGCAACCCAGGCCTTGACAGCGGCGGCTTGCGGGCCAATACTTAACTTCATGGTTAAGTATCAAGAAGCCAATCTCGACCGCGTCTTTGCCGCCCTTGCCGATCCGACCAGGCGAGCCCTGCTTGCCCGGCTGGAGGCAGAGGAAAGCCTTTCGGTGAGCGAGCTGGCACAGCCCTTCCCGGTCTCGCTGCCGGCGGTGATGAAGCATCTGGACGTGCTGTCGGATGCCGGGCTGATCAGCCGCGCCAAGACCGGGCGCACCGTTGCCTGCCGGCTGAACGCCGGTCCGATGGAGGAAGCAATGAACTGGCTGAATCGCTACGAGCGCTTCTGGAACGGCAGCCTCGACCGGCTGGCGAATTTTTTGGAGAAGGAATGATGCTGGACAAGCCAAGCCTGACCCTGAAGCGCCGTCTGAACGCGGCGCCGGCGAAAGTGTACGCCGCCTGGACCGAGCCCGAGCGGCTCATGGGCTGGTGGGGACCGCGCGAGGACGACGAACCGGTGCTGGCCGAGACGGATGTGCGCCCCGGCGGCCGCTTCCGCCTCGTCTTTCGCGCCGCCGACGGCGAGGAGTTCGACGTGCGCGGCGTCTATCGCGAAGTGGTGCCGGCCGAAAGGCTGGTTTTCAGCTGGGCCTGGCGCTCGACCCCGGAGCGCGAGTCGCTGGTGACGCTGACGATGCGCCCCGACGGCGACGGCACCATGCTGACGCTGCACCACGAGCAATTCTTCGACGAGGCCGCACGCGATAGCCACCGCATGGGCTGGATGGCGGCGCTCGACAGACTGGAGAGGCAGTTTTCCTGATCGCAGATCCACCAAGGGAGAAGACAGATGCAATCGCACAAGATCGTCTCGCAGCAGGAATGGATGGAAGCCCAGAAGGCCCATCTGGTGAAGGAAAAGGAATATACCCGGCACCGCGACCGGCTGAACGCCGAGCGCCAGGCGCTGCCCTGGACGCGGGTGGAGAAGGAGTACGTCTTCGACACGCCGCAGGGCAAAAAGACGCTGGCCGAGCTGTTCGAAGGGCGCAGCCAGCTCGTGGTTGTGCACTTCATGCTCGGGCCGGACTGGAAGGCGGGCTGCGTCGGCTGCTCCTTCGGCGCCGATCATCTCGCCGGCCCCGACCAGCACCTGAAGCATCATGACGTGACGCTGGTGACCGTGTCGCGTGCACCGCTGGCCCAGATCGAGGCCTACAGGAAGCGCATGGGCTGGAAGTTCGACTGGGTGTCGTCCTTCGGCAGCGACTTCAACTATGATTTCGGCGTGTCCTTCCACAAGGAGGACATCAAGAACGGCAAGGCGATCTACAACTTCGCCCCGCTCGACTTCGACATGGAAGAGCTGCACGGCATGACCGTGTTCTACAAGGACGAGGACGGCAACATCTACCGCACCTTCTCGCAATATGCGCGCGGCGACGAGGACAAGATCAGCACCTACGCCATCCTCGACCGCACCCCCAGGGGCCGCAACGAGAACAGCGCCATGGACTGGGTGAAGCGCCACGACGAGTATCCCGACGAGGACAAGCACATCGCGGCGATGCTGACGTCGTCCTGCTGCGGGTGATTTAGGGAGGACTTCGCAAAGCGCACCTTTCATTCGCTTCGCGGCAGCTCTTTTCCCAAGGCAGGGATATCGCATGTGATTTGGTGAGCCCGGCGGGCTTGTACCCCCACCCCTAACCCCTCCCCACAAGGGGGAAGGGAACTTTGCTGCACGGCTGCTCAGCACCAACCTTCAGCGCATTTTTCTAGTGGCTAAGGTGGCGAAATCGTCCCCCTCCCCCTTGTGGGGAGGGGCTAGGGGTGGGGGTCATTCCTGGGTGCGTAGCACAGTGGCGGGGAATAGCCTCCCACACGCCAGCCAAAAAAGCTCAGCGCAGGGCCAGCAGCGCGGCCAGCCCGATGCTGCCGACGACCAGCCGCCACCAGGCGAACGGGGCGAAGCCGCGGCGCGAGACGTAGTCGAGCAGGTGGCGCACGACGAAGACGCCGGCGACGAAGGCAGCGATGAAGCCGGCCGTGATGATCGGCAGGTCGGCAGCCGACAGCGCGTCGCGGTTCTTGTAAAGGTCGTAAGCGAAGGCGCCGGCCATGGTGGGCATGGCCAGGAAGAACGAGAATTCGGCCGCCGAGCGCTTGTCGGTGCCCATCAGAAGCGCGCCGACGATCGTTGCGCCCGAGCGCGAGGTGCCGGGGATCATCGCCAGGCACTGGAAGAAGCCGATGGCCAGGCAGGCCGGCAGCGGGAAATCCATCACGTCGTGGTATTTCGGCGTCAGCTTCAGCCGGTCGACGCCCAGAAGCACGATGCCGCCGACGATCAGCGTGATGCAGATCAGCATCGGGGATTCGAACAGCACCGTCTTGATGAAGTTATGCGCCATCACGCCGATGACGGCCGCGGGCAGGAAGGCCAGCAGGATGCCGGCCACGAAGCGCCGCGTGCGGGCGTCGCTCGGCAGGCCGGTGACGATCTTCCACAGCCGCCCGAAATAGACGGTCAGGATCGCCATGATGGCGCCGAGCTGGATAAGCACCTCGAAGGCCTTGCCGGTGGACTCGAAGCCGAGGAAATGGCCGGCCAGCAGGATGTGGCCGGTGGACGAGACCGGGATGAACTCGGTCAAGCCCTCGAGCAGGCCAAGCAGCAGGGCTTCGATGATGGTCTGATGTTCCATGAATATCTCGACGAGGCGGGGGAGCGATGGGGCTTGCTTGTCACGACGCGGAACTGTCCCTATACCGATGCGCCTTGACCGCCCGATGAATCGGGCAGAGATAGAACTACTGGCGCGGCCGAAAAATGACCAGCGCAGTTTTCGCCACGGAACCATGCTGACCCTTTTCCATCATCCCATGTTCGCCTCCTGTCGTTTCGTCCGTCTCGCCTTCGGCGAATACGGCGAAGAGTTGGCGCTGATCGAGGAAAAGCCGTGGCTGCGCCGCCGTGAATTCCTGGTGCTCAACGCCGCCGGCACGCTGCCGGTGCTGCTGGCCGAGGGTGACGTGCCGATCATCGGCGCCGGCGTGATCGCCGAATATCTCGACGAGACGCGCGGCGTCTTGAAGCGCGAGCGGCGCCTGTTCGCCGAGGACCCGATGGAGCGCGCCGAAATCCGCCGGCTGGTGGACTGGTATCTGGTCAAGACCGAGAGCGAGGTGACCAAGCACCTGGTGCGCGAGCGCGTGCTGAAGCCGCTGATGCCCAACGAGATGGGCGGCGGCTCGCCGGATTCAGGCGCCATCCGCGCCGCCCGCTCCAATATCCGCCAGCACATGAAATACACCAACTGGCTGGCCGGCACCCGCCACTGGCTGGCCGGCCCGCGCATCACCTATGCCGATCTTGCCGCCGCCGCCGCCATTTCGGTGCTAGACTATCTCGGCGAGATCGACTGGAGCGACCACGCCGCGGCGCGCGACTGGTACACGCGGGTGAAGTCGCGTCCCTCGTTCCGCCCGCTGCTCGGTGACCGGGTGCGCGGCATTTCGCCGGTATCCCACTATGCGGACCTCGATTTCTGACAAGCCCGAAAAGGGCGAGCGCCTGCGGCAGATGATCGACCGCGAGGCACGCCGTGCCGGCTTCGACGCCGTGGCCGTGACCTCGCCGGAGGCGATCCCGCAGGCCCCTGCCCGGCTGGCCGAATTTCTGGCCGAGGGCTTTCACGGCTCGATGGTCTGGATGGCCGAGACTTTCGCGCGCCGCGCCGACCCGAAGACGCTTTGGCCGGACGTTCGCTCGATCATCGTGCTGGCCATGAATTACGGGCCGGAGGATGACCCGCGCGAATTGCAGGCTCAGGCCGATCGCGGCGCGATCTCGGTCTATGCCCGCAACCGCGACTATCACGACGTCATCAAGGGCCGGCTGAAGGAAATCGCCGGCAAGATCGTGGCGCAGGCTGGCGGCGACGTGAAGGTGTTCGTAGACACCGCCCCGGTGATGGAAAAGCCGCTGGCAGAAGCCGCCGGCATCGGCTGGCAGGGCAAGCACACCAACCTGGTCAGCCGGCAGTACGGCTCCTGGCTGTTTCTGGGCACCATCTTCACTACGGCGGAGATCGCGCCTGACGTGGCCGAAACCGACCATTGCGGCTCGTGCCGCGCCTGCCTCGATTCCTGCCCGACCAATGCCTTTCCCGCGCCCTACAAGCTCGATGCGCGGCGCTGCATCTCCTATCTGACCATCGAGAACAAGGGGCCTATCCCGCACGAATTCCGCGCGGCGATGGGCAACCGCATCTATGGCTGCGACGACTGCCTGGCCGCCTGCCCGTGGAACAAGTTCGCGCGGGTTGCCTCCGAAGCGAAACTGGTTGCCCGCGACGACCTGCGCGCGCCGAAGCTGGCCGATTTTCTCGTCATGGATGACGCGGCCTTCCGCTCATTCTTCTCCGGCTCGCCGGTCAAGCGCATCGGCCGCGACCGCTTCGTCCGCAACGTGCTGATCGCCGCCGGCAATTCTGGCGAACGCGCGCTGATCCCGCCTTGCGAAAGCCTTTTGTCCGATCCCTCGCCGCTGGTGCGGGGCGCGGCGGTGTGGGCCCTCTCACGCCTGATGGAGCCGGCGGATTTTGCCGCGCTGGCTGAGCGGACAAGGACGGAAGACGACGCCGAGGTGCATCGGGAATGGATTTTGGCAACCGGCCAGCCGGAAACAATCGGGGAACATGCATGAGCGCGATAAGAATGTTCATCTTCGGGGCCGGTTATTCCGGGAAGGCGGTCGGCCGGGCCAAACCTGATGCGAGCATCCGGATTGCCGGCACCACGCGCTCGCCCGAAAAATTCGAGGCGCTGCGGCAGGCTGGGATAGAACCCTTCGTCTTCGACGGGTCGCTGACCGATGAACTGGCCGGAGAGCTTGCCGCAACGACGCACCTGCTGATCTCCATTGCGCCCGACGAAGCCGGGGACCCTGTGCTCAACGCTGCGCGCGAAAAAATCCTGCACGGCATGCCGAAGCTTCAATGGATCGGCTATCTCTCAACCGTCGGGGTCTATGGCGACCATGGCGGCGCGTGGGTGAACGAAACGGCCGAGTGCCGGCCGGTGTCGCGCCGCTCGGTGATGCGGCTGAAGGCCGAGCAGGAATGGTTGGCGCTGGGCGCGGAAACCGGCCTGCCGGTGGCGGTGATGCGCCTTGCGGGCATCTACGGGCCGGGACGCAACGCCTTCATGAACCTGACCAACGGCACCGCCAAGCGGCTGATCAAGCCGGACCAGGTGTTCAACCGCATCCACGGCGAGGACATTGCCGGCGCGGTGTGGGCGCTCGCGCAGCAGGATAAGGGCGGCATTTTCAACGTGACCGACGACGAGCCTGCGCCGCCGCAGGACGTGGTGACCTATGCGGCCAGGCTGATGGGCGTGACGCCGCCGCCTGAGATTCCCTTCGAGACCGCCCAACTTTCGCCCATGGCGCGGTCTTTCTATGGCGAGAACAAGCGCATTTCCAACGCGGCGATCAAGGCAGCCGGCTATCGCTTCCGCTATCCGGACTATCGGGCGGCCTTCGACGCGATGTGGGAAGCGGGCGGCTGGAACGAGGGCGAGGCGCGCAGCCCGATGAAGCGCGGATGAGAGGCAGGAGAAGCCGCAAAGGGCGGCTGGAACACACCGAGCGATCATTTACACTTCGCTAACCGGGGCGTTCCAAGCTTGTCGGCAAGGGGCCGGATGGACATGCGCATGAACACTTTGCTTCGGACGGCAACCCGCCTGGTCGCGGCGGTCGCAACGGCGGTTTCGCTTTCGGTGCTGGCGGAGCCGCACGCCCATGCGGAAGAGCTGGCCAAGGATTTGTTCGGCGGCCAGAGGCTGCCGGGGGCGACCGCGCCAAAATCCTTCGGCTTCTATTCCAAGGGCTGTTTTACCGGCGGCATGGCGATCGCCACCGACGGGCCGACCTGGCAGGCGATGCGACTGTCGCGCAACCGGCGCTGGGGCCACCCGACGATGATCCGCCTGATCGAGAAGCTGTCGCAGGACGCGGTGGCCGACGGCTGGCCAGGGCTGCTTCTGGGCGACATCTCGCAGCCGCGCGGCGGGCCGATGCTGACCGGCCATGCCTCGCACCAGATCGGGCTGGACGCCGACATCTGGTTCACGCCGATGCCCGACCGACGGCTGACGCCGACCGAGCGCGAGAACATGAGCGCGACCTCGCTGGTGAATGAAAAGACCCATCTGGTGATCGACGGGCTGTGGACGCCGGCGCATGAGCGGCTCTTGAAGCGCGCCGCCAGCTATCCGGAAGTCGAGCGCATATTGGTCAATCCCGGCATCAAGAAGAAGCTGTGCGACACGGTGAAGGGCGATCGCGCATGGCTGCGCAAGGTTCGCCCGTTCTGGGGCCACGACTACCACTTCCACGTCCGCATCGGCTGCCAGCCCGGCTCGGTGGGCTGCAAGGCGCAGGAGGCGACGCCGCCCGGCGACGGCTGCGACAAGTCGCTGGCCTGGTGGTTCACTGAGGAGCCGTGGCGCCCGAGCAAGAACCCGGACGCACCGAAAGCGCGCGACGTGATGACCATGGCGAGCCTGCCCAAGGAATGCCGCGCCGTGCTGGAAGCTCCCTCGCCCGTCTCCGAGGCCGCGGTGACGCTGGGCGGCATGGGCGCATCGGCGGTGGCTTCCACCTCCGAGCCGGTGCGGCCGACCGTTGAGGTGGGCGCGCCGCCGATTTCGGCCAGCGCCTTTGCGCCCACGCCCGACAACCGCATCCCGATGCCGCTGCCGCGCCCGGCAAATTGAGGCGCGGCCGGGCGCGACAGCCGCGCCGGCAAAATCGGCCGCCATAGGCCCATGGCCCCTTTTACGCAGCCGCGAGCTTGGCTATAGGTTTCAACCGATTTAGCTATGGGAAGGCACTTCCAGGTGGCATCTCCGCTCCGGCTGGCGCTGATTGCGCATGACGAAAAGAAGGACGACATGGTCGCCTTCGCCCGGGCGCATGCGGGCTTCCTGGCCGGATGCGATCTGGTGGCCACCGGCACCACCGGCGAGCGCGTGACCGAAGCCTGCCCGGAACTCGAGGTGCGGCGGCTGAAGAGCGGCCCGCTCGGCGGCGACCAGCAGATCGGCGCGCTGATCGCCGAAGGGGCGGTCGACGCGCTGATTTTCTTCGTTGATCCGCTGACGCCGATGCCGCATGACGTGGATGTGAAGGCGCTGATGCGGCTGGCGATCGTTTACGACATACCGCTTGCGCTGAACCTCGCCACGGCCGAAATGATGCTCAAGCGGCTGCGCCAGCCGTGAATTTGGAGACGACGATCAGAATGGCTTTTGTCCGAGACGAGGATCCCGTGCTGCAGTTTCCGATCCTGATCGGCGACATTGGCGGCACCAACGCCCGCTTCGCCATCATCGTCGACGCCAATTCCGAGCCGGGCGAGACGCCGGTGGTGCAGACGGCAAACTATGCCTCCATCGACGATGCCATTCAGCGGGCGGTGCTGGACCACACCTCGCTGACCCCTCGCTCGGCGGTGCTGGCAGTGGCGGGCCCGGTGGACAGCGATGAGATCGCGCTGACCAACTGCCCCTGGGTGGTGCGGCCCAAGGCGATGTTCGAGACGCTCGGCCTTTCCGACATCGTGGTGCTGAATGACTTCGAGGCGCAGGCGCTTGCGGTGGCCGCGCTCGGCGAAGAGCATATGGAGAAGATCGGCGGCGGCGAGCCGGAGCCGAATGCCGGCCGCGTGGTGCTGGGCCCCGGAACCGGGCTGGGCGTGGCCGGGCTGATCCACGCCTGCCACAAATGGATTCCCGTTCCGGGCGAAGGCGGGCACATGGACATCGGCCCGCGCACGGCACGCGACCGCGAGATCTTCCCCCATCTGGAGCCGATCGAGGGCCGCATTTCGGGCGAGCAGATCCTGTGCGGGCGCGGGCTGGTGAGCTCCTACCGGGCGATTGCGGCCGCCGACGGCAGGGAGCCGCGCTTCACCACGCCGGCGGAGATCACCGCCGCGGCGCAGGAGAAATCGGACAAGGTGGCCGAGGAGGCGCTGAAATTCTTCGTCACCGCGCTTGGCCGCACGGCGGGCGATGTCGCGCTGGTGTTCATGAGCCGGGGCGGCGTCTATCTCACCGGCGGCATCGTGCAGAAGATCGTACCGGCCCTGAAGGAAGGCGGCTTCCGCGACGCTTTCGAGGACAAGGCGCCGCACCGCGAACTGATGCGCAGCATGCCGGTCTATGTCATCACCCACCCGCTGGCCGCTCTGGCCGGGCTGGCCGCCTACGCCCGCACGCCCTCGCGCTTCGGCGTGGAAACCGCCGGCCGGCGCTGGAGCAGATAGGCGGCTTTCTCGCCCTTGGCATCGCCTGAGCGCTCGCTGCATCGGGGCCACAGCGACGATGTTTCGCATTCCGGCCATAGGCAAGCCGGCGCGATGACGCTATTAGGATCGCCAGCGGGTGGCGCTCTGCGCCGCTCCCATCGAAATTGGCACGGCAGATCCGGATTTGAGCCTCTTCAAGAACAAAAGCAGGACGGAAGCCGAGCGCGGCGCAATTGTTGCCGTGATCAAGCGCGTGCTGGCGGAAAACGGCCGGGAGTATGTGCGGTCTTATTCGATCGCCGGGCTGTGCATGGTCGCGGTTGCGCTGACGACCGCCTTCCCGGCGTGGATCATGCGCGACGTGATCGACGACATCTTCTACCGCCAGCGCAGCGACCTGATCGTGCTGATCTGCGTGTCCATCGTGGCGGCGTTCGTCGTCCGCGGCGTGGCGGGCTATGCGCAGGCGGTGATACTCGCCAAGGTGGGCAACAACCTTGTCGCCCGCTACCAGCGCCGGCTGTTCGACCACCTCATGAAGCTCGACGTCGGCTTCTTCACCGAAAACCGGTCCGGCCACCTCGCCGCTCAGATCAACCAGAATGTCGGCGGCATCCGAGACCTCTTGTCGATGACGCTGACGGCGGTGGCGCGCGACGTGGTCTCGCTGGTGGCACTGGTGACCGTGATGGTGGTGCAGGACCCGATGCTGTCGCTGCTGGCCTTCCTCGTCGGCCCACCGCTGGTGATTTCGGTGAACTACCTGATGCGGCGGCTGCGCGCCGTGACCCGCCAGGCGGTGGAAATCAATTCGCGGCTGATCGGCTCCATGCAGGAAGCGACGCAGGGCATCGCCGTGGTGAAGGCCTTCACCATGGAAGACCAGCTGTCGCGGCGCATGCGCAAGATGATCGACCATGCCGAGGAGCGCTCCAACAAGATCGCCCGGGTTTCCGAGCGGATGACGCCGATAGCCGAAATGCTGGCGGGCTTCGCAGTGGCCGGCGTCATCGGCTATGCGGGCTATCGCGCTACCCATGGCGGGTCGCTGCCCGGCTCTATCGTGTCCTTCATCACCGCGCTGCTGCTTGCCTATGACCCGGTGCGCCGGCTGGCGCGGCTGCAGGTGGGACTGGAGCGCTCGCTGGTCAATGCGCGCATGATCTACGAGATCCTCGACCTCACGCCGCAGCAGGGCGACGCGCGCGATGCCGCCGAGATCAAGGTCGGCAAGGGCGAGGTGCGCTTCGACAACGTGTCCTTCGCGTATTCGGGCAGCCTGCCGGTGCTGACCGATGTGAGCTTCGTGGCCGAGGCCGGCAAGACCACGGCAATCGTCGGCGCCTCGGGCGCGGGCAAGACCACGCTGACCGCCCTGCTCGAACGCTTTTACGACGTCGACGCCGGCACGATCACCATCGACGGGCAGGACATCTCCAAGGTGACCAAGCGCTCGCTGCGCGGTTCGATGGCCTATGTGTCGCAGCAGCCCTATTTGTTCGAGGGCACGATCGCCGACAACATCCGCTACGGCCGCGCCGACGCGAGCGACGCCGAGATCCGCTTCGCAGCCGAACAGGCCGCCGCCGACGAGTTCATCCGCCAGCAGCCCAACGGCTACGACACGCTGGTGGGCGAAAACGGCGTGACGCTGTCGGGCGGCCAGCGCCAGCGCGTCTCCATTGCGCGCGCCATCGTGCGCAAGGCGCCGATCCTGCTCCTGGACGAGGCAACATCGGCGCTGGACAATGAATCGGAAGCGCGGGTGCAGCAGGCGCTGGCGACCGTGATGAAGGGCTGCACCACCATCGTCATCGCGCACCGACTGTCGACCGTGGTCAATGCCGACCGCATCGTCGTGATGGAGGCCGGCCGGGTGATCGAGCAGGGCACCCATGCCGAGCTGATGGCCAACCCGCACGGCACCTATGCCCGCTTCCACCGCCTGCAGAACCAGCGAGGGCTGGAGCTGGTGGACGACACCGCGACCGCCGCAGAGCCGGCCAGGAACCCGGAAGGAGAAAACGCATGACCGACATGGGTCTCGTCGTCGTCGGGGCTGCCGGCCGCATGGGCCAGACGCTGATCCGCACCATCCACGCCATGCCGGGCGCGAAACTGGCGGGCGCTGTGGAGCGCGCCGGCTCGCCGCATGTCGGCATGGATGCCGGCGATCTGGCGGGGCTGGGCAAGCTCGGCGTGACGATCACCGACGACCCGCTCTCGACCTTCGCCAAGGCCGACGGCGTGCTCGACTTCACCGCGCCGGCAGCGACGGTAGAGTTCGCCGGCTATGCCGCGCAGGCGCGTATCGTGCATGTCATCGGCACCACCGGCTTCTCGGACGACCAGGACGCGGCTATTGCCGCAGCTGCGCGCCATGCCACCATCGTCAAATCCGGCAATATGAGCCTCGGCGTGAACCTGCTGGCGGTGCTGGTGGAGCAGGCGGCGCAGGCGCTGGGGCCGGAAGACTTCGACATCGAGGTTCTGGAAATGCACCACCGCCACAAGGTAGACGCGCCCTCGGGCACGGCCCTGCTGCTGGGCGAGGCCGCCGCCATGGGCCGCGGCATTCGCCTGGGCGAGCACAGCGTGCGGGTGCGCGACGGCCACACCGGCCCGCGCGAGGCCGGGTCGATCGGCTTCGCCACGCTGCGTGGCGGCTCGGTGGTGGGCGACCACTCCGTCATTCTGGCCGGCACCGGCGAACGCATCACCCTGTCGCACAACGCCGAGGACCGCGCCATCTTCGCGCGCGGCGGGGTGAAGGCGGCGCTGTGGGCGCGCGGCCGCAAGCCGGGCCTGTTTTCCATGCGCGACGTGCTGGGCCTTTCCCGGGCCCCCTGATCGCAGCCAACTACCCTCAAGGAGCGACATATGACCGGAACCCTCGTGCTCGTGCGCCACGGCCAGAGCGAATGGAACATGAAGAACCTGTTCACCGGCTGGCGTGACGTTGACCTCAGCGCGCAGGGCGAGGCCGAGGCCAAGGCAGCCGGCGCCCGGCTCGCCGCGCGCGGGATGAAGTTCGACATCGCCTTTACCTCGGTGCTGAAGCGGGCGCAGAAGACCTGCCAGTACATTCTCGAGGCCACCGGCCAGAGCGGCCTCAAGACGGTTTCCAATCTGGCGCTGAACGAGCGCGACTATGGCGACCTCAACGGCCTCAACAAGGACGACGCCCGCGCCAAGTGGGGCGATGAGCAGGTGCATGTGTGGCGCCGCTCCTACGACACGCCCCCGCCCGGCGGCGAGAGCCTGAAGGACACCGGCGCGCGCGTGTGGCCCTATTACATGCACGACATGCAGCCGCATGTGCTGCGCGGCGAGACCGTGCTGGTGGCCGCCCACGGCAACTCGCTGCGCGCGCTGATCATGGCGCTGGAGGGCATCTCGGGCGACGAGATCGTCAAGCTGGAACTCGCCACGGGCGTGCCGATCGTCTACCGGCTCAACGCTGATTCGACCGTGGCATCGAAGGAAGTGCTGTCGGCATAAAGCACACGCAACGCGAATGGAATGAAAGGTCCGGCCCCCCGCCGGGCCTTTTCGCATCCCCAGCAGCGATTCGCGCCCGCACAGCCGGCAAAGCGATTCGCCCGTGCTGCCGAACCCGAGCGTCGGAGCCTGAGGCATAGGACACTGTGTGCCCTGCAAGGGTTCAAAGGTCGGAAAAAACACGTTTTTTGGCCATTTGTTGCGCGGCGCGAGCAGCCTCGCGCGAGGGAAAAACAGCTGACCCACAGCATCTTTGCATTCGGATGTTTTTTTTGCCGAAAGCGCGTTGACACGGCCCCGCTGTCCGCTTACATCGGCGGCACACCTAGCCCAGGTGGCGGAATTGGTAGACGCGCACGGTTCAGGTCCGTGTGCCGCGAGGCGTGGAGGTTCGAGTCCTCTCCTGGGCACCAGTTTTTAGGGTTGGTGAATTTAACTAACCCGCTGATTTTTCAGCATCTTTCCAGCCCGGCTCCAACGAGCCGGGCTTTTTCGTTTCCGCCTAACGCTTGATTTCGGGTAACAATTCGGGCAACAAAGCCGCCTTATGAGGCGGACCGAAGATCCCGATAGGCACATGCAAAAGCGCGCCGATGGCGGCTTTCGCTACGTCCGCCGCGTGCCAGCTAGGGCACTTGCCATGCTGCGCCGGCACGATCCCAATTGCCCTGACACTATCCGCCGCTCGCTCGACACGCATTCACGCGACGAGGCGCGCGCCAAGCGCGACGCCATGGAAAAGGCAGATAACGGCTATTGGGCCACCGTCGAGGCCGGCGACGCGCCGGCCGTCAATGTCTATGAACGTGCGATCGCGCGCGCTCGATCGCTTAGAGTTGAGTATCGGCCGGCGGCCGAACTGGCGCGCGACGCCAGTCTCGATGAGATCCTGCACCGCATTTCGATGATCTCGGGGCCAGCCGATCGCGTGACCGCCGACGCTGTTCTCGGCGGCGCCGGCGAGAAATCGACCACGATCGATCAAGCTTTCGGCACTTTCGAAAAGGTCATCCGAAAGGCTGATCTCGCTCGGAAGTCGCCCTGGCAGCTTCTCAAGTGGCGGCAGCTGAAACAGCGCGGCATAGCCAACTTCAAGCGCGAGGTGGGCGACATTCCGATCGAGCAAATCACGCGCGCCGACGCCCTCAAGTTTCACGCCTATTGGCTCGGGCGCATCGTGCCCGATGAGGACGAAGATGGCGAGAAGCCCGCCAAGGCGCTCTCGGCCTCGGCGGGCAACAAGGACATGGACACGATGCGCGCCCTGTTCGGGGAATACATGGCGCATATCGGGCGCGAGGATGTTCCGAACCCTTTCCGGTCGCTGCGGTTCAAGGATCGGATGCAGCGGACCCGCCCATCCTTCACTGAGGATTGGATTCGCAAGCACATTCTCAAAGCCGGCGCTCTTGACGGCCTCAACACCGAGGCGCGCCTTGCTGTGCTGGCGTTGATCAACACGGGCGCGCGACCATCAGAGATTGTCAATTTGGATGCCGACCGCATCCTCCTTGAGGCGAAGGTGCCATATATCGACATTCGCGAAACAATGGATCGCGAGCTGAAGGTCGTTGCCACGGCAAGGCGCATCCCGCTTGCGGGCGTCTCGCTTGAAGCTATGCGTGAGGCGCGAAATGGCTTTGCCAAGTACCGCGACAAGGACAACCTGTCGGCCACGGTGAACAAGTTTTTCCGCGAAAACGGCCTTATGGAAAGCGAGGAGCACACGCTCTATTCGCTGCGCCACGGTTTTGAGGCTCGGTTGAAGCTGGCGGAGGTCGACGAGGAGTTGCGCCGTTACCTCATGGGGCACGCGATCAGGCGGCCGAAGTATGGATATAGCGAGGATTTGCGGTGGTCGTTCGCCGCGATCCACAAGGTCGCGCTTTAGCGCGGGCGAGCGCTCTTTCGAGGCGATCGTCGAGGTTCGCCATGGCCTCACGCTCGCGCTCCAGTCTTTCGAATATCGGTAGATACGCGAGGCCGTGCTCGCCCTGCGCGCGCATCAGCAAAGCCAGCGAGACCAAAGCCTCGTCGACTTCGTCGAGCGTGACAGGGCGAGCTGATGGCCTCATGCAAGCACCGCATTGCCGGCAGGCTTTGCTTTGCGGCGGGTCGGCCGCCGGCGGCCGTTGGCAATCTCGCGACGGATGGCGTTGCGCTTTGGCGTCACAAGTTCAAGGTGGTCTTCGCGCACGCAACGGCGCATGCGGCAAAGGTGGTCGAGTTCCTTCTTGCCGGGGATCAGCCCGTTTTTATTCGTCCAAGAAACCTTATGGACGGCGACCGTCTGGCCGTCGAGCCACATGCGCGGATAGCCGCCGCCGCGACCGGCGCCACTGTCGGGACCGGTCCATAGATGACACGGCGTTTCATAGCCTGTGTCGACAACCTCGACACAGGCCATGATCTTGGCGCGGATTCTGTCTCTGCGGCACATGATTCTAGAACGGGATTTCGTCGTCGAAGTCGCGGTTTGTGTTGCCGCCGCCCTGGCCGTAACTGCCGCGATCGTGTGCGCCGGATTGCGAGCCATATTCGTCCTGGCCGTTCGGCGCCGGCGGCCGGTTGCCGCCGCTAGAGGAAAGCATCGCAAGCTCGCCCCGGAATTTCTGGAGAACGACTTCCGTTGTGTAGCGCTCTATCCCGTTCTGGTCGGTCCACTTGCGGGTTTGCAGCGCGCCTTCAACGTAAACCTTGGAGCCCTTTTTCAGGTATTGTTCGGCGACCTTGGCGATGTTCTCATTGAAGATGACAACGGTGTGCCATTCGGTCTTTTCTTTACGTTCGCCGGTGTTCTTGTCGCGCCAGCTTTCCGACGTGGCGATGCGCAGATTGGCGATCGGGTCGCCGGCATTCGTTCGGCGAATTTCTGGGTCGGCTCCGAGATTGCCGACAAGAATAACCTTATTAATGCTTCCGCTCATAGCAGCGTGCTCCTTTAGTAGATTTGAATTTCTTTGGGGAAAAGTTGCGGTTCTCGACTGCTGCGCAGTCTGCGACGATTGCCAACTGCCAAGCATTGGTCAAAGTCGCCAACATGAGTGAACTTCAGAAAAATAACCCCGCCAACGACCCTGTTATGGTTGCCGGCGTGACCATCTACATTTCGACGATCATTGTCGGTGTGCTGATTTTGATATCTGGCGGATTGCTGAATTTCGACGCTTGGCAAACCGTCACTTATGATGACACCGGCAAGATAACGTCGCGAATGCACGATCCCACTGGGGTGCTGAGAAATCTCGGACTTTTCGCCTTTGGAATTCTGGCCTTTGGCTTGGCTGCTTGGCGCACGATAACGGCCCATCGGCAAGCCGAAACAGCAAATAAGCAACTTGCCCTTGCTTCGCGCGGTGAAATCGCTGACCGCTTCCAGAAGGGTGTTGAAATGCTGGACAACGACGAAGAGCCCGTGCGAATGGCTGGCGTCCTCATTGTTAGAGACGCCTGCCTTGAGGCCCCTGCAAGCTATCTTCGGGCCGGGATTGACATACTTTCTGCCTTCATCCCCCCAAGGACGAATGCGGCTAGCAAAGTTGAGTTGGAGGGTCTCAATGATTTGCCAAAAGACATTGATGCCGCCCTTCGAGCGCTTTCGAGAATGCTCCGGTTGACCGAGGCCTTCTTTCCTGGCGAAAAAGTATTTGCAGATATCTCCAAGGCTGACTTTAGAGGCTACACAATTGGGAAAGTGGATTTCTTCAAGTTCGGTTTCTATAATTGCGTCTTCTCTAGTTCCGGAATGCTTGGAAGCACTTTTGAAAACTCCCATGTGTATCTCTGCGAATTCAAAGACGCCGGAATGCGCAAAAGCGACATAAAGTCCACGACCTTCTTCAAGTGTGACTTTGAGTTTGCTTCGTTTCATCAAGTAAGCACAGACATTGGAAGCAAATTCACTAAGTGCAATTTTACCGATTGCGAGTTCAACGACTCCGACTTCCGCGGAGAATTTTCGGAATGCAATATATCTGGAATAGAGCATAAAAACTTCTTATTCACACCAAGTGAATCATCTTCGTTTATTGTAAGCAGTGACAGACCTTCGAGTAATGAACTTCCCGTTGACAGCGATTTAGTCAGAACCGTTTGACCATCTCGAACTCGGCCGCTATTTCCCCAATATGAATACAGTCGATGAAATGTACGGGTGAAACAGCAAACAACGAGAACACGCACCACTCGGCTACACCCGCATCGGCATCACGACGGCGACGAAATCGTCGTCGGTGGGGCTTTCGATGCGCATGGGCGAGCCGGGATCGGCGACGTCGATTGTTGCCGTGTCGCGGCCCCGGTCTTTCATGGCCGCCAGCGTGGCGCGCAGGTAGCGGGATGACACGCCGCGCGCGCCCCAATCGCCATTGAACTCGGCCCGCACCGCGTCGACCGCTTCGCCGCCGGACTGGTGCCCGGCCGTCGCGATCGTCAGCGTGTCGCCATCCTCTGACAGGCGCACCGAGCCGGCGCGGCTCTTGGCCTTGACCTCGGCTTCGTTGACACTCTGGATCTTCATGACGCGATCAAGCGCGGCGACCATTTCGGCCAGGTCGAAAGTGGCGGTGATTTCGGAAGGACTGGGAACGACGCGTTGCCAGGCCGGATATGAGCCGTCGATCAGCTTCGAGGCGATACGCTCGCCGCCGGCGCGCACCGAGATCGCGCCGCGGCTGGTTTCCACCGTCACCGCCCGGCCACCTGCCTTGCTTGCCAGCTTGGCAATCTCGTTTGCCGCCTTGGTCGGCACGATGATGCCGTCGCCCTGTAATGTCTGCCTGCCTGAGAATTCGGCGCTGGCCGCGTGCATCCGGTGTCCGTTCGTGGCCACCGCCTGCAGTCGGCCGTCGAGCGTCTGCAAAAAGACGCCCTCAAGGTAATAGCGGTGATCGTCGCCCTGGCCGCTGGCCGCGTCGACGGTCGCCTGAATGATGCGCGCCAGCGCCTCGCCGGCGATTTCAAAGTGGCCGTCGAACGTCTGCTTGAACTTCGGGAAATCGCTGCCGGGCAGAATGGGCGCCTTGAACCGGGCCTTGCCGCCGGTGACCACGGCCTGCCGCTCGTCGATGGCGATCTTGACTTCGGCAACGCCGAGCCCTGCGGCCGCCTCGACCAGATAGGGCGGCAGGCAAACGGGCTCGAATGAAGCCGCGCAATCAACCGTCAACGCCGCTTCGATATCGCAATCGGTAGCGGTGACGGTGAGCCCGGACGCGCCGGGCTCGAGGTGGAACATGCCGGCGACAGGGATCACGTTGCGCCGGTCGGGAATGGATTTCAGCGCCGCGTGCACCGCGGCAAGAACCTTTGGGTCAAGGGCGATCGTCATTGCGAGGCTCCGGCCATGCGGTGCTTGATAAGGTCCTGCCGCCTTTCGAGCGGCAGGATTGCGGGGTTGGATTCGCGAATGAGGCGATAGGCGCGCGCGGCATGAGGCGAGACGCGCGCAGCCTCGGCGATAAGGTCAAAGACCTCGTCGCCGCTGATGATCTCGATCTCGTCGGGATCGGCTTCCGGCAGCACTTCGCTGCAATTCGGGCAGGTTGCGGCCATGTCGCGCCTCACGCGACCTTGAGCGACGGCTTTTCCGCGATGCTGGGGCCGTTGTAGTGCTCGGCGATGCTGACGCCCTCGATCGCCTCCCACCGCACGTTGGAAACCGTCGTGTTATTGTTCAGCAAGAGGCGCGCGAAGCCCCTGCCGTAGGCGACGAACAGCTTGTCGTCGCGCCTGTAGAGGCCGGTCTGCATGTAGACGCCGCGCGCCGAGATCAGCGCCTTGGCGCCCTCGATCTCGGTGAACATATCGGAATTCGGTATTGCCACGGTCTTACCCACGGAAAGCTCCCATCGTTTGCGATTTGCGGGTGATGGCCGGGCAGAGTTGCCCTAGCCGGTTGCGGAATTCGTCGGCTGAGCGCGCGATCGACCACGGCGACAGGCGGCCGCGCATTTTCAGCGGCTCGGCCTTCTCTATCGCGGCGTTCCAGCGCCGACCGCATGGCGAAAGCAGCTGGCGCCGTTCCGTCGCCAGCATGCGCATGTCATACGCTTTCACGGTGCGCACCTGTTGCGGCGCCGGCGGCCATGGCACGCCGCAGGCCCGATAGATCGCCTCGTCGGCGCGCCTCTTGGCTTCGCGAATGACGGCTTCGACCCGGCTGTCGCCGAACAGTTCCTTTTCGATTTCGGAAAGGCCGTCCTGCGCCGGCGTCGTCAGATCGCCCCAAATGTATTCGTGGGCGTCGTGCAGAAGCCCGACCGCTGCCGTGTCCGCGTCGCCCCCATCGTCGAGGATGGTGTCGGCGATCATGACCGAGTGCTGCGCCACCGAATAGTGGCCGCCAGGCACCGCGCCATTGAAGCGGGGAATGCGAGCCAGCATTTCGGGGAGGTCGAGAAGCGGGTCGATCTCGCGCGCGTTCGGCTTCGCCATGGTGATCGCGCGGCCGGAAAGCGTCTGCATCCATGCGCGGGTCATGCCGGCACCCTGCGCTTGAGGGCGGCGGCGACCGCCTGCAGGATGGTGTTTGCCTCGCGCGGCAAGAGCGGCAACAAGCCAAGGAAGATTTTCAGCCTGCAAAGGCAGCGTTCGGCCTGAGACACCCATGGGTCGATGCGGTGCGCGGCATTGGCCGTGCAGTAGTCGCGCCAGGCCAGGCGCATGGTGTGGGTGTCTGGCGTCGAGGCCATCGTCGGCATGATCCACGGGGCGGCGGCGATGGCCTTTTCGATGATCGCCGGCACGCGGTCGGATGGCTGGCCGCAGGCGGACAGTTCACGCGTCATGGCCTGTATCGCCTCATGGCCGAATTCGATCAGCTCGGCCGTCGTGTAGCCCTCGCGGACAAGCGCCTCGTCGGTGATGTTGCCGTCGCGATAAAGGATTTCGCGCATCGTCTCGGCCATTTCGGTGGCGCGCTTGTGGGGCCGCGGCGCGGCGTATGGGTGCTTGCCGCGTGTTTGCCTTGAAGGGCGACCGGAAGCGCGAAGCGCCTGGGGCGAAAGACTGGCCATGTTCATTTCAGTTGGTCCTCTCAAAAATTCACATGATCGCGGCAACGATGTCGGCAAACCTTGCGCCTCCCCCCTCCGCGATCGCCGCCACGCCAACGCCAATTGCGAAGACCAGCAAGCCCACGAAGGCGACGGCTTCCTGCGCGCCGGTGCGGCTGATAGTGTCCAGCCGCCGGCGGGCTTCGGCTTCGGCCGGCTCGACTGCGGGAGGGATGATCCGGTGATCTTTCGAAAGGGATTTTGCCTTGCGGCGGCGATCTGCGCGGGCGGCTTCTGCGGCCCCGCGTTCGGCGCTGAGACGCGCGATACGGTCGCGCGAAAATTTGGAGAGGCGTTCGCGCTGGCCGAGAGATGCCCGTCGCTCCGCGTCAACACGACCCGCATGGGCATCTATTCCGCGGCGCTCGGCCTCACGGTCGACAAGACATTCGAAGCGGTGGTGACGGTGTGGAGAAACCGAACGCTGACCGATCTGGTCGACGTTTCCGATGCCGATGCGTGCGGCATTGGGCAAAGCCGATACGGCGCCGATGGAAGCGAAGGCCCTGGCCTTCTGTCGGGTAGCTGACAGCATCTCGTGTCCACTCCATTGCTGCGACAATGGAGCGGATGAGATACGGAAAAATCCGTGCTGTCAACGCCAGAGACGGAAATTTCCGTTCGAATACGGAAATCCTACACGCCGACAATCTCGTTGATCGGCATGATTCGTTGCATTTCAACGACTTGGTTTCGCCGGAAAACCAGTTCCTTGGGCGGGTTGAATTGCTTCACGACGATGTCGTCGCCCTGGTATCTGACGAACTCCTTGACCCAGGTTTCGACGATGTTCGATTCGTCCGGCCGCAGTTGGATCACCACGTCGTCGCCTGGCCGCACCGGCCGGTGCGGCTCGACAAAGACGATGTCACCATGCCGGAAGCGCGGCACCATGGAGTCGTTGACCACCCATAGCGCATAGGCGTCGCGCACGTTTGCAACGCCAGGCGGGCACGGCGCCCAATCGGTAATTTGCGGCTCTATGTGCAGCGCGCCATGGTAAGAGCCGGCCGCCCGGCCATAAATCGGCACGCCTTTGCCCGCTGGCGCCTCCGGCGCGGCAGCGGCCAGCGCTTCCGAATCGACAATGGCTTCCACCTCCTCGCCGAGGAGATAGGGCACCGTGACGCCCAGTTCCCGGGCGATGCGCGCCATGTCGTCGGCATTCATCCGCCGCTTGCGGCCGATCATAAAGTCACGAATGAAGTCCTGGCCGCGGCCAGCCGCGCGCGATACGGCCGCAGCCGTTTTGCCTGTTTCTTTCAGGCGTTGCGCGAGCCTTTCGGCGACAAGCTTTTGCGTGTCGTCAAGCATGGTCCAGTCCCTTTCTGGGTGCCCCCCATTTTCGCACGGTCCATCCGTGCGCCCAACACGTATATTTCCGTTGACAATACGGATATTTCCGTATCTGCTTTCTGCCATGAGCACGAAACCAGACATCGAAGCCATTCGCGACCGCCTGACTGCGGCCGTCACGGCGTCCGGCCGAACCGTGGCCGACATTGAAGCAGCAGCCGGCCTCAAGCGGGACGGCCTGCGCGATTTTCTGGCGCGCCGCAAGAGCGGGTTGACGCTCGTCGACGCTCGGGCCGTGGCCGCCGTTCTGGCGATCTCGCTGGAATGGCTGGCCGGCGCCGGGGTCGTTTCGTCGTGAGTGGTGCGGTGCGCTGCGTTTTCCATGGCCGCGATGATGCGGCGGAATTTCCGTCTGGTCACGGAAAAAAACGTGACCAAACTTTCCGTGAGGTGGCAGCATGAAAGACAGACCGACTTCCGACCATGACCGTCGCCGCCTCAAGGCTGCGACGGAACGCGGGATCAAGCGCGCCGGCGGCGGCTCGATGCTTGCGGAACAGACGCGCGTCGAGGCTGCGCAGCTGTCGAAATACAAGGCTGTGCAGGAAGACGCGGCCTTCATGCCGATCGACGTGGCGGTCGACTGCGATATGGTGTCCGGCTCGCCAGTCATCCTTTCGACCATGGCCTCGCTGCTCGGCTACTCGGTCGCGCCCTGCGCGCCTGAACGGGTGAAGTATGCGCCCGAGCTGGTTGGTACGCTGATCCGCGAAACCGGGGAAGTCTCGGCCGTAATCCTGGAGGCCATGGCCGACGGCAAGCTGACCGAGGCCGAGCGCGCTGTCATCGCCAAGGAAATCGACGACGCGACGTTGGCCCTGTGGCGCCTGCGCGCGTCGCTGTTGGGAGCCTAGCCCATGGTCGCCGGCTGCATGGCCGTGCTTGCGCTGGCGCTTTTCGAGGCCGGCGTCATCGTCCGCCGCGCCTTCCTTTCGCCTGCCGGCATCGGCGTGAGCGATCTTCTGAGGCTGGCGCTTGCCGTTGGTGTCGCGCTCGGCGCGTGGGCCGTGGGGCTGGTGGCGCTGGCCATGGGGGCGGTAGCGCCATGACCGAGGCCGCCCGTATCCCGCAGGACGTGATCGATAAGGCCCGCGCCTTCGACGTGATGGCCATTGCCGTTCGCTATGGCTTCACCGGCCGGTCGGGTGGCCAGCACGGCGAGGCGATCGGCCCCTGCCCCGGCTGCGGCGGCCGCGACCGCTTCGCCGTGAGCACCAAGAAAAACCTTTGGAGCTGCCGCCAGGGCGGCGGCGATCCGATCGGCGGCGATGCTGTTGCGCTGATCCGCCATATCGAGAATTGCAGCTTCCCGCGCGCCGTCGAGATCTTGACCGGCGACCTTTCGACTGTCGTGCCAAGGGCCGACACGGCGAAGACCGAGGCCGACGAGAATGTGTTTCGCGAAAAAGAGCGGCTGCGCGCCTTCAATATCTGGCGCGAGGGCCGGCGCTTTCCTGATCGCGGCGCGGTCGCGGCTTACCTCGAGGCGCGCGGGCTCGACATCGCTCTTGCTCGCATGTGCTTGAGAACGCCGTCCGTGCCGCCGAGCTGATCGAAGTCAAGCGCAATGCGGACAACCCCAATCGCGTCGACATCTATGCGCCGATCGACGTGGTCAACCCGCTCGACGTGATCGCCGCCAATGCGGTGATCTACTCGCAGTTCTCGCCGGCCTGACGGCCGCGGCGCCCTCCACCATCACCATCCACAATAAGGAGCCCGGACCATGGCCGGTAAGGATTTCGGCGGCACGATGAAGTTTCGCGACTCCAGCGGTCGCAACGTCACGCTGCGCGGCAACTTCACCATCTTCCCCGCCAATGCCTCGATCGAGGCTGTCGTCAACCAGGACGGCAGCGCCGACCGCGTTGCCACGCCCACGGCACCGCGTGCCGAAATCAGCTTCGCCGACAAGGGCATCGACCTGGCGGCGATGATGGGTGACGAGCGGCGCGACGTGACGATCACCGAGGAATTCACCGGCGTCGCGCATCTGTTCACCCAGGCGTTTTACACCGGCGACCCGCAGAGCAACCGCCTCAACGGCGAGGTGACCGGCGTCGGCATCACCGGCGCCGTCTATAGAAAGATCGGCTGATGGCTGACTTCGAACTGCCGCTTTCGCGGACCTACACCGAAACCGGCAAGCCGGTTTCGAAGCTCGCGTTTCGAACTCCGCGCTGGTCGGATTTTATCGACCTCGGCGATATCGAGGAGTGGCAGCCGATCGCGGTTCCGGGGGAAAACAACCGCATGATGCTGGTGAGGCATCACGACATCGTTGCCCAATATGCCGAGCGGTGCCTCAAGGAACCGCACACGGTGGCGGATCTCGCTGTCTTGGACCTCGCCGACACGTTGGCGGTCCACAATGTGATCGACGGTTTTTTCGCAAAAGCCCGCTCGTCGAAATCGCCGCCGACCGCCTCCTCTGGCGATACGGCAAAGGATTCGACGAAGTCGGGCGACTGACCTTCGACGAGCTCCTGACATACGCCGCTCGCGCAGCCGCTTGGGAAACCCGCATTCATGGCAAACCGCACAGTTGAAGCCATTCTCCGGCTCTCGTCGAAGCTTGGCTCGATGGCTGCTTTTCGGCAGCTATCGGGCCACCTCGACAGGGTCGACCAGAAGGCCAAGGCGTTCAACCGGCGCCAGGCCATGATTGCGGTCGGCTCCCAGAAGATGCAGGCCGCGATGCTGCGCTATGCCGCCCCGGCGGCCGTGCTGGCTGGTGCGGGTGTTTCGATCAAGGCTTATGCGGAGATCGAACGACGCATGGAGCGCATCGGCATCACCGCCGACGCTTCCGCCGACGAAACCAAGGCGGCGCTCGAAAGAGTGCGTCAGATCGCCGATGACATTCGCGCGCCGGTCGAGCAGGTCGTCGACGGCCTCGACAGCCTGACGGCGTCGGGAAAGACCATGAAGGAGGCGCTTGCCCTTCTCTCGCCCGTTTCGCGCACCGCACAGGCGGCCGATGCCAACTTTGGCGAAATGGCAACAACGGCCGACGCGATCGCGAATTCGTTCGGAATCGCCGCCGACAAGATGGAGCGCGCATTCGACATCGTCGCCAAGGGTGGCAAGGAAGGTAAATTCGAGCTGAAGGACATGGCGTCGGAACTTCCGTCGCTCGCCCCGGCGTTTACGGCCCTTGGCTATAAGGGCGAGGCCGGGCTCGCCAGGCTTGTCGCCTATCTGCAGACTGTTCGCATGGAAACCGGCATGTCGAGCGAGGCGGCGACGTCCTTCATGGACGTGCTGACCAAGATGGAGTCAACCAACGTCGTCAACCACTTCAAGGAGTTTGGTATAGACGTTCGGCGCGGCCTTGCCCAGGCGAGACGGAGCGGCCAAGACCCACTCGAAGCCTTCTTTGCCATGACACGCGCCGCCATCAAGGGGGATATGTCAAAGCTGCCGCAGCTTTTCACCGACAAGCAAATGCTGATCGGCGTGCGGGCCATCCTGCGCAATACTGAGGCGCTGAAGCAATACGAAACCGCCATGAGCGATGCTGCCGGCACGGTCGAGCGCGACCTCGCCCGCATCGTAAACACTACGGAGTCCAAGCTCGATCGCCTTGGCAATAGCTGGCGCCAATTGAAAGAAAGCATCGGCGGCGGCCTGGTCGACATGGGGGCCGGCGATCTGATGGACGGCGCCTCGCAACAGATGTCGAAAGCGCAGGCCATCAACAAGGCTCTCGACGACCAGGGCATGAGCTGGCTCGAAAAACGCATGTGGTGGCTCAAGAATGCCCACCTCGGCGCGGACCCGGCAGGCCAAGACGCAATGGCGTGGCGCGGTGGATATCGTACCGAAGATGAGCGCCGCGCGATCGCCGCATACGCTGAATACGGGGCGTCCCGCAACGCTGCTACCGCTCAGTCACGCATTGCACCGCGCTTGCCGAGGGACAAGACCGGCCTTCCGATCACTGGCCCGATCCCGCCGGCGCGGGCAGCGGGCGGCGATGGCTTCTCAGAAGCTTATGCAGCGCAGAAACGCACTGCCGATATGGCCGAGCAATACGCTCTCGCAGGGAACCGTTACCGGCGGTATGGGGCGCCTCGGACCATCTCTGAAACGTCGGCGAACTGGGCGCAGCACGAAGCGGAGTCCATGGCCGACTACCGCAAGAACTACCGCCAAATCGAGAATGAGGTCACGCTCGCGCTCGACAGTTTGGCGAAGGATGTTGGCACCACCATTGTCGACAGTGGCCGTCCCGCAGGGCAGAGCCTCGGGGATACGGCAGCCGTCGCGCTTTCGATGCAGGCAGACAGTATAGGCGCAAGGATCGGCACTTCATTCGGGTTGGCAGCAAAATCGCTGCTCAACGGCCTGCTTTCCGACCTGGCCAGGCCCGTCGGCAGCTTGCCAAGGCGCGGCGTCAATGCAGATCTCGGCCGCGCCGGCGGCGACGTGCAGGCCAGCGGCGGCCCATAGGATATCACATGCGCAATTGGCTGAAGGCCTTTCGCCCGGCTTCGTTCCGCGGCGTGCCGTTTTATGTCGACGTTGAGGGTGCTTCAGGCGCTCGGCGGCTTTCGATCTCGCCGATCGCCTATGCCGATCAAGCCGTCATCGAAGACATGGGGCGCGACCCGCGCCAGATGTCGACCCGCGCCTACGTGGTGGGCGACGTTGCTGACGTGGCCGCGATCGCCTTTATCGAGGCGCTTGAACGCAAGGGGCCCGGCTTGCTGGTGCTGCCCATGCAGGGGCAGATCAGTGCGCGCGTGCTCGACTGGTCGATGGACCGCGAAAAGGACCGTGCGGGCTATGTCGGCTTCGACATCACCTTTATCGAGGAGGGGCAAGGTGCGGTCGCCTTCCAGAGTGGCCCGTCGATCGGCCATTTTGGCGACCTCCTCTCGCTTGGCTCCGCGCTATTGTCCTCGGCTGTGACGGGTTCCGCCAGCAACCGCCAGGCCGAGGCCGATGCCATCGCTGCGGCTGTCTCACGGGTCAACCAGCTTGCGGCACTGCTGTCGCCGGGCGGCGATCCGGTGCGGGAATGGCAGGACGCCATGGGTGTGCTGGCGGGCGTCGCGCCGACCGACCTGCCCGGCTTTGCCGCCGCTTCGGTTTCTGCATGGCGCGCGGTTGCGCTCTATTGCGAGGCCGAAGATGCTGCGCGCCAGGTGGGCGGCTCTATCGAAGTGGCGCGCAATACCGTGGCCGGCCTCGTCGAGGCTGCGGCCATGCTCGGCGCCATCGCGCTTATGACGGCGCGCGACGAGTACCCGGCGCGCCAGGACGCCGCCGCAGCGCGGGCCTTTCTGTCTGCGACGGCATCGCCGATCCTCGCCGAGGTTGGTGCGCTCGGCGCGCCGGTGCTTGATTGGCTGTCCGGCCTGACCGGCGAAGTGGCGCTCGCCCTGTCGCGCGGCGATGCTGACCGCGCACCGCTGGTGCGGGCAGAAACCGGCTTTTCGCTGTCGGCCATTCGCGCCGCCTTCGAACTCTATGGCGACGCCAACCGGGCCGGCGAGCTGATCTCGCGCAACCGCGTTGCCACGGCGACCTACATGCCCGTTGCTTTCGAGGCCTTGGCGCGATGACCGAACGGCGCGACCCGCTCGAAACCCTGTCGCTGGAAGTCGGCGGCAACAGCCTCACCGGCTGGTCGGAAGTCGAAATCGAATATGGCGTTGAGCAGGCCGTGCGCTGCGCTCGCCTGGTGATCTCGGATTTCGAGGGGGAATTGAAAATTCGGCCGGACATGCCGGCGACGATCAAGGCTTCTGGCGACCTGATCATCACCGGCTACGTGCGCGACGTGGAGCCGGAGCACGACGAGAACAGCCACAAGGTTACGGTCTCGGTGGTTTCGAAGGCGGTCGACCTGGTCGAAACCTCGATCGACCATCCGAGCGGCTTCGTTTCGCAAAAGGATATCGGCGAAATTGCCAAGACCTTCGACACCGAAGGCGTCGGCGTCGAGGTCGACGAAGACTTTCCGGTTGAGCCCGCGAGCTTCGTCAACACCGGTGACAGCTGGTTTTACCATATGGAGCCGATGACGCGCAGCCACGGCGCATTCATCTATGACACGCCGGAAGGCAAGATCCGCATCGCCTACAAGCCGCGCGGCCGTCACGACGGCGGCCTGACGATCGGCGACGGCGGCAACATCATCGCCGCCAGCGCCAAGCTGACCGGAAAGGCGCGCTATAGCGAAGTCATAGTGCGGGGCCAGTCGTCGCGTGGTCGTGGAGCCGCTGCCCTGCGCCTGGAGGCGAGGGCACGCGACGGCTCGGTCGGCCGCAGCCGCAAGCGCATCATCGTTCATGAAAGCGAGACGACGGCCGGCAAGTTGAAGCGGCGCGCGAAACGCGAGGTGAAGCGTGCGGCCGGTTCCTCGCGCGAGGCAAACATCACCGTGGCCGGCTGGCGCGATGACAAGGGGCGCATATTCGAGCCACACTTTTTGATCGGCGTCGATAACGCCCGCATCTACCTGCAGCAGGACATGGCGATCAAAAGCGTGCGGCTGATGCAATCGACCGAACAGGGCGGCGCCGGAACCCGCGCCGAGCTTTGCCTTTGCGATCCGCGCGCACTGAACGGCGAGAAACCGGCCGGCAAGGCGGCCAAGAAAACGGGCGAGGTTTGGGACATGCCGGATGCCGATCCGACGATTTCGGCACAGGGGACGGTCGGGGTGGATTACTGATGCGCGGCTATCAAAGCCAGATGACACGCGTGACGATCGAAAGCTCGCGCTATGAAAACGGCCAGCTGCTTGTAAGCGGCACCGGCATGGCCGGCGAGCGGTTTACCGATCTTGTCTGGTATGAGCCGCACGGCTTCCACTCGCGGCCGCACACGGGCGCTGTCGGCTATCTGATGGCGCCGGGCGGGCGGCGCGAACAAGGCATGGTGATGGCCGCTGCCGATGCCGGCCGGGTGCCTCAAGTCGCAGAGGGCGAGGCCGCCATGTATGACAACACCGGCAAAGTGGTGACTCTCGGCGCCAGCGGTTGGAAGTTCAACATGGATGTCGAGATCGTCGGCAAGGTCACGATCACCGGAAACGTCGAGGTCGACGGCAATATCCACGCCACCGGCAAGATTATCGACGAACAGGGCAACACCAACCACCACAGCCACTAAGGAAAGCAATGCGCATTGTTCCGATCACCGGCGAGCGCGAGCCCTCGCTCGCGCCCGATCTCGTTTGGGACGGCATCATGGGCGACCTGGCCTCCGCAGGGCGCGGCGAAATCGCCAACCGCGGCGGCCTGCGCGCTCGCTCGGCGCTGGAGACGGCCGTCCTGATCTGCCTCATGTCGGATGCCCGCGCCGACCCCGAGGAACTGCGCGCCGACGATGTCAACCGCGGCTGGCCGGGTGACAGCTTCGACGTTGACCGTGCTGCCGGCGAGGTGCCGCTCGGCTCGAAACTCTGGCTGTTGCTGCGCCGCGCCCTCGACGACGAGGCTGTGCCGCGTCTTGCCGAGGGCTATGCGCGCGAGGCGCTGCAGCCACTGATCGACCAGGGCGCCGCCGCATCCGTCACCGTCAAGGCAACGGCCGATCAGGCGCGCAACCGGCTCGATATCGCCGTGACGCTTACCGACCGCAGCGGCGGCGTGATCGTCGCCCCAATTACAGCATTCTTTGGAGCGAATTGAATGGCATCCGGGTTCATCCCTCGATCGCTTGAGGCGATCAGCCGCGCCATTCGCGGCGACCTGCGGCGCGAGCTGCCGGGCACCGACGCCATGGTTTGGCCGAACACGCTGTCGGTGTTCTCCAAGGTGGTGGCCATGGCGATCCAGCTTGTCGAGTATCGGGCGGAATTTATCTATCGCCAGATCTTCGCCTCGACCGCGGACCGGCGCCACCTTGAGCGGCAGGCTTTCGAATTTGGCATGGCGCGCAAGCCCGCGTCGCGGGCAACCGGGCGCATTGTGACGACCGGCACGCCTGACGCCATCTATCCCGCCGGCATCGGTTTTCTTTCCGACGATGTGATGTACCGCAGCAGCGGCGAGGCGCGCGCCATGCCGGACGGCACGCTTTTTGTGCTTGTGCATTCGGAAGACGCCGGCGCCCACACGAACCGCGAAATTGACGACGAGTTGCAGCTCGCGGACCCGGCGCTTTTTCCCTCTCTCGGCCAGACCGCCCACGTCGACTATGCGGGGCTCGGCGGCGGCGCGGACATGGAGAGCGACGAAAGCCTGCGCGCGCGTATCCTCGACCGCAAGCGCCGGCCGCCGCAAGGCGGCGCCTATTCGGACTATGAGCGGATGGTCGCGGACATTCCGGGCGTTGCGAAGGCCTGGGCGTGGCCGTTTGCCGGCGGCCCTGGGACTGTCGGTGTGTGGTTCCTGTTCGAAGGGCGGGAAAACCTGATACCGACCGACGCCGACATTGCCGTCGTGCGCGATGAAATCGACGCGCGACGGCTGATCCGTGCTGGCCTGTTCGTCAATGCGCCGCGTCCTGAGCCGCTTGATATCACCATAGCCGGCCTTGGCCTCGACACCGTCGAGGTTCGCAGCCGCATCGAAGGCGACTTGCGCGCCATGCTGCTTGAGCGCGCACGGCCGGGCGTGGCCGCCGAGGCCTTTGTCCTCTCCCGTTCGTGGATTTCCGAGGCGATATCCGGCGCGATCGGCGAAAGTCGGCACCGGCTGATCTCGCCGCTTGACGACGTGACATATACCGACGGCGGCTATCCGGTCCTTGGGACGGTTACCTATGAGTGACCGGCCACACCTATTTCCAGGCGAGCCGCCAGCGGCCGCGCTGGCGCTGGCGCCTGCCGGCGTCACGCTGCCGGCGGTGCCGGACACGGCGGACACGCTGAGCGCTCCCGGCCTCGACGACCTGACGCGCAGCTTTTACGCCCTGTTGCCGGCAGGCGCCGCCTGGCGCTCGCCCGATGGCGCGGCCTTCGAGGAAGGCACCATGCTCGGCCGTTTCTGGCGCGCGATCGCCGGCGACTTCGTGACGCTCTACAGGGGTCTTTTCGGGCTTTCGCTGGAATCGACAGCGGCCACGCTGGTCGACAGCCTGGAGGATTGGGAGGATGAATACGGCCTCCCCGACCCTTGTTTCGGCGAAGTGCAGACAAGGCACCAGCGTCTAAGGGCGCTTCTGCTCAAGATACGCTCCGGCGCCACGCTGACGGTTGCCGACTTCATCGCCCTCGCCGGCTCGGCCGGTTACGAGATCTCGATTTCGGAACCCATGAGCTTTGAATGCGGCGTCAGCCAATGCGGCGGCGCTGACCAGATGGGCGGCGCGATCGAATATTTCTGGATCGTCAAGGTGTCCGGCGTCCCGATCGACAGGTTTGAAAGCGGGGTCAGCCAATGCGGTGTCGATGCGCTGACCGATTTCGGGCGCGCCGACGATCTCGAATGCCTTTTCCGGCGACTGGCCCCGGCGTGGACCATGCCGATTTTCGACTACTCCTAACCGTTCAAGGAAGCCGCCATGAAGTATCAGCCGCCCGTCAACTCGGTGCCGAATGAGCTTGACCCGGAACCCGTCTATGTCAACGGCGACCCCGCCGCAGGCCGCAAGGGCTCGATTCCGCCGGCCAAGGCGATCGAACACCCCATGCGGGAACTGCTCAACCTGATCGTTGGCGCCGGCCTGACGCCGGATGAAGCGGACTTGACGCAGGTCTTGCAGGCTGTCCGGCTCCTGGCCGCCGGCGCTGGATCGAACCCCGGCGCTCCTGCCTTCCTGTTCAATCCCGTCTATCCCGAGATCGTGTCGAATGGCGGGGTGATGTCGATCGCCGCCGCCAATGGGCAGATTGTCTTGGCGGCCGGCCAGCAATGGGTTCACCGCGGCGGCGTGCTTTACAATTCTTCCGACCTGGCGCCTGCGCAGCGCACCAAGGCGACGGTGCCGAGCAAGACCTATCACCTGCGGTGGCGCTTCAACGCCGGCGCGCCCACTCTGGCGCTCTATGACCTCGCGGACGCCGGCTATAACGCCGGCGCCAAGGCGGAAACCGACATCGCATTCGACAGCAGCTATGACGACATGCTGATCGCGCGGGTCGTGACCAATCCCGCAAACGATCCGACCGTAACGCCGCTCATCAACCGCCATCGTCTCGCGGCGGAAATCACGAACAGCGGCGCAACGTCGGGCGTGGGGAACATTTCGAAGCGCACCGCGGCGTTGAGCTGGAATTGGGCACGGCGGCCGCTCATGTCGATCTATCCTTCACAGATCTATGTGTCTCCGACCTCGCCCAACAACACCGGGTTTACCGGCACGCAGAACCACGACCACGACATTGAAATCCGGGTGGATGCGATCAGCCGCTACGGCGCTTCCATCTACCTGATGCGCGACTACTCGCTCAGCTTTGCCATCGCTGCGCAGATTTCGGCTTGAGGTGAGGCCATGGACGATTTTTTCGGCTTTCCCAATCCGAACGAGCCCAAGAGCCTGACGCCGCCGCCGGGTTACGAGCCGGTGCATCGCGACGGCATGTCCTGGGCTCGGCGCGGGCCAACCTACGAGACGACAAGCCGGGTATCTCAGGAGCAATGGAACCACCTGATTGCGCAGTTCCGCGGCCTGGCGACGCTACCGGGCGTGAACGTCGACGACGTGGCGGCCACGTCGCCGTTGCTGTTGCGTGAGTTCATCGCTCGCGCGGTGGCTTATACGGTCGTCGAGGTGCTTTCGGGCGAGGATATCGAGGGCTATGGCGTTCTTACCAAGGCGCTCTATGACCCCGATCACGACGGCATCATCGGCCTGGCGCAAGGCGGCACCGGCTTTGCGGCGGGCAGCGCGGAAGACCTGCGCGACAAGCTCGGTATCTCCGCAGCCATCAAGGGCGCCGTCGACGATCTTGTCGCCAGTTCGCCGGAAGCGCTCGACACGCTGAAGGAGCTATCGGCGGCCCTGGGGGACGACCCAAATTTCGCGGCAACGACAGCGGCAGCGCTTGCCACGCGGCTGCGGTTCGATGCTGCGCAGGCTCTTACCCCCGCCCAGCGTGCGCAGGCGCTGGCAAACCTTGGCCTCGACGAATGGTCGCTGCAGCCGATCGGGGTCGCCATCCCCGTCTTTGACCATATCGCCGGGGTTAGCGCCCCACCGCTAGACCAGGGCTACCGCTACATTCGATTGTCGGCCGGTCACACAGGCGCGGGAGGATACAACGCCGGCGTGCTCAAGAGCGAAAGTGTATCGGGGACGGCGCCGCTCGTCATCGCAACGGCAACGGTCGATCTCGCTACCTCCCCCCTCAACGGCAAGGCGGTCAGCCTTATCAACACCGAACGCCGTTTCCTTCGGGCGGGTCAGGCGGGTGTCGTTGAGCAGGACGCTTTGCAGGAAATCACCGGCCGGCTGGAATTCCGACGACCCAACAGCACGGACCACTTGTCGCTGGTTCCGACCGGCGCATTCGCGGACGCGACGGACGGCGGTGGTGCGGGCAATATGGGCGTCAGCGTATCAGGTTCCACGCCGCGCAGCCGCATCACCTTCACCGCTGGTAACGTAGCGCGAACCTCCGACGAAACTCGACCCAAGAACATCGGCGCCACCTATTACATGAGGATCAAATGACCTATTTCGCGTTCGAAGGCGGCGTTGGCCAGGATGCGGTTGATGGCGCGATTGAAATCTCCCCGGCGCAATACCTCGCCGCGATTGACGCCATGCAGCGCGGCATGGTCGTAACTGTGTCCGGCGGCGCCTTCGACCTCGCTTCCAGCGCACCCGAGCCCGAGCCTGAGGAGGAGCCGGAGCCGACCGGCCCCGTCGACCTCGTCGCCTACGTCGCGCACACGCGATGGATGCGCGAAGTCTCCGGCATAACCGTGCCAATCGGCGGCGAGGACGTTCCTGTCTCGACGGATCGCGGCGACGACAGGCATGCGCTGCACACCAACTATTCGGCCATAGTGGGCGGGCTGCGGCGGGATGGTGCCGCCTTCAAGTTCGCCGATGGCGTGTCTCGCGCGGTCAGCAACGATGACATGATGACGGCCATTCTGGCCGCGCTCGCGCATGTGCAGCACTGCTTTGACCTCGAATTGCAGGCTTTAGCTTCCATAGCGGCGGGAAACATCACCACGACAGGCGAGATAGACGCCTTCTTCGCGGCTGGCGCCGCGCCGCTTTAGGCTACCACACCCCCTCCCAAGCTGAACTCTTTCAATCACGCCTGCCGGCGGGAAAGGAACTGTCATGACCTCGTTTTTGAAGCGGGGCAGCCTTGGGGCTGCCGTCCGCGAGCTTCAGTTTTTGCTTAACGCGGCCGGTGCCGCGCCGCAATTGCTGGTCGACGGCGGCTTCGGCGCCAAGACCGAGGTTGCCGTGCGCGCCTTTCAGGTCGCTGTCGGCCTTGTGGTCGACGGGATTGCCGGCGCACAGACGTTGCAGGCCCTGAAGCGGGCAACCGAGCCGGCAAAGCCAGGACGACCGGAGCCGGACAAGTCCGCTATGGCACAATCGGTGCCGGCAGCGCCGACAGTCTCGGTCTTAGCGGCGCCGCCGCCGAATGTGGCCAGCCTCGTCCTGCTCGATACTGCGCGGCCGATCTCGGAAATCATCATCCATTGCGCCGCCACGCCCGAGGGCAAGGATTTCACGGTCGACCACATTCGCGCCTGGCACAAGGCGCGCGGCTTTTCGGACATCGGCTATCACTATGTCGTTTATCGCGACGGTCGGGTGATGGTGGGTCGGCCGGTTGGGCAAGTCGGTGCCCACGTCGAAGGCCGCAACACGGGAACCGTCGGCGTCTCCTACATCGGCGGTGTCTCCTCCGACGGCAAGACCGCCAAGGACACGCGCACCGACGCGCAGCGCGCCTCGCTTCTCTGGCTGGTTGCGCAGCTCGTCAGCAAACATCGCGGCATCCGCAAAGTCTCCGGCCACAACGAATACGCGGCCAAGGCGTGCCCGAGCTTCGACGTGCGCAAGGACGCGCTCGGCAAGCTTGCCTGACTTCTCAACCAACGGAAAGGAAAATCTCATGCAGTCGATTTCAAAGGCCATCGCCGCCGGCGTCGGGGGCGCTGCGGCTGGCGTTGGCACGGGTGCCTACGTCTTGCCTGAAGGCTCGCCCTGGTATGCCTACGTGCTGATGGCGGCCGTCACCGCGATCCTGCCGGCCGTCGTCACCTATTACGCGCCGAGGAACGCGGGGTGATGTGCGGGCGCCGCGCGCGAAACGCGGCGCCTAGCATCCTTCGATAATCTGGAGGGGGCACTAATTGAATGACCCTATGACTTGGGGCGACCTCGGCGCGGTCGCACAGACGCTCATCACGATCGGCGGCTCAGTCGGCGCGACCTGGTGGGCCATCCATCGCCGTATTTCGACGGTCGAGCGACGCGTCGAGGAAGTGCGCTCCAAGGGGGCGCATGAGCTGGCGGAATTCAAGCTGGCCGTCGCCGAGAAATACGCCACCCACGAGGCGTTGAAGGAAATCGAGGAGCGCATCGTCGGCGCAATTTCGCGCCTTGGCGACCGCCTCGACAAGATCGTCGACCGAAATCAGATCAGTGCGCGCAGGCGCGGAGGGGCAGATTGATGCCAGCGAAAATGAAAAGCGAGCGTAGCGGCTCGATCCCCGAAGCCGAGCTGCGCGCCTTCGCCGAGCGCATCGCGCAGGAAGTCGCTGCCGGCTATGCGCCTCCCGGCATAAACCCCGGCGCCGGGCGCACCACCGCGTTCCGTGTGGCTGCCGCAGCGCTCGGCCTCTCAAAGAACCAGGCTGACGGCCGCCTGCGCCACATAAGGCGGCGCGGTCTTGATAGCATCTGGTTGGGCGCGTCTCCCGCCAAGCCACAGGCGCCGGCGCAGCCGACCGTCGACGACCGCGTGCGCGAGCGTCGGCTTGAGCGTGAGATCGCCGAGCTGCGCGCCGAGCGCAAGGGCTTGCTCGATCGCATCATAACGGCTGAAGACCTGCGCGCGACTGTGTTCGAACTTGCCAGGGCGATCGAGGCGCCGGCAGTGATCCGACCGAGGCCGGGGGGCAAGCGTGGCGGCAAGCGCTCGGCCATCCTGCACATTTCGGACGTGCATTGCGGCGAGGCGGTCGACCTCTACGAAATGGATGGCCTGAATTCGTACGATCTCGACATTTGCCGCCGCCGAATGGAGCGGCTGTTTCAGAAAACAGCCTCTCTCCTGACCGAGCATTGGAAGGGCGACCCGGTCGACGAGATCGTCGTTTGCCTGGGCGGCGACATGATCGACGGTAACCTGCGGGAGGAAAGCCGCCGCGGCGGTGCGGCCCCGGTCACGACTTCCGTCAAGGTCGCTTCTGAAATCACGGCCGGCGGCATTGCCTTCCTGCGGTCGTCGGTCAAGGTTCCGATCCGGGTGTACACATCCGGCGGCAACCATAGCCGGCTGACGCCGAAGCCGCATTCGGTGGAAGGCGGGATCGACAACCTCGACATTCTGGTGTCGTGGGGCATCGAGAAAATGCTCGCAGGCGACCCCGGAGCGAAATTCTACTACACCGGCTCGGGCGAGGTTCTTTTCAACGTCTATGGCTGGCGCTTCCTGCTTCAGCACGGCCATGAGGGCGCCGGCGGAAGCGGCGGGCTTTATGGCGCGGTCTACAAGCAGGTTCGCGGCATGTACCGCACGCACGTTTCCTACGCGCGGCGCGGTCGCGGCTTCCATTTCGTGCTGCAAGGGCACGACCACACAAGCAGCAAGATCCCCTTCGGCTTCGCCAACGGCTCGGTTGTCGGTTACAACCCTTACGCCATGCGATCGCTCAAAGCGGACCCGGCGCCGGCCTCGCAAAATTTGCTGATCGTCGAGGAAAAGCTCGGCGTCATCACCTTTCAGGAGCTTTTTCTCGGCTCGCCCGAAGAGGGCAGCTTGTATGTTCCGCCGAAGCTCGACCTTTCCGGCATTGTCGAGGCTGCCGAATGATGAACGCTCGCGAGACATTCGGCCCGCTTTGCGCCTACCGGCCGCTCGTCATCGGCCTGACCGGCAAGCGGCATGTCGGCAAGACCACGGCGGCAAACCACCTCGTCGACGCGTTCGGGTTCGCGCGCGTCCACCCGTTCGACGGCGGCAAGGTGGCGGCGGTCGCCTATTTCGAACACCTCGGCGCGCCGCCTGACATCGCGCGGCGCATGGCGTTCGGCGATTTGCGCGATCAGCCGTCGCCTTACCTGCCAGGCAATGCCCTGCCCCGGCTGTTCCTCGAAAAATTCGGGCGCTTCATGGGCGAAACCATGGGCAGCGACTGGACCCTTGGCGAAGAAATGGCGCGCTCCTGGCGGGCGACACCTGCGCAGCCGCTGGTCGTGGAATCGGTCGTCTACGAGGCGCCGGCAATCCGCGCCGTGGGCGGCGTCATCATCCGCATCACCCGGCCGGACCATAGCGGCCCGGCGGGCGTGGAAAGCGACGGCGTGCAGGCCGCGATCGATGCCGACGCCGAGATCGTCAACGATGGTGACCTTTCGGTGTTTTTAGCTGCAGTCGGCCGTTTCACAAGGAAAACGGTCGGCCGCTAGGCCGCCTTGATAGTCGGCACGCTGCTTACGTCGACCTCGCGAAGGGCGTGCCAGGCATCTACATCGGCCTGCAGCCGCAGCCAGAACCCCGGGCCATTGCCGAAGAGCTTGCCAAGACGCGCGGCACTCTCCGGCGTCACCGGCTTGCGGCCGGCAAGGATGGCATGAAACTGCTGCCGCGAAATGCCCAGCATGCCGGCAATCTCGCTCTTGTTCTTGTCGAGATCGAGCAAGATGTCGGCGATCACGTCGCCGGCGTGGATCGGGGGTCGGTTGCCATCAGCAACCGCGCGATAATCCGTCATTTTCATTCCCACTGTGACTAAGTAACGAAGTTTTTAAAGGTGAGGGGCGGCGGCTATTCCGCCTCTCCCTAGTGGTACTGTTCGAAGTCTACCCGATAAGCATCACCGCCGTCGAACTCGAAGGTAATGCACCACGGCCCGTTGATATGGATCGTGTAACGGGTTGGCTTGAAGCCATTCAGCGCGTGGAAGTCGTAGCCGGGGAGATTGAGTTCCTCCACCGATGCCGCGATTTCCAGCGAGCGCAGGCGAACGAGGATGCGCTTATGCATTCTGGCGTCGATCTTAGAAGAACGATCGGTGCTCCAGAGTTCCGCCAGCGCTTTGCTTTTGAATGACTTGATCATCTCGCTGACTGTAATCTATTTGGCTACAGTGTCAACACGTTGATTACAGTCCGCGCCAAAAATTCAGGCCTTGTAGCAAAAGCACTAGGCCGCTGACCGGGATGTCAAGCGGCAGAGGCCCATTTAGCAGAACGGGAAAAATGTTATCTGCAAGTTGGAACCAAAGTGGCGTGAGTCGCGCTTCCCTGCCTGCGAACTGTTGATTGCATTTGTCAAGAGACTGTCGAATCACTATTCTAGGAAACGGGAGGATGCCGTTAACCCTATCCGTTTGCACGGGGGGGAGGGTAAACGGTGCACGGTGTCGCACATGACCTATACACCGCAGCACATTGCCAATTACTTTCTCGACCGCGCCTCGCAGGAGGAGCGGCGGCTGTCGCTGCTTCAGCTGTTGAAGCTAATTTACATCGGTTACGGTTGGTCATTAGCCCTGCGTGACGAGAAACTTTTCAACGAAAGAATTGAGGCCTGGCAGCACGGGCCCGTTATCCCGTCGATCTATCATGAATTCAAACATTATGGGTCTAACCCCATTGCGACTAGCTCGGTCACCGTTGACTTCAAAGAAAATAACGGAAAGCTGTCGCTAAGCTTCCAGACTCCAAGAGTTCCGGAAACGGATGAGGACACTCATTATATCCTCGATACAGTTTGGAAGTCGTATAAGGATTTCACTGGGTGGGCGTTGCGTGAGCTGACGCATCAAGAGGGTACACCTTGGCGAAAGGTGTATCGCGATGGTGTTCGCGGCATAGCGATGCAGGACGAAGACATTCGCGAGCACTATGTCGAACGGATTGGACGATACCTCGAAGCCGCGAGAGCGACGGAGCAAGAGCGCAAAGCCTCTTGATCTAGACGCAATACGTGGCGTTGACGTAAGTGGGGCAGTGCACGAGGTTGAGGGGGCTCAACCGCGCCCAAATGGCAGTTCGGTAAAGCTATCCTATAAGCACCGGACGATTTGCTACTATCCGGTGACGGAGGATGAACTAGACCAGATCGCCGCTTTCAATCGGGTTAGCGCCGCGCTCTTCGCCGCCGGCTCTTTCATCCTGGGATGGTCGCTTGATATCGGCAAAGACCTCTATTTTGCTTCCGAGATAGACGCTACTGTAAAGAGCAATGCGACCAGCGCCGCGGTAGCGGGGACAGTCCTTGCACTCGTCTTCTTTGCTGCCGGTGCATACTTTTGGAATGCCAAAAATGAGCAATCGAAGCGGATAAAGACGGAAGCAGTCGACGATCTGTAGAACTGAAGCACCGATAGCTGTCTTTGGTAATCTTGCCATGGGCATTCGCTCGCCGACAGCGAAGCCGCAGCGCCGTTATGCCACCACTCTGCGCATGCATCCAGCTTGGCAATTTGGTCGTCGACATTCGTCCTGCGAATTCCAGCATCGGCGCCCCGAGCATGACCCTGTGGACGCTTCCGCTTACGGCACCTGCCATTGCCATCATTCCTGTTGATTATGATTTGCCGCCGATTAGGTTGGCGCACTGCAAATGATTGGGCAGCGGGGAAGGGTGGCCTGCTATGGATGATGTCGCTGAGCATCAGATATTTATCAGTTACGCGCGGCCGGACAGGGAATTCGCAGGCGAAGTCTACGAGTTCCTGCGAAAGGGTGGCTTCGACCCCTGGATCGACTATCGCAGACTAGTAGCCGGCCAGAATTGGGATTTTGAGATAAAGCGAGCACTCGAAAAATCAGAACTGATAGTTGTTTTGATATCCGAAAGCTCTATAGACCGTAGAGGCTATCTACAAAAAGAGATTAAGGCGGCACTAAGCAAGCGTCAGGAGAAATTGATCGATGACATATTCGTCATTCCTGTAATTTTGAGCGATGAAATTGGCATTCCGCGAGAGTTTGAGGATATTCATTGCATATATGCGACAGCTGTAGATTTTAAAAAACAGCTATCTGATTCTATTAATTTGCAAATAGTTCGACTAGGGGGAAGCAGGAGACAATTCCAACAGGACCAGGATCTATATTGGACCACTTCCGTAAAGAAGGAATCTTGGGACGGCGTTCCGGGATACGAGGTGGAAATACAAACATTCGATTTTGAATCTGAACAGTATCCCAATGTACGCGAGATTGGTCATTACGTTCGCGGCATGTTCTTGAAGGATCTATTCCGCTTACGTGGAAACAAGTTGAGCCCCTCATCAGGAGGCCACAACTATGCCCAAGATAAATGGGCCCGTACCGATACATTCGATGCCCATTGTTCGGAACCGATCATAAAGGGCAAGATTCTCACCCTAAACTACGCAGTCAATTGGTATAGTGCTGGCGCCGCGCACCCCAATCATCATTTTGTGACGTTCGCGTTCGTACTCGAACCGCTCGTCTTGATTTCCGAGCTCAGGCAGATTTTCACGGACGAAGAGGCCGCGCTTGAGATAGTACGCAACGAATGCCGATCGCAGCTTCGTCAGGCGCTATCGCAGGGTTCAGAACCCGAATTCTATAACGATTGGATCGATGGGGGGACGAGTGAGTGGGACGATTTTGGTGCGTTTGTATTTGCCCAGGACGCAGTTGAAATACTATTCGCACCGTATCAGGTGGCATCATATGCAGACGGTCCTCAAGCGGCCACGATAGCCTATAGGGCGCTACTAAGACTCATCAAACCTGAGTTTCAGACTGCACTTGGAATTGAGCATTTGCATTATGCCGTCGCTTAGTCGTAGCGGGTAACAATTCGGGCAACAAAGTAGCTTCTGTGTCGTTGATATTACAGCGTTTTTTGCTTTCCGTACTGTGTACGAACGCCTCTCCTGGGCACCATCATCCGATCATGGCCGTTCTTGACCACGGCGGATGAAGTCAAAAAGCCCGGTTCGCCGGGCTTTTTTGTTGCCTTCTCGTTCACGGAAAAATCTCACCGGCCTTCACGTGCAGGCAGGCGATTTGCTGGTAATGATGATGGGGGCGATCTCAGTGCAATCGTGCTGTCGATGTTGGCGACGCCGCTTCTATCGCGAACAAAAGGCAAGCCGACATGCTCAGAGAGTTCCAACTCGGTCGTGAAGACGTTTCCCCGATCCTTTAAACGCGCCAGAACGAAGGTGTCTTCGGCGATCTGCCTCCGAATCCTGCCTTTGTCGTCGTAAGAATGGCCCATCCTGGTGATTGAGAACCCCGCGAGGGTCACGGACGGCACGCCCATGAAAAGTGCGTAGCAGAGGGCGGCAACTCCGTTCGTCACATGGCCGACCTCTCCAATATCAGAGGGAAGTCCGCCACTCACGACGTGGACGATCGCCTCGCGCTCAGCTTTAGTGGCGCGCATCAGGCTCTCGTAACGCACGTGCGGCTTAGCTAGAAGGCTCAGATACATCACCCAAAGAGGCTTCGTATGGAGCCACAGGAGGCCTCTCGTCCTTACATGAGGATGCTCTTCCCACGACTTTTTTCGCTTGCGGAACGTCAAGTCGGCGGGCGGGAGACCCAGTGCGTTGGCTGTCTTGCCCGAGTTGTTAACGTCGACGCGTGCACAATGTCCAATCAGGTCAGGTGGAATCGTGGGGGACGGCGCGGAGCCGAGAATCAACCACGGCTTATCCAGGATGCCAAGCCGTGAGAGCCAGCGACGGTGCCTTTCTCGCAATGCGTCAAGTGCGTCGGGTTCAATCGCCATCGCAAGTTCCATAGCTAAAGTGGCGAAAGCAAGTTCCTGTTATCTATGCCCGGCATAAGATGTCTTCTCAAGTATATCGTTCACGGCTCCCCCCTGAACCAATGATAAATTTTATGTCAAATTCGATTTGGAGGATTGTCCATCACCAATGGACAACAACTGGAATCAAGCAACATGTACCGGACAATTCTGTCGGTGTTGCTTCTCGTAATCCCGTCACTGAACTTGAAGTCGGCCACCTAGTCGGTGGTCTGGAGCGGACCGCAGTTAACGCGGGTTCTGCGGCGGCCACTTGGGGCGGCGCTGGCCAATTCGTGGCAGTTGAAGCAGGATGGCCGCATGTGCAACCTCTACAACGTCACCACGACCCGGGAAGCCATCGTCCAGATCACGCGGGCCCTGCGCGACCGCACCGGCTTCAACGAGCCGTCGCGCGACATTTATCCGGGCTATCTGGCGCCGATCGTCCGCACCGGCGCGGATGGGCGGCGCGAGGTCGCACCCGCCACCTGGGGCATGCCCTCCCCGCCGGCCTTCGTGAAGAACTACGATCCGGGCGTCACCAACATCAGGAACGTCGGTTCGCCGCATTGGCGGCGTTGGCTGGGGCCGACGAGCCGCTGCGTGGTGCCTTTCACCAGCTTTGCCGAGCCGCTTCCGGGCAAGGGCGCCGGCAACGCATGGTTCGCCCGCGACGACAACCGGCCGCTGATGTTCTTCGCCGGGTTCTGGACGCCCTGGAGAGGCATCAAGAAGGTGCGCGACGGCGAGCGCGAGTTCGAGCTCTTCGGCTTCCTGACCACGGAGCCGAACGGGTTGATGGCACCGATCCATCCCAAGGCGATGCCGGTCATTCTCACCACGCCGGAGGAGGTCGATCTCTGGCTTTTGGCGCCGTGGGAGGAGGCCAGGGCCCTGCAGCGCCCCCTGCCGGACGACATGCTGGTGGTGGTGGAGGCGCCGGTGCCGGCGCAGGCAGCACCTTCCGAACCCACCCTTTTCTGAGCGGGCTACCCGCCGAAACCACAACGGAATCAATCCCTCGCCAGAGCCAAGACTGCTTGAAGGATCGCTTCGCCCGTGCCACCCTAGGATAGAGGGAATTCGGCGGTAGGGGCCTTCCAGTCAGTGCGAAACATGTTGTCCAGACTGCTGGGGGCGGTGGGCCTTGCCGCGGCGATTGCTGCTTCGGGCTGCGTCGCCGTCGACACCACCCCGATAAACTTCGTCAGCACCCAACCGGCGGCACCTTCCCCAGACTACATCCCCGATGCCACCGATGATGGCTCGACCGTGGTGGCGCTGTCGTTTTCAGGCGGCGGCACGAGGGCGGCGGCCTTCGGCTACGGCGTGCTGCAGGAACTCGACGCCCTGACCATCGACGAATTTCCCGTCAGGCGCACATTGGTCGACAATGTCCGCACAGTTGCCGGAACGTCGGGCGGGGCCGTGCTGGCGGCCTATCTCGGCTACCGGGGCAAAGACGAATACCGTGATTTCCGCGAACGGTTCCTGTATCAAGATGCCGAAGCCAATATGGCCACCAGCGTCTTGCCCGGCACTCTGGCCAAGGTGGCGCTCCAGGGCGGAGCCAATGACCGCAACAGCTTTGCCCGATGGCTTGACGACAACCTGTTCGACCATGCGACCTTCTCGGAATTCGGCAAGCCGGGCCGACCGCTGGTCTGGGTGACCGCGTCCGACATCTACAACAACACGCCCTTTCTCTTCACCGAAGACACCTTCGCCGCCTTGTGCAGCGACATCAACCGCCTCAAGATCGCCGAGGCGGTCGGGGCATCCGCGGCAGTTCCTGTGGCCTTCGCGCCGATGATCCTGCAGGCGCCGAAGATCAATTGCGGCTATCACCGCCCGCACTGGCTGGAGGGGGCCTTGAACGCGGAGAACCCCTCGATCCGGCTGCAGGCCTATGCGCGATCGCTGGACTCCTACCAGGCCGATCAAAATCTGAACTATATCCGGCTGCTCGATGGTGCGCTGACCGACAATCTCGGCATCACCGGTCTCACCCTCGAACTGGCAAAGGCGGGCACGCCATATGCGCCGCTGTCGCCGCTGCAGGCCGTGCGGCTTCGCAATTTCGTCTTCATCGTTACCGACGCCGGCAGGCACGTCCCTTACGAGTGGGGCGAAACACAGCGCCCGCCCCACCTGGGGAATATCTTTCGCGCCGTCTCCGACACCACGATTGCCTCGGCAAACAGGAGCGGGTTCGACGCGATCGATCTCGCCCTGAATCGATGGCAGGACATGTTGATCCGCTACCGCTGCAGCCTCTCGCGCGAGCAGGTGCTCAAGGTGCGCGGAACTCTCGCCGGATGGGACTGCCGCGACGTGACCGTTACGACCGAGTATCTTTCGTTCCGCGATGCGGACCCGGCGCACTTCGACCGCCTGAACCGGATGCCCACACGGCTCAAGCTCGCCCGCGACGACGTCGACCTCGCCATCGAAGCCGGACGGCAGGCGGTGCGCAACAACGCCAACGTACAGAAAATTGCACAGGAAGCGCGCAAGGGCGCGACGATCTTCGACAGCATCGAATCCGCGGCGGTGTTGACGGCGCGGCCCTGACCTGGCCAAACCGGGCGCGGCGCGCCTTGCTGTCCGCCGCCTGTCCATGACGCGAAGGAGGAGCGGCGTGGCCGATGGAAGCGACCTACACGCCGGGAGCGGGTTCCGGCGCCTCTCGACCGACGACTTGGACCCGAGCGAGCGCTTCGACTACTGGCGCAGCCTGTTTCCGCGCATGGACCTCGACCTGACCGCCGCCTCTGCGGCGGACCATTTCGTCGGCCAGGCGCTGCTTTGCGCCGACGACAAGGGTGCCACCTTCGGATACAGCGCCAATGCCGGCGCCGTGGTGGGCAGGACCCGCGGCGACAGCGACTTCATCATGATCAGCACCACGGTGGCTGGCGAGACGCGGGTGCGGAGCGGGCACGGCCCCGCGCTGGAAATGTCTCAGCAAAGCGGGATTGCGATCTATGACGCGAGCCAGCGGCTGCACACGCATTCGCGCGACCACGCCCACCTCTACATCACGCTGCCGCGCGCCACCGTGATCGAGGAGCTGGAAGGAGACGTAGGCTTCCTGCAGGAAGGCGCCTTTTGCCCGCCCCAGGCCGGACTTGCCCGTTCGCTGCAATGCCATTTGCACATGATGGCGCAGGATGCCGCGCATCTCGACGCAGCCGCTGCGCAGGTGGCCATGCGGGTCGCGGTGGACCTCGCGCTCGGCATCCTGGCTTCGGAACGATCGACAAGGAACGGAGCGCAGCTGCGCGACCACGCGGGTGAACTCCATGGCCGGGCGCTGCAGTTCATCCAGCAGCACTACGCCGATCCCGCGCTTGTGGCTGCCACCATCGCCTACCGCCTCGGGTGTTCGCGCGCGCATCTCTACCGGGTGTTCGCGCAAAGGGGCCAGAGCGTGGGCGACGTCATCCGCTCGGTTCGCATCGCGCGCGCCTCTTCGCTGCTCAAGGCGCGCCCCGCCATCCCGCTGGCGCGCATCGCACTTCTTTGCGGCTACGAAAGCCTGTCGGGCCTCACCCGCGCCTTTGCGCAGGCGACCGGCACGACCCCGGCTCGTTTGCGGGACGGGCGCGAGAGCCGGGGGCTGCGGTAGCGAGAGGACGCGACCTCAGTATTGCAGGCGGATGCTGAGATCCACGCGCGGCTTGTTCACCGCAAAGCGAGCCTTTTCGAACCCCGGCGCGCCGAAGGTGATCGACGGATTGTTGGAAAAGCCGACCCCCTGCTTGGGCTTGCCGAAGAGACCGTACTCGATTGCAGTTTCGTTCTTTTCCGCATGGAAGACGGCCAGGGCATATGCGCCGGGCGCAACATCGGTGAAGCTGCACAGCGCCTGACCGTTCTTGATCGCAGCGTCGGCGGCCTGCACCTCGCGGCCAGGCACGCGAAAACCTTTCGCCGTGGCGAACAGGCCGCAGCGCACGATGCCCGCGCTGCTGCGCACGCCCGTTACCGTCACGTTGAGCGACTCGGCCTGCGCCGCGCCTGAAACGAGGGCAAGCCCGCCTGCGACGAGCGCCATCCATGCGCCTTTTTTACCGAACACTGCTCTGCTCCTTCTTTGGTCTGCCTGGGAGGCGATCACTTGTAGATTTCCTGTTCCTGGACGGGCGCGGGCGGCGCATCGCCCTCCAGGCCCGCGCGCTGGCGCGACGAGAACATCGGCCCCTTGGCCGCGCACACCGGCGCGAAGGCGCGCATGCCGGACCGGTCGGGCATGTTCACATAGACCGCCTCCATGCCGCCGCGCCGGAAATAGGCCTCGTGCCAGAAGCCGGTGCCCTTCGGATCGCGCAGGAAGCTCTGCCACCATTGCCGGTGGGGTTCGCTGCGCGACCAGCGCTCGAGGCTCTCGAAATCCCGCCAGTATTGGCGCATGCCGACATGGGGCGGAAACAGCGAGTAGACGATCGACTCGTGCGCAAGAAGCCCGTCGGGCGCATCCTGCACCGCCTCGGAAATCTTCGAGCCGAAGCCAAACAGGGTGGCAAGCCCCTGGAAGACGTTCACCCGCATTCCGAGATAGAGGACCACGAGGTCGGGGTAACCGGAAAGGTCGACGGTTTCGCGTGTTAGCTGTGGTGCCACGGGCATTCTCGATACTGATGGGACCAGGCCCATGCGGACCGTCATGATGACGGATAGCCCCCGACGGTGTGCGGATCGTCTCTGCCGTTGCACCCGATCGTCTCAGGCGGAGGCCTGGTCCGGCGGTCCTGGCTCCGGATTCCGCGCGGCTTGATTGCGCTCGGCGCTTGTCGATGCGCGGCATTGGTGGTTACCTGATGGGTGGCCAATGACGCCGGGGACGCATGGACGCCCCGGGGATGTGGATCATGCTCGATGCCAGCGAAGTCGAATCCAGAGTAGGCAAACTGCTCACTCCGAGCCGGGCCTGGGTCCTTTACCTGCTGTTCGGCAGCGCCTATGCGGCCCTCTTCCTTCTCGGAGTCTACACGGCAAACAACAGCGTTCTGGCGCTGGTCTGGCCCGCCAACGCGTTCATGATCGGCATGCTGGTACGCTTCCCGATGCTGGCGCGCGCGGGGGGCTGGATCGCCTGCCTCGTTGGCTTCGCGATAGCGCTGCTGATCCTGGGGTATTCCTTGTCGACAGGCGCACGGCTGGCCACATTCAATTTCGGCATCGTCGTCGTCGGCTACGCGCTGCTCTCAAGCTTTGACCGGACAGACCAGCGCCTGGAGCGGCCGACGTCGGCTTTCTATCTGTTTTTCGCCGCCTTGGCGGCATCCATATACGCCAGCATAGTGGGTACGCTGCTGGTTGGACCGCTGTTCAGCGCAATGGCAGCGGAAAGAACCTTCCGATACTGGTTTTCCGTCGAGCTTTTGAACCAGCTTGCCTTTCTGCCGATGATCCTGGCGTTCCCGGTGGATCGCCAATGGACGCGGGAACTGCCCCTTACCCTGCACGATCAGGCGCCGATCATCGTGCTGGTTCTGTCGGCAGTCGCGGGCATTTTCTTCGGTGGGCTGGCTGCCTTCGTGTTCCCGGTTCCGGCCCTTCTCTGGTGCGCGATTTCCTATCGTGTCTTCCTTACCGCGCTGCTGACCTTCGCCTTCTGCGCCTGGGCGATCACGGCTACGTCACTCGGCTATATCTTTGTGTTGAACCTCAGCCGGGCGCCCGTGCTGTCGATCAGCATGGGCGGTGCGCTCATCACCCTGGGGCCGCTCATCATCTCCACGACCACGGCGACGAGAAATGAGGTGCTGGACCAGTTGAGATATCTCGCCGCCGAACGCGAGATCGTTTCGAGCGAACTCGAGCACCGGATCAAGAACCTGTTTGCCCTGGTCAACGGGCTGATCAGCCTGTCGGTTCGCGACAATCCCGAGATGAAGCCGCTGGCCAACAAGCTGAGGCAGCGGCTTGTTGCCCTTCAGCATGCCCACAGCCTGATCCGGGTCCGGAATGCCCCGACGGGCGGCGGAGATCGTACCTCGCTGAAGGAACTGATCGGCGTGCTGCTCCGACCCTACGAGGGCGGCAAGGGCCAGCGCTTCGCCATCGTCGGCGACGACGCCCTGGTCGATGCGGGAATTGTTTCGCCGCTGGCTCTCGTCTTCCACGAACTGGCGACGAACTCGACCAAATACGGCGCCTTGAGCGACGCTGAGGGCGTTTTGGAAGTTCACATCAGGCGCGATGACGAGCATTTGCAGATTGACTGGAGCGAGAGGGCGCCAGGCCTGAGCGGCCAGCCCGACACCCTCAAGAATGGTTACGGCTCCAAGCTCCTGGACCTCATCGTCAAATCGCAACTGCGGGGAAACTATAGCCGCAGCTGGTCAAGGGACCGGATGGACGTCGAGATCACCCTGCCCGGCAAGCTGTTCCCTTCCGTCCCGCAGGAGCCGGGTCAGCTCGCCTAGGAGCCAGCAGCCGGAGCGGCGAAGCCGCCCCGACCCTGGCAGAAGCTGGCGATACCGCCAAGCTACGTGGCACCTGCATCGCATTGCCGAGGGGATTCGCCTGCAGAACTGCTACTGACGAGCATCTAGCAACGCGTTTATCTTGCCGATTTCGTCGTCCGTCAGCGCGGCTCTTCCGAAATCCGCCGCCAGTTGGGTTTCCGCATCGTCCAGCGCCTGCTCCCGAGCGACCGGATCCTCGATCTCCAGCGCCGCCTGCCGGAGCAGGTCATAGGCGGCGATCAGCCCGACGGCCGACTTCGGGTTTGCGTGCTTGCGCGCCTGTGCGGAAGCATGGGCCGCATTCATGGCGCCAAGGGTGTTCGAAGCCGTGACTTCCGGTTTTTGCGCATTATTGGAGGCCGACTTGCCCGGAGCGGTGCCCGACTTGCCGGGAGTTTCGCCCGACTTTCCGGGAGCCGTGCCCGACTTGCCGGGGGTCTCGCCCGACTTTCCGGGAGCGGTGCCCGACTTGCCGGGGGTTTCGCCCGACTTGCCCGGCGCGGTGCCCGACTTGCCGGGAGCCTCTCCCGATTTGCCGTGTTCGGAAGACGACTGGCCGTTGCCGGAGCCGCCATTCCCTCCATTGCCGTTTCCGTTCTTGGCCTGGGCGAAACCGACCAGGCCATAGCCATCGAGATGTGCGAAAGATGTGCCGCTGGCAAGAAAGCCAAGGCAAGCCAATGTCGCAAGATGACGTTTCAGCATTGTCCTCTCCTCTGGCGCCCCCGGGAGGATGAAATCGGCGATTTTTGTCAGCTTTGTGACTAGGTTGACCACCGTTTGTTTCACCATCGTCACAGTTATTCCAGCTTAACCCAAGTTAATGCGGCGCTTCGTTCTCTGAACTCGCGGGTATTGCCAGAAAATCAACTTGCGCGGGCACATCCATGGGAGTTCGATACCTAAGCGAGCCGCCACCACCTGTAGACAGGCGATGCGTGGCGCAAAAGATGCCTGCGCCCGCCTTATTCCAAATGTCGCAAGCGGCTGATAAGCGACGCTTTGCCCAATTCCGGGTGGAGAACCTTTTTGATGACTTTGAAATTGCGCATGGCCGCAGCGGGGGCGCTGGCCGGCATTACTTGTTTCGCCTTTGCCGCTCAGGCGGACGACCTGGTGTTCACGCTGAAGAACGCCACCAATTCTGTAATCACCGAATTCTACGCCTCGCCGAGCGGGGTGGACGAATGGGAAGAGGACATTCTGGGCCGCGACGTTCTGAACCCGGGCGAAAGCGTCCGCGTGACGGTGGCCGACGGACGCCGCGCCTGCAAGTACGACATGCGCTTCGAGTTCACCGAGGATTCTGACCTCGACACCACCACCGACACGCAGGACTTCTGCGAGATGGACAGCTACACGCTGCACGAATAGCGGCTTCCGTTAGCCGGCTGCTCAAGCCGGCCGATAAGCGCGCCTGGGCGCCTGCCCTTGCGCGCTCCCTGTGCGTCGGTTTGACTGGCCCCGCGGGACTTGCCATTCTGCGCAATCGTGCAGCGGCGTGGGGGAACGTGGACATAGAGCGTGCCGTAGAGAGCGTGCTGGAAGCGGCGTTGAGCCCCGAGGCCTGGCCGAACGCGCTGCGCATTCTTGCCGAGACTTGCGGCGCCGACCACGCCTTCGCCCACTATATTTCGCCCGAAAGCCTGGTTTCCTTCGCATCGCGCGGGTCCGAGGAGGTCTTCGCCGACTTCCAGACCTGGCCGCAGGAAGTGCCGCGCATGCGGCGGGCGCTGGAGCTCACGCTCGAGGGGACGAAGGGGCTGCTGACCGACTGGCTCTGCTTCACGCCGGAAGAGCTGGCACGCGACCCGTTCGAACAGGAATTCGCCGTCAGGCACCAGAACGCGCACTTTGCCGGCACGTTCATTCCGCGCGAGGACAGTTCCTACCTCATCCTGTCGGTGGAGCGCGGGAAGGCCAAGGGCGCTTACGTGAACGAGGAACTGGACGGCGCGAATTCGCTGTTTCATCTGCTTTCGCTGTCGCTCAACCATGCGCTCAAGGCCAGGCTTGATCTCGCCTCGGGCGTTTTGGGAGCGCTGGACCAGCAGGGCATGCCGCGCGCCTGGGTGAATGCGAAAGGGCGGCTGATCGCGGCATCGGCGGCGTTCGAAAAATTGATCGGAAGCGTTCTGCATCTGCGCGGCGGACGCATTCATGCTGCCAGCGACGACACCGATGCAAAGCTGCAGTGGGCCATCGCACAGGCTGCGCAGGGCGCGCAGCCGCTCGCCACCATTGCGCTGGAGGCGCGCGCCGACGGCGCGACCCTCAGCGCGCTGCCGCTGCGCGGCCGGGTGCACGAGATGCTGGGCAGAGCTGACGTGCTTCTGACGGTAAGCCCGGGAGGCGGGCAGCCGGCGAAGGTCGAAACCGTCCTGCGCTCTACCTACCGGCTGACGCCGGCGGAAGTGCGGCTGGCGATACGCATCGGGCGGGGCGAGACGCTGCGGCACGCGGCCGACGCGGAAGGCGTGTCGCTGGAAACGGCGCGAGGCCGGCTGAAGGTCATCCTGCACAAGACCGGAACAAGCAGGCAGCTGGAGCTGGCGCTGATGATCCAGCGCCTGGCTTTCGAGGCCGAGCGCTCGGGCGACTACATCGCCCATGGCTAAGGCCGCGTGCGAAAAAATCCGGAGTCGATTTTTGCCCCGGGGCGTGCCTAGATATCAGGCTGCAAGGCCGGCCGGCTGATTGCGAACCGCCCCTCAAGCCGAGGTAGATGACATGCTACGCGGTATCCACCCCCTGCTCGGACCCGAGTTGCTGCACGCGCTGCGCACCATGGGCCACGGCGACGAGATCGTGATCGCCGACGCCAATTTTCCGGCCAGCACGCTTGGCCGCCCGGTGATCCGCGCCGACGGCCTGGGCGCCGAGGCCGTGGTGGAGGCGATTCTCACCCATATGCCGCTGGACACATTCGACACGGCCGCCGCCTTCCGGATGGCGATGGTGGAGACGCCGGAGGAAGTGCCGCCGATCTGCGTTTCGTTCCAGGAAATCATCGACCGGCTGGCCGGCCCGTTCCGGGTGGCGCCGCTGGAACGCTTCGCCTTCTACGAACGCGCGCGCCAGGCGGCCTATATCGTGGCCACTGGCGAATTGAAGCTCTATGCCAACCTGATCCTCAAGAAGGGCGTGCTGCCGCCGGGCGAATTCGAGCCGGCGTGGTGAGGCACGCGCCGCAAGGCCTGACGCAGCCGGCAACACGCATGCTTAGCCGGCGGCCGGCGTTGGATAGGCAATCGAACCGTCTGCCTGCGGCATGGCCTCGGGCGTGATGGTTGCGGGCTCGATCCGGTCATGGTCCATGAGGTGAAAAACCGCCTCGCCGCGGGCTATCAGATAGTCGGCGACGATGCGGCGATGGCAGCGCCACCACACGCTTTCCGCGCACATGACGGCGAGCCGACGCGCGCGGCCCATTTCCACCAGCCGGTCGAGCGCGGCGCGGAATTCGGCGCTCATGGCATAGTCGGCATAGTTGTGAAAGCTCTGGTTGACCCAGAAACCGTTGGTCGAGGCCGGCACCGTCTTCGAGCGGCTGCGCAGGCCGCCAAGCTCGACCAGATGCGTGTAGGCGATGCCGAAGGCTGCGAGGCTGTCGGGAAGCACATCGCCATTGTACTGCGGGTTGGCGCGCGAACGCGGGACGGTGCGGATGTCGACCACCAGCCCCACCTCGGCAAGCTTTAGCAGATGGACGAAGGCCTCGATGCTGCGCGTGCCGTGGCCGATGGTGAAGAATGGCTGCCGCATGGCGCCTCCCTTCCCCGCGCGGACATTTCATCAGCGAAGCGGCCAAGCGTCAACTTGAAGGGAATGCCGCCCATGCAACAATCTTTTTGCATTAATCTAGCATTTAATTCCATTTGCCTTTCCCATTCCCCATATCGATATTTGCCATCGCAGCCCAGCCAGGAGGCTTCATGAGCAACGATAACGATGCGCGCGGCTATGCCTCTCCGCCCTGCTTCATGCATGAGCTGACGCCGGAATTTCAGGCCGACGACCGCGCCGCGGACCCCATTGCGTGGGCTGACGTGCTGCGCTGGCGCAAGGCCGAACGCCAGCGGCTGATCGACGAGCGCATGGCTGTGCCGGCAGAAGAGCGGGCGCGGCGCACGGAAACGATCGCGGCCGGGCTGACCAAGGCGATCGGCGACCCGCGCCACCGGCTGATCGGCATCTACTGGCCGTTCAAGGGCGAGCCCGACCTGCGCGGCTGGATGAACCAAACCATCGCGGCCGGCGGGCGCTTCGCGCTGCCGGTGGTGATCAAGTCCGGCTGGCCGCTGGAGTTCCGCGCCTGGGCGCCGGGCGAGCCGCTGGAGCGCGGCGTGTGGAACATCCTCGTGCCCGCCAACGGGCCGGCGGTGTTTCCCGATGTTGTGATCGCGCCGCTGGTGGGTTTCGACGGCGACAATTACCGGCTGGGCTATGGCGGCGGCTTTTTCGACCGCACCCTGGCGGCCATGCCGCGCAAGCCGCTTGCCATCGGCGTTGGCTACAGCCAGGCGAGGCTTGCCACCATCTATCCGCAGCCGCACGACATCCCCATGGACACCGTCATCACCGCCTGATCCAATGCCTTACGGCCAGACCGCGACGGACGGCCGACGCATCATCGATCTTCCCCACGGAGCACCGACCATGCACAGAGACCGCCGTTTCCAGGAGCTTGCCGGCACGGAGCTGCCGATATTGCTGGCGCCCATGGCGGGACCCGTCGGGTCCGAGATCGCGATCGCGGTGGCCGAGGCCGGCGGCCTTGGGGCGCTACCCTGCGCGCTGCTTTCGCCCGAGCAGATCCGCGCCGAGCTCGGCATCATCCGCCAGCGCACGGCGAGGCCGATCAACCTCAACTTTTTCTGCCACACGCCACCAACGCCCGACGACGCCCGCGAGGCCGCGTGGCGCAAGCGGCTGGCCGCCTACTATGTCGAGCTCGGGCTCGACCCGGTAGCGCCGGTGCCGAACTCCAGCCGCACGCCCTTCGACGCCGGGCTGTGCGAGGTGGTGGAAGAATTCCGGCCGGAGGTGGTGAGCTTTCACTTCGGCCTTCCGGAACAGGCGCTTGTGGAGCGCGTGAAGGCGACGGGCGCGAAAGTGCTGTCGAGCGCGACGACCGTGGACGAGGCGCGCTGGCTGGAGGACCATGGTTGCGACGCCATCATCGCCCAGGGCGCGGAGGCCGGCGGCCATCGCGGCATGTTTTTGACCGATAACATCGCCACCCAGGTGGGCACCTTCGCGCTGGTGCCGCAGGTGGTGGATGCGGTGTCGGTGCCAGTGATTGCGGCCGGCGGCATCGGAGATGCGCGCGGCATCGTGGCCGCCTTCGCGCTGGGAGCCTCGGCCGTGCAGATCGGCACCGCCTATCTGTTCTGCCCCGAGGCCAAGGTGGCCGCCCTGCACCGGGAGGCACTGCGTGAGACGCGCAGCGACGCGACCGCGATCACCAATGTGTTCACCGGCCGCCCGGCGCGCGGCATCGTCAACCGCATCGTGCGGGAGGTGGGGCCTATCTCCGGGCTTGCGCCGGCATTTCCGCTGGCCGGCGGCGCGCTGGCGCCGCTGAAGGCAAGGAGCGAGCCGGCAGGCTCCGGCGATTTCATATCGCTGTGGTCGGGACAGGCGGCCCGGCTCGGCCGCGAGATGCCTGCCGGCGAGCTGACGCGACGCCTGTGGGCCGAGGCGCAGGAGTGGATGGGAGCGGCGTAATTCTTCGCCTCACCGCGCCTGCGAGGGCGTGAAGCGGGCCACCAGCGTGTGGCTGTCGGCCGGATAGGTGAAGCGCACATGGGTGACGGGGTGCTCGGCGCTCCAGGTGCGCCGCTCGACGACCAGGCACGGCGCCCCGGGCTCAACCCCGAGCGCGGCGGCGATTTCCGCATCCGCGCCGGTTGCCCTGATGCGGTGCTCGGCCGCGCTCCAGGGGACATGGCCAACCAGCCACGGCCCCGGCGCGATCTCCTCGAAAGCTTCCTCGGCGGCCTCGGGCACGGCGACCAGGCTGATCAGCCGCTCTTCCAGGCAAAAGGGCCGCGGCCCGGCGAAATGCCGGCACCTCAGCGCCAGCACCGGCCCGGCCTCGTGCAGTTCCATCAGCGCGCGGTCGGCCGGCGTGCCCTTGCGCTTCTGGTGCGAGGCAAGCTCGTAGCGATAGGGCAGGCCCAGTTCCTGCACCTCGTCCTTGATGTCATGGATCTCCAGCACCGCGGCCTGCGACACCGGCGTGCGCACAAAACTGCCCGAGCGGCGGCGGCGCTCGATCAGGCCCGTCCTGGCGAGCTCGGAAAGGGCCTTGTTCACGGTCATGCGCGAGCAGCCATATTCTTCGGTCAGCTCGTGCTCGAAGGGAATGCGATGGCCGGGCGCCCATTCGCCCGACAGGATGCGCTCGCTGATGTCAGCGAGAATGCGCTGGTGCAGCGATATCGGTTCCTGCTCCCTCAAGGTATCCATCTTGTCCATCGTACGATCCAGAACGGCGGCCGGGCACGCGTCACGCTTCAGCCCGCGGCAAGCTCATTCATCACGGCCCGGAAGTCCTCGGCAATGGCATCACGCATGAAATGCCTGCCGCCAACCACAACTTTCTTGCCGCGCACCCAGACGCCGTCAACCCTGGCGCCATTGGCGAAGATCCAGGCATCGAGGACGCCGTCGCCCTTCTTGCCGGCCAGGGACGGGTGGTCGGCCCCCAGCGAGACGAAATCGGCCGAAGCGCCGACGGCGATTTCGGCCGGGCCGGCGCCGAGCGCGGCGGCACCGCCGGCCAGCGCGCCGTCGAACAACGCGCGGCCATTGGATTGGCCCGGCGCGGCCAGCACGTTGCGCTGGCGGTGGAACAGGCGCTGCGAATATTCGAGCTGGCGCAGCTCGTCGGGCAGGCCAATGAGCACGTTGGAGTCGGAGCCGACGCCGAAGCGGCCGCCATGCTCGGCAAACAGCGGTGCAGAGAAGGTGCCGTCGCCGAGATTGGCTTCCGTAACCGGGCAAAGGCCCGCGATAGCGCCGCTTTCGGCCATGCCGGTCGTCTCGGCGTCAAGCATGTGGGTGGCGTGGATAAGGCACCAGCGCCCGTCGACCGGGGCGTTGGCGAGCAGCCATTCGACCGGGCGAGCGCCGGACCAGGCGATGCAGTCCTCCACCTCCTTCACCTGTTCGGCGACATGGATGTGGACGGGCCCGTCGGTCATGGAAACAACGGCCGCAAGCTCCTCGGGCGTCACCGCGCGCAGGCTGTGCGGCGCAACGCCGACGACTGAGCCCGGCAAGTCCTTCACCGCCGTGCGGGCACCCTCCAGCAGGCGGCCAAAACTTTCGAGATCGTTGATGAAGCGGCGCTGGCCCTCATTGGGCGCGGCGCCGCCGAAACCGGAATGAGCATAGAAGACCGGCAGCAAAGTGAGGCAGATGCCGGTGCGCGCGGCGGCGGCGGCGATGCGCTCGGCCATTTCGGCGATGTTGGCGTAGTCCCCGCCGTCGAGATCGTGGTGCAGATAGTGGAACTCGCCGACGCGGGAGAAGCCGGCCTCCAGCATCTCGACATAGAGTTGGGCGGCGACGGTCTCGACCTGGCGCGGCGTCATCGACAGGGCGAAGCGGTACATGACCTCGCGCCACGACCAGAAGCTGTCGGCGCCGGGGCCGCGCGTTTCGGCAAGGCCGGCCATGCCGCGCTGGAAGGCGTGGCTGTGCAGGTTGGGCATGCCGGGCAGGACGATGGCCTGGCGCTCGTCGCCGGATTGCGGAGCGGCATCCGCCTCGACGGCCGAGATACGGCCTTCCCTGACGGTCAGGCGCACGTCGTTGCGCCAGCCCTGCGGCAGCAGCGCCTGCCCGGCAAAAATTGTCGTCATGGAGCCTTCCCCTGCGTTTCTTGCATCCGATCGCCACAAGACGCTTGCGTCAATCGCTCATATGTCTATACATAAACGATCGGGATGGAAATGGAAAACATCATGCAGCACCGCGAAAGCGCGCAAACGGGACGGGTCCGCCTATGGCGGAATGCCCGCCTCGCGACGCTGGCCGAGAACGCGCCCGGCCTGGGCATTGTGGAAAATGGGGCAATCGCCGCAAGGGACGGGCGCATTGTCTATGCCGGCCCCGAGGCCGAACTGCCGGCGGCTCTGCGCGACGGCGCCGAGACCGTGGACTGCGAGGGCCGCTGGATCACGCCCGGGCTGGTCGACTGCCACACGCACCTGGTGCATGCCGGCGACCGGGCAAACGAATTCGAAATGCGGCTGGCGGGCGCGACCTATGAGGAAGTCGCCCGCGCCGGCGGCGGCATCGTCTCCTCGGTGAAGGCGCTGCGCGCGGCAAGCGAGGACGAGCTGGTGCGGCAGACCCTGCCGCGGCTCGACGCGCTGCTGGCCGAGGGCGTCACCACTGTCGAGATGAAGTCCGGCTACGGGCTGGACCTCGAAAACGAGGCGAAATCGCTGCGCGCCGCACGCCGACTGGGCAGCGAGCGGCCGGTGACGGTGCGCACCACCTTCCTCGGCGCGCATGCGCTGCCGGCGGAAGCGAACGGCGACAAGGACGCCTATATCGACCTCGTCGCCAAGCAAATGCTGCCGGCGATCGCAGCGGAAAAACTGGCGGACGCAGTCGACGGGTTCTGCGAGGGCATCGCCTTTTCGCCCGAGCAGATGACGCGCGTGTTCGATGCGGCCAAGGCCCACGGCCTGCCGGTAAAGCTGCATGCCGACCAGCTTTCCAACCTGCATGGCGCAGCCCTTGCCGCGCGCTACGGCGCGCTCTCGGCCGACCACCTCGAATACACCGACGATGAAGGTGCTGCCGCCATGGCGAGCGCCGGCACGGTGGCGGTGATCCTGCCCGGCGCGTTCTACTTCATCCGCGAGACGAAAAAACCCCCGGTCGACCTCTTCCGCCGTCACGGCACGAAAATGGCGCTGGCGACCGACAACAATCCCGGCACCTCGCCGCTGACCTCACTGCTTTTGACCATGAACATGGGCGCGACGCTGTTTGCCATGACGGTCGACGAATGCGTCGCCGGCGTGACCCGCGAAGCGGCGCGCGCGCTGGGCATGCTCGGCGAGACCGGAACGCTGGAGGCCGGCAAATGGGCCGACCTCGCGATCTGGGACATCGAGCGGCCGGCCGAGCTTGTCTACCGCATGGGCTTCAATCCGCTCCATGCGCGCATCTGGAGGGGGAAATGACCGAACTCGTATTGAAACCCGGCGAAGCCACGCTCGCCGACTGGCGCGCCATCTATCGCGGCGCCGTGCCCAAGCTGCATGAGAGCGCCCGGGCAAAAATCCAGGCAAGCGCCGAGACGGTCGCAAAGATTGTCGCCAAGGGCGAGCCGGTCTATGGCATCAACACCGGCTTCGGAAAGCTGGCCAGCGTGCGCATTCCGGCCGCCGACCTCGAAACGCTCCAGCGCAACATCGTGCTGTCGCACGCCGCCGGCACCGGCGAACCGATGCCGGTGGCCGTGGCGCGCCTGATGATGGCGCTGAAGCTCGCCAGCCTCGCGCAGGGCGCCTCGGGCGTGAAGGTCGAGACGGTCGAGCTTCTGGAGAAGATGCTGGCCAACGACGTCATCCCCGTGGTGCCGGCGCAGGGTTCGGTGGGCGCTTCCGGCGACCTGGCGCCGCTTTCGCACATGACGGCGGCGATGATCGGCGTGGGCGACTGCTTCACCCCGCATGGCCGCGTGCCGGCCAAGGTGGCCTTCGTGTCGCACGGGTTGGAGCCGGTGACGCTCGGCCCCAAGGAAGGGCTGGCGCTGCTGAACGGCACCCAGTTCTCCACGGCCTATGCGCTGGCCGCGCTGTTCGAGGCCGAAATACTCTATCATTCGGCGCTGGTTGTCGGCGCTCTGTCGACCGATGCGGCCAAGGGCTCGGATGCGCCGTTCGACCCGCGCATCCACCTGCTGCGCAAGCACAAGGGCCAGATCGATACGGCCGACGCGCTGCGCGCGCTGATGGCGGGCAGCGCCATCCGGGAAAGCCACCGCGTGGGCGACGAGCGCGTGCAGGACCCTTACTGCCTGCGCTGCCAGCCGCAGGTGATGGGCGCGGCGCTCACCGTGCTGCGCCAGGCCGCCGACACGCTGGAAACCGAGGCCAACGGCGTCACCGACAATCCGCTGATCTTCGCCGAGGACGGCACCGCGCTTTCGGGCGGCAACTTCCACGCCGAGCCGGTGGCGTTTGCCGCCGACATGATCGCGCTGGCCGTCTGCGAGATCGGCTCGCTGTCGGAGCGGCGCGTCGCCATGCTGGTCGACCCGGCGCTGTCGGGCATGCCGGCCTTCCTCACGCCGAAGCCCGGCCTCAACTCCGGCTTCATGATCCCGCAGGTGACGGCGGCAGCCCTCGTCTCTGAAAACAAGCAGAAGGCCTATCCGGCAAGCGTGGACTCCATCCCCACCTCGGCCAACCAGGAAGACCACGTCTCCATGGCCGCGCATGGCGCGCGCCGGCTGATGGGCATGGTGGAGAACGCCACCGCCGTCATCGGCATCGAGCTTCTGGCCGCCGCGCAGGGTTGCGACTTCCACGCGCCGCTGGCCTCGAGCGCCCCGCTGGAGGCCGTGCGCAAGCTCTTGCGGGCGCAAGTGCCGCATCTCGACGACGACCGCCATTTCCACCCGGACATGGAAAAGGCCAATGCGCTGGTGCGCAGCGGAGCGGTGATCGCGGCGGCAGGCGCGGTGAAGCTGCCGGCGGTTGCAGGGTGCGAGGCATGACCGCCCTGCCATGGCTTTCCATCACGCGCGGCGAGGCGCCGCTGCTGGTGTCGATCCCGCACACAGGCACCGACCTCGCTGGGCTGGAAGGGCGACTCGTTTCGCCCTGGCTCGGCCGCAAGGACGCCGACTGGTGGATCGAAAAGCTCTACGACTTCGCCGCCGGCCTCGGCGCAACCGTGGTGCGCACCTCGATCTCGCGCACGGTGATCGACGTCAATCGCGACCCGTCCGGCGTCTCGCTCTATCCGGGACAGGCGACGACCGAGCTTTGCCCGACCACCACCTTCGACGGCGAGCCGCTTTATCGCGAGGGGCAGGCACCGGACGCCGAAGAGGTCGCCGAGCGGCGCAAGACCTATTTCGAGCCCTACCACGCAGCGCTGGCCGAAGAGCTGGCACGGCTGCGCAAGGTGCATGAAAGGGTCGTGCTCTATGACTGCCACTCGATCCGCTCGGTGATCCCGCGCCTGTTCGATGGCGAGCTGCCGGTGTTCAACCTCGGCACCAACAGCGGCGCCAGCACCGACCCGGCGCTGCAGACGCTGGTGGCCGACATCATCGCCGGCACCGGCGAGAGCCATGTGGTCAACGGCCGCTTCAAGGGCGGCTTCATCACCCGCAACTTCGGCAAGCCGGAAGCGGGCGTGCATGCGCTGCAGATGGAGCTTTCCTGCCGCTGCTACATGCATGAGCGGCCGGGGCCGGTGAGCGCCGACAACTGGCCGGCGGATTACGATCCCGACTTTGCCGCGCCGATGCGCAGGGCGCTGACAGAAATCCTTCAAACCGCAATCCGCTGGGCCCGCGCCTGAGGCGCGGCCGGCCTTCATGCTGGAGAAAATGATGACCCAACACACCCGCATCGACAATTCGCGCGTCATTCGCGCTGCCACCGGCACCGAGCTTTCCGCCAAGAGCTGGCTGACGGAAGCGCCGCTGCGCATGCTGATGAACAATCTCGACCCCATCGTTGCCGAAAAGCCCGGCGAGCTGGTGGTCTATGGCGGCATCGGCCGCGCCGCGCGCGACTGGGACAGCTTCGACCGCATCGTCGGCGCGCTGAAGGCGCTGGAAGCCGACCAGACGCTGCTGGTGCAGTCGGGCAAGCCGGTGGGCGTGTTCCGCACCCATGCGGACGCCCCGCGCGTGCTGATTGCCAATTCCAACCTGGTGCCGCACTGGGCCAACTGGGACCACTTCAACGAGCTCGATAAGAAGGGCCTGATGATGTACGGCCAGATGACGGCCGGCTCCTGGATCTATATCGGCAGCCAGGGCATCGTGCAGGGCACCTACGAGACCTTCGTGGAGATGGGCCGCCAGCACTTTGGCGGCGATCTTTCCGGCCGCTGGATCCTGACGGCGGGCCTGGGCGGCATGGGCGGCGCGCAGCCGCTGGCGGCCACCATGGCCGGCGCCGCGTGCCTGGCCATCGAATGCCAGGCCAGCCGCATCGAGATGCGCCTGAAGACCGGCTATGTCGACGTGCAGGCCAAGGACCTGGACGACGCGCTGGCCATCATCGACAAGGCCACCAAGGAAAAGAAGGCGATCTCGGTTGCGCTTTTGGGCAACGCCGCCGAAATCCTGCCGGAACTCGTGCGGCGCGGCGTGAAGCCGGACGCGGTGACTGACCAGACCTCGGCGCACGACCCGGTCAACGGCTACCTGCCGATCGGCTGGACCGTGGCCGAGTGGGAAGAGAAGCGCGAGCGCGACCCCAAGGCCGTGGCCAAGGCCGCCCGCGCTTCGATGGCCGTGCATGTGAAGGCCATGCTCGACTTCCACAAGATGGGCATCCCGACCGTCGACTACGGCAACAACATCCGCCAGATGGCCAAGGAAGAGGGCGTCGAAAATGCCTTCGACTTCCCGGGCTTCGTGCCGGCTTATATCCGCCCGCTGTTCTGCCGCGGCATCGGCCCGTTCCGCTGGGCGGCCCTGTCGGGCGACCCGGAGGACATCTACAAGACCGACGCCAAGGTGAAGGAACTGCTGCCCGACAACAAGCACCTGCACAACTGGCTCGACATGGCGCGTGAGCGCATCCACTTCCAGGGCCTGCCGGCGCGCATCTGCTGGGTGGGCCTGGGCGACCGCCACCGCCTCGGCCTCGCCTTCAACGAGATGGTTGCCAAGGGCGAGCTGAAGGCACCGGTGGTGATCGGCCGCGACCACCTCGATTCCGGCTCGGTCGCCTCGCCCAACCGCGAGACCGAAGCGATGAAGGACGGCTCGGACGCCGTGTCCGACTGGCCGCTGCTCAACGCGCTGCTCAACACCGCCTCGGGCGCAACCTGGGTTTCGCTGCACCATGGCGGCGGCGTCGGCATGGGCTTCTCGCAGCATTCGGGCATGGTCATCGTCTGCGACGGCACCGAAGACGCCGCACGTCGCCTCGAGCGCGTGCTGTGGAACGACCCGGCCACCGGCGTCATGCGCCATGCCGATGCCGGCTACGACATCGCCATCGACTGCGCCAGGGAGCATGGCCTCAACCTGCCCGGCATCCTGGGCTGATACTCAAACGAACAGGTGAAGACGACCTCGATGACAGACATCTCGTATACGGAGCGCGGTTCGCGCGGCAGCGGAGCGGTCAAGCTCATTCTCTACAGCCTGATCGGCATCTTCGTGTTCTTCGTGCCGGTGACCATCGGCGGCAAGTCGACCATTCCTCTCGATCACGCCGCGACGGCCATCGTGACTCATGCACGGCCGGCCGCGATCGCGTTCGTCTGCCTGCTGATCGCCTATGGCGCCCTGGCACCCTTCGTGCAGGGCACCTGGCGCGGCAGCGTCACGGGGACGATCTTCTCGTTTCTGAGGGTGCTGGGCGCGGTCCTGGCCGGCATGTACCTGACCGGCGTGGGCCCGGCCGAACTGTTCGCGCCCGACATGCTGCCCTTCCTGTTCGACAAGCTGGTGCTTTCGGTGGGCCTCATCGTGCCCATCGGCGCGCTGGCGCTGGGCTTCCTGGTGGGCTACGGCCTGCTGGAACTGACCGGCGTGCTGGTGCAGCCGGTGATGCGGCCGCTCTGGCGCACGCCGGGCTGGTCGGCGATCGATGCCGTGGCTTCCTTCGTCGGCAGCTATTCGCTGGCGCTGCTGATCACCGACCGCGTGTTCCGCGAAGGCAAGTACACGGTGCGCGAGGCGGCCATCATCGCCACCGGCTTTTCCACCGTGTCGGCCACCTTCATGGTGATCGTGGCCAAGACGTTGGACCTGATGGGTTCCTGGAACCTGTATTTCTGGACCACCTTCTTCATCACCTTCATCGTCTCGGCCATTACCGCGCGGATGTGGCCGCTGGCCGGCATGGAGCATCCGGCCGACCGCGACGCGCCGCTGCCGGCCGACCGCAGCCGCCTGCAGGCGGCCTTCGACGCCGGCCTCGAACAGGCGGCCATCGCCAAGAGCCTGCCGGCGACCCTGCGCGAGAACTTCCTCGACGGCCTGCGCATGGCAGCAATGATCCTGCCCAGCATCATGGCAGTGGGGCTGCTCGGCCTGCTGGCGGCCAAGCACACGCCGATCTTCGACGTGATCGGCCTGCTGCTCTACCCCGTCACCTGGATCGCACAGTTCTCGGAGCCGATGCTTGCGGCCAAGTCGCTTGCCGCGGGCCTGGCGGAAATGTTCCTGCCGGCGATCCTGCTGAAGGAATCCGATCTGGCGCTGAAATTCGTGGCGGCGGTGGTGTCGGTCAGCCAGGTGCTGTTCCTGTCGGCGTCGATCCCCTGCGTGCTCGCCACGACGATCCCGCTCCGGTTCCGCGACCTGCTGGTGATCTGGTATGTGCGCACCGCGCTCAGCATCCTGCTCACCGCGCCCGTCGCCTGGCTGGCGGTGTCGATGGGCTGGCTGTCCTGACCATGATGCGCGTGCTGCACGCCGAAAACTATCGCCGCATGCCGTGGAAGAACGGCGGCGGCGAGACAACGGAAATCGCCGTTTCGCCGGAAGGCGCGACGGTGGACAGCTTCGACTGGCGGCTTTCCATGGCGACGGTAGCGCAAGGCGGGCCGTTTTCGACCTTCGCCGGCATCCACCGCACGCTGGCGGTGCTCGACGGCGACGGGCTCCGCCTCACCGTGGAAGGCATGGGCACGACCGAGCTGACGACCGGCTCGGCGCCGCTGCCCTTCCCCGGCGATGCGCCTACCGGCGCCGAGCTGATCGGCGGCACCGTGATCGACCTCAACATCATGACCCGGCGCGGTCGCATGAGCCACGCCATGCGGCGGCTGGACATTTCCGGAACCGTCGACATCGCCGTGGCGGCATCGGAACTGCTGGTGTTCTGCCAGCGCGGAACCTGCCGCCTGCGCGCCGACGACAAGACGGCGGCGCTCGGCCCGCTCGACACCGCCCACCTCGACCACGCGCCGCAGGCGCTGCGGATCGAAACCGACGCAACGGCACGGATTTTCCTCATCGAACTGTCGCCGGACGCCCGCGCCCGATAGCGGCGCGGGAATGGCTCCCGGCCGCCACGGCCTCGCCGCATCACTTTGCGGCGAGGTGAGGCGGTATGGTTAATTCAAGCTTGACACCCCAAATGATGGGGGCGTAAGGCACCCATGCTTCCGGCTCGCCCTTTGGCTCGCCCGAGGCAGTCAACAACTGATTGAACAGGTTATGGACAGTCATTCTAGTCGCTGTTCGGGGAAGGCTCTGAGCCGGATCCGGACACCGCATTCGACAATCGACGTCGTGTCCGGCATGTCCCGCCGGGCGAGCCTCGGCATGGCCTGACGGTCTGTCCGCTCGCTTCCGGGTCCTGTCGGACCAAGGAGGTGAGCCATGAACAACACCATCCTCTTTTTTCGTGACCGCGACGCCGTGCGCCTTGCCATGCGTTCGGCCGCACCCGTCGCACGCACCCGCTTGCGGTCGATCGAGCCGGTGCATCCGGAAGCCGGACGCAGCGCACTGACCTGCCGCTGGCAGCGCGACAAGCTGACCGGAAGGCTCGAAGGCCGCTGGTCGCGGGAGCATCGCACCCTTTCCGAAGAGGGTGTCAGTCGAAGCTTGCGACACGCTCTCGCCGCCTGACCTTCCGGTCCGCGCCGCAAACGCCTTTTTCCTGATCGCGAAGATCTTGCGCCCGCCGCAACCCGTCCCGGTTGCGGCGCGCCGACGCGCGCCTCTCGCCCCTGCCCGCTCCGCCGCCATGTCGCGCCCGAAGCGGCGGGGAACGCAATGCTGCCTTGAGCAGCCAGAGATCGAGGTTCGCAAATGATCTTCCTGCCCCACAACCGTCAATCGCTGAGCGACGCCGCGACGCTGTCGCGCGCCCGCATCATGCCCAATGTCTACGACCTTCTCGCCCTGTCGATCATGGCGGCGGTGTTCGTGTTGTTGGCGCATGCGGCCGTCGAGATGCGCGGCTCGGTGGAACTGCTCACCACCGCGCCGGTAACGCTCGACCCCGCCAACCTGCCCGAATATGCGCTGCGCACCACATTGCGCATGTTCGCGGCCATCATCGCCTCGCTGATCTTCACCTTCGTCGTGGCGACGCTGGCGGCCAAGAGCCGCCGCGCCGAGATGGTCATCATCCCGGCGCTCGACATATTGCAGTCGGTGCCGGTGCTGGGCTTCCTGACCTTCACCGTGACCTTCTTCATGGGCCTGTTTCCCGGCAGCCAGCTCGGCGCCGAGTGCGCGTCGATCTTCGCGATCTTCACCGCGCAGGCCTGGAACATGACGTTTTCGTTCTACCAGTCGCTGCGCACCGTGCCGCGCGACCTGGATGAGGTCAGCCGCGGCTTCGGCCTGACGGCCTGGCAGCGTTTCTGGCGCCTGGAGGCGCCCTTTGCGGCACCGGGCCTGATCTGGAACACGATGATGTCGATGTCGGGCGGCTGGTTCTTCGTCGTCGCCTCGGAAGCGATCACGGTCGGCGACACCACTGTGGAGCTGCCGGGCATCGGCTCATGGCTGGCGCTGGCGATTTCCAGGGAGGATTTCGTGGCGGTGGGCTGGGCGGTGCTGGCAATGGCGCTGCTGATCCTGCTCTACGACCAGCTTCTGTTCCGGCCGATCGTGGCCTGGGCCGACAAGTTCCGGGCCGAGCAGACCGCGGCGCAGGAAAAGCCGCGCTCCTGGGTCTATGACGTGATGCGCCGCACCCGCATGCTCAAGCTGGCCGGCGCCCCCTTTGCGGCCGGCTGGGGCCGGCTGATGCTGGCGGGAGCCGAAGCGCCGCGCAAGGCACCGCGGCCGGTGGAGCCGGCGCGGACCAGCCGGATTGCGGATCGCCTCTGGCTTGCCTTCATCGTGCTTCTGGCCGCGGCAGGGGCTGCGGTGACTGTGCTTTACATCCGCCGCACGCTGGGTTGGGGTGACGTGGCGCAAGCCTTTGGCGGCGGCTTCGCGACCCTTCTGCGCGTCGTCGTTCTGGTCGGCCTCGCCAGCCTGATCTGGGTGCCGGTGGGCGTGTGGATCGGGCTGCGGCCGGCCGTGGCCCAGAAGGTGCAGCCGCTGGCGCAGTTTTTGGCCGCGTTTCCGGCCAATGTGCTGTTTCCCTTCGTGGTGATCGCCATCGTCGCCACCGGCGCCAGCCCCAACATCTGGCTGTCGCCACTGATGATCCTGGGCACGCAGTGGTACATCCTGTTCAACGTGATTGCCGGCGCCAGCGCCTTCCCGTCCGACCTCAGGGAGGCGGCGGCGGTGTTCAAGCTCAGCTCGTGGAGCTGGTGGAGCAAGGTAATGCTGCCGGGGATATTCCCCTACTATGTGACCGGGGCACTGACCGCCACCGGCGGCTCATGGAACGCTTCCATCGTCGCGGAGGTGGCGAGCTGGGGCAACACGCATCTCCAGGCCTACGGGCTCGGCGCCTACATCGCCAAGGCGACGGAAGCCGGCGACTTTCCCCGCGTGGTGCTGGGCATCGCGGTGATGTCGCTGTTCGTCACCACCTTCAATCGCGCCCTGTGGCGCCCACTTTACGTCTTCGCCGAGCGCCGCCTGCGCCTCGACTGAAAGAGCACTACATATTGCTTCGGGAGACCGACCCATGAATGAATTCGTTACCGCCACCGCAACCACCGCAAGCGCCACCCCGCTGGTCGAAGTCAAGGACGTGAGCCAGAGCTACGACAACGGCCAGTTCGTCGTGCTGGAAGATGTCGGCCTGACCCTGCGCTCGGGCGAGATCGTCGGCCTGCTTGGCCGCTCGGGCTCGGGCAAGTCGACGCTGCTGCGCTCCATCGCCGGACTGATCCAGCCTACCGGAGGCTCGATCACCTTCGAGGGCGCGCCGGTTTCCGGCACGCCCGACGGCATCGCCATGGTATTTCAGAGTTTTGCGCTGTTTCCGTGGCTGACGGTGCTGCAGAACGTCGAACTGGGGCTGGAAGCGCGCGGCGTGGCGCCTACCGAGCGTCGCAAGCGCGCGCTGGAGGCGATCGACCTGATCGGCCTAGACGGCTTCGAGAGCGCCTATCCCAAGGAGCTGTCGGGGGGCATGCGCCAGCGCGTGGGTCTGGCCCGTGCGCTCGTCGTGCATCCCAAGGTGCTGCTGATGGACGAGCCCTTCTCGGCGCTCGACGTGCTGACGGCAGAGACGCTGCGCACCGACCTGCTCGACCTGTGGTCGGAAGGGCGCATGCCGATCGAGTCGATCCTGATGGTGACGCACAACATCGAGGAAGCGGTGCTGATGTGCGACCGCGTGCTGATCTTTTCCTCCAACCCCGGGCGGGTGGCGGCCGAGATCCGCATCGACCTGCCGCAGCCGCGCGACCGGCTCGACCCGGCCTTCCGCGCGCTGGTGGAGGACATCTACGAGCGCATGACGGCGCGCAAGCCGGCGGCAGAGCCCGCCCGCGACGGCGCCTTTCCCGGCACCGGTATCGACATGGTGCTGCCGCGCGTTTCCACCAACCTGCTGTCCGGCCTGATGGAAACGGTGGCGGCCGAGCCCTATCGCGGCAAGGCCGACCTGCCGCCGCTGGCGGCCAGCCTGCAGCTGGAAATCGACGACCTGTTCCCGATCGCCGAGACGCTGCAGCTGCTGCATTTCGCCGAACTGGCCGAGGGCGACATTCGCCTGACGCCGGCGGGCATGCGCTTTGCCGAGGCCGAGGTGGACGAACGCAAGCACCTGTTTGCCCAGCAGCTTGCCGCCCATGTGCCATTGGCGACGCATATCCGCCGAGTGCTCGACGAACGGTCAAGCCACGAAGCGCCGGCCCGCCGCTTCCGCGACGAGCTGGAGGACCACATGTCGGAGGAGAATGCCGAACACACGGTGCGGGCGGTGACCAGCTGGGCGCGCTATGCCGAGCTCTTCGCCTATGACGAGAAGACCGACATGTTCACGCTGGAAAACCCGAGCTGAGTTCCGGCCGAAAATAGAAGGGGCGCGGCCGACAAGGCCGCGCCCCTTCTCATGCGCCGGGCGTGCCCCGCCCCGGCCAAACCCGCCTGGTTCCTGGAAAGCATGGTCTTGTCCGAAAAGTCTTCAACTCTTCGGGATCACGCATTTCAGGCATGGCGGGCGATCAGTTCCTTCAGCGCCTTCTCGAAGCGGTGGATTTCCTCGATCGTGTTGTAGTGGACCAGTGAGACGCGCACCGCACCGCTGTCCATGCTGAGGCCGAGGCGGGCCATGAGGCGCGGCGCATACATATGCCCGTCGCGGATGCCGATCTGCATCTCGGACATTTCCTCCGCAATCATCTGCGGCGAGAGCTTGCCGATGTTGAAGCAGAAAGTCGGCACGCGCTGCTCGATGCGCTCTTCTTCGCAGACGCCGTAGATCGTCGCGCCGCAATCCTTCAACACGCGCAGCATCTCGCGGGCGAGGTGAAGCTCATAGGCGCGGATGGCCCCCATGCCGGCGACGATGTTCTCGCGGCGCGAGCGGTTGTTGGACGGCGCAAAGTTGCGGCCGACCGATTCCAGATATTTCACCGCCGCGTCCATGCCGGCGACGTTCTCGTAGACGAAGGTGCCTGCCTCGACCTTATAAGGCGGCTCGTCCGGGATAAAATCCTCGCGGAAGGTGGGCAGGCGCCTCAGCGTCTCGAAGCGGCCCCACAGGAAGCCAATATGCGGCGAGAAATTCTTGTAGCCCGAGCAGACGAGATAGTCGCAATCCCAGGCCTGCACGTTGATCAGGCCGTGCGGGCCGTAGTGCACGCAGTCGAGGAACACTTCGGCGCCGGCGGCATGGGCGATCTTGGCCACGGAGGCTACGTCGACGATGGAGCCGATGGAATGCGCCGTCACCGTGCAGGCGACGAGGCGGGTGCGCTCGTTCACCAGCGGGCGCAGGTCGTCGACGTGCAGGTTGCCGTCCTCGCGCATGCGCCACCAGACGAACTTGGCACCGGCGGACTCCAGCGCCAGCCAGGTGGCGATGTTGGCGTCGTGGTCCATGTCGGTCACGATGATCTCGTCGCGCTCGCCCAGCATCTGGCCGATGCCGAGGCTGACCAGGCGGATGAAGGAGGTGGCGTTCATGCCGAAGCAGATCTCGGCCGTGCTGTAGGCGTTGATCAGCACGGCCACGCTCTCGCGCGCCTCGGCGATGGTCTGGTCGACCTTGACGCTGCGGCCGTAGCGGCCGCCGCGCTGGACGTTGTGGTCGACGAGGTGGTTCTGCACCGCCTCGAGCACGCCCTGCGGAATCTGCGCGCCGGCGGCGTTGTCGAAGAAGATGAAGTCGCCGGCCTTCTGCAGCGCCGGGAACATGGCGCGCGCCTGTTCGACCGGGAACGATGCAGTGTCGGCGGGCGCGATCGGGCTATGCTGGGTCATGGAGATGCTTTCTGGGGGTCGAGTTATGTCACGCGGCGCGGACGCCGCCGGGTTTTGCATGAAAAGGATGGATCAGGCCCGCCCGTAGGCGCGCTTGCCGCGTGCCTCGAGATGGCTGACGAGGCGCACCAGCGGCCACAGGAAGGCGAGGTAGATGATAGCCGCGCCGATCAGCGGGGTGGGATTGGCCATCAGCGCCTGCGCGTCGGTGGCCTGCTTCAACAGGTCGGGCATGGCCACGACCGAGGCGAGCGCAGTGTCCTTGTAGACCGAGACGCAGTTGGAGGTGAGCGGCGGAATGACGACGCGCAGCGCCTGCGGCAGCACCACCTTGCGCAGCGCCAGCCAGAAAGGCAGGCCAAGGGCTGCCGCCGCCTCGAACTGGCCGCGAGGAATGTTTTCGATGCCGGCGCGGCAAACTTCGGCCGTGAAGGCGGCAAGCACCATCGACAGCGCGATCGTGGCCGAGGCGAAGGAGGACAGGCGGATGCCGACGAAAGGCAGCGCATAATAGATCAGGATCAGCACCACCAGGATCGGCAGGGCGCGGAAGATGTCGACATAGAGCACCGCCGCTGCCCTGACCGGGCGTGGTCCGTAGAGCCGGCCCAGGCAGACGAGCAGGCCGGCGATGCAGCCGAAGAAGATGCTGGCGCAGCCGAGCAGGATGGTATTGCCCAGCCCGCGCAGCAGGATCGGAAAGGACCTGACCAGGACGTCCCAGTTGAAGAAGGTGTTGATCAGTTCCATGGACCGGGCCCGTATCTTGAGGAACCTTCGCTGCCGCCAGGCGGCGGGAGCGCAGCGGATGTGGCAGGAGCGCCGGCGCGAGGGCGCCGACGCTCCGATATGGATTATTCCGCCTTCGGCAGCGGCATGACCGTGACGGTGCTGGTGCCGGCTTCCGGGTCGGCCTCGAACCACTTCTTGTGGATCGCGGCCATGGTGCCGTCTTCCTTCATGGCCGAGATCGCCTCGCTGGCCTTCTCGACCAGCGGGTGGTCCTTCTTGGCCATCATGGCGAAGCGCTCGCCGGTGGGGATGCGGACCAGGATCTTCAGGCCCGGAATCTTGGTCATGGCATACTGGAAGCCGGCAAGTTCGCCGGCGCCGCCTTCGATGCGGCCGTTCTGCACCTCGAGCAGCAGGTCCTGCTGCGAGGCGTAACTCTTGACCTCGGCGATGCCGAGCTTCTCGGCGTTCTCCTTGGCCCAGGCTTCGCCGGTGGTGGCGGCGACGACGCCGATGGTCTTGCCCTTCAGGTCTTCCAGCGCGGCAACGGTGGAGTCGGCCTTGCCGACGACGGTGCCGTCGCTGTCGTAGTAGGGCTGGGTGAAGGACTGGTTCTGCAGGCGCTCATTGGTGATCGAGATCGACGAGATGGCGAAATCGATGCGGCCCGAGCTGGTGCCGGCGAACAGGGCCTGGAAGCCCATGTCCTGGAATTCGACGTCCATGCCCAGACGCTTGCCGACCTCGCGGGCGACGTCCACCTCATAGCCCTCGAAGTCGCCTGCCTCGGTCTTGTATTCCCATGGCGGATTGGCCGGATAGGCGCCCACCGTGATCGTGTCGGCGAAGGTCGGCGCCGTGAAGGCGAAGCCGGCCGCCACCATTATTCCCATTAGTCCCAGACGCTTGAGCATTTTCACTCCCTTTTTGTTCGGCCACACCACGTGGCGCTTTTTCCACCCCTTTCAGCGCCCAGTCGACCGGGCGCTGCAGGCGGGCGATGCCTGAATTCCTCCCTAGGAAGCGCGGCTGCCGCGCAAACCAATTCTTTGTTCAAGGCCCTGCAACAGCCTCTCGACCGCCTCGTCGCTGGTGACCATGCCGGGCGAAAGCCTGAGGGTTGAGCCGCGCGCATCGCAGTAGAGCTTTTCCGCGCGCAGTTCCGACACCACACGGGCCGCATCCACACCCTCCGGCAAGGTCAGCATGACGCTCCCGCCGCGCTGCCGCTCGTCCAGCGGCGCGGCCACCGACCAGCCGTTTTCCAGCGCGCGCTCGATGATGCGCCCGGTGAGCACCAGATTGCGCGCGCGAACGGCATCGATGCCGGTGCGCATGACCCACTCCAGCCCCGGCAGCGAGGCGACGCTGGCGAGGATCGCCGGCGTGCCGTGGTCGAAGCGGCGGACATCCGAGGCGTAGGCGAATTTGTCGAGATCCCAGGAAAATGGATTCTCCTGGCTGAACCAGCCGCGCAACTCGGGCTCGCAGGTCGCGAGCAGTTCGGGCCGCACCTGCAGGACGCCGGCGCCGGACGTGCCGCACAGCCATTTCAGCGAGGAGGAGACGACGAAGTCGACGCCGGTGGCGCTGACCGTGAAGGGCGCCACGCCGACGCCCTGGGTGATGTCGACGCCCACCAACGTGCCCATGCGCCTTCCATGCTCGGCAAGGCGGGCGACATCGCAGCGGTGCGAGGCGGTGGAGGTGACGAAGGTGAGGAGCGCCACGCCGACATCGTCCTGCCAGCGTGCGATGACGTCCTCGTCACGCACCCAGGTCTCGCCGGGGCGCAGCGGCACGGTGTCAAGCACGAAGCCGAATCGCTCGGCAAGTTTTGCAAGCAGGAAATGCAGGCTCGGAAAACAGTCGCCGGCGACGAGGAAGCGGCGGCCTTCCAGATGCGCCTTCGGCAGCCCGCCAATGAGGCTGTAGAGGGCCGTGGTGACGTTTTCCGCCGTGGTAAGCGAGCCCCCGGGCGCGTCGATCAGCATGCGCCAGGTGTCGACGAAACTCTGCCGCGCGGCCATGGCGGCCGGCCACTGGCCGTCGTCCTCGGCCGACCAGATCTCCGAAAAGGCGGATAGGGCAGCGGCCATGGCCTCGGCCTTGCCCGGAAAGGTCCCGATGGAATGATAAAGAAAATAGCCAGCCATGCTCTCCCCCTCGGCTTGTGATCATGTGATCACAAAACGGGGTCGGGATCAACGAGGCGGGACGAACAATTTTCCGACGACCGGGTCGGTGTTCCTGGGGAAGCTCGCCTCCCTCGCTCACAAGGCCAGAACGGAGAGCGGCGGCAGCCTTCCCGTTCTCCGTCGTCCTCGGGCCGGAGCACGAGCAAAGCGAAGGGCGGAGGTTCCGGGGATCCATGCCTCGGACTCTCAACCAAATTGAGGCGTGGTGGCGATCTTTCGGAGACGCCCTTGGCTGCAGCAGCGTCGAGGCATGGATTCCCGACACTCTCCGCTCGTTTCACTCGCTCACGAGGTCGGGAATGACGGAGGAGCGCCGCATAACTTTCGTTGTCGGCAGACCGCGGAGCTTGCCGATCCAAAATTGGTCATGGCCCTCTTGCGTCGTCCTCGGGCCGGAGCGCGAGCGCAGCGAAGCGCGGAGGTTCCGGGGAACCATGCCTCGGACTCTCAACCAAATTGAGGCGGGGTGGCGATCACCTGGAGACGGCTTGGCTGCAGCAGCGTCGAGGCATGGATTCCCGACACTCTCCGCTCGTTTCACTCGCTCACGAGGTCGGGAATGACGGAGTTGGTGATGGCCGGCACGCAACCTCCTTCCGTCGTCCTCGGGCCGGAGCGCGAGCGCAGCGAAGGGCGGAGGTTCCGGGGACCCATGCCTCGGACTCTCAACCGGCAGTCCGGCTAAAGGCTGCCACAGCGACCCGGCGCTTCTGCCGGGTTCAGCGCGAATAGACGCCGCCCTAGGACGCCTTGCCAAGGCTCGAAAAATCCACCGATTTTGCATCCGCTCCCTCCGGGCAGATGCCGCGCAGGGTTTCCTGCGTTGCCTCGATGTCGGCGATCACCGCGTCGCGGACGCGGGCGAAGTCGCGCGCCTTGAGCGCGTCTATGACTGCCCGGTGCTGGCCGGAAGGCTCCATGGTGCCGGCCTTCATCGACGGCGCGACGTGATGCGACAGAAGCCGCATATAGGGGCCAAAACGCAGCCAAAGCGTTTCGATGAGCTGGAACAGCACATCCGAACCGGAGGCGCGGTAGATGATGAAGTGGAACTGCTGGTTCTTGCTGATCAGATCATAGATGCTGTCGTTGCGGCCGATATCCTGCTGCTCGGCCACGATCTGCTCCAGCGTGGCGATGTCGGCCGGGGTCAGACGCGGGGCGCCGAGTTCGGCGGCGAGGCCCTCGACGGCCACGCGGGCGCGGCACAGGTCGTCGAGCCGGGCGCGGGTGACGGGCGGCACGCAGGCCGAGCCGTTGGCCGCGATCTCCAGCGCGTTTTCCGCCGCCAGCCGGCGCAGCGCCTCGCGCACCGGCATGTTGCTGGTGCCGAAGGCCTCGGCCAGCGAGGCGATGGTGAGCGTTTGCGACGGGTCGAAGCGGCCGATCATCAGCGCATGGCGAAGCTGCTGGTAGACGCCATCCTGCACGGTCATGCGGGTCGCCACCGGCTCGAAGCCCAAATTCATCGCCATTTTTCACCCTCCGCCCCGGCCTCGGCTATGCTGGGCAGGGCCGCAACCGGTGCAACGATTCCGCACCCTATGATCATCTGATCACAGATCGGCGGCCGCGCCAAGCGATGTTGATGGATCAGCTCGCCGGCTCGCCTATGGTTACGGAGAGCGGCGGCAGGCCCGCGATCTCTCCCCGCAGCCCATTGCCAGGCACCACCGCGCCGACGCCCGCGGGCGTGCCGGTGAAGATGAGGTCGCCTGCTTCCAGCCGGTAGAAGCGCGAAATGTGCGCGATGACATCGCCCACCGGCCAGATCATCTCGGCCAGGTCGCCTTCCTGTTTCGTCGCGCCATCGACCGACAGCGCGATGCGGCCACGCGCCGGATCAAATCCGGCGGCAGCCGCTTGCGCAGCGGGAACCAAGCGGCCGGTTGGCGCGGACTGTTCGACGTTCTTGGCGACGTCCCACGGCCTGCCGAGGTCCTTGGCGGCCGACTGCAGGTCGCGCCGGGTCATGTCGAGGCCGACGGCATAGCCCCAGATTTTTGTCAGGGCCGCCTCGGGATCGACGCGGAAGGCCGGAGCGCCAAGCGCCACGACGAGCTCGACCTCGAAATGGTAGCTCGCGGTCTCGGGCGGATAGGCAATGCGGCAGGCGTCGGCCGGGTCGGCATTCACCACCGTCTCGGCCCATTTGGTGAAGAAGAAGGGCGGCTCACGGTCGGGATCCTTGCCCATCTCGCGGGCATGGGCAGCATAGTTGCGGCCGATGCAGAACACCCGGCGCACGGGAAAATCGTCGCCGCCCACCGTCTTGAGAAAGATCGCCGGAGGCGGATCGAACACTCTTGCCACGCTTGGCTCCTGCCATTTGCGGCTGCGACCGATCTGGCCGCACGACACCGCCGATGCAGGGATTAGCCCGCTTCAGCGAGCAATTCCAGCGGAACCGAAGCGGCCGGGATTACCTGCCGACCACCAGCGCCCAGTATTTCTGGTCGCTGCCGTCGCCGGCGCGTACATAGGCGAGGCCAAACCGGCTGAAGCGCGGGTCGAGCATGTTGCGGCGGTGGCCCGTAGAGTTCATCCACATGTCGAACAGTTTGCCCATCTCCATCCGGCCCACGGCGACATTCTCCGCCGCCGCGCCCTCCACGCCATTGTCGCGCATGCGCGAGGCAAAATCCTTGCCCCGGCCGGTGGTGTGAGCCATGCGCCCGGCGCGCGCCATATAGCTGGCCTGCTGCAGGGCGGCGCGCTCCAGCCTGGCATCGGCCTCCAGCTTGCCCAGACCGTTGGCCTTGCGGATTTCGGCCAGATAGCCATAGGCCGAGTTGGAGGCGACGCCCCCCTCGCCCGGAGTGCGCGCGGTCTGGCACGCGGCAAGAAACAGCATGGCGCAGAGCGCTGCGCCCTTGAAAAAACCCTTCGTCACGTCTGGTGTCCACCCTTCGGTCTGACTGCGGCCTCGGCCGCCGCTTGGGCGACTGCAGGCCGGAAAGTTCGTTTGGCGCGCAATCTCGTCAAGAATGTGCCCGCAGATGCGACAACGGGGGACGTCCCTACAGGCGCCATGCGGCCCCCAATCTTGCACATGTACACAAAGATGCTAGCTTTTGCCGGCGGTTCGGATTTCCGGACGCGCCGGGTTGCGGAGGGGGGCCGCACCGCGAAACGGATGGCGGAGGGGAAGCAATGAAGGACAGTGCGCTTTTCTCGCCGGAACGCCCCTCATCCTTGCCGTCCAGCTCTTGCTCCCCTCGTGCGGTTTCACCGGCCGGCGCCCACTGGCGCAGCCGGAGCGGTCTTTGCGCGGCGGCACTTTGCACCCTCCTGATCGCCGGCTGCCAGAAGCAGGAACAGGCAGCGGAGCCGCAACTGGTCAGGGTGCGGGCCCAGACGGTCGAATTCAGCGATTATACCCCCGCCCTCTCGCTGACCGGCGTGATCGCGGCGCAGACGCTGAACAACCTTTCGTTTCGGGTCGGCGGGCGCGTGGCCGAGCGGCTGGTGGATGTCGGCCAGCATGTCGAGAAGGACATGGTGCTGGCCAGGCTCGACCCGCAGGCGCAGGAATCTGACTTCAAGGCCGCCGAGGCCAATCTGACGGCGGCGCAGGCGCAGGCCCGCCAGGCCACCGCCGCCTTCGACCGGCAGAAGACGCTGCTGGCGCAAGGCTTCACCACCCGGCGCGACTACGACCAGGCCGAGCAGAGCCTGCGCACGGCGCAGGCCTCCGTGCAGGCCTCGCAAAGCCAGCTCGCCGATGCGCGCGAGAGCCTTTCCTTCACCGAACTGCGCGCCGGCGCGGCGGGAATAGTCACCGCACGCGATGTCGAGACCGGCCAAGTGGTGCAGGCAGCGCAAACGGTGTTCACCGTGGCCGAGGACGGCGACCGCGACGCGGTGTTCGACGTGCAGGAGAGCCTGGTGGTCAACGCCACGGAAGTGCCGCCAGTGACCATAACTTTGATCTCGAACCCCGAGATCAAGGCCACCGGCCAGGTGCGCGAAGTGTCGCCGGTGGTGAGCCAGGCCGCGGTGCGGGTGAAGGTGGGTGTACCCGCGACGCCGCCCGCCATGCAGTTGGGCGCAGCCGTGACCGGCACCATACGGGCGCACCCGCACAGGGCGGTGATGCTGCCTTGGCAGGCACTGGCCTCCATCGACGGCAAGCCGGCGGTGTGGATCATCGACCCGGGCACGCGGCAGGTGGCGATGACGCCGGTGGGCATCCGCGCCTACAGCGACGGCAACCTCGTCATCGACAAGGGACTGGAGCAGGGCCAGCACGTGGTCACGGCCGGTGCCCAGCTTTTGCGGCCGGGCCAGCCGGTGGAGATCGCGGAGGAGGCCCGATGACGCTCCCTCGCCTCCTCCTTGCCGCAGGCATTCTGGCAGCCCTTGGCGGCTGCTCGAAGGAACCGGAACAGCAGCCGGAAATCGTGCGCCCGGTTCTTTCCATGGTGATAGAGCCGCGGGCCGCGCAGACCCAGGGCTTTGTCGGAACGATCCAGCCGCAGGTCAGCGCCAGTCTTTCCTTCCGCATTCTGGGCCGGCTGGTGGCACGCAGCGCCCAGGTGGGCGACCTGGTCAAGAAAGGCCAGACGCTGGCGGCCCTTGACCCGGTGGCGCTTGAGCTCTCGCTTCAGGCTGCCCGCGCCGACCTTTCCAGCGCCGAGGCGCAGCAGGCCAATGCGGCCGCGAGCGAAGAGCGCCAGCGCGTGCTGCTGGCCAGCGGCAACACCTCGCAAGCCGTTTACGACTCGGCGCGCCAGTCCCGCGACGCCGCCCAGGCCAACCTGGAACGCGCCCGCGCCGACCTTCGCAAGGCGCAGGAGCAGCTCGGCTACTCGCGCCTGTTCTCGGATTTCGACGGCGTTGTTACCGCGGTGGGCGCAGAGGTGGGCCAGACCGTTTCGGCCGGGCAGATGGTGGTGACGGTGGCCCGCTCCGACCTGAGGGAAGCGGTATTCGATATTCCGGAGGCGCTGGCCAACGAATTGCAGGTGGGCGCGCCTTTCGAGGTGGTGCTCCAATCGCAACCCTCCATCCACGCGGAAGGCAAGGTGCGCGAGATCGCGCCGCTAGCCGAAAGCACCACCAGGACGCGGCGCGTGCGCCTGACCCTGATCGACCCGCCCGCCGCGTTCCGGCTGGGCGCGACGACGACGGCGCGGCTGGCAGCACGTGCTAGACCATCGATCGTGCTGCCTCTGACGGCGCTGCTGGAAAAGAACGGCAAGAGCGCCGTCTGGGTCGTCGACCCGCAATCCTCGACGGTGTCGCTGCGCGAGATCGAGGCAGGCGCCAGGATCGAGGACCGTGTCGTGGTGACCGGCGGCCTGACCGCCGGCACCAGGGTGGTGACGGCGGGCGTGCATAGCCTGAGCGAGGGCCAGAAAGTGCGGATACCGGAGGGAGCGTCGCAGTGAAGGGCTTCAACCTCTCCGACTGGGCGCTGGCCCACCGCTCGCTGGTCTGGTACTTCATGCTGGTCTTCGTGGTGGCCGGCGTCTTCTCCTACCTGCATCTCGGCCGCGAGGAAGATCCCTCCTTCACCATCAAGACCATGCTCATCCAGGCCAATTGGCCGGGCGCATCGGTCGAGGAAACCATCAGCCAGGTCACCGATCGCATCGAGAAGAAGCTCGAGGAGCTGGACAGTCTCGACTTCACCCGCAGCGTCACCACCGCCGGCAAGACGATCATCTTCGTCAACCTGAAGCCCACCACCAGGGCCCGCGACGTCGAGCCGACCTGGGTGCGGGTGCGCAACATGATCAACGACATACGCGCAACCTTCCCCGATGGCGTGCAGGGTCCGTTCTTCAACGACCGCTTCGGCGACGTCTTCGGCAATATCTACGCCTTCACCGCCGACGGACTGACGCTGCGTCAGCTGCGCGACTATGTGGAGATGGTGCGCTCGCGCGTGCTGACCGTGCCCAATGCTGGCAAGGTGGAACTGATCGGCGCGCAGGACGAGGCGATCTACCTGGAGTTCTCCACCCGCGAGATAGCCGCGCTCGGCCTCAACCAGCAGGCGATCATACAGAGCCTGCAGGCGCAGAACGCCATCACCCCCTCGGGCGTGATCCAGGCCGGGCCGGAACGCATCAGCGTGCGCGTGACCGGGCAATTCACGTCGGAGGAAAGCCTCAAGGCGATCAACCTGCGCGTCAACGACCGCTTCTTCCGGCTGAGCGACGTGGCCACCATCGTGCGCGGCTACACCGATCCACCCACGTCGCTGTTCCGGGTCAACGGACAGGAAGCGATCGGCCTTGCCATCGGCATGAAGCCCAACGCCAACCTGCTCGATTTCGGCCAGGCGCTGCGCGAGCAGATGGACAAGGTGACGGCCGAGCTGCCGATCGGCGTCGGCATCCATCTGGTCGCCGACCAGCCGGTGATCGTGGAGGAGGCCGTTTCGGGCTTCACCCGTGCCCTGTTCGAGGCGGTGGCGATCGTGCTGATCGTCAGCTTCGTCAGCCTTGGGCTGCGGGCCGGGCTGGTGGTGGCGTTCTCGATCCCGCTGGTGCTGGCCATCACCTTCCTGACCATGGCCTATCTGGGCATCTCGCTGCAGCGCGTTTCGCTGGGCGCGCTGATCATCGCGCTGGGGCTTCTGGTCGACGACGCCATGATCGCGGTGGAGATGATGGTGGCGCGGCTGGAGGTGGGGGATTCTCTGCGCAAGGCGGCCACCTATGTCTACACCTCCACCGCCTTCCCGATGCTGACCGGCACGCTAGTGACGGTGGCGGGCTTCATCCCGATCGGGCTCAACAGCAGCGCGGCTGGCGAATACACCTACACGCTGTTCGTCGTGATCGCGGTATCCCTGGTGCTGTCGTGGATCGTGGCGGTGCTTTTCGCGCCGCTGCTGGGCGTGACGCTACTGCCCGCCACGATGAAGAAGCACGAAGAAAGGCCGGGGCGCGTGGCTTCCGGCTTCTCGCGGCTTCTGCGCGCCTCGGTGCGCCGACGCTGGCTGACCATCGCCGCCACGGTGGTGGTGTTTGCCGCATCGCTGGTGGGGTTGGGCTTCGTCCAGCAGCAGTTCTTCCCCTCCTCCGACCGGCCGGAGCTGGTCGTCGACTGGAACCTGCAGCAGAACAGCTCGATTGCCGAAACCAACGCGCAGATCGCGCGCTTCGAGAAGATCGCGCTGGCCGGCAACCCGGACATCGAGCACTGGAGCTCCTATGTGGGCCAGGGCGCGGTGCGCTTCGTGCTGGCCTTCGACGTGCAGCCGGCAAACCCCTATTTCGGCCAGATCGTGATCGTGACCAAGAGCGTGCAGGCGCGCGACAGGGTCAGGGCTGCCATCGAGAAGACGCTGCGCGAGGAATTCGTCGGCATCGACACCTATGTGAAGCTGCTGGAGCTCGGCCCCCCGGTGGGGCGGCCGGTGCAGTATCGCGTCAGCGGCCCCGACATCCAGACCCTGCGCTCGCTGGCGCTGGCATTCGCCGGCGTGATCGGAAACAATCCGCATCTCCAGCCCCCGACCTTCGACTGGAACGAGCCGGCGCAGGTGCTGAAGGTGGATGTGCTGCAGGACAAGGCGCGCCAGCTCGGCATCACCTCGCAGGATATCGCCAGCGCCATGAACAGCGTGGTGGGCGGCAGCACCATCACACAGGTTCGGGATGCGACCTATCTCGTCAATGTGGTGGCGCGCTCGCGCGAGATGGAACGCGGCTCGGTGGAGACGCTGCAGAGCCTGCAGATACCGACCGGAACCGGCGAATCGATCCCGCTCGCGGCGGTGGCGAACTTCCGTTACGACATGGAGCAGCCGACCATCTGGCGGCGCGACCGCATTCCCACCATCACCGTGCGCGCGGGCATTGCCGACCACTCGCTGCCGGCGACCCTGGCGCGCCAGCTTGCCCCGGCGGTGAAGGCCTTTGCCGACAAGCTGCCCGATGGCTACGGGGTAGCAATCGGCGGCTCGGAAGAGGAAAGCGCCAAGAGCCAGGCGCCGATCATTGCCGTGGTGCCGCTGATGCTGTTCATCATGGCCACCATCCTGATGATCCAGCTGCAGAGCTTCCAGCGGCTGTTCCTGGTGGTGGCGGTGGCGCCGCTGGGGCTGATCGGCGTGGTGGCGGCGCTGCTGCCCAGCGGCGCGCCGCTCGGCTTCGTGGCCATTCTGGGCGTGCTGGCGCTGATCGGCATCCTGATCCGCAACTCGGTCATCCTCATCGTGCAGATCGAGGACCTGGTGCGCGAGGGCCGCGACCGCTGGACGGCGGTGATCGAGGCGACCGAGCACCGAATGCGGCCAATCGCGCTGACGGCGGCGGCGGCCAGCCTGGCGCTGATCCCCATCGCCCGCGAAGTGTTCTGGGGGCCGATGGCCTATGCCATGATGGGCGGCATCATCGCCGGCACGGCAATCACGCTGCTGTTCCTGCCGGCGCTCTATGTCGCCTGGTTCCGTATCAAGGAGCCGGAGGCTGGCGACGCCGCGAATTCACAGGCCGGCACACCGGCATAAGGGGACTTTGGGCCTGGCTACTGCACCAGCGCCTGTGGGCGGGAGGGATCGTCCATCATCGCTGTGGCCGCCGCGGGGGCGGCAACCGGAACCGGGCCGCGGCTGGCCTGCGGCAGGTAGCGTTCGATCAGTTGCTCGACCTCGGCATTGCGGCTGCGGGCTGTGTCGCCGCCCATGACCACGACCACCAGCTTGCGCCCCTCGGAATTGACCGAGGTGACGATGTTGAAGCCGGAGGCGCGGATATAGCCGGTCTTGATGCCGTCGACGCCCTCGACCCGGCCGATCAGGTCGTTGTGGCCGCGGATCGTCTTGCCGCGATAGTCAAAGGAGCGGGCGCCGAAATAGCCGTAATATTGCGGGAAGCGGTTGCGCAGCGCCAGCCCAAGCACAACCATGTCGCGCGCGGTTGTCGTCTGCCGCTCGTCAGGCAGGCCGGACGCGTTGCGGAACACTGTGTTGCGCATGCCGAGCTGGCGGGCCTTGGCCGTCATCATCTCCGCGAAGCGCTCTTCGGTGCCGCCCAGCGCCTCGCCCAGCGCGACCGCGACATCGTTGGCGGATTTGACCGCCAGCGCATAGATCGCCGAATCAACGTCGATGGTCTGGCCCGGCCGGAAGCCGATCTTGGTGGGCGGGCGCGAGGCGGCATGCGTCGAGACCGGGATCTGCGTCGATTTCGTCAGCCGGCCGGCCTCGATGGCCTCGAAGGTCATGTAGAGCGTCATCATCTTGGTCAGGGATGCGGGATAACGCTGCGCCTCGGCATTAGCCTGGTAGAGCACCTTGCCGTTGTTGCCGTCGACCACCATGGCTGCGTGCCGGGCCGAATCGCCCGCCGGCCGAGGCGCCTCGACCGTGCCCAGCGTGCCGGTGGTGGTGCAGCCGGCCATGAGGGCAAGGCCGATGGCCAGACATGCCGCCTTTGCAAGCGAGGCGGGACGAAGGAAAGAAACGATGCGCAAGGAAACTACCTGACCCGGACCGAGAACCGCATTCGCGACCTGCGTTACAGCTTCGGTAAAATTATCGCAAATCCGGTTTCCGCTCCCTTAAAGAGCGACGTGACCGGCATGGCATGACCGCGGGCGGGAACTTGCGCCGGGGGATCGCATTGTTGTTGCGACCCGGGAAGTGGTATTTTCCCGGCCTGTCGCAAAAGCAAGGGGAGGCCCCATGTCCGAGATCGCGACCATCGCCGCCACGATCTTCAAGCGCGCCGGCAAGAGCAAACGCTTTGTGATTGCCATTGCCGGGGCACCCGGCTCGGGCAAGTCCACCCTGTCCCACCATCTCCTCGACCTGTTTCCCGTAGGTTCGGCCGCCATCGTGCAGATGGACGGGTTCCATTTTGACGACGTGATCCTGCACAAGCGCGGCTTGCGCTCGCGCAAGGGGGCGCCGGAGACATTCGACTATGCCGGTTTCGTTTCCCTGCTGCACCGCATCCGCTCGCAGGAGGCTGAGATCGCGGTGCCGGTGTTCGACCGCGGCATGGAGCTTTCGCGGGCCGGCGCCTCGATCATCGACAGCGACGTGAAGTTCGTGCTGGTGGAGGGCAACTATCTGTTGCTCGACGAGCCGCCATGGAACCAGCTCGGCCCATATTTCGACTATGCCATCTACCTCGACCTGCCGCGCAACGAGCTGGAGCGGCGGCTGATGCAGCGCTGGCGCGAGCACGGCAAGTCGGACCAGGAGGCGCGCGACTGGATCGCCTCCAACGACATGCCCAACATCGAGCGCGTGATGCAGAAGCGTCGCCCCGCCGACCTGGTGGTGCAGAGCGTCACGCTGACGGAGGCGTAGGCGGCTACCCCCTTCACCGCCGCTACGCTCGGCCGACCGGAGGCCGGAATTAGCTCCGCGCCGGGATCTCCAGCCCGCGCTTGACGGCCGGACGCGCCAGGCCGCGCTCGAGCCAGGCCGCGACGTTGGCGAAGCGGTCGAACTCGACCAGTTCACGGGCCCCGTAGAAGCCGATCAGGTTTCGCACCCAGCCGAGCAGCGACACGTCGGCGATGGTGAAGTCGTCATCCATGATCCACTGGCGGCCTTCCAAGCGCTTGTCGAGCACGCCGAGGAGACGCCTCGACTCGTCGCGGTAGCGCTGCAGGGGGCGCTTGTCCTCGATGGAGCGGCCGGCGAATTTGTGGAAGAAGCCGAGCTGGCCGAACATCGGCCCGATGCCCGCCATCTGGAAGAACACCCACTGGATCGTCTCGTAGCGCCGCGCCGGATCGGCCGGCACCAGCTTGCCGGTCTTGTCGGAGAGATAGAGCAGGATGGCACCCGATTCGAACAGGCCGATGGGCTTGCCGCCGGGACCATCGGGATCGATGATGGCCGGGATCTTGCCGTTCGGGTTGAGCGACAGGAATTCCGGCGTCCACGACTCGTCCTTGCCGATGTCGACCGCGTGGGCCTCGTAGGGCAGCCCCATCTCCTCGAGTGCGATCGACACCTTCACGCCATTGGGCGTGGGATAGGAATAGAGCTGAAGCCGGTCGGGATGCGCGGCTGGCCAACGGGAGGTGATCGGGAAGGAGGAAAGGTCTGACATCAAAAAGTCCTTGTCGGCTCGCGGAAAAGAGAATGAACGCGTTCCGACGCAGGTAGGGCTCGGGGCCCGACCGATCAATGGGGCAGCGGTCGTCCTTTCCGCGTCAGCTCGCCTCAGACCGCGCGGAAGGCCAGCACCGCATTGGTGCCGCCGAAGGCAAAGCCGTTGCTGATGGCGGCACGAACTTCGCGCGAGCGCGCGACATTGGGTGTGACATCCAGATCGCAGGCGACATCCTTCTCGCGGAAATTGGCCGTGGGCGGCACCAGCCCCTCGCGGATGGCCATGACGCAGGCGATCATTTCCAGCCCGCCCGAGGCGCCCATGCAATGGGCGTGCATCGACTTGGTGGAAGAAACCGAAAGCCGGTCGGCATGGGCACCGAACACCCGGCGGATCGCCGCCGTCTCGATCTCGTCATTGGCCTTGGTGCCGGTGCCGTGGGCGTTGACGTAGTCGACCTCCTCGGGGCGCAAGCCGGCCTCGGCAAGACAGGCCTGCATGGCCGCAGCCGGCCCTTCCACGGTGGGGGAGACGATGTCGGAAGCGTCGGCCGACATGCCCGAGCCGGCAAGCTCGGCCAGGATGGTGGCGCCGCGCGCGACCGCATGCTCGTAGGTTTCCAGCACCGCGACGCCGGCGCCCTCGCCGATCACCAGCCCGTCGCGGTCGGCCGAGAACGGCCGGCAGGTTTCACGGGCGAGCGCGCGCAGCGCCTCCCAGCCCTTGAGCACGCCATAGGCCAGCGGCGCATCGGTTCCGCCGGCGACCATGATATCGGCGCGGCCGAGGCGAAGCTGGTCGGCGGCAAGCGCGATCGCGTGGTTGGACGAGGCGCAGGCCGAGGTGACGCCGAAGACGGGGCCGCGCAGCCCATGCGCCATGCTGACCTGGCCGGCCGGTGCGCCGGGCATGATGCGCGGCACGGCAAAGACATTGGCGCGCGAGCGCCCTTCCAGGAACAGGCCGCGATAGTTGTCCTCGATGGTTTCGGCGCCGAAGATGCCGGTGCCGATGGCCGCGCCGATGCGCGCTGAATTGCCTTCGTCGACCCTCACACCCGCCTGGGCGATGGCTTCGCCGGCAGCCAGGATGGCCAGCAGGCTGTAGCGATCCATGGTGACCAGGCGCTTCTTGTCGATGCCGTGTTCGGGCAGTTGCCTGATTTCCGCACCTACACGCACCTTGAGTTCGTACAGCGGCGCGGTAGTGATCTCGCCGATGCCGGAGCGTCCAGCACGCATGGCTTCCCAGATGGCAGGGGCGCTGGTTCCGAGACCGCACAGGCCGCCGAGCCCGGTGATGACGATGCGGGAACGGGCCATATCAGGCCTGGGCGCCGATCAGTTCGCGCACGGCGGCGACCATGTCGCCGACATTCTTCAGGTTGCTCCAGGCTTCGACGGTGTTCATCTCGATCTCGATGCCGTAGGCCTCTTCCAGGTCGAAGATTATCTCCGTCAGCTCCAGAGAATGTATGCCCAACGCGTTGAGCTCGGTCTCCGCCGTTACCTCGCCGCCATTCATCTCTGCATGGGCCTTGATCTTGTCGATGATTTCCTGCGCAAGCTGATCTGTCATTCCGCCTCTCCCAAACATGCGGACGCCTGTAGTGGGAACGTCGCATCATCGACCTTGCTTCGCAACGGTCAATTTCAACCATGCCCGCCTTCGACAGATGACAGCAAGAAGCAAGTGTTTATCTTATTAATTTGCCGTATCGGCAGGCGACCTGTCGGCTCGACTGAGACGATGCTTTTATCTTGCCGCAGATCAGCAGGCAGGCCATCCTGCTGAAGCGGGAAATGGCCGCATGCGGGAAGGATCTGAGATGCTTGAACTGCGCCCGAATTGCGAATGCTGCGACAAGGACCTGCCGCCTGACGCGCAGGATGCGTTGATCTGCACCTTCGAATGCACCTTCTGCGCTTCATGCGTCGACGACGCGTTGGCCGGGGTCTGCCCCAATTGCGGTGGCAACTTCACGCCAAGGCCGATCCGGCCGGCGGCCATGCTGGCGAAATATCCGGCTTCGACGCGCCGGGTGCTCAACCCCGAAGGCTGCGGCCGGAAGGCGTCATGAAAGCGCCGACCGAGGGCGGCTGCCCGAAGCCGCGCGCCGGCGTCATTTCGAAGGCCGCGCGGCGGCGTAGATGATCACGCTCTTGTGGCCGTCGAATTCGACCGCGATGACGTCGCGCATCAGGACGGAATGCGAATCGATGGCGTGGTAGAGCATGGCGTTGCCTTCCAGTTCCTGGCGCAGCTCGGTGATTTGCTTGTGATGCTGCCTGACGCTGGCGTCGACCTTCGGCGGCAGCCTGCCTTCGGCGGCATCCAGCAGGAACACGATATCCACCTTTTCCAGGCTTGAGGTCTTGCGCACCTCGCTGGCGGCGCCGGCAGCGTTCTCGATGGCCGCGATGATGCGGCCCGGATCGGCTTCGGCACGCTTCTGCTCCTGCTGAACCTGGGAGCCGATGATCGAGTCCAGCACCTTCTTGTTTTCCAGCCGCTCTGCGGCCGGCGCCTGCCCGGCGATAAGGGCGCATCCGAGAGTAGCCAAGCCAGTCGTCCAGAATATCTCGCGCGGTGTCCGCGTCGTCATCGTTCATCCTCTTGCGAAAAACCGACCCGGGAACGAAACGAGCGGGCTGCAGACGGGTTCCCCTGCGCGGCGGATTTGACCGCCCTGGAGGCTCTGGCCGATCGACTGGGCCGGCTGTGGACCGCGACTCGATGCCACGCCGGCGGCGCTGGACAGGAATCGGCCAATCGCTATTTTTCGGCCTCGCGAAGTTTCAAGGCCCCCTTGCTCAAGGCGCGGGCCACCCCACCACAAGGAGAGCGTTCATGATCGGGAAAAAAGTCCCTTCCGTTACCTTCCGCACGCGCGTGCGCGACGAATCGATCGGCGGCCCGAACCCCTTCCGCTGGGAAGACAAGACCTCGGCCGACTACTTCGACGGCAAGCGCGTCATCCTGTTCTCGCTGCCGGGCGCCTTCACGCCGACCTGCTCGACCTTCCAGCTTCCGGACTTCGAGAAGCTCTACGGCGAGTTCAAGGAACAGGGCATCGACGAGATCTACTGCATCTCGGTCAATGACGCCTTCGTCATGAACGCCTGGGGCAAGTCGCAGAACCTCGAGAACGTCAAGCTTATTCCCGACGGCTCGGGCGAATTCACCCGCAAGATGGGCATGCTGGTGGCCAAGGACAATCTCGGCTTCGGCATGCGCTCCTGGCGCTATGCCGCCGTGATCAACAACGGCCAGGTCGAGAAGTGGTTCGAGGAAGAGGGCTACTCCGACAATTGCGAGAGCGATCCGTACGGTGCCTCCTCGCCGCAGAACATCCTTGAGGCGCTGAAGAACGACGACGTCGCCGAAGCCGCCTGATAGGCCACGCATTTTCATGCATAGAACCCCGGCCGCGACCCGCGCGCCGGGGTTTTTCTTTCCGGCTTCCCCCGGCGGTTGCGTGGCCCGGCCGCGGTTTATCTACAGCGCCAAACCCGATATGACCTTCCCGAAAGGATCTTCCGCATGACGCCGAAAGCCGTTTACTGGGACATGGACGGAACGCTGATCGACAGCGAGCCCCTGCACGAGCGGGCGCTGACGACGGTGCTGAAGAGCCTCGGCATCACGCCGCCGGACGACCTGCATGACCGCGTGGTGGGCATTGCCGCCGTGCCGGTCTACGAGATGCTGCGCGACGAGTTCGGCCTGAAGCTGCCCTTCGACGACTGGATCCTGCGCAAATACGTCTACTACATGGAGCACATCGCCACGCTGAAGCCGCGCGCGGGCGCGGTGGAAGTCTATCGCGACCTGCGCGCCCAGGGCGTGCCGCTGGCTGTGGTGTCGAACTCCGACCGGCTGATTGTGGAAGCCAATCTGCGCGTGATCGGCGTCGACCGTCCGGGCCTCAAAAGCGTGACCCGCAACGACGTGCGCAATGGCAAGCCCGACCCCGAGCCCTTCCTGCGCGCGGCATGGCTGACCGGCGTCGACCCAGCCGAAACCTATGTGGTGGAGGACAGCCATGCCGGCGCGACCGCTGGCGTGGCTGCCGGCATGCGCACCCTGTTCTGGCCGCAGCAGCCAATGGAGACGCCGCCCGGCGCGATCCACGTCTCAAGCCTGGAGGAGCTGCGGGCCCACCTCGGCGTGGAGTGAACGCGGGCGGCGTGAAGCCCCATCAGTTCCTGTAAGCAGGCTCCTGCTCGTCCAGGATCGCCTTCAGTTCGGCCAGATGGCGTTCGGCCTGGCCGGGATAATCATCCATCTCGCTGGCGGTCTTCTCGGCGATCTCGTCGGACAGCACGCGCAGCGGCCTGCCCGTCCAAAGCGCCTTGATGTAGGTTTCGGCGGCGCGCTCGAAATAATAGAGCTGGTTGAACGCCTCGGCGACAGTCTTGCCGATGACCATGACGCCATGGTTGCCCATGACCATCACCCTCACCTTCGGGTCGGCCAGCAGCGCGGAGCAGCGCTCGCCCTCCTCCTCGAAGGCCAGCCCGCCATAGTGCTCGTCGACGACATGGCGATTGAAGAACATCGCCGAGTTCTGGTCGACGGGCGGCAGCCGGGAATCGGCCAGCGAGGCCAGCACGGTGGCGTGGATGGAATGCACGTGCAGCACGCAGCGCGCATGCGGGCAATTGCGGTGGACGGCGCCGTGCAGGCCCCAGGCGGTCGGGTCCGGCGCATCGGGCCGGTTCATCGTCTCGGGATCGTTGGCGTCGATCAGCAGCAGGTCGCTGGCCTTGATGCGCGAGAAATGCACCTGGTTCGGGTTCATAAGGAACTGCGACCCGTCATCGTTGACCGCCAGCGAGAAATGGTTGGCGACGGCCTCGTGCATGTTGAGCCGGGCGGTCCAGCGGAAGGCGCAGGCGAGATCGACGCGCTCTTCGTAGTAAGGCAGGTTGGTGCGGCTCTTGGCCGACAGATGCGTGACGGTCATGGCATTCCCCTTCTTGTTGAAGGAAGGATGCCTTCCGCGCGCCTGCCAGGCAACCGGAATCGCCGCTGTCTCAAGCGCTGCCGCCGGCTGGTCCATCCCGCTCGGAACGTTCGACCGCAGCGCGCGTTCGAAAGGCCTAGGAACCGAGAACAGCCGTGGCGGACCCCGACGAATTCCTGTTCATGATCGATGTCGACGACACGCTGCTCGACAACGACCGTTTCGCCGCCGACCTCACGGCCCGGCTGGAGCAGGCGTTCGGCAGGCAGGAGCGCGAGCGCTATTGGCGCATTTACGACGAACGGCGCGAGAGGCTCGGCTATGCCGACTACCTCGGCGCGCTGCAGACGTTTCGGCTTCACAACACGGACGAGCTGAACCTGCTCAAGACGTCGCAATTCCTGCTCGACTACCCCTTCGCGGAGAGGCTTTACCCGCACGCGCTGGCCGTGGTGCGCCACCTGCGCTCCATGGGCGGGGCGATCGTGCTTTCGGACGGCGACATCGTGTTCCAGCCGCACAAGATCTGGCGCTCCGGCCTTTGGGACGCGGTGGACGGCCGTGTGCTGGTGTATCTGCACAAGGAGCGCATGCTGGACGTGGTGCTGCGGCACTTTCCGGCGCGGCGCTACGTGATGTTGGACGACAAGCCGCAACTGCTTGCCGCAATGAAGCGCCGGCTCGCCGACTGTCTCACCACCGTGTTCGTGCGCCAGGGCCACTATGCGGCCGAGGCCGCAAACCTTGCGCTGGACCCCGCGCCCGACATGGCGGTCGATCGCATCGGCGACGTTCTGCGATTTTCGCGATCGGATTTTGAGCCCGCATCCATGGCGCCAGGCCGGCCCCGGTAACGTCGCGCCGCCTCAGCCGCGCGGCATGAAGGCTTCGATCCACTCGCGCGGGAAACGACGCGGGCGGCCATTTTCGCCAATGATCGCCGCCTCGACCTTGGCTTCCACCAGCACCTCGCCGTCGCGCTTCAACTGCTGCGCCATGCGGATGCGCGCGCCGGAAATCTCTTCCGTGCGCGTGTCGACAGTGAGGATGTCGTCGATGCGGGCGGGCGCGCGAAACTCGATCTCCATGCGCCGCACGATCCAGACCAGCTTCTCGCCATGCTTGCCATCGGCAAGCTCGGTGTGGTGCACGCCGGCAAGCCGCAGGAAATCGGAGCGGCCGCGCTCGAAGAACTCCAGGTAGCGGGCGTGGTAGACGACGCCGGAGAAATCGGTGTCGGCATAATAGACCCGCGCCATGAGGCGGTGGCCGAACGGCGTCAGCTCGCCGGCTATGCCTGCCGTCAACCTTTCGCGTTCACCATGCTCGTCCATCGTGCGTTCCTTTCGCTATCAAGCCGACAGGTATCGTGCGAAACTGGCCGCGTCGAGGGGGGAACGAGATGGCGAGCCGGACGACATTGCTGGCGGCGGCACTCAGGGCAATGCTGGTGGCGCTGGCGTTGATGGCGGCGACGGGAATGGCGGCGCAGGCGGCCAGCTTTTCCATGAAGCGCGGCATGAACCTCGACATCTGGACCACATGGCCCGACGAAAGCCTCTGGGGCGACGAGAGAGTCATCCTGCCCTTTCCTGAATGGCGCAAGACCGAAGGGGCCGCCGACCTCAAGCTGTTGAAGGAAACCGGGTTCGACTTCGTGCGCATGCCCGTGGATCCCTCGCCCTTCCTTTCCGACAGGACATTGCCGCTGCGAGAAAAACTGTTCGCGTCGGTGCTGGAGTCCGTTCGCATGGTCAACGCCGCCGGGCTGAAAGTCGTGGTGGACATGCACCTGGTGCCGGCCGGCAGCAGCCGCGCGATCGGCATGGACGAAGTGATGAGCGACCCGAAACTGTTTGACGCCTATGTCGAGCTGGTGCGGCAGATGGCGCGGCTGCTTGCGAAGGAAGACCCCGCGCTGGTGGCCTTCGAGCCGATGAACGAACCCGTGATCGACTGCAAGGCGGGCAGGACCAGGCTGTGGCCCGACAGACTGCAGCGGTTGTTTGCCGCCGCCCGCGCCTCCGCCCCGAGCCTGACCATTGTGCTGAGCGGCGGCTGTTATGCGAGCGCCGAGGCACTGGCGAAGGTCGATCCGAAGAAGGTGCCCGACGATAACGTCATCTGGACCTTCCATTCCTACGAGCCCTTTTTGCTGACGCACCAGGGCGCCACCTGGGCCGGCGACTTCATCCGCTACGTGACCGGCCTGCCCTTTCCGCTGCACGGTGCGCAACCTGCGGAGCTGCGCGCCACGCTGGCGCGCATCCGCAAGACGATCAAGGCCGAAGCGCCATGGACGCGGCGGGCCGGCATGCTGGCCTATCTGGACGAGCAGGTCGCCACCATGAATACGCCGAAGAAACTGGAGAAGCTGATGGAGGCACCGTTCCGGGCTGTGGAAAAATGGGCGCGGACCCATGGCGTAAAGCCGGAGAACATATTCCTCGGCGAGTTCGGCATGATCCGCCAGGAATACGGCAACCCGTATGTGATGCCGGCCGACGACCGCGCCGCCTATGTGCGCGACATGATCGGGCGCGCCGAGCGCCGCGGTTTTGCCTGGGCGATCTGGGGCTATGGCGGCGCGTTCGGCGTGGTCGACGAGTTCGACGGGCGAAGGGCCGAGCCGGCTGTCCTTGAGGTGGTGAAAGGGCTGGGACGCTAGAGACACCCCCCAAAGCGCTTTGAGAGGCGCTTTTTGCGCGCAAAAAAACAGCGTTGCGTGGCTATTCTTCCTGAAACAGCCCGATCTGCTGCTGCGCCACATCCCTTGGCGCCTCCAGTCCAAGATGCTTCCAGGCATTCGCCGTCAGTATGCGCCCGCGCGGCGTGCGCTGGATAAAGCCTTGCTGGATCAGATAGGGCTCGATGATGTCCTCGATGGCGTCGCGCGGCTCCGAAAGGCCGGCGGCGATGGTTTCGATGCCGACAGGGCCGCCTCCGAAATTCATCGCGATCATGGAGAGATAGCGGCGGTCGAGCTGGTCGAGCCCGAGCGCGTCGACCTCAAGTCGGGACAATGCCTCGTCGGCGATCCTGCGGTTGACGATATCGGCACCGGCCACGGTGGCGAAGTCGCGCACGCGCCGCAGCAGGCGGCCGGCAATGCGCGGCGTGCCGCGCGAGCGCCGCGCGATCTCGACAGCGCCGTCGTCGCCCATCGGCAGGCCAAGGATGCGCGCGCCGCGCCGCACGATCAGCTCAAGCTCCTCGACAGTGTAGAAATTGAGCCGAACCGGGATGCCGAAACGGTCGCGCAGCGGGTTGGTCAGCAGGCCGAGCCGGGTGGTGGCGGCGACCAGCGTGAATTTTGCCAGGTCGATCTTGACCGAGCGCGCGGCCGGCCCCTCGCCGATGATGAGGTCGAGCTGATAGTCCTCCATCGCCGGATAGAGGATTTCTTCCACCGCCGGGCTGAGGCGATGGATCTCGTCGATGAAGAGCACGTCGCGCTCTTCCAGATTGGTGAGCAGCGCCGCGAGGTCGCCCGCCTTGGCGATGACCGGGCCGGAGGTGGAGCGGAAATTGACCCCGAGCTCGCGCGCCATGATCTGCGCCAGCGTGGTCTTGCCCAGCCCGGGCGGGCCGACGAACAGCACATGATCGAGCGCCTCGCCGCGCCCCTTGGCCGCCTCGATGAAGATCTTCAGATTGGCGCGGGCGGCCGCCTGGCCGACGAATTCGTCGAGGCTTTGCGGGCGCAGCGTCGAATCGACGTCCTCGCCGCGCTTGTCGGCCGAGATGAGACGGGCTTCGGAGTTCATGCGCCCCTCCTCGCATGGCGGCAGCGCTCGGGCAAGCGGCCCGGCCTCACCGCGCCAGTTCCTTCAGGCCGAGGCGGATGAGTTTTGACGAATCCGCTTCCTCGCCGGCGGTCTTGAGGGCCGCGGAAACGGCGTTGGCGGCAATGTCGCGCGAATAGCCGAGATTGACCAGCGCCGAGACGGCATCGGCAATCGGAGCGGCCGCGACGCCCTCGCCCAGCTCTTGCTTGAGGCCGATGGTGCCGGAAGCTTCGCCTGCGAAGGCAGGCGCCTTGTTCTTCAGCTCGGTGACGATACGCTCAGCCACCTTCTTGCCCACGCCCGGCGCGCGGCTGACCATGGCGATGTCGCGCAGCGCGATCGCATTGGCGAGATCGCTCGGGCTCAACGTCGACAATACCGCCAGCGCCACCTTGGCGCCCACGCCCGGCACATTGGCCTGCAGCAGGCGGAACCATTCGCGCTCCAGCGCGGTCTGGAAGCCGTAGAGGCGGATCATGTCCTCGCGCACATAGGTCTCGGTGAACAGCACCACAGCCTCGCCCGGCCCCGGCAGGGTGGCCAGCGTGCGCGACGAGCAATAGGCGACATAGCCGACGCCATGGACGTCGATGACGCAGTGGTCGTCGGCTATCTCGTCCACCGTGCCCTTGAGCTTGCCGATCATCTAGTCGTTCTCCAGCGGATAGGTTTCGGGGCTCAATATGTTGAGACTAGGGAAGTAGGAACGATAGCGGCCCGGATCGCGCGTCAGCAGGCGATGGCCTGCAACAGCCGCGTGCGCGCCGATGAGGAAATCGGGCAATGTTCTTTCCCGCTTTCCGCCACGGAGGCGATAAAGCGTGTGGGCGGCACCGGCCGAGAAAGCGGCATTGAAAGGAAAGTCTTCACGTACAGGCTGGAGCCAGGCAAATGCGCGCGCCAGCGCCTCCTCGCCGAGCGTTGGTCTTGACAGCTCGGCCCAGACAATGGCGCTGAAAACAACCGGCCCTTCGGCAAGCACGCGCTTCAGGGCCACCAACGACCAGCGCCGCGTCTCCAGCTCCGCCGGGCCGAGCACGTCGATCAGGACATTGGTGTCAATGAGGGTCGAGATCTTCACGCGGTCCCCGCAGCCAGTCGACATAGGCCTTTCCGTCCATCCCCATGGTGTCGAAAGTGCCTGCCACGCTCGCAGCCCATTCCTCGAAGGTCTGCTCCCTCTGCTCGGCCGATGCCGCCCGCTTCTCCAGCATCACGACGGAATCACGTTCCACGAAATCGACCTCGCTGCCGGGGCCGATGCCCAGGCGGTCGCGAATTTCCTTCGGGATGGTGACCTGGCCTTTTTCGGTGACGCGCATGGTAATACCTCTGCGGTATTACTTACCCGCGACACCAGAACAAGTCAAGAACATCGGCAGATCATCCGGCCAGCGCGGCAAGGCGCGAGGTCACGCTCTGGCGGTGGTGGGCATGGCAGATGGCGATGGCGAGCGCATCAGCCGAATCGGCGCCGTCGAAGACGGCCTTGGGCATCAGCACCTTTACCATCATCTGGATCTGCTTCTTGTCGCCATGGCCGACGCCGATCACCGCCTTCTTGACGGCGTTGGGCGCATATTCCGCGACCGGCAGGCCGGCGCGGGCCGGCACCAGCATGGCGATGCCGCGCGCCTGGCCAAGCTTGATGGTGGCGGTGGCGTCCTTGTTCGCAAAGGTGATCTCGACCGCCGCCTCGTGAGGCATCTGGCTGTGCAGCACCTCCGCCAGCCCGTCATGCAACTGGCAGAGCCGGCTGGCGAGGGTCGCCTTATCGTCGGAGCGCACGGTTCCGGCGGCGACGAAACGCAGCGAATTGCCGAGTGATTCGACAATGCCCCAGCCGGTGCGCCGAAGCCCCGGATCTATACCGATGATGCGAATCGCCTGGTTCATGCGACGACTGTACCTCCGCCACCGCGATGTGCCAGAATTTTGTGAACAAACCGGAAACGAAGCCAGGGAGGACCGGCTGGGAAGCTCGCTCTAGCCCCGGGCGAAGGCGGTATTGAGCAGCATAATCTGGTCGGAGACCGGATTGCTGCGGCGCAGCGCAGCACTGGCCGCAAAGGCGGAATGATCGCCGTAGATCTCGTCATCCATGCGGCGCACCAGCGCCTGCAGGCTGAGCGAGCGGTTGATCAGGTCCTGGAAGGCCTCCGGCAGCTCGCTCCAGCCGGCGGCGTCTTCGCGGGCGGAGGCGGTGTCGAGCCGCACCTTGGACTTCTCGGCCGCGACCTGATCGCGCGTCATTTCGCCGGAATTGGCGGCGCGCTGGAGCAGGAGCCAGGAAGCGACCTGCATCAGCCGCGTGGTGAGGCGCATCGACTCGGCTGCATAGAGCGTAGCTGCCAGGCGCGACAGGTTGCGGGCATCGATGCGGCCCTGCCCGTCGAGATATTCGGCGGTCTGTTCGACCAGCCCCATACCCTCATCGTAGAGCGGCTTGAAGGAGTGCGAAAAAACCCGGCGCTCCGCCAGCCTGATCGTCTTGCCGCTTTCCATCGAAGGCTCGCTCTTCATAACCTCTGCGCCCCACAGTCAAACCGCTCTGGTGGCACATCCGGACGCCCCCGGTCGCCTGCCTTGCGTGTGAATAGTGTGGAAAATGCTCCGGCCGGAGCCTGAACGCAAGCCTATGTTTAATGGAAGGTTAACGCGCCGGCGGCCGTGCCGGAAGACAAAAAAAGAGCCGCTGGAAGGCGGCTCTCAGGAGTTAACAGGGAGGCGTCAAACGAAGTGGCTCAGCCACTCGGTAAGAATCCAGATCACTGGACATCCACAGTTAACACCCATAATGCCTAATGGAGGGTTAACGGGCCGGCATTGCCGGCCCTTTTGTCTCAAAAAGGGACGCGTCTTCTCATTCTGCCGGAGCAGGCTGGACCTGATAGGCGCGGGTTGCCGGTATCGCGATCCAGGCAAACAGCAGCATGCCTGCGAAGAAGCCGACCGAGCCCAGCGCCACCACCGGCTCGATGGCCGGGTTGCCGGCCAGCAGGAAGAAGAGCCCCACCAGCAGGACAATGCCGCTGGCGGTAGTCAGCCAGAAATGCACCGGCGCAAGCCGCGATGCGCGCGCCGCCGGGAAAAGATGGTAGAAGAAGGCAAATACCGCCGACATCAGCCAGCCCGCCACCATTGTGTGTGCGTGCACCGGCATTTGCGTATGATCCTGGCTGATGGACATGACCAGTCCAAGCAACATCCCGCAGACCGCGTAGATGATCGCCAGCATGAAGAAATTGCGTGCTACGCCCTGCATATTTACCCCCTCTCGCTTTGCTTCCCTCAATTGGGAAACAGCCAATAGCCCGAAGAAATCATCCCCGGCGCGGGCGTAAATTAGCACAGGCAATATTCGCCGAACAGAGCCGCGTGCAACACTTCGCGGCGCCGCCGAGCGGAAAACTCTGCTCCCCGGCGACACATCATCGGGCTAGTCAGTCCTGGCCATCTCCCGCAGCCGGAATTTCTGGATCTTTCCAGTCGAGGTCTTGGGGATTTCCGCGAAGACGATCGCTTTCGGCACCTTGAAACGGGCAAGCAGCGTGCGGCAATGGGCGATGATCTCCTCCTCGCTGACGCTGCGGCCGGGCTTCAGCTCGACATAGGCCACCGGCGTCTCGCCCCATTTCTCGTCGGGCCGGGCAACCACGGCGCAGGACGCCACCGCCGGATGCTTGTAGAGCGCGTCCTCCACCTCGATGGAGGAGATGTTCTCGCCGCCGGAGATGATGATGTCCTTTGAGCGGTCCTTGAGCTGGATATAGCCGTCCGGGTGCATGACGCCGAGGTCGCCCGAATGGAACCAGCCGCCGGCGAAGGCCTCTTCGGTGGCGGCCGCGTTCTTCAGATAGCCCTTCATGACGATGTTACCGCGGAACATCACCTCTCCAATGGTCGCGCCGTCGGCCGGCGTTTTCTCCATCGTGCCCGGGTCCATGACGGCAAGCCCTTCGAGCGCGGCGTAGCGCACGCCCTGGCGGGCCTTCTTCGCCGTGCGCTCCGCCGGCAGCAGGGCGTCCCACTCGTCGTGCCACTCATTGACCACGGCAGGACCATAGGTCTCGGTCAGGCCGTAGAGATGAGTGACAGCGAAGCCGGCGTCGGCCATGCCTGCCAGCACCGCCTCGGGCGGCGGCGCGGCGGCGGTGTTGAATGTGACGGTCTGCGGAAAATCGCGCTTGTCCTCGTCCCTGGCGTTGATCAACGCCGACATGACGATGGGCGCGCCGCACAGATGCGTCACGCCGTGGTCGGCGATGGCGTCGTAGATGGCGTTTGCCCGCACCCAGCGCAGGCAGACATGGGTGCCGGCCTGCACGGCGAGCGTCCATGGGAAACACCAGCCATTGCAGTGGAACATCGGCAGCGTCCACAGATAGACTGGGTGCTTGCCCATGCCGGCGTGGATGGTGTTGGCATAGGCCATCAGCGCCGCACCCCGATGGTGGTAGACGACGCCCTTGGGGTTGCCGGTGGTGCCGGACGTATAGTTGAGCGCGATGGCGTCCCACTCGTCGTCTGGCATCGACCACGCGAAGTCGGGATCGCCCGACGACACGAACTCCTCGTAATCGAGCGTGCCGATGCGCTCGCCCTTGGGATAGGGCGCATCCTCGGGATAGTCGGGATCGTCGTAGTCGATGACCAGCGGCCGCACCCTGGCCAGGGCAAGGGCCTCTCGCATGACGCCGGAGAACTCGCGATCGACGATGACGAGCTTGCTTTCGGCATGGTCGAGCTGGAAGGCGATGATGGCGGCGTCGAGCCGGGTGTTGAGCGAATGCAGCACCGCCTTGACCATCGGCACGCCGAAATGCGCTTCCAGCATGGGCGGCGTGTTGGAGAGCATGACCGTGACCGTGTCGCCCTTGCCGATGCCGCGGCTGGCGAGTGCCGAGGCGAGCCGGCGCGAACGGCGCCAGAAGTCGCGATAGCTAAGCCGCTGCTCGCCATGGATAACGGCGAGGTGGTCGGGATAGGTGACGGCCGCGCGCTCCAGATAGGTCAGCGGCGTCAGCGGCTGGTGGTTGGCAGGTTTGCGGTCTAGCCCGCTGTCGTAGATGCTGGCCATGACGACCCCCGATAGCGATAAACTCCGCAGACTTTAGCGGCAGCATGGGGCGGCGTCATCAGGCTTGAGCCCGCCTGCGGCAACGCGGCCGGCGCACCTGCCAGGCGGCCGGCTGGGCCGGACTAACGCTCCGGCGAGCGGGCGACTGCCACGGCCGGCACCTTGCCGCCAAGCGGGCGTGGCGCGGTCGCCCTTGGCGCTTCCGTCGTCGCCGACGGCTTGTCCGCGCCGCGGCGGGCCTTTGCCAGCCAGTCGAGATAGTAGGCCAGCGCGAACTGCAGGGCGATGCCGGTCGAAAGCAACACCGTGTCGTAGAGCGTGCCGCCGGGGCTCACCGTCTTCATGACCTGGCCGATCATCGCGAGCACCGTGCCGGCGATGAAGATCGGCAGGGAGTGGCGGCCGAGGATGGCCAGCGGGTTGTCGGCGCGGGTGCGGGCGAGATTTGACAGCACCGGTATGGCGACGACCAGATAGGCGAGCGCCAGCACGTGGGCCAGGCGCGGCAGCGACAGGAACGTCTTGTCGAAGCCGGTCAGCACGGCCGGCAGGCCGAAGGAAATGTCCACGCCCCAGAGCGGGACGCGCACCCAGGCCAGCGCCAGCAGCGCATAGGCGGCGGCCGCCCCGGCCAGCCACGGCCGGAAGGCGATGTCGCCGCCGCGCTTGACGTGCAGCATGGCAGCAAAGCCGATGACGAACAGGAACTGCCAGGACAGCGGGTTGAGGAACCAGTAGCCGGCGGTCGGGTAGTTGACGGGGGCGATCTTGTAGACGCCGCAGGCCAGCCAGATGAGCCCCGACACGGCAACCGTCAGCCGCAGGCTGACATTGCTCAGCACGAGGAACAGCGGCATCATCACAAGCAGCGCGGCATACATCGACAGGATGTTGTTGTAGCCGAGCTGGTGCCCGAGCGTGACGATGCCGAACAGGGCGCGCGGCGTGTCTTCCATCACGGTCTTGATGTTGATCAGCGTGAGGAGGTCCGGCCTTGCAAAATAGACGGCCGCGCCGGCGAAGATCGCCAGCGTCGCCATCGTCGTCATGATATGGGTGACATAGAGCACGCCCGCGCGCCGCCAGGCCTTGATCGTGACCAGAAGGCGGTTGCCGGGCTTGAACTTGGTGCCGTAGGCAAGCCCGATGGCGATGCCTGAGATCAGCACGAACGCCTCGGCCGAGTCGGAAAAACCGAAGTGCTTGTGGGTGACATACTCATAGATCGTGCCCGGCACGTGGTTGACGAAGATCGTCAGAAGCGCCAACGCCCGGAACACGTCGATGCGGGTATCGCGCTTGGAAGGTGCTGTTGTCGTCATGGCCGCCACGAAGCCTTATGCATGTTACAATTCCGACAGCCAGCGCACTTGGCGGTGATGCATGCCATTTCGGGCTGTGCTCTAAGACGGAGAAACGGCTATAAGAAGGTGGGGTTCGGGCTTGTACCCTCAAAAATGGTTAAGAGCCTGAAACAATGGCGACGGCCGCAGGCCAAGATGTCCGGCTGTTCAAGCCGCCTGTCTTCAACTATGCCAAAATCCAACCATGATCGCCCTGCATGGGGCCTGAACACCGGAACGCCATGATGACCGAAGCCACCACGCCCAACCGCTGCCGCATCGTGCTGATCGCCCCCGCCGGCGAGACGCCGGAGCAGTTCGAAGCGCGGCTTCGCCAGGCGATAGCCGGCGGCGACATCGCCTCGCTCATAGTGCCGGCTTTCGGCCGCGACGAAGCCGCTTTCCAGGCCTTTGCCGCGCGCATCGTTCCCGTGGCGCAGAACGCGGGCATCGCGGTGGTCATTGCCGATGACACCCGCGTTGCCGGGCGGGTGGGCGCTGACGGCATTCACCTGGAATGCGGGCGGGAGGATCTGGAAGAGGCGATCGAGCGCCACCAGGCGAAGATGATGGTGGGCGCCGGCGGCGCCAAGACGCGCGACGAGGCGCTGGAACTTGGCGAGGCGCGCCCCGACTACATGTTCTTCGGCCGCTTCGGCTACGACAACAAGCCCGAGCCGCACAACCGCAACCTGGCGCTCGGGCGCTGGTGGGCGGAAATGGTCGAAATTCCCTGCATCGTGATGGCGGGCTCCGACATTGCCTCGGTGGAAGCGGTGGCCGCGACCGGCGCGGAGTTCGTGGCGCTGTCAAGCGCGGTCTTCGGCGATGGCATCGACCCGAAACAGGCGATCGAGAAAGCCAACGCCGTGCTCGACGAAACCGCGCCGCGCTTCTTCGTCGAGTCCGATTAGCGGAGGAACCGATGGTGACAGCTTCGAGATACTCCGGCCCCGCGCTTTTCCTGGCACTGATGCTGGCGGCGTTCCCGTCGGCCACGCTGGCGCAGGAGACCGCCGGCGCGCCGGCGGAACAGAAGACGTTGCCCACCACGACGCCGGCTCCGAAGGAGATGACGCCGCTGCCGACGCCCACGGACGCGTTCGACCCCCAGCGTTTCGGCGGGAAGGCTACCGGCAGCGAGCCGGACCAGGACCGTTTCGGAGGCGCCAAGACCGACCCGGCCTACGGTGCCTTCCAGCGCGGCCTCTACAAGACGGCCTACAACCTGGCGATGACGCGCGCGGAAGCCGGAAATGCCGCCGCGCAGACGCTGGTGGCCGAAATCCTCTCGCGCGGGCTGGGCGTGGCGCGCAACAACAAGGAAGCGGCCAAGTGGTACAGGCTGGCCGCCGAGCAGGGTGTTCCCGAAGCCCAGTTCCAATATGCGCTGATGCTGCTCGACGGCAGCCTCGTCAAGAAGGACCCCAAGGCCGCCTTTGCGCTAATGCAGTCGGCGGCCGAAGCGGGCAACCGGCTGGCGCAGTTCAACTTTGCGCAGATGCTGGTGGCGCGCGACGCGGGCGCCAAGGGGCTCGAGGAAGCCGCCGTCTATTACGAGCGCGCCGCGCAGGCCGGCCTGGCGGACGCGCAATATGCCATGTCTCAACTCTACGCCAATGGCGTCGGCGGCAAGAAGCACGATGACGCCGAGGCCCGGCGCTGGCTGGTTCTGGCCGCGCGCCAGGGCTACGACACCGCACAGCTCGACCTCGGCACCTGGATGGTGAGCGGGCGCGGCGGCCCCCGCGAGGAAAAGGCGGGCTTTTCCTGGATGCTGCGCGCCGCCGCCGGCGGCAATGTGGCGGCCCAGAACCGGCTCGCCAAGCTCTACATGAACGGGTTGGGCACCGATCCCGACACCGTCACTGCGGCAGCCTGGTACATATTGGCGCGGCGCGCCGGGCTGACCGACCCGGTCATGGACGACCTTCTGGACGGGCTGACGGACGAGGAGCTGAAGCAGGCGCTCTACCGGGCCAACCGGCTGCGCTGATTACCGCGAATGACAGGCCGGCGAGCCGCCGCAATCGCATCAAAAACGCATCGGCAAGCACGTCGCTTTTGTGCCTGTCTCTTGCCTCTCCACACAAATTGTGGTCTTGGAAGCCCCGAAACCGCCGATCGGGCGGGCAATCTTTCCGGAACAGTGCACCAATGGCCAAGATCAACGGCAATGAAATCCGTCCCGGCAACGTCATCGAGCATGACGGCGGCCTTTGGGTGGCGGTCAAGACCAACCACGTGAAGCCCGGCAAGGGCGGCGCCTACAACCAGGTCGAGCTGAAGAACCTCATCAACGGCACCAAGCTCAACGAGCGCTTCCGCTCCGCCGAGACGGTCGAAAAGGTGCGGCTCGAGCAGAAGGACTTTTCGTTCCTCTACGAGCAGGGCGAATCGCTGGTGTTCATGGACACCGAGAGCTATGAGCAGCTCGAGCTCAACAAGGATTTCGTGGGCGAGCGCGCGGCCTTCCTGCAGGACGGCATGATGGTGACTGTCGAGCTCTACGAAGAGAAGCCGATCGGCATTGCGCTTCCCGACCAGGTGACGCTGACCATCACCGAAGCCGACCCGGTGGTGAAGGGCCAGACGGCCGCTTCGTCCTACAAGCCGGCCGTGCTCGAGAACGGCATTCGTGTTCTGGTGCCGCCCTTCATCGAGTCCGGCGAGCGTATCATCGTGGACACCAACGAAATCACCTACATCCGCCGCGCAGACTAAGCGCGGCGCCGGAGACTGGAAAAATGGCGCGTTCGGCGATTCTCAATGTCATGGTCCAGGCCGCGATGAAGGCCGGACGCTCGCTGGCGCGCGACTTCGGCGAGGTGCAGAACCTGCAGGTCTCGCTGAAGGGCCCCGGCGATTATGTCAGCCAGGCCGACCGCAAGGCCGAGGAGATCATCCACGCCGAGTTGTCGCGGGCGCGGCCCGGCTACTCCTTCCTGATGGAGGAGCGCGGCGTCGTCGAAGGCGAGGACGACCAGCACCGCTGGATCGTCGACCCGCTGGACGGCACCACCAACTTCCTGCACGGCCTGCCGATGTTCGCGATTTCCATCGCGCTCGAGCGGCAGGGCCAGATCGTCGCGGGCGTGATCTACAATCCGGCGATGGACGAGCTCTACACCGCCGAGCGCGGCGGCGGGGCCTTCCTCAACGACCGCCGCCTGAGGGTGGCGGGCCGGACCAAGCTTTCCGACGCGGTCGTCGGCACCGGCATTCCGCATCTGGGCCGCGGCCATCACGGCCACTTCCTGGTCGAGCTGCGCAACGTGATGGGCGAGACGGCGGGCATCCGCCGCATCGGTGCCGCCGCCCTCGACCTTGCCTATGTCGCCGCCGGCCGCCTCGACGGCTTCTGGGAAGAGCCGCTGGCCCCCTGGGACATGGCGGCAGGAATCCTGATGATCCGCGAGGCCGGCGGCTTCGTCTCCGACAAGCAGGGCGGCAGCAACATGCTGGACAACGGCACCATCGTGGCCGGCAACGAGGCGATCCACCGCGCGCTGCTGAAGACGCTGAAGAAGCCGGTGACGACACGCTGATCCTGCGGCGGCGCGGGCGGGCAGAACATGGGCCCGCGCGACCGTATGGCGGTGAAACGCCGCCCTCGAGACGTCGCAGCCCACGACCGAAGGCCTGCAATGCCGCTTTCCTCGCCCCGGAGCAGGAAGCGGCTTTCAATTTCGTCACATTTCCGTTTAGAGTCACAGGCAGTTTGGCGGGTGACCCGGCGGGTGCGATCATCCCGGCGGTTCACAAGGACTGACGACCTGGAGCGCAGGCGAACGCGCGAGACGCGGCCTGCCCGAAAAGCTCCAGCCATCGGAAAATCGGGGTGCGCATGGCGTTGCTGAGACAAATCGGAACGGGAGAAGCTGCCGAGGCGGCGAACTACGACCCGCACAAGCTGTCGAGCCCGCAGGTATTCCTCCTGTCGATGCTGGTGTTCCTGGCCATCGTCGCTTTCATCGCGGCGATCCTGACCCGGCAGATTTCATCGGCCTTCGCGACCAATCCCGGCCTGAACGGGCTGATCCTGGGCGTGCTCCTGATCGGCATTCTGCTGGCGTTCCTGCAGGTGACGCGGCTGTTTCGTGAGGTGCGCTGGGTGAATTCCTTCCGCGCCGGCTCGGAAACCACGACGCCGGTGCTGCTGGCGCCGATGAAGGCGCTGCTCGGCCGCTCGTCCTCAACCGCGCTCTCGACAAACTCGATGCGCACGATGCTGGACTCGATCGCCACGCGCCTCGACGAAAGCCGCGACATCTCGCGCTATCTGATCGGGCTTCTGGTGTTTCTGGGCCTGCTCGGCACCTTCTGGGGCCTGTTGCACACGATCGGCTCGATCGGCGACACGATCCAGTCGCTGGACCCCGGCAGCGGCGACACCGCAGCCGTGCTCGATGCGCTGAAGGCCGGCCTTGCCGCGCCGTTGGCCGGCATGGGCACGGCCTTCTCGTCATCGCTGTTCGGCCTCGCCGGCTCGCTGGTGCTGGGCTTCCTCGATCTGCAATCGGGCCGGGCGCAGACGCGGTTCTACACCGAGCTTGAAAACTGGCTGTCCTCGGTCACCGATCTCTCCTCCGACATCCAGCCCGTGGCCGAGCCCGTCCATGCCGGCTCCTCCGAAGAGCTCCGCGTGCTGGCCGAGCGGTTGCACAGCCTTCAGGAAAGCGGCGGCTCCAGCCCGCGCGTGGCCACCGCCATGGCCAATCTGGCCGACGGCATTTCCGGCCTTGTGAAGAACATGCGCTCCGAACAGCAGATCATGCGCGACTGGGTGGAGGCGCAGTCGCAGGAACAGCAGGCGATGCGGGCGACGCTGGAAAAGATCGCCGAAGCCTTGAAGACGAGGGAGCACAGCTGACATGGCGCTGAGCCGCCGGCGCAGCGACCGCCGCATCGACTACTGGCCGGGCTTCGTCGACGCGCTGTCGACGCTGCTCCTGGCCATCATGTTCCTGCTTTCCGTCTTCGTGCTGGCGCAGTTCCTGCTCAGCCGCGAGATCACCGGCAAGGACGAGGTGTTGAACCGCCTCAACTCGCAGATCAACGAGCTGACGCAGCTTCTGGCGCTGGAAAAATCCAACAGCCAGGACGCGCAGGATTCGCTGGCCAACCTGCAGGCATCGCTTTCGGCCATGGAATCAGAAAAGAGCCGGCTGGAGCAGCTTCTGGCGCAGGGCTCGGGCGCCGGCGCGGCAGCCGAAGCACGCATCGGCTCGCTGAGCGGCGAACTGGACGAGCAGCGCCAGGTCAGCCAGCGGGCGCTGTCGCAGGTCGAACTGCTGAACCAGCAGATCGCTGCGCTACGCAAGCAGATCGGCGCGCTGGAACAGGCGCTGGAAGCCTCCGAGGCCAAGGATCGCGAATCCAACACCAAGATCGCCGACCTCGGAAAGCGGCTCAACGTGGCGCTGGCGCAGCGGGTGCAGGAGTTGAACCGCTATCGCTCCGACTTCTTCGGCCGCCTGCGCGAAATCCTGTCGGATCGCGAGAACATCCGCATCGTCGGCGACCGTTTCGTCTTCCAGTCGGAAGTGCTGTTTCCGGTCGGCTCCGAGGTCATCAACGATGCCGGCCGCACCGAGATGAAGAAGCTGGCCGACGCCATCATCGACCTGCAGAAGGAAATTCCGCCCGAGATCAACTGGGTGCTGCGCGTGGACGGCCACACCGACGACCGCCCGCTTTCAGGCGCCGGGCGCTATCGCGACAACTGGGAGCTCTCTTCGGCCCGCGCGACCTCGGTGGTGAAATTCCTGATCGAGAACGGCGTGCCGGCCAACCGGCTGGTGGCCGCCGGCTTCGGCGAATACCAGCCGCTGGACGCGGCCGGCACCGACGAGGCGCGCTCGCGCAACCGCCGCATCGAGCTGAAGCTGACGGAGCGCTGAGGCGCTGCGCCGGGGCTTGCATGCCGCGGCGCGTTGGTGTTCCTCTCCGACCAGCAGAAAGTCCGGAGGCACCATGTCATTCGCAAAACTCGACCAGCTCGGCCGCAAGCTCGAGGCGCTGGAACACGCGCTGGCCATTCTCGGCGCCGACGAGGCGACCCACATGGCGGTGGGCGGCGGCGAGAAGCGCGCCGAGGCAATTGCGGCAATCGCTGGCATGCACCATCGGCAGGCGACCGCTCCGGAAATCGCCGACTGGATCGGCGCTGCCGAAGGCGAGGCGCTGGACATCGACCGCCAGGCCGCTCTGCGCGAATTCAAGCGGCAATACACCAACATGACCTGCCTGCCCTCCGAATTCGTCGAGCGGCAGACGGTGGCGCGCATGCGCTGCGAGCAGCTATGGCGCGACCTGCGCGCCAAGAACGACTGGGCCGGCTTCCTGCCGGCGCTGGAGGGCGTGATCGCACTGGTGCGCGAGGAAGCCGCCATGCGCGCCGACGCGCTCCGTCTTGCCCCCTATGACGCGCTGATGGAGCAATATGACCCCGGCAACCGCGCCGCCGACATTGCGCCGGTGTTCGATGAACTGAAGATTTTCCTGAAGGGCTTCGTGCCGGAAGCGCTGGAGGCGCAGGCCGCGCGGTTGGCAAAGACGCCGCTGAAACCGCTCTCCGGCGTCTACCCGTTTGAGCGGCAGCGCGAGTTGGGCCTTGCGATGATGGCGGCGGTGGGCTTCGATCTGACGCGCGGCAGCCTGTCGGTCTCGCACCATCCGTTCTGCGGTGGCGTGCCGACGGACGTGAGGATCACCACCCGCTACAAGACCACCGACTTCCTGTCTTCGCTGATGGGCGTGCTGCACGAGACCGGCCACGCGCTCTACGAACAGAACCTGCCGCAGGAATGGTCGCACTGGCCGCTCGGCAAGGCGCGCGGCATGGCCGTGCACGAGAGCCAGAGCCTGTTCGTGGAAAAGCAGCTCGGTCGCAACCCGGCCTTCTGGGACTGGGGGCTGCCGCTGATGGAAGAACATCTCGGCGAGCACTGGAACAAGGCCGACATCCTCGCCCATGTCCACCAGGTGGAGCCCGGCCTGATCCGTGTCGACGCCGACGAGGTGACCTATCCGCTGCACGTAATCCTGCGCTTCGAGCTGGAGCAGGAGCTGGTGAGCGGCAAGCTGAGCCCGGTCGACTTGCCGGAAGCCTGGGACGCCAAGATGCGCGACTATCTCGGCCTTTCCACCATCGACAACCCGGCCGACGGCCCGATGCAGGACGTGCACTGGCCGAGCGCGGCCTTCGGCTATTTCCCCTCCTATACGCTGGGCGCCATGATGGCGGCGCAGCAATGGGCGGCGCTGACGCGGCAGCATCCGGACGTGAATGAAGAGATCGCCAGGGGCGATTTCGAGACGGTGAACAGCTGGCGGCGCGACAACATCTGGTCGCAGGCCTCGCGCTATTCGACGCCGGAGCTTCTGGAACGCGCAACGGGCGAGAAGCTGAACGCGAAGTATTTCACGGAGCATCTGAAGCAGCGCTACGGGGTTTGATGCCCCGATCGGGACGAAGAATACCCTCCGGCGCTTGGCGTTTCCTCGCCCCCTGCCTTGCGGGCGGGGCAATCGCATTTGAAAGGCCCCCCACCCCTACCCCTCCCCACAAGGGGGAGGGGAACTTCGTTGGACTGCCTCCAGCACCAATCTTCACCGTTTTTGGTGACCATGATGACGAGATCGTCCCCCTCCCCCTTGTGGGGAGGGGTTAGGGGTGGGGGTACAAGGCCGGTCAATCACGATCCATATGCGATTGTCCCCTGCCTTGCGGGCGTTGCGCCGGCGAAAGTGCCCTCCCCATTTTCCCGCTTGATCTCCCCCGCCTTTCGCCGAAACTGGCCGTGAGGTGAGGGAGACCAAAAGGATGGCGGAGCAGGCGGATGCGATCGTCGTGGGCGGCGGGCTGGCCGGACTGGTGGCAGCGGCCGAGCTGGCGGATGCCGGCAAGCGGGTGATCATCCTCGAACAGGAAGGCGAAAACTCGCTCGGCGGCCAGGCCTTCTGGTCGCTGGGCGGACTGTTCTTCGTCGACAGTCCCGAGCAGCGCCGCATGCGCATCAGGGACAGCCGCGAGCTTGCGCTGCAGGACTGGCTGGGCTCGGCGCAGTTCGACCGGCCGGAGGACTTTTGGCCGCGCAAGGTGGCCGAAGCTTTCATCGACTTCGCGGCCGGCGAAATGCGCCCCTGGCTGCACGCGCAGGGCATGCGCTGGTTTCCGGTGGTGGGCTGGGCCGAGCGGGGCGGCGCGCTGGCCACCGGCCACGGCAACTCCGTGCCGCGCTTCCATATCACCTGGGGCACGGGCCCCGGCGTGCTGGAACCGTTCTTGCGACGCGTGCGCGAACACACCTCGGCGGAGCGGATCGAGCTGAAGTTCCGACATCAGGCCAGCCGACTGATCAGGACCAATGGCGCGATCACCGGCATCGCCGGCGAAATCCTCGAACCGTCCACCGTGGAGCGCGGCCAAAAGTCCGGGCGCGGCACGGTCGGCGAATTCGAGTTCAGCGCTGGCGCGGTGCTGGTCACCCCCGGCGGCATCGGCGGCAATTTCGAGCTGGTGCGGCAGAACTGGCCGCGGGAACGCCTCGGGCCCCCGCCGAAGAACATGGTCGCCGGCGTGCCGCATCATGTCGACGGGCGCATGGTGGCGATTGCACAGGAAGCGGGTGCTTCGGTCATCAATGGCGACCGCATGTGGCACTACACCGAGGGCGTGAAGAACTGGGCGCCGATCTGGCCGAACCACGGCATCCGCATCCTGCCCGGGCCGTCGTCGCTGTGGTTCGACGCGCGGGGCAACCGGCTGGCTGCGCCGTGCCTGCCCGGCTTCGACACGCTGTCGACGCTGAAGGCGATTTTGGCGACGGGCCAAGACTATTCCTGGTTCGTGCTGACCCAAAAAATCATCAAGAAGGAGTTCGCGCTTTCGGGCTCCGAGCAGAACCCGGATTTTACGTCCAAGAGCTGGCGCGCGGTGCTGAAAAGCCGGCGCGGGGCCGGCGCGCCGCCGCCGGTGGAAGCCTTCAAGCAGCACGGCGAGGATTTTGTGGTGCGCGACAATCTTCGCGATCTGGTGGAGGGCATGAACGCGCTGACAGGCGAGCAACTGATCGACCACGACCATCTGCGTAACCAGATCGAGGCGCGCGACCGGGAAATCGACAATCCGTTCTCGAAGGATGCGCAGGTAACCGCCATACGCGGCGCGCGCAACTATCTCGGCGACCGCCTGGTGCGCACGGCCAGGCCGCACAAGATCCTCGATCCGGCCAACGGCCCATTGATCGCCGTGCGGCTCAACTTCCTCACCCGCAAGACGCTGGGCGGGCTGCACACCAATCTCAACGCGCAGGTGCTGGATGCGGCCGGCGAGCCGATTCCCGGCCTTTATGCGGCGGGCGAGGTGGCCGGCTTCGGCGGCGGGGGCTACCACGGCTACAACGCGCTGGAAGGCACGTTCCTTGGCGGCTGCATTTTTTCGGGCCGCGCCGCCGGAAGGCATGCGGCCGGGCGATAGCTACTCCGCCGCCTGGAAGGCGGTGGCGCCGGTCTCGAACTGCAGGCGGGCGAGCTCGGCATAGACGCCGCCCTTGCGCACCAGCGAGGCGTGGGTGCCTTCCTCGACGATGCGGCCGCCATCCATCACCAGGATGCGGTCGGCCTTGAGCACTGTCGCGAGCCGATGGGCGATGACGATTGTGGTGCGGCCCTGCATCAGCCGCTCCAGCGCGGTCTGCACCGCAGTTTCGCTCTGCGCGTCGAGCGCGGAGGTGGCCTCGTCCAGCAGCAGGATCGGCGCGTCGCGCAGGATGGCGCGGGCTATCGCCACGCGCTGGCGCTGGCCGCCCGACAGCATGACGCCGCGCTCGCCAACCGGCGTGTCATAGCCTTTCTCGAGCTTTTCGATGAATTCGTCGGCCAGCGCATCGCGCGCCGCCGCCCGGATATCATCCGGCGAGGCGCCCGGCCGGCCGAAGGCGATGTTCTCGCCGGCCGTCGCGGCAAAGACGGTGACGTCCTGAGGCACGATTGCCGTGCGCGCGCGCACCGCCTGCGGATCGGCCCTGGAGACGTCCACGCCGTCGATCAGCACCGAGCCCGAAAGGGGGTCGTAGAAGCGCAGGATCAGCGAGAAGATGGTGCTCTTGCCCGCGCCCGAAGGGCCGACGATCGCGACCGTCTCGCCCGGCTGGATCGAAAAGCTGACATTGTGCAGCGTCGGCCGGTCGGGCCGTGCCGGATAGGCGAATGAGACGTCGCGGAACTCGACCCGGCCCTCGGCCTTTGCCGGCAATGCCAGGGGTGTGGCCGGCGCGATGATCTGCGGCTCTTCGGCGAGGATTTCCGTGAGCCGTTCGGCAGCACCCGCCGCCTGGCTGAGGTCGCCCCACACTTCCGACAGGGCGCCGAGCGCGCCGGCTGCGAAGACCGAGTAGAGCAGGAACTGGCCGAGCGTGCCGGCAGAAATCGAGCCCGACAGCACGTCGCGCGAGCCGAACCACAGCACCGCCACCACGGAGGCGAAAATGGTGAAGATGGCAAAGAAGGTGAGGAAGGAGCGCGCAAGGATGGACGAGCGTGCCGCCTCGAAAGAAATATCCACGGCGCGCGCGAAGCGGCCCGTCACCAGCTTCTCGTTGGTGAAGGCCTGCAGGATGCGCATGGCCCCGATCTGCTCGCTGGCGTAGGCCGTGGCGTCGGCCAGCGTGTCCTGCGCGGCGCGCGACTTGCGGCGCACCGAGCGGCCGAAAGCCACCAGCGGCAGCACGATGACCGGAATGGCGGCCAGCACCAGCCCGGAAAGCTTGGGGCTGGTGACCACCATCATGCCGATGGCGCCGAAGCAGAGGATGAGGTTGCGCAGCGCAACGGAAGCCGTGGCACCGACGGCCGACTTCACCTGGGTGGTGTCGGCGGTCAGCCGCGACACGATCTCGCCCGACTGCGCGGTGTCGAAGAAGGCCGGCGACAGCCGGGTGACATGGGCAAAGACGTCGCGGCGGATGTCGGCCACCACACGCTCGCCCAGCGTGATGACGAAATAATAGCGGCAGGCCGAAGCCAGCGCCAGCAATGCCGCCATGATCACCAGCATGGAAAAATAGCTGGCGATGAAGCCCGAATCGGAAGTGGAGAAGCCGTGATCGATCATGCGCCGCACGGCGATGGGCAGCGTCAGCGTGGTGGCCGCGGCCATGACCAGCGACACGCCGGCGCCCACCACGAGGCCGCGATAGCGCGTGAGGTAGGGAGAGAGGCTGCGTAGCGGCTTGAGGGAGCGACGGGTTTGCTTTTCCACAGTCCGCCCGGTTTCAGCCATCTTGTCCGTCCTTTCGGTCATCGGCGCGAAACCGCCGCTGCGGCCTTGAGATTCGCATTTGCCTGATGTATAGGCACGCCGACCGTTTTAGAAGCCGCGGCCTCTCAATAGCTGCGGCTTTGAATTTTCAAAAGAGGCGCATCGCCGCAGGCGCAAGCCGCGAACCGCGCCCAAAAGCAGGAAAAGTGCGATGAAGGCCGATATCCATCCCGACTACCACGTCATCAAGGTCGTCATGACTGACGGCACCGAATACCAGACGCGCTCGACCTGGGGCAAGGAAGGCGACACGATGAACCTCGACATCGATCCGTCGACCCATCCGGCCTGGACCGGGGGCCAGCAGACGCTGCTCGACCGCGGCGGCCGCCTGTCGAAGTTCAAGAAGCGCTACGAAGGCCTTGGCATCTAAGCCGCGCCATCGAGTCCGAGATTGTAAAAAAACCCGCCTTCGAGGCGGGTTTTTTTGTTGGTTCGGGATCATGCTTTTGTTGCCGCATGATCTTGTCCGAAAAGTCTGCAACTTTTCGCTGACGCGGTCCTTCGGTTCGGATCATGCGGTCTGCCGCTGCCAGCGCGCCACGGCATGCTCGATCAGCCGGCCGACGAGGTCGGGATAGGCGATGCCGCTTGCGGCGAGCGTCTTCGGATACATGCTGATGTTGGTGAAGCCGGGGATGGTGTTGACCTCGTTGACGAGCGCGCTGCCGTCGGCGCGAACGAAGAAATCGACACGCGCCATGCCCTCGCAACCGAGCGCCAGGAAGGCCTTGCGGGCGATCTCCTGCAGCGCGCCCGTCGCCGCCTGCGGCAGCTCGGCGGGAATGCGCAGGGCAGCCCCTTCGGCATCGATATATTTGGCCTCGTAGGTATAGAAGCCGTGGCTTGCGGCCGGCACGATCTCGCCCGGCACTGAAACAATCAGCGCTCCGTCGACCTGCTCGAGCACCGCGAACTCGACCTCGCGGGCCGCCACGAACTCCTCGATCAGCACCTTGCGGTCGTGCCTGAAAGCCTCGTCCAGCGCGGTTTCCAGCTGCGCGGCCGTCTCGGCCTTGCTCACGCCCACCGAAGAGCCCTGTCGCGCCGGCTTGACGAAGACCGGCAAGCCCAGCTGCGCCTTGACAGCTTCGAAGGAAGGCCGCTCGCCGGCATGCACGGTCACGCCACGCGCCACAGGCAGCCCGGCCTCCTTCATCAGCCGCTTGGCCGCATCCTTGTCCATGGCGTTGGCCGAGCCGAGCACGCCGCAGCCGACGTAAGGCACGTCCGCAACCTCGGCCAGGCCCTGCACCGTGCCGTCCTCCCCGAACGGGCCATGCAGGACGGGAAAGAGCACGTCGATCTTCGGCAGTTCGAATGGTGCACCGGCGTCAGGCACCGCGACCAGCCGCCCCTTGCCGCCGGGCAGGAGGCTCACCTCCGTGCCGCTTCCGGGCACCGCCTGGGGCAATGCGCCGTCAGGGCCGAGAGAAGCCAGGAACCAGCGGCCATCGCGGCCTATGCCGATCGGCACCACCTCGTAACTGGCGGCGTCGATCGCCTTGACCACGTTGCTTGCGGAAAGGATGGAAACCTCATGCTCGGCGGAGCGCCCGCCGAACAGAACTGCAACGCGTGGCCTCGATGTCATGCTTTGTTCCCTCGATGGAGTGCCGCCTGGAAATCAGGGCGCATATCGAATGGAAGGCGATTGGCGCTTATCTGTGGCGATGCGGTTGGGCCTGCCACTGAAATCCAGATGGATTCAGGCCGGGTCGGTTGCCTTGCGGTCCGAATGGCCGAGATCGCGCTCGGGATCGATGATGTCGCGAACGCGCTGCTTGAGCACCTTGGCTTCCGGGAAGCCGCCGTCGCGCTTGCGCTCCCAGACGAGTTCGCCGTTGCAGGTGATCTCGAAGATGCCGCCGGTGCCCGGCACCAGCGCCACCTCGCCGAGATCCGTGCCGAAGGTGGAGAGCAGTTCCTGCGCCAGCCAGCCCGCACGCAGCATCCACATGCACTGGGTGCAGTAGGTGATGGCGATGCGGGCCTTCGGCGCAGGCGTGGTCATGCCGCGCTGAGCTTGGCGAGGGTCGCTTCGTCGACCTCGAAATTGGCGTAGACGTTCTGCACGTCGTCGTCGTCCTCGAGGGTGGCGATGAGCTTGAGGATGGACTGGGCGCGATCCTCGTCCACCGGGATGTTGTTCTGCGGCTTCCAGATCGGCTTGACCGACTGGGCTTCGCCAAGCGAGGCTTCGAGCGCCTTGGAAACATCGCCCAGGTCCTCGAAGGCGCACAGGATGGTGTGGCCGTTCTCGTCGGACTGGACGTCTTCCGCACCGGCCTCGATGGCCGCATCCATTACCTTGTCGGCGCTGCCGGCGGAGGCCGGGTAGACAATCTCGCCGACGCGGTCCCACATGAAGGCAACCGAGCCGGTTTCGCCGAGCGCCCCGCCGGCCTTGGTGAAGGCGGCGCGCACATTTGAGGCAGAGCGGTTGCGGTTGTCGGTCAGCGCCTCGACGATGACGGCAATGCCGCCCGGGCCATAGCCCTCGTAGCGCACTTCCTCATAGTTCTCGGCGTCGCCGCCCGAAGCCTTGTTGATGGCGCGCTGGATGTTGTCCTTCGGCATCGACTCGGCCTTGGCGTTCTGGATCGCCAGCCTGAGGCGCGGGTTCATCGCCGGGTCAGGCAGGCCCTGCTTGGCCGCAACCGTGATTTCGCGCGCGAGCTTGGAAAACATCTTGGACCGCGCTGCATCCTGGCGGCCCTTGCGGTGCATGATGTTCTTGAATTGTGAATGGCCAGCCATGGAACCCCTGCTGTCGTTGAATTCGGCTATCTGGAATGGGCCGGCTTATAAATAAATCGCGGCCAAACGTCCAGCCGGACCACCTTTCGGCGGCAAGCAAAGGCGACCTTGCCTACCGGCCGCCCTCGCCTTCGCTGCGGCGACGCCGCGCCAGCATGTTGAGCGCCTCGACCAGCGCCGAAAAACCCATCGCTGCATAAATATAGCCCTTGGGCACGTGGAAGCCCATGCCGTCGGCAATCAGCGTCATGCCGATCATCAGGAGGAAGCCCAGCGCCAGCATGACGATGCTGGGGTTGGCTGCGATGAACTTGGCCAGCGGATCGGCCGCCACCAGCATCACGGTGACGGCAGCGATGACGGCGATGTACATGATGACGATCTCGTCGGTCATGCCCACGGCGGTGATGATCGAATCCACCGAGAACACCAGGTCGAGCAGCAGGATCTGGAAGATCGCCGCCCCGAGGCTGAGCTTCAGCGTGCCGCTGGCGATGTCGTGCTCGTTTTCGCTGTGCGGATCGACGGCCTGGTGGATTTCACGCGTGGCCTTCCAGACCAGGAACAGGCCACCGGCGATCAGGATGATGTCGCGCCATGAGAAGGCGTGGCCGAAGGCGGTGAAGACCGGCGTGGTCAGCTGCACGATGAAGGAGATGGTGGCGAGCAGCAGCAGCCGCATGATCAGGGCTGCGCCGATGCCCAGCCGGCGCGCCCGCGACTGCTGTTCCTTCGGCAGCTTGTTGGTGAGGATTGAGATGAAGATCAGGTTGTCGATGCCGAGCACCACCTCCATCACGATAAGCGTGACAAGGGCCGCCCAGGCCGTCGGTTCGCTCAGGAAGGCGAAGTGCGGCGCCAGAAACTCGATGATCGGCATCTGCGGTGGGTTCCCTGTCCGGATAATGTCCGGCAGAGGTAGGTAGGCACCTGCCCTACTTCAACGCCGCCTACCAGAAAGATGGCACGGTTTCTTCAAGCCGGGCCCCGAGCCGAAGTGGCGCGACCTTTTCGGCAAGACCGGTGCTGTCCGAGATCTCGACACCAACGCCACAGATGGTGGCCGGGCCGTTTGCAGCCTCGAAGCGGCCCTTGGGCACCTTGGACAGGAAGCGGTTGAGCGGCTCTTCCTTGTCCATGCCGAGCGAGGAATCGTAGTCGCCGCACATGCCGGCATCGGTCAGATAGGCGGTGCCGCCATTGAGGATCTGGTGGTCGGCGGTGGGCTGGTGGGTGTGCGTGCCCACGACAAGGCTGGCGCGGCCGTCTACGAAATGTGCAAAGCACATCTTCTCGCTGGTCGCCTCGGCATGGAAGTCGATGACGACCGCGTCGGCCTGCTCGCCGAGCGGGCAGGCGGCAAGCTCGCGCTCGGCGGCCTGGAACGGATCGTCGAGCTCGGGATGCATGAAGACGCGGCCCATGATGTTGGAAACCAGCACGCGTGCGCCGTTCCTGGCGATGTAGAGGCCGGAGCCGCGCCCCGGCGTGCCCTTCGGAAAGTTGGCCGGGCGCAGGAAGCGATCCTCGCGCGGTGCGAAGGTCAGCGCCTCTCGCTGGTCCCAGACGTGGTTGCCGGTGGTCACGACATCGGCGCCGGCATTCAGCGTCTCGCGAAAGATCTCCTCGGTAATTCCGAAGCCGCCGGCGGCGTTCTCGCCGTTGACGATGACGAAATCGAGCCGGAAGTCGGAGATCAGCCCGGGCAGCCTTTCCCAGACCGCCGTGCGGCCGGACTTGCCGACCATGTCACCGAGAAAGAGTAGTCTCATGAAAGTCTGATCCTGCGAGCGATGCCAGCGTCGCCGACGCGAGCGCGATCGCTGCCTGGTCGCAGTCCGCCGGACGCTCCCCTTCTACAGAGGTCAACCGAAGCGGCGCAACCCGCTTTCTGTAAGGATTTCGGGAATGATCACGTCGTGCGGCTCGTCCGGCACCAGCGGCACCTCCTGGCAGTCGAAGGCAACCCCGATCATGCGAGGTTGCAGGCCCTTGTCGTGCAGGCGGGCGATGGCGCGGTCGTAATAGCCGGCGCCGTAGCCAATGCGGTGGCCGCGCGCGTCGAAGGCGGCCAGTGGAATAAGCATCACATCCGGGTCGAGGACCGAGGCGTCCTCTCCGGGGCCGGCGGTGCCGAACCCGGTCTCCACCAGCTCGGCGCCGCGCAACAGTTCGCGGAACACGATGGTCGTCTTGTCGAGGACTGCCGGCAGGCAGAGCCGCGCGCCCCTCTCCTGCAGGGCAAACATCAGCGGGCGAACGTCGACCTCGGAGCGTATCGGCCAGAAGCCGGAGACGATCGTGCCCGGCTCGACGGGAATGGCCTTGGCGGCCTCTACCATGCCGAGCGATGCCTCGATGCGCCATTCGACCGGCAGCGCATTGCGCCTGGCCAGCGCCTCGGCGCGCAATTGCTTCTTCAATGCCTTCAGTTCCGTCACGGCTTCACCTGCCCCGCTTTGGCGCCCTTATGCCGCGCCAGGATGGAAAACGCCAGTTTCGGGAAGCATCGCGGCAGCGACAATTTCGCGACGCGGCGCGAAATCGGGCTGCCCGAGAGACGAATTGGAAGGGAAGTGACGATCCACACAACCGGTGGAGAAGTCGATCCCGGGAACCTACAAAGTAGGTGGGCGCCGTATGAGAAAACCCACGGGTCTTCCCAGGGACAGCTCCCTTAAGGATCGATAAGGCCCCGGGGAAATGTTACTCCTGCCGAGAGGCGCAGACCGCCGACAAGGAATATAAACCGCGGTGCGCCCCGATGCCAGAGGGCGCGCAAGAGAATTGCCGCCGATGGTTGCGACCAGCGTGCCGGCAAGCCCCGTCAACTACAGGCGCGCAAGAAACTCCGCCTTATTCCTAACTCATCTTTAACCATAACAGTCCATGAAGAAGCTGGTGAAGATTGCGTGTTTTCGACGCCTTCCTTTTACCAAATTTCGCCCTGAAAAGGCCCCGAACGGCGCATTTTGGGGACATTCCGGAAGCTTCGCAAACGGACCACATGGGATCATGCGCATGGGCTAGCCGCGAGCCACGCCCGGAAATTTTAGGGACTGTCTGAACATGGAAAACATCGCACTCGCCGAACCGGGCGCACAACTATCCATCTGGGCGCTGTTCTGGCAGGCCGGCTGGGTTGTGAAGCTGGTCATGCTCGGCCTGCTCGGCGCTTCGATCTGGACCTGGGCCATCGTCATCGACAAGACCATCAGCTATGGGCGCATGCGCAGCGCGCTGAACCGCTTCGAGCAGATATTCTGGTCAGGCCAGTCGCTGGAGGAGCTCTACCGCACCCTTTCCGACCGCAAGACGATCGGCATGGGCTCGATTTTCGTCGCCGCTATGCGCGAATGGAAGAAGAGCTTCGAGAAGGGCGCCAAGTCGCCTCTCGGCCTGCAGACGCGCATCGACAAGGCCATGGATCTGGCGTTGACCCGCGAGATGGAACGCATGGAGAGCCAGCTCGGCTTCCTGGCAACCATCGGCTCGGCCGCGCCCTTCATCGGCCTGTTCGGCACGGTGGTCGGCATCATGACCTCCTTCCAGGCGATCGCCGGCTCGAAGTCGACCAACCTGGCCGTGGTGGCGCCGGGCATCGCGGAGGCGCTTCTGGCCACCGCCATCGGCCTGCTCGCGGCTATCCCCGCGGTTATCGCCTACAACAAGCTTTCATCGGATGCCGGCAAGCTCGCCACCCGCATGGAAGGCTTTGCCGACGAGTTCTCCGCCATACTGTCGCGCCAAATCGATGAGAAGGTCGCCCACAAGGGCTGAGGGGACGAGCAATCATGGGAATGTCTGTAAGCGCAGGCGGATCGAGCCGAGGCGGACGCGGCAGAAGGCGCGGCCGCGGCAAGGGCGGCCTGATATCCGAAATCAACGTCACGCCGTTCGTCGACGTGATGCTGGTGCTGCTCATCATCTTCATGGTGGCGGCGCCGCTGCTCACCGTCGGCGTGCCGATCGACCTGCCCGAAACCCAGGCCAAGGCCATGAATTCGGAGACGCAGCCGATCACTGTCTCGGTCAACGACAAGGGCCAGATCTATCTGCAGGAAACCGAGATAGAGCTCGACGAGATCGTGGCCAAGCTGGAGGCGATCTCCAAGACCGGCTACGACGAACGCATCTATGTGCGCGGCGACAAGACCGCCGACTACGGCACCGTGATGAAGGTGATGGCGCGCGTCTCGGCCGCCGGCTACAAGAATCTCGGCCTCGTGACCCTGCAGGAACAGGACAACCAGTAAGGGCATGAGAACCGGTCTCACCACATCGGTTGTTCTGCATGCTGCGGCGCTGGGGCTGGGCCTGTTCACGCTGTCGGCGCCGCGCGCCTTCGAGGTGACGGACGTGGAGTCCCTGCCCGTCGACATCGTGCCCATCGAGTCGATCACCCAGATCCAGCAGGGCGACAAAAAGGCGCCGATGAACGAGAAGCCGGCGCCCAAGCCGACCAAGCGTCCCGACATCGTGCCCGACGCCGAGAAGGTGGGCGAAAACAATATCGACACCGACAAGAAGCCGACGCCGGAGGCCAAGCCCAAGCCGGTGGAATCGGCGGATGCGCCGCCGCCCTCGCCGGAGCCGACGCAAAAGCCAGTGGACCAGCCCAAGCCCGAGCCGGTGAAGCAGCCCGAGCCGAAGCCGGAGCCGACGCCGGTGAAGGAAGCGGAACCGCAGCCGCAACCCAAGCAGCAGGAAAAGCCCGACCAGGTGGCCGAGGCCATCGCCGCGGAAAGCCCCAACGCCGAGGCCATGCAGTTGCCCAAGTCGGCGCCCGCACCGGCGGCGAAGCCGCAGCCGGAGAAGCCCCAGGCCGCCAAGACGCCCGACCGCAAGGAGGCCGAGAAGCCGACCAAGCCGGCTTCCGCCGCCCAGAAGTCGGACGAGAAGTCGTTCAACTCCGACGAGATCGCCGCCCTTCTGAGCAAGGAGAAGGCGGCCGGCGGCGGCGCCAAGCGCTCGAGCGAACAGGCTTCGCTGGGCGGCGACCGCAGCAACAACAATGGCGCCAAGCTCTCCCAGAGCGAGATGGATGCGCTGCGCGGACAGATCCAGCGCTGCTGGAACATTCCGGCGGGTGCCCTCGACGCGCAGAACCTGCGCGTGTCGGTGAAGTTCAAGCTGGACCGCAGCGGCGCAGTCGACGGCGGCGCAGAAGTCATTTCCGGCGGCGGTTCAAGCGGCGTCGAGCGCGCCGCGGCCGAGTCGGCGCGCCGCGCCGTGCTGAAATGCTCACCCTACAACCTGCCCGCCGACAAATACGACGCCTGGGCGGACGTCATCGTCAATTTCGACCCGAGCGAGATGTTTTGACCATCCGCAAATTGGACCAAAGAGGCCGAGCTTCATGAAGAATTTCTTCAAAACGATCATGCTCATGGGGGCGCTTGCTGCCGGCATGAGCACCTTTGCGACGCTGCCGGCGCGCGCGCTGGTGGAAATCGACGTCAACAAGGGCAATGTCGAGCCCCTGCCCGTCGCCATCACCGACTTCCTGTCGGGCGACGGCATCGGCGCGGAAATCTCCAGCATCGTCGCCGCCGACCTGAAGCGTTCGGGCCTGTTTGCGCCGATCGACAAGCGCGCCTTCATCGAGAAGATCTCCAACCCCGACGCCGCGCCGCGCTTCGAGGACTGGAAGGTCATCAACGCGCAGGCGCTGGTTACCGGCCGCGTGACCCAGGAGGCCGACGGCCGCCTGCGCGCGCAGTTCCGCCTCTGGGACACGTTTGCCGGCCAGCAGCTGGCGGGCGAGCAGTTCTTCTCCTCCAAGGCCAATTCGCGCCGCGTGGCCCATATCATCGCCGACGCCATCTATGAGCGGCTGACCGGCGAGAAGGGCTATTTCGACACCCGCATCGTCTTCATCGACGAATCCGGCCCCAAGACCCAGCGCAAGCGGCGCTTGGCCATCATGGACCAGGACGGCGCCAATGTGCGCTACCTGTCGGACGGCCGCTCGATCGCCATGACGCCGCGCTTCTCGCCGACGCGTCAGGAAATCACCTACATGTCCTATGAAAGCGGCCAGCCGCAGGTCTATCTCTTGCAGATCGAAACCGGCCAGCGCGAACTGGTGGGCAATTTCCCCGGCATGACCTTTGCGCCGCGCTTCTCGCCCGATGGCCAGCGCGTGATCATGAGCCTGCTGCGTGACGACGGCAATTCCAACGTCTTCTCGATGGATCTGCGCAGCCGCACCACCACGCGCCTGACCAACTCCAACTCCATCGACACCTCGCCCTCCTATTCGCCGGATGGCTCGAAGATCGTCTTCACCTCCGACCGGGGCGGCCGGCCGCAGATCTATGTGATGAATGCCGACGGCTCGGGCCAGACCCGCATTTCCTTCGGCGAGGGCAGCTACTCCACGCCGGTGTGGTCGCCGCGCGGCGACCTGATCGCCTTCACCAAGCAGTCGGGCGGCCAGTTCCAGATCGGCGTGATGCGCACCGACGGCTCGGGCGAGCGCATCCTGACCAGCGGCTTCCAGCAGGAGGGCCCGACCTGGGCCCCCAACGGCCGCGTGCTGATGTTCTTCCGCGAGGCCGCCGGCTCGGGCGGACCCCGCCTCTATTCCATCGACCTGACCGGCCGCAACGAGCAGCCGGTGCCGACGGCGAACTTCGCCTCCGACCCGGCCTGGTCGCCGCTGCTGGAATAGCTGCCTTTCCGAGGCGCGGCGTTCACCCGAACGCCGCGTTTCCGCCGCATTTCGGCCTAGGGTGCGGAAGACACGAACATAGGCCTCATGGCTGCGGACGGGCGGCCTAAACCAAACGTTAACCATAACTCTTGTACGCCGGTTAACCGCAACGTGGTTACTGGTCGATCAACGAAATCACTCGAATGCGAAGGAGAGGCGGGATGCGCCGCATCGCGAAACTTGCAACCAACCCCGTGACCATCGCCCTCATGGCGTCGCTGGCGCTCGCCGGCTGCGCATCCAAGAAGACCCCGAACAGCGCCGCGGACCTCGGCCTGGGCGGTGCGGGCGCGGCCACCCCGGGCTCGGCCCAGGACTTCACCGTGAATGTCGGCGACCGTATTTTCTTCGACACCGACTCCACTTCGATCCGTGCCGACGCACAGGGCATCCTGAGCCGCCAGGCGCAGTGGCTGAACAAGTACGGCAACTACGCGATCGTGGTCGAAGGCCATGCCGACGAGCGCGGCACGCGCGAATATAACCTGGCGCTGGGTGCCCGCCGCGCCGCCGCCGCCCGCGACTACCTCGTTTCGCGCGGTGTCGCGGCCAATCGCATCCGCACCATCACCTATGGCAAGGAACGTCCGGTGGCCGTGTGCGACGACATCTCCTGCTGGTCGCAGAACCGCCGTGCCGTCACCACGCTGGGTGGCGCCGGCAGCTAAGCGCTGTTGCAACAATGCATCACAGAAGGCGGCCCTTGCGGTCGCCTTTTTTCGTCTTGCGCCGCAATCAAAATTTGGCCGAAGTCTCGCACACTGATAAAAGATGGCACGCGACACCCGCGTATTGGCATTTCCCGTTTCATTGACGAGAGGCACATGTATTTTCGATCGATCCTGAGCGGCACGCTTGCCGCTTTCCTGCTGTTCGGCCCCGCGCAGGCGAGCGATCGCTCCCAGCCGGCGGCCCCGAGCGGCGCGAACCTGGCCGTTCCGCTGCCCGACACTGCGCTTCCGGGCGTATTTTCTTCCGCAAACGGCGCCACCACCCAGCTTGCACAGGCCACCGACCCCCGCGTCGGCGGGCTGGAGGACCAGATCCGCTCGCTCAACGGCACGGTGGAGGAACTCAACTTCCAGATCCTGCAGATGCAGGAGCAGCTTCGCAAGATGCAGGAAGACAACGAGTTCCGCTTCCAGGAGCTGGAAAACAACAAGAAGTCGGACGCCACGCCTGGCAAGACCAACAAGAGCGTCGCGGAGAACTCCGCGACGCCCTCACCTAGCGGCCCGGCCGAGACCGATGTCGCGGCTGCCCCTTCAGGCGAGGCCGAACGGGGCATCGGCAGCCATGGCAGCAGCCAGACCACGGCGGATGCGAACGCCCCGGGCACGCCCCCGAAAAGCTTCGGCACCATCACCTTCGACGCCAGCGGCAACGTCACCGGCGGCAGCATAGGCGACCAGATCGCCGCCGACGCCGCAGCCGCACCCACCGGCGGCGAAACAGAGGTTGCGGCCCTGCCGGCCACCGACGACCCGGACGAGCTCTACCGCAATTCCTACCAGTTCATCCTTTCGGGCGACTACGGCACGGCCGAGACCGGATTTCGCGACCACATGGCCCGCTTCCCGAACGACCCGAAAGCGGCCGATTCGCAATTCTGGCTCGGCGAGGCCCTGCTTGGCCAGCAGAAGTACCGCGACGCCGCGGAAGTGTTCCTGGCCGCAAACAAGGCCCATCCGAAATCCAAGAAGGCCCCCGAGATGCTGCTCAAGCTCGGCATTTCGCTCGCCGGCCTGAACCAGCGCGACGTCGCCTGCGCCACCTTCGGCGAAATCGGCAAGCGCTATCCGAACCTGTCCAGCGCGCTCAAGGATCGCGTCAAACAGGAACAGGCGCGGGCAGCGTGCTGAAGCCACGGGCGCAACTCGACCCGCAGCGGCTTTTTTCGACCTTCGACTTCGGCCGCCGCCGCACGCTGATCGCTGCGGTTTCCGGCGGCAGCGATTCGCTCGCTCTTCTTCTCCTGACAAAATCCTTTCTCGACCGAAGCGCCCCGGACACCCGCCTGGTTGCGGTGACGGTCGACCATGGCCTGCGGCCCGGCTCGGCGGCAGAGGCTGCGCAGGTCGCGGACTTTGCGGCGCGCCACGACATTGCCCATCGCACCATGACCTGGACCGGCGACAAGCCCACGACCGGCATTCCCGCCGCCGCGCGCGAGGCCCGCTACCGCCTGCTGGCCGAGGCGGCGGCGCTGGAGGGCACGGATGTGATCCTGACCGGCCACACCGCCGACGACCAGGCCGAGACGGTGCTGATGCGCCGCGCCCGCCACGACGCCCGGCCTGAGGCGCGTGGGCTTGCCGGCATGGCGCCGGCGACGCTGTTCGGCGGCGCGGTCTGGATCGCCCGGCCGCTGCTCGGCGCCCGGCGCGAAGCGTTGCGCGATTTCCTGCGTGCGCAGGGCGAAACCTGGCTGGAAGACCCGACCAACGTCAACGAGGCCTTCGAGCGCCCGCGCCTGCGCGCAGCACTTGGCCGGGGCGATGCCGCGCAGTTTGCCGAGGCGCTGGCGCTCGCCGAAAACGCCGCGCGGCAACGCCAGCGCCTCGGCGACCAGGCCGCCGGGCTGATCCGCGCCCACGCCACTTGCCCCGCCCCCGGCCTTGTCCGGCTCGATCCGGCTTTCGCGGCAGCCGGCCCCGAAGCGGCCGTCTACGCCCTGCGGATTCTGCTGGCCGCGGCGGGCGGCACGTCCTTCCTGCCCGACGAAGAGCGCACGGCGGGAATTTTTCGCCGGCTCGCGAGTGAGATCTTTTGCGCCACATTGTCGCGGACTGTGGTCGATGCGCGGCGCGCGGGCATTTTCCTGCGCCGCGAGGCCCGCAACCTGCCTGCTCCGCAGGAGCCGAAACAAGGAATCACATGGGATGGCCGTTACCGGCTGTCGGCGGCGGTTGCGACGGCTGGCGTTGCGGTCGCGCCATTGGGCGCGGCACAGGCTAAAAGGGCACGAATCCAACTCGCAGAGGCCCCTGAAAGCCTCCTGCGTGCGGCGGCCGCGGCCCTGCCGGCCCTATGGCGCGGCAATGAATGCCTGGGGTCCCTTTCCGCCGAGGGCACCAGCGGGATCGGCGCCCTGCCCCTTGTTGCGCCGTGGGCGCACTTCATGCCCAGCTTCGATCTGGCACCGGCGCGCGCGCTGGCTGCATTGATCGGCGCGCCGATGCCACCGGATCCACCTTTAGCCGCCACAATATTGGCCGGGACTGCATCTAAGGCTTAACCGAACCGTGCGCTTCTGCTTGGCATTGCTCTTGGGCGTGCCTATGTTAGTGCGACGCTGCTATCAACGATGCGTGCCCGGCTTCGGGCACAACAGGAAAATCGATGAATCCGAATTACCGCAATCTTGCGCTCTGGGCGATCATTGCCGTCCTGCTGATCGCTCTGTTCAACCTGTTCCAGACGCCGCAGACGCGGGGTGCCTCCAGCGACGTCGCCTATTCGGATTTCCTCAAGGATGTAGCCGCAGGGCGCGTCAAGACCGTGACGATTGCCGGCGACCGGATTTCCGGCACCTACACCGACAGTTCGAGTGGCTTCCAGACCTATTCGCCGAGCGATCCGGCGCTGGTACAGAAGCTTGAGGACAAGAACGTCACCATCACCGCGCGCCCCGAAAATGACGGCTCCAGCTCGATCTTCGGCATGCTGCTGTCGTGGCTGCCGATGATCCTGATCCTCGGCGTGTGGATCTTCTTCATGCGCCAGATGCAGTCGGGTTCCGGCCGCGCTATGGGCTTCGGCAAGTCCAAGGCCAAGCTTCTGACCGAGGCGCATGGCCGCGTCACCTTCCAGGACGTTGCCGGCGTGGACGAGGCCAAGCAGGACCTTGAAGAAATCGTCGAGTTCCTGCGCGACCCGCAGAAGTTCCAGCGCCTGGGCGGCAAGATCCCGCGCGGCGTGCTGCTCGTCGGCCCTCCCGGCACCGGCAAGACGCTTCTGGCCCGCTCGGTGGCCGGCGAAGCCAACGTGCCCTTCTTCACCATCTCGGGTTCGGACTTCGTCGAAATGTTCGTCGGCGTCGGTGCAAGCCGTGTCCGCGACATGTTCGAGCAGGCCAAGAAGAACGCGCCCTGCATCATCTTCATCGACGAAATCGACGCGGTCGGCCGCCATCGCGGCGCCGGCCTGGGCGGCGGCAACGACGAGCGTGAGCAGACGCTGAACCAGTTGCTGGTCGAGATGGACGGCTTCGAGGCCAATGAGAGCATCATCCTCATCGCGGCCACCAACCGCCCCGACGTTCTGGACCCCGCGCTGCTGCGTCCGGGCCGCTTCGACCGCCAGGTCGTGGTGCCCAACCCGGACATCGTCGGCCGCGAGAAGATCCTGAAGGTGCATGTGCGCAACGTGCCGCTGGCGCCGAACGTCGACCTGAAGGTGATCGCGCGCGGCACTCCCGGCTTCTCCGGCGCCGACCTTGCCAACCTGGTCAACGAATCCGCGCTGATGGCCGCGCGGCGCAACAAGCGCCTGGTGACCATGGCCGAGTTCGAAGACGCCAAGGACAAGATCATGATGGGCGCGGAGCGCCGCTCCTCGGCCATGACCCAGGCCGAGAAGGAGCTGACCGCCTATCACGAGGCTGGCCACGCCATAATGGCGCTGAACGTGCCGGCCGCCGATCCGCTGCACAAGGCGACCATCATCCCGCGCGGCCGCGCGCTGGGCATGGTCATGCAGCTGCCGGAAGGCGACCGCTACTCGATGAGCTACAAATACATGATCTCGCGGCTGGCGATCATGATGGGCGGCCGCGTGGCCGAGGAGATCAAGTTCGGCAAGGAGAACATCACCTCCGGCGCCTCCTCCGACATCGACCAGGCCACCAAGCTGGCGCGTGCCATGGTCACCCGCTGGGGCTTCTCCGACAAGCTCGGTCAGGTCGCCTATGGCGAGAACCAGGAAGAGGTGTTCCTGGGCCATTCGGTGGCCCGCCAGCAGAACGTCTCGGAAGAGACCGCGCAGATCATCGACGCCGAAGTGCGCCGGCTGATCGAGGAGGCCTACACCACCGCGCGCCAGATCCTGACCAAGAAGAAGAAGGACTGGATCGCGCTGGCCGAGGGCCTGCTGGAATACGAGACGCTTTCCGGCGACGAGATCAAGCAACTCATTGCCGGCCAGAAGCCCTCGCGCGACCTGGGCGACGACACGCCGCCGAGCCGCGGCTCCGCGGTGCCGAAGGCCGGCGCCAGCGGCGGCCGCCGCAAGAAGGGCGGCGAGGAGCCCGAAGGCGGTATGGAGCCGCAGCCGCAGGGCTGACGCCTCACAGGCCATGAACAGAGAAAAACGCCGCTGGCACCCGCCGGCGGCGTTTTTCTTTGGAGTGCAGCGGATCGGGCGATGCGCTCTCCGCCTCCGATATCAGAGCGCTCGCGGGCTTTCAGCCCTTCAGCTTGGCGTTGCAGAGGCTGTAATAGCCGCCGCCTTTCTGGATCCACTTCAGACCGCCCAGCGCATTGGCATCCTTGTTGGCGTAGTACTGCTCGAGGCAGGTGTGCAGCCGCGCCTTGCCGGGTGTTTCGTTCGAGAACTTGCTGTCGACGGCGCTGGGGAACTTGACGCCGCGCGGCGCCGTGGTGGTCGGCTTCTCCGGCTCGCCCTTGTAGGTCGCCTGGCCTAGGTTCGGAACGGTCTCATCCTCGGCAGCTGATGCGCCGCACTCGGCCTTTCGGAACTGGTTCCAGGACTTGCCGCCAAGCGTGCCGGCATCCTTGGCAGCGTTATACCTGACGCTGCATTCCTTCATGGTCAGGCCCTTGCCGGCGGCAGTTGCGTTCTTGCTGGTCTTGGCTGACTTCTTCTCGGGCTTGGCGGGTTCGGTCGCCGTTGCACCGGCATCGGCGGCGCACTGGGCCTTGCGGAACTGATTCCAGCTTTGGCCGTTCAAGGTCCCGGCCTGCTTGGCCGCATTGTACTTGGCGCTGCATTCCTTCATGGTGAGCGCGCTCGCCGGCGCTGCCATGAAACAGGCAATCACCGCGAGGCCGGACAGGGTGACAAGTCGATTGATGAGCATGGCATTTCTCCGTTGCTGCCGCCCTCAGAAATTCCGCACGCGCTAGCTCGCGGCGGCATCGGCGCCAGTGCCTAGTAATGCGCGACGGGGTTGCTGCGTTCCGGTGCGGACGGAGGCGAAAGCGGAGCGGGCCTGGCGCGTCTGGAATGGGGAGCGGCGGCAGGTGTTGCTCGCAGCCGCTGCGGCAGGGCGCGTGATCAACAAGGCTGGAAAACCGGCCTGATCGAAAAGAATTTTGAAAGGTTCGTAACAGAGAATCACACAATGTGATGCATCTCGCCCGTCTTCCTATGGCAAAAGCGGCCACGGGAGCGAGAGTCACGACTGGGGATACTGTACGCGTATGAGCAGGCGCTATTTCGGCACGGACGGAATCCGGGGACGGGCCAACAAATTTCCGATGACGGCCGAAATCGCCATGAAGGTAGGGATGGCGGCCGGCCTTTCCTTCCAGCGCGGCAACCACCGCCACCGCGTCGTGCTCGGCAAGGACACGCGCCTGTCGGGCTACATGATCGAGAACGCGATGGTGGCCGGCTTCTGCGCGGCCGGCATGGACGTGTTCCTGCTCGGCCCCGTTCCGACGCCGGCGGTGGCCATGCTTGCCCGCTCGCTGCGCGCCGACATCGGCGTGATGATCTCTGCCTCCCACAACCCCTACTTCGACAATGGCATCAAGCTGTTCGGGCCTGACGGCTACAAGCTGTCGGACGAGATCGAGATGCGCATCGAGGCGCTGCTCGACCAGAACATCGACATTGCCCTGGCCGATGCCGACGCGCTGGGGCGCGCCAAGCGCATCGACGGCGTTCACGACCGCTACATCGAATTCGCCAAGCGCACCCTGCCGCGCTCCATGTCGCTGGCCGGCCTGCGGATCGTGATCGACTGCGCCAACGGCGCCGCCTACAAGGTGGCACCGGCCGCGCTGTGGGAACTCGGAGCCGAGGTCATCGCCATCCATGACGACCCTAACGGCTTCAATATCAACGAGGAATGCGGCTCGACCCATCCGGCGAGCCTGGCCAAGAAGGTGCACGAAGTGCGCGCCGACATCGGCATCGCGCTCGACGGCGATGCCGACAGAATGGTGATCGTGGACGAAAACGGCACGGTGATCGAAGGCGACCAGATCATGGCGCTGATTGCAGAGTCCTGGCACGATGCCGGCCGGCTTTCCGGCGGCGGCGTCGTGGCCACCGTGATGTCCAATCTGGGCCTTGAGCGTTTCCTCGACAATATCGGCCTGCAGCTTCACCGCACCAAGGTCGGCGACCGCTATGTGGTCGAACACATGCGCGCCCACGGCCTGAATGTCGGCGGCGAGCAATCCGGCCACATGGTGCTGTCCGACTTCTCCACCACCGGCGACGGCCTGGTTTCGGCCCTGCAGGTGCTGGCCTGCCTGAAGCGGCAGAACAAGCCGGTGAGCGAGCTGTGCCGCAAGTTCGAGCCGGTGCCGCAACTGCTGAAGAACGTCCGCTTCTCCGGCGGCAAGCCGCTTGAGGCCGCGCCGGTCAAGGAAGCGATCGAGGAAGCGCGCAACCGCCTCGGCACGTCGGGCCGTCTGGTCATCCGGCCCTCCGGCACCGAACCGCTGATTCGCGTCATGGCCGAAGGCGACGACCCCAAGCTGGTCGAGACCGTGGTCAACGACATCGTCGGCGTCATCGCCGACGTAAAGACCGCCGCCTGATCACATTTTTAGCCGAGGGCAAGGATTGCTGCTGCGGTCGCGCAGAAAGCACTTGCCCGAACGCCCGACATGAAAAAGCGCGGCAGGCACTCGCCTGCCGCGCTTTTCTTTTCGATTCGTCCCGCCGCGTCAGCTCGCGCTGACGGTCACGAACTTCGTGATGAGGTAGGCTTCGGTCGCTTCCGACCCGCCCTCGACGCCGTAGCCGGAATCCTTGATGCCGCCGAACGGCACCTCGGGCAGCGACAGGCCGATGTGGTTGATGGTGGTCATGCCGGCCTCGATCTCGGTCGACAGGCGATGCTCGGCCTCGAGCGAGCTGGTGAAGGCATAGGCCGCCAGGCCGAACGGCAGGCGGTTGGCCTCGGCGATGGCCTCGTCCAGCGTGTCGATGCGGTTGATGATCGCCAACGGGCCGAATGGCTCCTCGTTCATCACCCTGGCGTCGGTGGGCACATTGGCGAGCACGGTCGGCTCGAAGAAATTGCCGGTGTTGCCGATGCGGCGGCCGCCGGTGCGCAGCTCCGCGCCCCGCTCGACGGCATCCTGGATCAGCGCCTCCAGCGCCGGGATGCGCCGCTCATTGGCCAGCGGTCCCATTTGCGTGTCCGGCTCGAGGCCGTTGCCGACCCTGGTGGCGCGGAAGGTGTCGACGAAGCCGTCGACGAAGCCGTCGAAGGCATTGCGCTGCACGAGGAAGCGGGTCGGCGAGATGCAGACCTGGCCGGCGTTGCGCAGCTTCGAGCCCGCCAGCGCCTTGACCGCCTTGGCGAGATCGGCGTCGTCGAGCACGATGGCCGGCGCGTGGCCGCCCAGCTCCATGGTCGCCCGCTTCATGTGCAGGCCGGCGAGTGCCGCCAGCTGCTTGCCGATCGGCGTCGAGCCGGTGAACGAGATCTTGCGGATCACCGGATGCGGGATGAGATATTCCGAGATCTCGGCCGGCACGCCGAACACCAGGCCGATGACGCCGGCGGGCACGCCGGCGTCCTGGAAGGCACGGATCAGCTCGGCCGGCGACGCCGGGGTCTCCTCGGGCGCCTTGACGATGATCGAGCAGCCGGTGGCCAGCGCGGCCGACAGCTTGCGCACCACCTGGTTGATCGGAAAATTCCACGGCGTGAAGGCGGCAACCGGGCCGACCGGCTCCTTGGTCACCACCTGCCGCACGTTGGCGGCGCGGGCCGGCACGATCTGGCCGTAGGTGCGGCGCGCCTCTTCGGCGAACCAGTCGATGATGTCGGCAGCGGCCATGATCTCGACGCCGGCCTCGGCGAGCGGCTTGCCCTGCTCGCGCGTCATCAGCCAGGCGATGTGGTCCTTGCGCGCGCGCAGGAGGTCGGCCGCCCGGCGCATTATCTTGGAGCGCTCGAACGCCGACACGGCGCGCCAGGTCGCGAAGCCGCGCTCGGCGGCTGCCAGGGCAGCATCGAGGTCTTCGCGCACGGCATGGGCGACGGTGCCGATCTCGTCACCCGTCGCCGGATCCATGACGGGAATGGTGCGGCCGCCCTGGCCGTCGCGCCATTCGCCGTCGATCAGCAGCTTGGTGTCGGTATAGGTGTAGGCGGCTTCGGCCATCGGGGTCTCCGTAGTTTCTCGGGGTCGTCGCTGCGACGAAGATCCGCGCGCAGGCGGCGGCTTATCGCACCGGTTTGTGTTGAATTGCCGAACCGGGGCGAGCAGCCTTCTCTACCAGGCGCGAGAGGGGTGTTCCGTCGCGTTTGGCAGCGGTGGAGAATCTGCCTCGGTTCGTTTGCACGACTTCAACGGCGATCGCCTGGACGATCTGAAGGTCGTGCAAGTGATTAAAGAGATGGGTCGTCCCCTGTCGCCGGCAGGCGGCCCAGAAGTTTCCGGACACCCTTGGCCGCCAGTGGGTCGAGCGCCGATGTCACCTCATCGATAAAGAATTCCGGGTTGCTCGCGAGCGCGCGCGGCATGCAGATACGCTGTTTTTTCCCAGCTGACAATTCTTCGGGTGCGGCCGGCGATTTGCGTCTCTGCGACTGGTCCGCCCTCCCTGAGACCGCCACCCCGCGGTTCGCTGCGTTCAGTTGCTGCCGGCGGGCTGGGGGTCGGGATAGAGATCCGAGCTCAGTTCGCCGCCGATGCCCCAGTTGGTCTTTTCCACGTCCTCGATGATGACGTGGATCGACTGGGGCTTGCCGCCACACACGGCCACAAAGCTATCGGTCAGCGCCTTGACGAGCTGGCGCTTCTGCTCGACCGTGCGGCCGCTGAACATTTCCACCTTGATGACCGGCATGGCCTCGGTTCTCCCTTTTCGAGCTTCCGAACACTCACTCGTGGTGAGCAAACGTGGTTAAGCGGCACTTAACCTTTACTCGGCATTATCCATGCGCAATTCAACTGGCCTCAGCGTTGCGCGCGGGGTTCGCAGAGGTAGAGACAATGCACGAGTTTTCCAAGCGGCTCCTCGCCGCCTTGGCCATGACTGGCCTGTCCACCCCCGTCATGGCAGCCGATCTTTATGAGCCGCAGGTCGTTGAAGCCCCTCAAGTGGTCTACCAGCAAGTGGCCGTCGGCGGCTGGTATCTGCGCGGCGATCTGGACTACCACTGGTCGCAATTCCGCGGTGCCGACTACATCACCTATGGCGTCTGCAACTCGGGCTGCGGCCCGGTTCCCGTGCCTGGCTCGAAATCCTTCGACTTCGGCAACCTCAAGGGGGCGATGTCGCTCGGGGCCGGCGTCGGCTACCAGGTCAATGACTATTTCCGAACCGACCTGACCGTCGACTACTGGTTCAAGTCGAATTTCACCGGCCAGACCTCCGACTTCACCGACGTTTCCACTGACACCTCGTCCTACACGGCGCTGGTGCTGCTGGCCAACGCCTATGTCGATCTGGGCACGTGGAACCGCGTCACGCCCTATCTCGGCGCGGGTATCGGCGGCGCCCAGGTGAAATGGGGCGACCTGAGGAACCAGTTCCCCGGCGTGGACGACCGCCACAAGGGCGCCAGGAACTGGCGCTTCGCCTATGCGCTGATGGCCGGCGCCTCCTATTGCTTCAACAGCAACCTGGAGCTCGACGCCGGCTACCGCTTCACCCGGATCAATGGCGGACGCATGTTCGAATATGCCGACTCTTCGGCCGGCGGCCCGGGCGCCGGGCCAGGCTTCGACAAGGGCTTCAACGTGAATGAGGTGCGGGCCGGCCTGCGCTACCAGTTCGGCCCCGGCCGCACCGCCTGCGCCGAGCCCGAGGTGGTGGCCTACGAGCCGGAACCGGTGGCGCCGGTCTACAAGTAACTGCGCTGGCCCTCACGGGCTCGCTCCCATTACCAGAAGCCGCCTGGCCGAGCCGGGCGGCTTTTTCGTCATGACCGTTCCTGCGCGCGAGCGCTTCGCACGGCGGCCCGGACAATTCCGCTAACCAGGCGTTAGCCTTAACCGCCACTTAACCACTATGGTTAACAATGCCCCTCGACGGCGACTGGAGCCTTTTCTTCGTCCGGCGCCAATTTCGGGGGTTTGCAACAATGAGCCTGCAATCGCGTATCGCCCTGTCGCTCGCCGCGGCGGTTCTTTGGCAATCGGCGCCGGCGGTGGCGGCCGACTACGAACCGCCCATCGTGATCGAGAACGCACCGGAATACGTTCCCGTGGAGGTGGGCTCCGGCTGGTATCTTCGCGGTGACCTCGGCTACACTTTCAACAAGCCCTTCAAGGATTTCGACATTGGCGTGCTGCCCATCGCCGCCTATAGCGAAGACAACACCGCCCTGTTTGGCGGCGTCGGCATGGGCTATCACTTCAACGACTTCCTGCGCGGCGAACTGAACTTCGCCTTCCTGTCGAAGAACAAGTTCGGCGTGGAATATGACGAGCGACCGCTCGGCGGCGATTTCGCCGTCTTTGCAAACGCCAAGAACCAGGCCTGGAGCGGCATGGCGAATGCCTATGTCGATCTGGGCACCTTCGTCGGCCTGACGCCCTATGTCGGCGCAGGCCTGGGCTTCGTCTATACCAAGCGGGATTTGGGCATCCGCATCGCCGACGGAGCTGCCGCCGTCGAAATCTTCGACAACAAGAAGCAGGTGTCCTTCGCCTATTCGCTGGGTGCAGGGCTCAACTACCAGGTGACCCCGAACACCTCCATCGATGTGGGCTACCAGTTTCTTTCGGCGCCCGACGCCCAGTACGTGGCTGTGAAGGACCTCGATTCCTATCTAGTCCACAAGGGCATCAACCTTCACCAGCTTAAGGTCGGGCTTCGCTACGATCTCTGGTAGCAGCATCGATACACACCGGGGGGCGGGCTGACCCGCCACCGCATTCCCATCGGAATGGCCTATTGCTTCCGTCGATCAGGGCCCGGCTGGCGTCGCGTCAGCCATTCGGCATGCCCTCGTGAATGGCTTTCTTGATTTCGGACCGGAAATCCGGCGTGTCGTGCTCGCCGTGAACGGCAACCGCGTGCTGCACAGCCGCGTTTACAAGTTCCTCCTCCGTGTCGGCGGCAATCAGGACGGTGCACTTCATCTCGCTCGGGAATTCGCGGCAGTCGATGTATTTGCGCATCTTCACCTCCCATCAGGCGGGCCGCGGGCACAGGGCCGACCAGAGCCGTCGGCCGGGCCTTGGCAAAGCGCATTCGCTCTCCACGAAACCTATTCCCTCGTCCGGCATGCAACAAATCACAACACCGTTCGGCGCCCCGGCAGCCGCCAACTCAGCACACCGGCCCGCGGCCAAAAAATGTGAGGCTCGACCCGGCGGCCAAGCCTCACTGCAGTCAACGTAGGGGAGAACAAGTAAGAGGCCGAACGGGACCAGGGCGAAAGTCCTCAAAAGTGCTGATCGCCAAAAGAGGTAGGCCGTAAGCGAGCCGCGGCTTTGACGCGGCAAGGGGCTCGGCGCACACACGCTCGTGGGGGGTGGACGCGCGGCGCCGAGCATCTCGCCGGCCGATGGTTGCCTGAGGGCCAGGTCCCCATGTTTCAGCAAATCGCGCGCCTGCGACAGTCGGCCAAACCGCCGGGACCGGCCCATCTTCGGCGGTATGGCAGCTAGGCCGATCCCCTAGGGCGATACCGACGCCGGTTGAGACTGCCCCCCGCCAAGCAGAAGGCGCATTGTCGCAAATTCGTTTTTCCCTTGCGGCCGGCAGCGCTTTGCCATATCTCCGCCCGTGGGCCACCCCTCCCCAACGAGGGGCGTGCTATCTGGAAGGATAGGATCAACATGACCACACTGCCGAAGCCGGACTTGCGTCCGGCCAATCCCAATTTCTCATCCGGCCCTTGCGCAAAGCGCCCCGGCTGGTCCCTCCAAGCTCTCGCAGACGCGGCCCTCGGCCGCTCCCACCGTGCCAAGATCGGCAAGACCAAGCTCCAGCAGGCAATCGACCTGACGCGTGAGGTCCTGCAGGTGCCGGCCGACTATCGCATCGGAATCGTGCCTGCGTCTGATACCGGCGCCGTCGAAATGGCGCTCTGGTCGCTGCTCGGCGCCCGCGGCGTCGACATGGTCGCCTGGGAAAGCTTTGGCGCGGGCTGGGTGACCGACGTCACCAAGCAGCTGAAGCTGGCGGATGTCCGCACCTTCGAAGCGCCCTATGGCGAACTCGTCGACTTCGCAAATGTCGATTTCGACCGCGATGTGGTGTTCACCTGGAACGGCACGACCTCCGGCGTGCGCGTGCCGAACGCCGATTTCATTCCGGCGGACCGCCAGGGCCTGACGATCTGCGACGCGACCTCGGCCGCCTTCGCGCAGAAGCTGGACTTCGCCAAGTTAGATGTGGTGACCTTCTCCTGGCAGAAGGTGCTGGGTGGCGAAGGCGCGCACGGCATGCTCATCCTGTCGCCGCGGGCCGTCGAGCGGCTGGAGACCTACAAGCCGACCTGGCCGCTGCCGAAAATCTTCCGCCTGACCAAGGGCGGCAAGCTGATCGAAGGCATCTTCAAGGGCGAGACCATCAACACGCCGTCCATGCTGGCGGTGGAAGACTATCTCGACGCGCTCAACTGGGCGAAGTCGATCGGCGGCCTCGACGCCCTGGTTGCCCGCGCCGACCGCAACTTCGCGGTGCTCGACGCCTTCGTCGAGAAGACGCCCTGGCTCGCCAATCTGGCTTCCGATCAGGCCACGCGCTCGAACACCTCGGTCTGCCTCACCATCGCCGATCCGGAAGTGACCGCGCTCGACGCCGAGGCGCAGGCTGCCTTTGCCAAGGGCATCGTGACGGCGCTGGACAAGGAAGGCGTCGCCTATGACATCGGCGCCTATCGCGACGCGCCTTCGGGCCTGCGCATCTGGACCGGCGCGACGGTCGAGACTTCCGACCTCGAAGCGCTGACGCACTGGCTCGACTGGGCGTTCACAAATCAAAAGGCCGCGCTCGCAAAGGCGGCCTGAGCTTTTCAAGCATATGGCGGCCGGGTTGGGACGGTCGCCACCCCCGATGATTTGAATTTCACCTGATGGAGGCCTTTCATGGCACCTCGCGTACTCGTATCCGACAAACTCTCCCCCACTGCCGTCCAGATCTTCAAGGATCGCGGCATCGAGGTGGACTATTTGCCCGACCTCGGCAAGGACAAGGAAAAGCTTGCCGAAGTCATCGGCCAATATGATGGTCTCGCCATCCGCTCGGCAACCAAGGTCACCGAAAAGCTGATCGCCGCTGCGACCAACCTAAAGGTCGTCGGCCGCGCCGGCATCGGCGTTGACAATGTCGACATCCCGGCTGCCAGCCGCCGCGGTATCATCGTGATGAACACGCCCTTCGGCAATTCCATCACCACCGCCGAGCATGCGATTGCGCTGATGTTTGCGCTGGCCCGCCAGATTCCCGAGGCCAATGCCTCCACCCAGGCCGGCAAGTGGGAGAAGAACCGCTTCATGGGCGTGGAGATTACCGGCAAGACGCTGGGCGTGATCGGCTGCGGCAATATCGGCTCCATCGTGGCCTCGCGCGGCGTGGGCCTGAAAATGCATGTCATCGCCTTCGACCCGTTCCTGTCGGAGGACCGTGCCGCCGAGCTTGGCGTCGAAAAGGTCGAACTGGACGACCTGTTCGCGCGCGCCGACTTCATCACGCTGCACACGCCGCTGACCGACAAGACCCGCCACATCATCAACGCCGACGCCATCGCCAAGATGAAGAAGGGCGTGCGCATCATCAACTGCGCGCGCGGCGGCCTGATCGTGGAGCAGGACCTCATCGCCGCGCTGAAGAGCGGCAAGGTGGCTGGCGCCGGCATCGACGTGTTCGAGGTGGAGCCGGCCACAGACAGCCCGCTCTTCGGCATGGAGAACGTGGTGACCACGCCGCATCTGGGCGCCTCCACCACCGAAGCGCAGGAGAATGTCGCGCTGCAGATCGCCGAGCAGATGTCGGACTATCTGATCAAGGGCGCGGTCTCCAACGCCATCAACATGCCTTCGATCACGGCCGAGGAAGCGCCGCGGCTGAAGCCGTTCGTCAAGCTCGCCGAAGTGCTCGGCGCTTTTGTCGGCCAGGTGACGGAAGACCCGATCAAGGAGGTCGAGATTCTGTTCGACGGCTCGACCGCCGGCATGAACACCAGGGCGCTGATCAGCGCCGCCCTTGCCGGGCTGATCCGCCCGCAGGTGGCCGACGTCAACATGGTGTCGGCGCCGATCATGGTGAAGGAGCGCGGCATCATCGTCGCCGAGGTCAAGCGCGACAAGTCGGGCGTGTTCGACGGCTACATCAAGCTGACGGTCAAGACCGAGAAGCAGACCCGCTCGATTGCCGGCACCTGCTTCTCCGACCACAAGCCGCGCTTCATCCAGATCAAGGGCATCAATCTCGACGCCGAGGTGGGGCAGCACATGCTCTACACCACCAATGCCGACGCGCCGGGCATCATCGGCCTGCTGGGCACCGTCTGCGGCGAGAACGGCGTCAACATCGCCAACTTCGCGCTCGGCCGCGACCGGCCGGGCGGCAACGCCATCGCGCTGCTCTATCTTGACGCGCCCTTCCCGGAGGAAGTGCTGGCCAAGGTGCGCGCGCACCACGCGATCGACTCGGCCAGGCCGCTGCATTTCGACGTCAACAGCAACTGAGGCGAGCCTAACTTGCATTGCCGCAAAAGCGCCGGGCAACCGGCGCTTTTTTCTTGGTCAGTCGGGCCACGGATTGATCAGCGGCACATCGATGTCGTTGAAGTCCTTGACGTTGCGGGTAGCCAACGCCGCTCGCCTGGAAATTGCGACGCCGGCGATCTGCGTGTCCAACGCATCTATGTTGCGGCCGATAGCTATGCGTCTGGCGCTCAGGCTCGAAGCAGCTTCGGCTGCGTTGCGATCAAACGGCAGGACTCGGCCGGCAATCGCATCGTCCAGAAATAGATCGAAGCGTTCGAGGAGGTCGCTCTTGCGCCTGCCGTCGGGCAAAAGAAGGAGCCCGGATCGAATTTCGAGAACGCTTATGGCCGTTATCCAGATGGCGCTCGAGCTCTCGCGGTCGAGCCACGAAACAACCTCCGGGTTCACCGCCGGCCGCATGAGAGCAGAGATGACGTTGGTATCCAGAACTATCATTCGCTGAAATCGACCGGCTTGAATGGCTGCCGGGGCAACTTCGGCAATGGTTCGTTGTTGTCGGGGACATCGCGAAAGAGTGCAGCGATCCGGCTGCCCAATCCAGTTTCGGTTCCAGGATCGGTCAGCACCGCTGCCCGGATGATCTCCCGGGCCTCCTCCTCCATGCTCACGCCCCGGCGTGCCGCCCGCTCCTGCAAGCGTCGCTTCACGTCGTCATCAATCTGCCTGACCAGCAACTGCGCCATGGCCGCACTCCATTTCGCTATCATGATAGCAAAATTGCCGGCAAGAAGCCAGACAATCAGCCTACCACCACCTTCTGCCAGCTATGCTGGTAGCGGTGTCATAAGCACGCAATGTTGAAGGCCACAGGGCGCCAGGACACCGGGCGCGACGAAATTGTTGCACCTGAACCCCCAAAGAATGGTCGCGTTCCGGGTTTCTTGCGATTATAGAGGCCTGTCGTTCTATACGTTTGCGCCGCACGCGCGGCATGGAAGGGATGAAGTCATGGCCAATGTGGTTGTCGTCGGCTCGCAGTGGGGCGACGAAGGCAAGGGCAAGATCGTCGACTGGCTGTCGGAACGCGCCGATGTGGTGGTGCGCTTCCAGGGCGGGCACAATGCCGGCCACACGCTGGTGATCGACAGCAAGGTCTACAAGCTTTCGCTGCTCCCCTCCGGCATCGTGCGCAACGGCAAGCTCTCCGTAATCGGCAACGGCGTGGTCTTCGACCCGCACGCCTTCGTGGCTGAGGCCGACAAGCTGCGTGAACAAGGCGTCGAGGTGACGCCTGATTGCCTGAAAATAGCCGAAAACACCTCGCTTATCCTGTCGCTCCACCGGGAGCTCGATGGATTCCGCGAAGACGCGGCCTCCAGTTCGGGCACCAAGATCGGCACCACCCGCCGGGGCATCGGCCCCGCCTATGAGGACAAGGTCGGGCGCCGCGCCATTCGCGTGATGGATTTGGCAGACTTGAACACATTGCCCGCAAAGGTCGACCGCCTGCTGACGCACCACAATGCGCTGCGGCGCGGGCTGGGCCATGCCGAGGTGGCGCATGAGACGATCATGCAGGAGCTGACCTCCGTCGCCGACAAGATCCTGCCCTATATGGACCGCGTCTGGAAGATCCTGGACGATCGCCGCCGCGCCGGCGAGCGCATCCTGTTCGAAGGCGCGCAGGGCACGCTGCTCGACATCGACCACGGCACCTACCCCTTCGTTACCTCCTCCAACACCGTGGCCGGCCAGGCAGCACCCGGCTCGGGCATGGGGCCAAGCGCCATCGACTATGTGCTCGGCATCACCAAGGCCTACACCACCCGCGTCGGCGAAGGCCCCTTCCCGACCGAGCAGCAGAACGAAATCGGCGAGTTCCTCGGCACCAAGGGCCATGAGTTCGGCGTGGTGACGGGGCGCAAGCGGCGCTGCGGCTGGTTCGACGCGGTGCTGGTGCGCCAGGCGGTCGCCGTCAACGGCATCAAGGGCATCGCGCTCACCAAGCTTGACGTGCTCGACGGCCTCGACGAGATCAAGGTCTGCACCGGCTACATGCTCGACGGCGAACTGATCGACTACCTGCCGGCGAGCCAGGGCGCGCAGGCGCGCGTGGAGCCGGTCTACGAGACGCTGGAAGGCTGGAAGGGCACGACCAAGGGCGCGCGCAGCTGGAACGACCTTCCGGCCCAGGCGGTCAAGTATGTGCGCCACATCGAGGAACTGATCGGAGCGCCGGTGGCGCTGCTGTCGACCAGCCCCGAGCGGGACGACACCATACTTGTGACCGATCCGTTTCAAGACTAGTTTTTGCCCATTCCCGGCCGGAGCAAAGCCGGCCGGGATGGAAACCTACAGGTCGAAAGAAGCATGGCAGATTTCGTTGCGGTTCTGAAGAAGACGCTGGACGGGTTGACCGATCCGACGCCCGCCTTGCGGCAGAAGGTCTACGACAAGGCCCGTGCGACCATTGACGCCAAGCTGGCGGCGATCAACCCGCCGCCGCCGCAAGCTGTCGTGGACCGCCAGAAGCGTGCGCTGGAAGATGCCATCGCGACGATCGAGAAGGACTATTCGGACCACGCCCGCCCCAAGATCAGCGACGATCCCCTGGACGAGTTGGACAGCGTCTTCGCCTCGATCGAGAGCCGGAAGAGCGCCCCGTTGGAGCCCACGCGCCCGCAGGCCGCGCGCGACGAGCCCGTGCAGGCCCGCCCGCGGCCGCGGCCCATGGCGCCCGTGGCTGAAACACCAGCACCCAAACCGGTTGCCGTGCCAAAAACCGAGGCAGCCGCGCAGCCAACCGCTGGCCTGCCAGAGCCGGCAAAGGCCGAGCCTGCAACCGCTCCGGCCGCCATGCCGCCCCGCTTTGCCAAGCCGGAGAGCGCGGCGCCGGCTGAGCCCGAGAGCGCGGAGCCGGCAAAGCGCGGGTTTTATCCCCCCGTCAGCGATGAAAGCGATGATGATGATGAATTCGCCGATGTGGCGGAGGCGGAAGGCGGACGCGACAAGCGCCGGCTGATCACGATCGCAGCAGCGGCAGCCGTCGGGCTGGTCGTCGTCGCAGGCGGCGGCTACGCTCTTTTCGGCGGCAAGTCATCCGACACGGGGCCCACTGGGCAGGAGGCCGCGGCGCCTGCTCCTTCAGCCGAGACAGAACCGGCAGCGCCAAGCGGCGAGCCCGAGACGGCGCAGCCTGCCCAGGCGGCTGGCGAACCCGGGGCCGAACCCAAATTCACGCAGCGGCTGAATGCCAACGGCACGGAGATCGACGCAGGCCCTGCCGGCGGCACGGCAGCAATCGGCGAAGGCACTTCCGTTGCCGCGGCCACCCAGCCGCCGCAGGACGCAGGCACCGCCATCGCGCCGGCACCCACGGGCACGACCGCTCCCGCCGCTGGCAGCACGCCAGCCGCGCAGCCCGGCGTCGCCGTCGGCCAGCGCGCGATATTCTACGAGGAGCGCACCAGCGTCGCCCAGGGCTCGGCCGAGCCCGGCAACATCGTCTGGTCGGTCGTGCAGGAATCCCCCGGGGGCGACCTGCCGCCGGAGCCTGCCGTCCGCGCCGAAGCGACCATTCCGGGCAAGGACCTGCAACTGCGCATGACCATCCGCCGCAACGCGGACGCAACCCTGCCGGCCAGCCACATCATCGAGGTGATCTTCCTGACACCGCCGAGCTTCGAGGGTGGCGGCATCGAGAATGTGCTGCGCGTGTCGATGAAGGGTTCCGAGCAGGAAGCCGGCAGCCCGCTTATCGGCATTCCGGCCAAGATCGCCGACGGCTTCTTCCTCATCGCGCTCAACGACGGCAAGCCGGAGACGGAAGCCAACATGACGCTGCTGCGCCGCCAGAGCTGGATCGACGTGCCGATCATCTACAAATCCGGTCGCCGCGCCCTGTTCACCATGGAAAAGGGCCTCCCCGGCCAGAAGGTGTTCGACGAAGCGATGAAGGCCTGGCAGGCCGCCACCGGCAACAGCAACGGCTGAGATATGACGCGCTAGACAAAGAGAGACGGCCCCTTGCGGGGCCGTTTTTTTATCCGGGTCGAGCAGACGTCGCTCCCCTGCCCTTCGCTAGGGCTCCGGGCGTTCGGCATTCGAAAAGCCAAATCCTTGGCTTTTCGCCGACCTGCGGTCGGAATGTCTCACCCCTCCAGTTCCTCGCGCAGCATTTCCAGTTCCAGCCACTCCTCCTCCATGGCCACCAACGTGGCACGCTCCTTGTCGAGGGCGGCGATGGTTTTCTGGAAACCCTTCGGGTCGCGCTCGTAGAAGGCCGGGTCGGCGATGTGGTTTTCCAGCTCGGCGATTGAGGCCGAAACCGCCGCCATCTTCGAGGGCAGGTTTTCCAGCGCGAATTTCTGCTTGAACGACAGCTTTTTCGCGGGAGCCTTCGGCGCGGCCTGCGCGGCATCCGCGCGCGGCGCTTCAGCCGACTGCTTGCGGGCGTCACGGCGGTCGTTCAGCCGCGTGCCGCCGCGCTGGGCCAGCATGTCGGAATAGCCGCCGGCATATTCCAGCCAGCGCCCGTCGCCCTCCGGGGCGATCACGCTGGTGACCGTGCGGTCGAGGAAGTCGCGGTCGTGGCTGACGAGGATGACGGTGCCGGGAAAGCCGGCAACCAGCTCCTGCAAGAGCTCCAGCGTTTCCATGTCGAGGTCGTTGGTCGGCTCGTCGAGGACCAGAAGGTTGGCCGGCCGCGCCAGCACGCGCGCGAGCAAGAGCCGTGCCCGCTCACCGCCGGAAAGCTCGCGCACCGGCGTGCGCGCCTGCTCGGGCTTGAACAGGAAGTCCTTCATGTAGGAGACGACGTGACGCTGCTCGCCATTGATGACGAGGCTTTCGCCGCGGCCATCGGTCAGGTAGTGCGCCAGCGTCTCCTGCGGGTCGACCGCTTCGCGCTTCTGGTCCAGCGTGGCGATTTCCAGATTGGTGCCCAGCCGCACCTTGCCGGTGTCGGGCGCAAGCTCGCCGGTCAGCATCTTAAGCAGCGTCGTCTTGCCGGCGCCGTTCGGTCCCACCAGGCCGATGCGGTCGCCGCGCTGGATGCGCGTGGAGAAATCCTTCACCACGGTGAGGTCGCCGAAGCTCTTGGAGATGTTCTTGGCTTCAATGACCAGCTTGCCGGATTCGGACGCGTCACTGGCCACCATCGTGGCCGTGCCTTCCGCGCCGCGATGGTTGCGGAAGCGCTGGCGCATGTCCTGCAACTCGCCCAGCCGGCGCATGTTGCGCTTGCGCCGCGCGGTGACGCCATAGCGCAGCCAGTGCTCCTCGCGCACGATCTGGCGGCCGAGCTTGTGTTGCTCGCGCTCTTCTTCCTCCAGGATCGTGTCGCGCCATTCCTCGAAATGGGCAAAACCCTTCTCCAGCCGCTTCGTCTGGCCGCGATCGAGCCAGACGGTGGCCTTGGAGACACGCTCCAGGAAGCGGCGATCGTGCGAGATCACGATCAGCGCCGAGGAGGAGCGGACAAGCTCGTCTTCCAGCCATTCGATGGTTTTCAGGTCGAGATGGTTGGTCGGCTCGTCCAGCAGCAGGATGTCCGGCTCAGGCGCCATGACGCGCGCAAGTGCTGCGCGGCGCGCCTCGCCGCCGGAAAGATCGTCCGGACGCTCGTCTCCGGTCAGCCCGAGATGTTCGAGCAGATAGGTGGCGCGGTAGGGATCGTCGGCTGGTCCGAGGCCGGCCTCGACATAGGCGCGCACGGTGGCAAAGCCGTCCATGTCCGGCACCTGTGGCAGGTAGCGGATGGTGGCCGAGGGCTGCCGGAACACTTCGCCGTCCTGCGGGTCGACCATGCCGGCGGCGATCTTCAGCAGCGTCGACTTGCCGGAACCGTTGCGGCCGACCAGCGCGATGCGGTCGCCGGCGGAAGCCGAAAGCGCCGCGCCGTCGAGCAGCGGCGTGCCACCGAAGGTCAGTTTGATGCCGTCGAGATTGAGAAGCGGAGGCGCCATGTCGTGTTCAGTGTTCCGGTAGGGGACTGGGGTGAGCGAGAAGCATTGCGCGGCCGCGTTCGAGCGAGATGCGCAAGCTGCCCTTCACCTCGTTGGAAAGGGTGAGCGAGGAGCCGAACGGCACCTCGACACGGTCGAGAGGCCACTTCGCGCCGGCCTCGCTGAGCCCCGAAAGGTCGGAAAAGGCCAGGATCGAAAACAGCGTCCCGTCGGCATAGTCGAAACTGGTGGTTCCCGGCAAAAGCGGGTGCCCCTCCTGCGCGCCGCTGGTGAGCAGCACTGTTGTGCCGGCCTCGGCCAGCCGCATGGCCAGCGCCAGGTGAAGGAAGCCGTGGTCCGAGCGCGGGCCGCCGAAAGCGCCGGCAAGCACCAGCGAGGTGGCCCCCGCTTCAAGCGCGGCGGCCACCGCCAGTTCGCCGTCGGTCATGGCCTTTTCGGACGGGAACACGCGGCGGGGCACGCCGGCATAGCGATCGGTGAGATCCGCACGAACGGAATCGAAGTCGCCGACCCAAAGCTCGGGCGTCACGCCAAGCATCTCGGCATGGCGGATGCCGGAATCGGCTGCGATGACGCGGCTTCCCGCCGCCTGGGCGACAATGCGCGGCGTGTGAACGAGCTCGCCGCCGAGCAGGATGAAAAATCGGCTCATGGTGGCCCGCTCTATCACGCGCAGCCCTTGGAACGGAAGGCCGGGTTTCGCGTCTTTAGGCAGTAACGAGGCGTGGCCTTGCGTGCCCGGACGCTTCGGCCTATGTCTCGTGACGCTCTAACGGGGTGCCGAACGCAATTTCCGCGATTCGGCTGAGAGGCAAGGGGGAAACCTGGCCAACCCGCTGAACCTGATCCGGTTTGTACCGGCGGAGGGATTAGATGCATCGGAAGCCCGACGCCTCAATTCCCTTTCAACTTTTGGATGAAGGAGGCGCCGATGCGCACGCTGCTTTTCTCATTTGTCTCGACCCTGGCCGTTACGGCCGCCCTGCCGGCGCTGGCCGCCGACAAGCTGACCGTCTACACCTATGAAAGCTTCACCTCCGAATGGGGCCCCGGCCCGCAGGTGAAGAAGGCTTTCGAGGCCGAATGCGGCTGCGAAGTCGATTTCGTCTCGGTGGCGGATGGCGTCGCACTGCTCAACCGCGTCAAGCTCGAGGGGAGCTCGACCAAGGCCGATATCGTGCTCGGCCTCGACACCAACCTGACGGCAGAAGCCAAGGCGACCGGCCTGTTCGCGCCCTCCGGCATCGACCTTGCCCAGGTGAACGTTCCGGGCGGCTGGAGCGACGACACCTTCGTGCCCTTCGACTACGGCTACTTCGCCGTCATCTACAACACCGAGACGCTGAAGAACCCGCCCAAGAGCCTGAAGGAACTGGTGGACGGAGACCCGGCCGAGAAGATCGCCATCCAGGACCCGCGCACTTCCACGCCGGGGCTCGGCCTGCTGCTCTGGGTGAAGGCGGTCTATGGCGACCAGGCGCCGGAAGCCTGGGCCAAGCTGAAGAAGCGCGTGCTGACGGTCACGCCGGGCTGGAGCGAATCCTACGGCCTGTTCACCAAGGGCGAGGCGCCGATGGTGCTCTCCTACACCACCTCGCCCGCCTATCACATGGTGGCGGAGAAGACCGACAAGTACCAGGCGGCCGCCTTCGAAGAGGGGCACTACCTGCAGGTGGAAGTGGCGGGCATCACCACCACCGGCGAGAAGAACCCGCTGGCCAAGAAATTCATGGAATTCATGACCGGCCCCGGCTTCCAGGACGCCATCCCCGAGACCAACTGGATGTTCCCGGCCGGCAAGACCGACAAGCCGCTCGACCCCGCCTTCGACAAGCTCGTCCGGCCGGCCAAGACGCTTGCCATCGGTTCCGACGAAGTCGCCGCCAACCGCAAGGCATGGGTGGACGAGTGGCTGGGCGTGATGAGCGAGTGAGCGAGAGCCGCAACATAGCCTCCCCCCTTGAGGGGGAGGTGTCGCCGCAGACGACGGAGGGGGGCGCCGGAGGCAGAGCGGGGCGCGATCAAATGTCGAGCACGGCCGCAACGACCCCACCGTCGGCCTTCGGCCGGACCCTCCCCTCGAGGGGGAGGGATGGGCGCATCGTGGCCGGCGTTGTCGCGCTGGCTGCCATTGCCGTGCTCATCGGCGGCGCCTTTGCGGGGTTGGTGCTCGAGGGCGTCGAAGACCTGTCGGGCGCGATTGCCGCCTTCGACGGTTATCTGTTCCGTGTCGCCCGCTTCACCGTGTGGCAGGCGATGCTGTCGACCTTGCTCTCCGTGGTGCCGGCGATTTTCGTCGCCCGCGCCCTGTCGCGGCATCCGGCTTTCCCGGGCCGCGGCCTGATCCTCAGGCTCTTTGCCGTACCGCTGGCGCTGCCGGCCATCGTCGCCGCGCTGGGCGTGCTCGCGCTCTATGGCCGCGCAGGCTATTTCGCCGGCCCGCTGGCAAGGATCTCGGGCGGGGACTGGCCGGGCATCTACGGCCTGTCGGGCATCCTGGTCGCGCATGTGTTCTTCAACCTGCCGCTCGCAACCCGGTTGTTTCTAGAGGCACTCAACACCGTGCCCGCCGACCAGTGGCGGCTGGCGAGCCAGCTTGGCATGGGCGCGCGCGCCGGCTTCCGGCTGATCGAGTGGCCTGCGCTGCGCGCCAGCCTGCCAGGCGTGGCGGGTCTCGTCTTCATGCTCTGCATCACCTCCTTCACCATCGTGCTGACGCTGGGCGGCGGGCCGCGTGCCTCGACGCTGGAGGTCGCGATCTACCAGTCGCTGCGCTTCGACTTCGACCCGGCCCGCGCCGTGGCGCTGACGGCACTGCAGATCCTGCTCACCATGGCGGTGGTGGTGGCGCTGGCGCGGCTGGGCGCCAATGTCACCGGCGACGCAAACCTTTCCGTGGCTTCGCGGCGCTATATTCCGGCAAGCCGTGGCGAGACCGCATTCGACGTCGCGCTGATCGCCATCACCCTCGCCTTCGTCGCCGGGCCGATGCTGGCGACGGTCCTGTCGGGGCTCGAGGCCGATCTCGCCCGCCTCGCCGGCGAAACCACGGTGCGCCGGGCCGCCGCCACAAGTCTCATTCTCGCCTGCCTGTCGGCGCTGCTGTGCGTGGTGCTGACCGTGGCGCTCACCATGGCGCGTCGGGCGCTGGCGCTGGAGCGCGCCGGCAAGGGTGCGCGCAGCCTGCTGGAGCGCGCGACCGACACCGGCGCCGGCTTCGTGCTGGTGGTGCCGCCCATCGTCATCGGCGCCGGCTGGTTCGTGCTCCTTCGCCACGCCGGCGATGTCTTCGCGCTTGCGCCGGTGATGGTGGTGACGGTCAATGCGGTGATGGCGATGCCGTTTGCGCTGCGCGCCATCCGCCCGGCCCACGACGCCGCCAGCGAGCGGCACGAGCGCCTCTGCGCCCAGCTTGGCATCCGCGGCTGGAACCGGCTGCGCCTGATCGAATGGCCGGTATTGCGCCGGCCGCTGTCCACCGCCTTTGCCTTCGCCATGGCGCTGTCGCTCGGCGACCTCGGCGTCATCGCGCTGTTCGGCAGCGACCAGGTGCAGACCCTGCCCTATCTGCTGCTTGCCCGCATGGGCAGCTACCGCACCGCCGACGCGGCCGGCCTTGCCCTGCTGCTCGGCCTCATCTGCCTGGCATTGATGGCGCTTGCCGACCGCCTTGGAAAGGAAACCAGGCCATGACCTCGCCTGCCCGCACCGGAGGCCTCGACATCAGGCTGGTTGATGTGACCTTCACCTATGAGGACATGCGCATGCGCTTCGACGCTACGATCGAGGCCGGGTCCATCACCTCGGTGATGGGCCCCAGCGGCGCCGGAAAATCGACTTTCCTCAATTTGATCGCCGGCTTCGAGACGCCGGAATCCGGCCGCGTGCTGATGGGTGGCGTGGATGTCACCAACGCCCCGCCATCGGCCCGTCCGGTGTCGATGGTTTTCCAGGAAAACAACCTCTTCGCGCATCTGAGCGTCGAGCAGAATGTCGGGCTCGGCCGCTCGCCGGCGCTGCGCCTGACCGAGGCCGATCGCGCGGCGGTTTCTGATGCGCTTGCCCGGACCGGACTTGCCGGCAAGGAGAAGCGGCTGCCGCGAGAACTCTCCGGCGGCGAGCGCCAGCGCGTGGCACTGGCACGGGTGCTGGTGCGCGACCGGCCGGTGCTGCTGCTCGACGAACCCTTCGCCTCGCTTGGCCCGGCCCTGCGCGAGGACATGGTCGACCTTGTCATGTCAGTCCATGTGGAACGGCGCATGACTGTTGTCTTCGTGACACACCAGCCCGAGGACGCCAGGCGAATCGGCGGCAACCTGCTGTTTCTCGAGCGGGGAACGGTGGCTGCAGCCGGCAAGGCGGCCGAATTCTTCAACGAAAGCGGGCCCAGGGCCTTCCGCGACTATATTGGAACGGGCGGCAATGTGGCGTGAATCCGGGAAGTTGCCCGGAAGCGGACACAATTTTTATTCAGATGAACCATAGGGGCCGGTCCGGATTCTTGTTTTGTCAGGAGGAGTGTGGCTACGTCCTGAGTTAGCCTGCGTTGCTTCGCTGCCCCGCCCGACGAAAGGAACTGTTCCCTGTCGACCCGCCTGATCTCCGCCGGATGGACGTTTTCGCCCACAGGCACGCGCCTGCGCGCGGGCATGGCTGTGGCCGTGCTGGCGTTGGTGTCCGGGTGCCAGGCAATAAACAGCGAGCTGAAGGAATCGGGCTTCCAGCCTTCCAATAATCCCGTCACGGTCGACAACGTCTCGCGCAACGACCGCATGGCCGAACTGGCCAGGAGCCAGCATCCGCGCATCCTGGCCACCTATGGCGGCGAATATTCGGACCCGAAGCTGGAGCGCATGGTCGCCAAGGTGGTGGGCAACCTGACCACCGTTTCGGGCAACCCGACCCAAGCCTATCGCATCACGATCCTCAATTCGCCCAACGTCAACGCTTTCGCGCTGCCGGGCGGCTATCTCTATGTCACGCGCGGCCTGCTGGCGCTCGCCAACGATTCGGCCGAGCTCGGTGCCGTCATCGCCCATGAGATGGGCCATGTGACCGCCAACCACGGCATCCAGCGCCAGCAGAAGGAAGCCGAGGAGGTGCTGGCCACCAAGGTGGTGACGGACGTTCTTGGCGAAAGCCCAACGGCCAAGGCGGCGCTGATCCGCGGCAAGCTGCGGCTTGCCCAATTCTCGCGCAACCAGGAGCTCGAGGCCGATGCCATCGGCATCAAGGCCAGCGGCCAGGCCGGCTTCGACCCCTATGCGGCCGGGCGCTTCCTGCAGTCCATGGGTGCCTACAGCGACTTCCGCTCAGTCACCGGCGCGACCGATCCGAGCCTCGACTTCCTGGCCAGCCACCCCAACACGCCGCAGCGCGTCGAGCTGGCCCAGCGCCATGCGCGCATCGTCGGCCCCGATGGCGTCGGCCTGCGTGACCGCGATTCCTTCCTGGCCGGCATAGATGGCATGCTCTATGGCGACACGCCGGAAGAAGGCTATGTGCGCGGCACCACCTTCCTGCATCCGCGCCTGGGCATCTCGTTCTCGGTGCCGGCCGGCTTCGTCATCGACAATTCGGCAGCGGCCGTCACCGCCACCGGCCCCGGCGACATGGCCATCCGCTTCGACGGGGTGGCGATCGACGCGCGGCTGCCGCTGACCGACTATCTGCGCAGCGGCTGGGTGGCCGGGCTGGATGCCGCCAGCGTGCGAGCCGAGACGATCAACGGCAACGAGGCGGCCACGGCCACCGCGCGTGCCGACGGCTGGCAGTTCGGCATCACCGTCATTCGGGCCGGCGAGCAGGTCTATCGACTGCTGACCGCCGCCCCGCTGGCAAGCACGTCGCTGGCTTCCGTGTCGCAGACCGTAAGCAGCAGTTTCCGGGTTCTGACGGCCGCCGAGAAAGCGGCGCTGAAGCCGCTGCGCATCCGCATCGTGACCGTTCAGCCCGGCCAGACCATCGGAACCCTTGCCGCCGGCATGGTCGGCGTCGAGCGCAAGCTCGACCTGTTCCGGGTACTGAACGGGCTTGCGCCCGGTGCGACCGTTTCCGCCGGCGACAAGGTCAAGATCGTCACGGACAAATAAGGCCCCCTTCCGGGAGGCCTCATTTGGGTTGCGAAACTCGATTGCTGTGCCTCAGGCAGACAGGAAGGCCGGGCTTTCCTTGACCAAAGCCGTCTTCAGCTTTTCCAGAGCGCGGCTTTCGATCTGGCGCACGCGCTCCTTGGATATGCCCAGCGTCTCGCCCAGCGCCTCCAGCGTGGCGCCCTCATCCTGCAGGCGGCGCTCTTCGATGATGCGCAGCTCGCGCTCGTTGAGCACGCACAGCGCCTTCTTCAGCCAGTCGGAACGGCGCTCCACATCGATCGCCTCGCCGACCACCTCGTCGGGAAGCGGGTCGTCAGACACCAGAAAGTCCATACGGTCGGCGGAGCCGCCGCGATCGTCCGTCAGCGGCGCGTTGAGCGATGTGTCCGGACCCGACAGACGAGCATCCATCATCGCCACATCGGCTTCGGACACGCCGAGCGCGGTGGAGATCTCCTTGTAGAGCGCGGTGCTGGACTGGACTTCCTGTCCGCGCGCCAGGCGCGCCCGCAGGCGGCGCAGGTTGAAGAACAATGCCTTCTGGGCCGAGCTGGTGCCGCCGCGCACGATGGACCAGTTCTTGAGGATATAGTCCTGCATGGAGGCGCGAATCCACCACGTCGCATAGGTCGAGAAGCGGACGTCGCGGCCGGGCTCGAAGCGCGCAGCCGCTTCCAGAAGGCCGACATGGCCTTCCTGGATCAGGTCGCCCATCGGCAGGCCGAAATAGCGGAATTTCGCCGCCATCGATATGACAAGGCGCATATGCGCCGTGGTGATGCGGTGCATCGCGGCCTGGTCGTGATGCTCCTTCCAACGGACGGCGAGCTCCTGCTCCTCGCCGCGCTCGAGATACGGCGCCTTCATCGCGGCCCGGATCATGGTTCGCCTTGCTTTGTCTTCGGTCATGCTGCGCTCCCAAACTCTGGCGCAATTCCAGGTCGCGGTTATCCGGTGCCTTCAAGCAAGGGTCGCAGCCGTCTCGAACCGCCCTACAAGCCTTGCAACGTGAATCTCGAACGAATGTTCCATGGCCTGCGTCAATGCGCGCCGGCCTGATGGAGGGCGTCGGCAGCACCCGTTGCCTCCGCGAAAACGGGCCTCTTCGGATCAGGTGTCGGTGGAAAATGGCGAGGCGCGCGATGACCAGAAACGGCGTGCGACCCGCCGACTTCCTCTTCCGGGTGGCCGCTATCGCCCGGCCGCCCGCCCTGCGATGGCGGCAGAAACCGCCATCCCTCACGACCATTGCCGACGAAGAGCAGAATATTCGCCTCCGCAACGCCGATGCCTCGGTGGGCCGGGACTATGTAATGTCGATGATTAGGCCTCGTGGCCCCGCTCATCTTGAACGGGATCAGGACAACCGGATGTCGCCTTCCACAACGTGGTTGAGGTCCGTGCCTTCGGCTGTAAGCGTCATGCGCACGTGCAGGCGCTCGCCGCTCACTGCGCCGTCGCGCACCACCGCCTCGATCGCCCGCTGCGAGGTGACGCCGACCTGCTTGAGAAACTTGCGGATCGACATGTTCAGCACATCTTCGTCCATGGCAGGCCTCCACTTGCAGATGAAAAGATTTTAAGCCCTTGCGGCAAAGGGGCAAGGGTTGTCTGGACCGCGGAACTTGCGCTCCTCGGTCGGGTTGTCTCGGCTTTCGCGTGATCCGACGCGCGCCGCCACAGGCTCAACAAAAAAACCCGGCGTTTCCGCCGGGTCTTTTTCATGTTGCCGAAGTGCGAGCCTTCGCGGCTTATGCCGCCTCTTCCTGCTCGGCTTCCTCGTTGTCGGCCTCGGCCTTGGAGCCGCGCTTGGGGCCCTTGGCAAGGTTGGTCTCGATCATGCGCACCGCCTCGGTCTCCGACACGCGGTTGACGGCGGCGATTTCGCGGGCCATGCGGTCAAGCGCGGCCTCGTAGAGCTGGCGCTCGGAATAGGACTGCTCCGGCTGGTTTTCGGCGCGGTAGAGGTCGCGCACAACTTCCGAGATGGAGATCAGGTCGCCCGAATTGATCTTGGCGTCGTATTCCTGCGCACGGCGCGACCACATGGTGCGCTTGACGCGGGCACGGCCCTGCAGAACCTTCAGCGCGCGCTCGACATAGTCCGTTTCCGACAGCTTGCGCATGCCGATGGAGGTCGCCTTGGCAACCGGCACCTTCAGGCGCATCTTGTCCTTCTGGAAGTCGATGACGAAGAGCTCCAGCTTGTGGCCCGCGACTTCCTGCTCGTCGATCGCCATGATCTGGCCGACGCCATGCGCCGGGTAGACGATGTACTCGCCCGTCTTGAAGCCATGACGGCCTGCGGATTTCTTCTGCGCGGTTGCGGTTCCCATACGCCCTGAACTCCTTTTATGACGCCGGCTGGAACGCCGACATACCTGTTGGACGGCCGAATTGGCCGAAAAGCGGATACCGCAAGACGACAAACACCCCTCCGGTAAAGCCAGAGGCCGGCAAACGGGCAATGCGTTTGTCCCAGCCCAAGTTGCCTTGGTCCGAAGTTGTGTTCACCTTTCAGTGATTAGGGCGTTGCGCCATAAATCGACAGCGTGTCAGCGGCATGATCAACCCCTTCTTACTACAAATAGTTGAAAGAATCAAGGTTTTGCCGCGCGTGCCAGCGCGGCCCCGCCGGAGCGGGGCAATCAGACTGCATTCGAAACTAGGGCGCGCCCGCCACGCGGCAAGCGCCCTGAAGGGCGATCAGTCGCCCTGGCCGGGCTCCGGCGAGAAAAACTTCTCGAACTTGCCCGGCATGCCGTCGAACTCCTTGGCGTCTGCCGGAGCCTCCTTCTTGGAGGTGATGTTCGGCCACTTCGAGGCGTATTCGGTGTTGATCTCGAGCCACTTTTCGAGGCCGGGCTCGGTGTCCGGCTTGATCGCTTCGGCCGGGCACTCGGGCTCGCACACGCCGCAGTCGATGCACTCGTCGGGATGAATGACGAGCATGTTATCGCCTTCATAGAAGCAGTCGACCGGACAGACTTCAACGCAGTCCATGTATTTGCACTTGATGCAATTGTCGGTCACGACATAGGTCATGCTGCTGCTCCGGGACTCTGGCCCACTCCTGTTATATGGGGTCAGGTAACCGCTTTGCGAAGGTCTTGCAAGGGCGGCCATGTCGCAGAAGCCGGTCGTTTTGGAATGACGTTCCACGCGTCTCCGTTTGGCGAAACCGTGGGGCCTCAGCGCTCGTGCAGCTTGTCGATCTGGCGCCGCTCGCGCTTGGTCGGGCGCCCGCTGCCTGCGTCGCGCACCGGCACCAGCGCATCCGGAAGCGCGGGGTCCTTCGGTGCCGGCGCGGGCGAAAGATCCTCGTAAAGCAGCCGGGCCTCGTCGGCCGGGCCGCGCCGGCTGCCGGGCAGCAAGACCTTGTAGACGAGGATGCGCCGGTCGAGCGTGATCGTCAGCACGTCGCCTGGCTTGACCGAATCGGCAGCCTGGCTGGTCTTCTCGCCATTGATGCGCACGCGCCCCATCTGGGCGAGCTTAGCCGCCAGCGAGCGCGACTTTACCGCACGCGAGAAGAACAGCCATTTGTCGATGCGCTGACGACCTTCGGCAGGCATCGGCCCCGGCGCCTACTTCTTGAGCTGGTCGCGCAAGGCGGCTAGCTTGGCGAAGGGCGAGTCCGGATCGATGCGCGCGGGGCGCTCGTCGCGCCCCCTGGCCTGGAACGCGGGCTTGCCCTGCGAGCCGCCCTTGCCGCCGCGCTCCTCGCGCCGGTCGGGGCGTCCGCCGTCACCGTTGGGCTTGCCCCCGGGCTTGCCCTTGAACTTGCGCTCGAACCGCTCCTTGCCGCCCTGCTCACGGCCCTGGCCGTCGCCGCGCTCGCGCTGCTGGCGCTGCCCTGGCGCGGCCTGTGCATCGGCCGGGCCGCCGCGCCGGCGATTGTCCTGGCGGTGGCGCGGGCGCTGCTCGAAACGGGCGGGACGCCACAGAAGAACCGGCTTGGGCTCTTCTGCGGCTTCGGTTGCCGGCGCAGCGGCAGCGGCCGGAGTTGCCTCCTCGGAAGTGGCCTCCTCGGCAGTAGCCGGTTTCTCGGCTTCTGTCGAAACTTCCACAGCGGCTTCTACCGCAGCCGGTGCTTCCTCGGCAGCAGCCGGCTCCTCGGCTTTTGCCGGAGCTTCCACGGCGGTCTCTGCCGCAGCTTCCACGGCGGCTTCCGCAACAGCCGCTTCGGCCTCGACGCGCTCGCCCTCGATGGCTGCCGGCGCCTGCTCGGCTGCAGCCTTTGCCGCGGCTTCGGCGGCGGCCTGGCGCGCCGCTTCGTCCAGCGCTTCCAGCCGCGCCTTGACTTCAACAGCCGGCTTGGCATCGGCCCGGTAGCCCAGGCCCTTCAGTATTTCTTCCATATCGTCGGCGGTGGCGCCGAGAATGGACATCATAGCCGGCGTGACCAGGAAGGTGCTGCCGTCATAGGCGCCTTCGGGGCGCGCGCCGGTGCCGGCCTTCCAGGCCAGCGCCGGACGGATGAGATCGGCCAGTCGCTCGAGAATGTCGACGCGCACGGCGCGGCGGCCCAGCATGCGGAAACCGGCCAGCTTGTAGAAGGTCTTGTCGAACGCCGGGTCGACCACCACGGAGGTGCGGCCGGCCGCCAGCGCATGCACCACGTCGCCGAAGCCAGGCATGTCCTTGCCGTCGTTCTTAAGCGCCCACAGAAGCGTGATCAGTCCGGCCGGGCCGGGCTTCAGCAGCGTCGGGACGAAGACGTGATAGGCGCCGAAGCGCACGCCCAGGCGGCGCAGGCTGGCGCGGCCTTCCTGGTCGAGCGACTTCATTTCCTCGGCAATGTCGCGCCGGTTGAGCAGGCCGAAATTCTCGACCAGCTGGAAGGCGATGCCACGCGCGATGCCGGTGAGCTGATCGGCGCCGCGCAGGTCGAGGAGCGGCTTCAGCGCGGTATCGATCTGGAAGTTCACGAAGCGCTCGGCGCGCGCCGCCACCTTGTCGCGTGCAGGGCCGGTGAGCTGCTCGTCGGCCAGCAGGATGACGCGCGGGCGCAGCGCATCCTCGGTCGCCACCAGCGTGCCGATCGGCGCGCCGATCCAGCGCAGCGTGCCGTCTGAGCCGAGCGCGAGATCACCATTGGCGCAGGCCGCGAAGCGTTCCGCGCGCGCCTCGAACTCGACGCCCAGCGCCTTCTGCGCGGCCGCCCTGATGGCCTTGCCGTCTTCGCCGCCAGCGCTCTGGTCGGCGGTGAAGCGGAACCCTTGCAGTTCCCCGACGTGATGGCCTTCGACGAGGACGGTTCCGGTTGAGCTGATTTCGGCTTCTAGCATGGTGTTTTCTCTAAGGCGGCGCATAAGGACCGAAGTCCTGCGGTCTACGAAGCGTTTCGTCAACCGTTCATGCAGTGCATCCGACAATCTGTCTTCGATTTCCCGCGTCTTTTCCTGCCAATGTAGCGGATCAGCCAACCAGCCAGGCCGGTTTGACACATAGGTCCAGGTGCGGATCTGGGCAATACGGTGCGAGAGCGTGTCGATGTCGCCGTCGGTGCTGTCGGCACGGCGCACCTGTTCGGCCATGTAATTCTCGTCGACATGGCCGCGGTCGGCGAGGTCGAAAAAGATGGAAGCGACCAGATCGGCATGCTGGGCCGGCGCGATGCGGCGGTAGTCGGGCAGCGCGCAGACATCCCACAGCAGCGCGACGCGATCGCGGCTGCCGGCGCGCCGGGTGATGTCGGGGTCGCGCGACAGCTGCTCCAGCGCCTGCGCATCGACCGCCGGCAAGGCGCGTGTCAGTCCTTCGACGGGGGCGACCGTGTCGATGGAGCGCTTGAGCGCATCGATGCTGGCGAAATCGAACTGCGCGGTGCGCCATTGCAGCACCTTCACCGGATCGAAATCATGCGCCTCGATCTTCTCGATCAGCTCCTCTGGGAAGGGATCGACCTGGCCGGTGACGCCGAAGGTGCCGTCGCGCATGTGCCGGCCTGCGCGGCCGGCGATCTGGCCCAGCTCCGCGGGGTTCAGATCGCGGAACTGGAAGCCGTCGAACTTGCGGTTCTGGGCGAAGGCGACGTGGTCGACGTCGAGATTGAGGCCCATGCCGATGGCGTCGGTTGCCACGAGATAGTCGACATCGCCGGACTGGTAGAGCGCCACCTGGGCGTTGCGGGTGCGGGGCGAAAGGGCGCCCAGCACCACGGCGGCTCCGCCCCGCTGGCGGCGGATGAGCTCGGCGATGGCATAGACCTCGTCGGCCGAGAAGGCGACGATGGCCGAACGGCGCGGCAGCCGCGTGAGCTTCTTGGAGCCGGCATAGGCCAGATGGGAAAGCCGCGGCCGCGTCACCACCGAAATGCCCCGCAGCAGCTTTTCCAGAATGCCGCGCATGGTGGCGGCACCCAAAAGCAGCGTCTCCTGCCGGCCACGCAGATGCAGGATGCGATCGGTGAAGATGTGGCCGCGTTCGAGATCGCCGGCAAGCTGCACCTCGTCGATGGCGACGAAAGCGGCATTGGTCTCGCGCGGCATGGCCTCCACCGTGCAGACCGAGTAGCGGGCGGTCGGCGGCATGATCTTTTCTTCGCCGGTAACCAGCGCCACATTGTGCGCGCCAACCTTTTCGCAGACGCGGGTGTAGACCTCACGGGCCAGAAGCCTGAGCGGCAGGCCGATGACGCCGCTCTCATGCGCCACCATGCGCTCGATCGCCAGATGGGTCTTGCCGGTGTTGGTCGGCCCGAGAACGGCGGTCACGTCGCGCCCGGTCAGGACGAGCGGGTCAGACTGTTTAGGGTGGACGTTCATCAGGAATTAGGCGGCCTTTTCTGGCTCGGCAGTTCGCGGAGACCCGGCGCGGCGGGCCAGTCGGCTCTATGCAGGCGTGGACTCATGATCGGGTCGCTCTTCCCCGACAGATAGGGGTTCGGCAGGAGAAACGAAAGCCCTAATATTCGGCGGAATAACGGCCGGGAACGAGTCTGGAACGAATCGGCGACGAATCGCTGACTCCAACTGATTCAGCTTTTGTTCACGGCTAGATATAGCCCGGCCGGCAATCGACAGCCCCATATGCTGAATCTCTAATATTCCTGCGCACTCCGGATCCCCCCCGACAGGTCCGTCGCTTCGCCACCCGAGGCGACCGGAAGGGATAAGCGGTTGAAAAAAGTCGCATTTCCTGCCCGGAAGGGTGACCCGACCGATACGCACGTTAACCTTCCGTCCAAAGGAGGAACGAATCGGCGACGAATCGCTGCTCGGACGGGTTTCCCGCTTTGTTCCCCACCACATGCTGTGCCTTGACAGGGATGGCAGCCCAAATGGCAGCCTAGCGAGGTGCTGCAATCCTCACCTTTTTGCCACCAGCGTTAACCTTTTCCTGCCAGGAGGCGAGGTCGCCGCTGAGGCCGAGCCGCCAGTTAAGCAATCGCTAACCAAGATTAAGAATCTGTGACGGGCGCGAGCTTGCCGGCAGGCTGGCCCGTTAACATTGCGCCTGAAACGAGAACGAACCAGCGACGAATCGCTGCTACGGCGGGCTTCCCGGTTTGTTCACCGCAACATGTTGTGGTGACAGAACCACTGGTCACAAAATTCGACCCCAGAGCAGGTCGGGCATTTGCGATGCGATAGCTGTACATTACCAAAAACGTTCCGTTTCGGAACAGAATCAATCTCTGCCGACAAGTAAAATCTTCGTCATCTCGAATAGCGGCGGCAATTACCCAGGTGGCAAACTTGTCCGACTTCAAACATTGTCTTCCGGGCAAATTCATGGCTCCATCCTAAACTTGGTGTTTAGAAGGTGATACAGATGTCCAAACGTCTCCTCGCCGAATTTCTTGGCACTTTCTGGCTCGTCTTCGGCGGCTGCGGCAGCGCCGTCCTGGCGGCCGCGTTCCCCGATCTCGGCATCGGGTTTGCCGGCGTTGCGTTGGCGTTCGGCCTCACCGTGCTGACAATGGTCTACGCCGTCGGCGGCATTTCGGGCGGCCATTTTAACCCGGCCGTCTCGGTCGGCCTCACGGTCGCCGGCCGCCTGCCGGCAAGAGATCTTGTGCCCTATGTGATCGTGCAACTGATTGGCGCGGTCATCGCCTCGGCGATCCTCTATGTGGTCGCCAGCGGCAAGGCGGACTTCTCGCTTGCCAACGGTTTCGCGGCCAATGGCTATGGCGAGCACTCGCCCGGCGGTTATCCGCTCAGTTCGGCCGCGCTGATCGAGATCGTGCTGACATTCATGTTCATCATGATCATTCTCGGCGCCACCCATGGTCGGGTACCGGCCGGCTTCGCCGGCATAGCCATCGGCCTTGCACTGACGCTGATTCACCTGATCTCGATCCCGGTGACCAACGCCTCGGTAAACCCGGCGCGTTCGACCGCCCCGGCGCTGTTTGTCGGGGGCTGGGCGCTGCAGCAGCTGTGGCTGTTCTGGGTGGCCCCCATCGCGGGTGCCATCCTGGCCGGCATCGCCCACAAGTCGTTGTTCGGCGACGAATAGGCGCCACGACACAAAACGAGACGGCGCCTGATGGCGCCGCCTCCCGAGCCTGGAATATCGCCTTCGTGTCAGATCAGATACTGGCCGCCATTGGCGGTGATGGTCGAGCCGGTGATGAAGCCCGCCTCGTCCGAGGCGAGGAACAGCACGCAGCGCGCGATTTCCTCCGGCTCGCCCAGCCGGCCGACCGGGATCTGCGCGATGATGGATTCGCGCACCTTCTCCGGCACGGCCATCACCATGTCGGTCCCGATATAGCCCGGGCAGACGACGTTGACAGTGATCCCGGCCCGCGCGCCCTCCTGCGCCAGCGCCTTGGTGAAGCCGATGTCGCCGGCCTTGGAGGCGGAATAGTTGACCTGGCCGACCTGGCCCTTCTGGCCATTGATGGAGGAAATCGTGATGACGCGGCCGAATTTTCTGTCGCGCATGCCGCTCCAAAGCGGATGCGTCATGTTGAAGACGCCGTTGAGATTGGTGCCGATCACCTCGTCCCACTGCTCGCGCGTCATCCTGTGGAACATGGCGTCGCGGGTGATGCCGGCGTTGTTGACGAGGATGTCCACGGGGCCGAGGTCCGCCTCGACCTTGCCGATGCCGGCCACGCAAGCCTCGTAGTCGGCAACCGACCATTTGTAGACCGGGATGCCGGTTTCCCGACTGAACTTTTCGGCGGCCTCGTCATTGCCGGCATAGTTGGCGGCCACGTGATAGCCGTCGTTCTTCAGCGCGATCGAGATTGCCGCGCCGATGCCGCGGGTTCCGCCGGTGACGATTGCAGTTCTGACCATGATCGTTCACTCCCCCTCGCTCGTTGCACTATCGACCTTCTCATGCTCTTCGATACAGCCGGATCACGTGGCGCGAGACCTTTTCGCCGTGTTTCCTCCGCGACCGGTTGTCTTGCCCGTCTCGGTTGCCCAAAACGAAACGGGCGGCTGAAGCCGCCCGTCGAATTCTTTGCTTACAGCGCCTCGATGCACATGGCGACGCCCATGCCGCCGCCGATGCACAGGGTGGCAAGCCCCTTCTTGGCGCCGCGGCGGCGCATCTCGTAGACCAGCGTGTTGAAGATGCGCGCGCCCGAGGCGCCGATCGGGTGACCGATGGCGATGGCGCCGCCATTGACGTTGACGATTTCCGGGTTCCACCCCATGCCCTTGTTGACCGCGCAGGCCTGCGCCGCGAAGGCCTCATTGGCTTCCACGAGGTCGAGGTCCTCGGCCTTCCATCCGGCCTTTTCCAGCGCCCTGCGCGAAGCCGGAATCGGGCCGGTGCCCATGACCTGCGGATCGACGCCGGCAGTCGCCCAGGAGACGATCCGGGCCAGAGGAGCGATGCCGCGCCGGGCGGCCTCGGCCTCCGACATCAGCACTGCGGCGGCAGCACCGTCATTGATGCCGGAGGCGTTGCCCGCCGTCACCGTGCCTTCCTTGTCGAAGGCGGGCCGCAGCTTCTGCATGGCCTCCAGCGTCGCGCCGTGGCGGATATATTCGTCCTGGTCGACGACGGTGTCGCCCTTGCGGCCCTTCACCGTCACGGCGACGATCTCGTCCTTGAACCTGCCGGCCTTCTGCGCGGCCTCGGCCTTGTTCTGCGACGCCAGTGCGAACTGGTCCTGCTCGTCGCGGGTGATCTGGAACTGGCGCGCCACGTTCTCGGCGGTGACGCCCATGTGGTAGCCGTTGAAGGCGTCCCAAAGCCCGTCCCTGATCATGGTGTCGATCATCGAATAGTCGCCCATCTTCACGCCGGCGCGCAGATGCTGGCAGTGCGGCGACATGGACATGGATTCCTGGCCACCCGCGACGATTATCCGGGCGTCGCCGGTCGCGATCTGCTGCATGCCGAGCGCGATTGAACGCAGGCCCGACCCGCAAACCTGGTTGAGGCTCCAGGCCGTGGTTTCCTTGGGCAGGCCGGCGCCGATGGAAGCCTGCCGCGCCGGGTTCTGGCCCTGGCCGGCCTGCAGCACCTGGCCGAGAATGACCTCGTCGACCTCCTGCCCCTCGACAGAGGCGCGTGTCAGCGCTTCGCGAATGGCCACGGCGCCAAGCTCGTGGGCCGGAATGCTGGCGAAAGCGCCATTGAAGGAGCCAACGGGCGTGCGGGCAGCGCTGGCGATCACGATTGCATTCGAGCCGGACATTTTGGTCTCCTGAGTGGATTCGCGGCTGGCATGCCGCAAGGTTCTCTCCCTCGATGTTTCTTGCCCGTTCCCAAGGCCGAGTCAAACTGGAAATCGCAACTGCACAATGAGATGGCAGACTGCGAGGGAACTGCAATTCCGCAGAATAGCGGCATTTCCCGGCTGAATCATGCCGCAGTGCACAAACTCCTTTGAATTGCGGCGGCTTTGCGCATATCCTTATTTTCGGCGCAATTGTTGCCGGCCGCCTTGAGGGCATGCCGGTGCCCGGGGAGGAAGTTGATGGCCGCTAAAGACGATCCGGTAGTGATCAAGAAATATGCCAACCGCCGCCTCTACAACACGGGGACCAGCACCTACGTGACCCTCGAGGACCTCGCTGAGATGGTCAAGAAGGGTGAGGAATTCAGCGTGCAGGACGCCAAGACCGGCGAGGACATCACCCATTCCGTGCTGACCCAGATCATTTTCGAGCTGGAGAACAAGGACGGGCAGAACATGCTGCCGATCCCGTTCCTGCGCCAGCTGATCGCCTTCTATGGCGACCAGATGCAGATGATCGTGCCGAGTTTCCTCGAGCAGTCGATGACTGCTTTCGCCAAGGAGCAGGAGCGGTTCAGGGAACAGATGAAGACGGCTATGGGCGCCAGCCCCATGGACGTGATGAAGCTGATGCCCATGAAGGCGCTGGAAGAGCAGACCCGGCGCAACATGGAAATGTTCCAGAACGCCATGCGCATGTTCACGGCCTTTCCGCAGGGCACCCCCGCAGCTCCGGCCGCGCCCGACAAGGAAAAGAAGGATGTTTCCGACAAGGCCGACGACCTTCAGGAACTGAAGGAACAAGTCGCCGCCATGCAGCGCAAGATCGATTCGATGGGGTAGTACGCGCATAGTGGACGGACGCCGGTGTCTTCACCGTTCAGTTGATCAACGACCGCCCGCTGGGCTCGGAGCGCCAGCCCCGGAAGCACTTCAAAGCAGCTTTGGACATATTTTGCCTGCCGGCAGGCGCGTTGCCGCATCGCCGATCCTGCCGAGCCCGCATATCGACTTCGCCAATCAATTTTCAACCCGGTCCGGCGCCTGCTGTGAAGCCGGCCGAGTGACCAGATTATTCCGGAGAGACCAATGACCTCAATTTCGCTCGCCAAAGCCAATCACATCATCGAAGCCGCCTTCGCCAAGGCCAAGGAAGCGGGCCTCAAGCCCCTCTCCGTCGTCGTGCTCGACGCGGGCGGCCATGTGATCGCGTTCCAGAAGCAGGACGGCTCGTCCATGCTGCGCTTCGAGATCGCCTCGGGCAAGGCCTACGGCGCGCTGGCCGTCGGCATGGGCTCGCGCAAGATCGAGGCGATGGCCAAGGAGCGCCCGCACTTCATGGAAGGCCTGTCGGGCGTCAGCGGCGGCAGGATCGTTCCCGTGCCGGGTGGCGTGCTGGTGCGCTCCGCCGGTCAGCTGGTCGGTGCCGTCGGCATCACCGGCGACACCTCCGACAATGACGAGCTTGCCGCCGTCGCCGGCATCGAGGCAGCGGGCTTCGAAGCCGACGCCGGCTGAGACTGACCGCAAGGCTCACTCCGGCGCGTCAACCGCGCCGGAACATGCATGCGGCCAGGAACGCGGCCAAAAAGAAAAAGGACCGGCGCGAGGCCGGTCCTTTTCTTTTCTCTAACCGAAGCGTCGGAAAGGCTGCTCAGCCTTCCTTCGGCGTCAGGACCTGGCGGCCGCGATACATGCCGGTCTTCAGGTCGATGTGGTGCGGGCGGCGCATTTCGCCCGAGTTCTTGTCCTCGACATAGGTCGGGGCCTTCAGCGCATCGGCCGAACGGCGCATGCCGCGCTTGGACGGCGAGGTTTTTCGTTTTGGCACAGCCATGGAATTGCTCCATCCATCGTAAAGACCCCGATTGCCCTCGCGAAAGGGCCGCACGTCGCGGGCCGAAATCTGAGATTAGTGGGCGTGGCTATACACGGCTGTGCCGCAAAAGGCCAGCACCCGCCACGATCTTTTTTTATCGCCTCAAGGCGCGCAGTTCCTGAAGCTTCCGCGCGCTAGTCCAGGCACTGCACATAGGCGCCGGAACGCGCAGCGCGGCGCTGGATGACATTGGCAAGCCGCTTCAGGCCCGGGCCCGCCTTTGCCGGGTTGCGGTCGATCGGGTTGGGCAGCGTCACCGCCAGCAGCGCCGCCTGGCGGGCGTTGAGCTGCTTTGCCGGAACCTTGAAATGGTATTGGCTGGCTGCCTCGATGCCATAGATGCCGGGGCCCCACTCGGCGATGTTGAGATAGATTTCCAGGATTCGCCGCTTCGACGTCACCGCGTCGAAATAGACCGCCAGCGGCACTTCCAGCCCCTTGCGAATGACCGAGCGGTCGTTCCACAGGAACAGGTTCTTGACCGTCTGCATGGGAATGGTCGAGGCGCCGCGCGTCGCCTCTCCGGCCAGCGCATCGTTGACCACGGCGCGCAACTCGCTCCAGTCGATGCCGCGATGCGAGCAGAACTGTCCGTCCTCCGACATGATCACCGAATGGGCGAGCACCGGCGCGACGTCTTCGATATCCACCCATTGCCGCTCGTAGCCGGACAGGGTCGCCAGGTCCTTCAGCATCAGCGTCGAGACCGGGTGCACGAAGGGCAGCAGATAGAAAAGGGTCAGCGCCAGGGGCAGCACCGCGAGGCAGGTCAGGAAGCGCACGACGCGACGCATCCAGGTCCGGGCGCCGCGGCGCGCTCTTGGCTTCGCTGCAATGGCGAACTCGTGCACATCGGGATCGGTTACCGGTTCATCCAAGAGGTCTGCCCCTCAAAACTCCTGCCCCCGGCATAAAGGCGGTTGCCGCGCCGCGCAACGCCTGAAGGGCGCCAATGCCGTGGAAGGCGATTCGCCGCGACGGCGCTTGACCCCGCCGGCGATTGTCGTAAACCCTGCCCGCCATGATGGATGCCCACGACCTCCCCTTCGAAGCGCAGCTTGCAGCCCGAGCCGAGGCTGTCGAGGCGCTTTTGCGCCAAATGCTGGACGAGCGCCTGCTGCCGGGCGAGATCGCGAGACCGGGGACACTGATGGCGGCGATGCGGCACGGCGTGCTGAATGGCGGCAAGCGGCTGCGCCCGTTCCTGGTGCTGGAAAGCTCCGCCCTGTTCGACGCGGATGGCGAGGCGGCACTGCGCGTGGCGGCGGCGCTGGAATGCACGCACTGCTATTCGCTGATCCACGACGACCTGCCGGCGATGGACGACGACGACCTGCGCCGCGGCCAGCCCACCGTGCATCGCGCCTTCGACGAGGCCAGCGCCATCCTGGCCGGCGACAGCCTGTTGACCTACGCCTTCGACATACTCGCCGACGCGGCAACTGCGCTGCCGGCCGAGCGCAAGCTGGCCCTGGTGCTGGGGCTTGCGCGCGCTGCGGGCCCGGGTGGCATGGCCGGCGGCCAGGCGCTCGACCTGGAGGCGGAGCGGCGTGCCCCCGACGAGGCCGGCATCATCCGGCTGCAGGCGATGAAGACCGGCGCGCTGATCCGCTATGCCTGCGAGGCCGGCGCCATCATTGCCGGCGCGGCAGAGGAAGACCGCGAGCGGCTGGCGGAGTTCGGCTCGGCCATCGGCCTTGCCTTCCAGCTTGCCGACGACCTGCTCGACCTGACCGCCAATGCGGAAACCATGGGCAAGGCCACCGGCAAGGACGCCGCCGCGGGCAAGGCGACGCTGGCGGCCCTGCATGGCGTCGACTGGACACGCACGCAGCTTGCCGGCCTCGTGGCCCAGGCGCACGCCCTTCTCGAACCCTATGGCGAGCGGGCCGCACTCCTGAAGCAAGCGGCAAGCTTCATCGCCGAACGCGAGAAGTGAAATACACGCCTGAACGAATTTTTAATGTAAATCGAGCGTAATCCGGCACGGTAAACTTGTACCCGTGTCCGGAGTGCCGCGCGTGCCCGATTATTCGCAGTTCATCCGTTCGATCCGGATTCGCTATCTGTCGGGCTTGCTTATATTCGCGCTGGCAGCGGGAGCGATACTCTATGCGCTGACCAGCATGAACGGCTTCCGCAATGAGATCGACCGCATCGGCACCGGTCTCGTGACGCTGGCAAGCGACCTGCACAATGCCACCGCCTTTTCCGACACCATCTCTGCCGCCTGGCGCGAGGACACGCGCGAAGAGCTTTCAAATGCAGCGAACGGACATGCCGCACGGCTTTCCGCGCAGATCGAGGAGCTGACCGCCGCACTCTCGTCGATACGCGCCGAGCTTTCGGGCAGGACCGTTGACGAGCTGGCCTCAGCTTCGGTGAACGGCGATCTCTTCTGGTCGTCTCGCGACATGGTGCGCAACCTCAGCCTGCTCGCCGGCCTGCGCAAGATCGACGATTGGAGCAACCGCGAGATCCGCAACCAGAACGACCTGTTCGTGCAGCCGATGCTGACGCGCGCCCGCATTGCGCTCGACCGGGAGCGCACGCTGGCCGAGCAACGCGGCAACCGGCTGCTTTCCTATTCCAGCGTGCTGATGATCGCGGTGCTGTCGCTGGTCGGCCTGTGGATTTTCCGCCCCATGGAAAAGGCCATCCGCCGGGCATTTGCCGAAACGCAGGAATCGTTGCTGCGCGCGGAAGCAGCCGACAGGGCAAAATCCGAGTTCCTGGCTAATATGAGCCACGAGATCCGCACGCCGATGAACGGCGTGCTCGGCATGGCGGAACTGCTCGCGCGCACCGAACTGACGCCGCGGCAGAAGACCTTTACCGACGTCATCGTGAAATCGGGCAATGCGCTTCTCACCATCATCAACGACATTCTCGACTTCTCCAAGATCAATGCCGGCCAGCTCACCCTCGATCCGGCCCCGTTCAAGATCGCCGAGGCGGTAGAGGATGTCGCCACGCTGGTGTCGGCCCGTGTGGCCGAAAAGAACCTCGAGCTGATCGTGCGCGTCGATCCGCGCCTGCCGGCCTGCGTGGTCGGCGATGTCGGCCGCTTCCGCCAGATCATCACCAACATGCTCGGCAATGCGGTGAAGTTCACCGAAAAAGGCCACGTGCTTGTCGACGTGACCGGCGAGACCAGGGACGACACGGTTCAGCTCTCGGTGCGGGTGGAAGACACCGGCATCGGCATTCCCGCCGACAAGTTGCAGACCGTGTTCGAGAAGTTCGCCCAGGTCGACGGCTCCTCGACGCGCCGCCATGAAGGCACCGGGCTGGGGCTCGCCATCGCAGCGCGGCTGGTCGACCTGATGGGCGGCAAGATCGGCATCGAAAGCGAGGTTCGCCGCGGGTCCGTGTTCTGGTTCAGCGTGCCGCTGCCGGTGCACGCCATGGAAGAGCGGGCCGAAAACGTACCCACCGACGTCACAGGCGCGCGGGTGCTGGTCATCGACGATAATCCGGTCAACCGCGAGATCCTGCTGGAACAGCTGCGCAGCTGGGGCTTCGACTGTGCCGCGGCCGAGAGCGGCGCGGTGGGCCTGGCATTCCTCGACCGCGCCTACCAGCTCGGCGCGCGGGTGGACTGCGTCATCCTCGACTACCAGATGCCCGGCATGAACGGCGCCGACGTGGCCAAGGCGATGTCGGCCGACAGTCGGCTTGCCGCCATCCCCATCGTGCTCCTGACTTCGGTCGACCAGATCGATTTCGGCCGGCTCGTGATCGACTATGGCATAGCCGCCCATCTGACCAAGCCAGCGCGCTCGGCGGTGCTGCTCGGCACGGTCATCGGCGCCATTCAGAAGGCGCGCGTGCAAGCTGGAAAGGCCGAATTCGTGCGCGAGCCGGTGCTCTCCGTTCCGTCCGCATTGCCGCGCCAGGAACCGGCCGCGGCCGCCTTCACGGTGCTGCGCGCGCCCGAACTCGACGCCGGCCCGGCCGCCAGCGCGCCGCTCGACATTCTCGTTGCCGAGGACAATGAAGTGAACCAGCTGGTGTTCGGCCAGATATTGTCCGGGCTCGGCCTGTCCTACAAGATCGCCGCCAACGGCCGCACCGCGGTGGAGATGTATCGCAGCTTCAAGCCGCGCCTGATGCTGATGGACGTCTCGATGCCGGAAATGAACGGATTTGAAGCAACCCGCGCCATTCGCGACATCGAGGCTGTCACGGGCACGCGCACGCCGATCATCGGGGTGACCGCGCATGCGCTGAAGGGCGATCGCGAGAAATGCATGGAAGCCGGCATGGACGACTATCTGCCCAAGCCCGTTTCCCCCGACAGGCTCGGGCGCAAGATCGGCGCCTGGCTGAGCGAGACGACGGAGATGGCGCGGACCGCGTGAAGACAAGCGGCGGGGAAGCTACCTGTTGCGCATCACCACGCAAAAGCCGCCTGCCGTGTGCAACTTGCCGCAGATGTTGTCGGCGTCTGCGCGGCTATCGGCGCCGATGCGCACGGCATAGATACCCGCCCGCCCTATCGGCGTGCGCACGCGGCTCACCACCGGCTCATAGGCACTCAACAGCGCCGGAAACCGCCCCTTCACCCGCTGCCACTGGCTGACCGCAGCAGCGCGGCGGAAATTGCCGGCTATCTGCACGCCCCAGGGCTTTATGTGGATAGCGGCCATGGGAATGGTTGCCGACCGGATGATCGGCAGCAGACGGCACGCCTGCGCAAAAGGCTTGCCCTTGTCCAGCGGCGGAAACCTGCCGGCGTAATCGCGCTTGGTGAAAGTGTCGGCCGGCTCGCCCATGATGTCGAGCACATAGCCTTCGGTCTCGAGCGGCAGGAAGCCGCCGGTGGCGAGCCAGCGCGTCACCCGGTTCTCGCCGGCATTGTAGGCCGCCGCCGCCAGCCCGAAATTGCCGAAACTCTGCTTCAGGTCGCCAAGATATTTGGCCGAGGCCGAAATGGCCTGGTCGATGTCGAAAGGATCTGCCAGGCCGCGCAGCCGGGCCGTGCCGGGCATGAACTGGGCGATGCCCTCGGCGCCCACGGGGCTCACGGCATTGGCGTCGAAGCGGCTTTCCTTCCAGATCAGCCGGGCGAAGAAGTCGCGCGGCACGCCGTTGCGGTCGGCCTCGGCCTCGATCAGGTCGCAGATGCGGCCTATGGTGGTCGGCAGCGAGCGGCCCGGCGGGTCGGCACAGGCCGCGTTGCTCCAGAGCATCGCACAAAGCAGCACTGCCGCTTTGGCGAGGGCGTTCATGCCTATTCGGCCGCCTGCTTGCCGCCGCTGGTGCCGAAGCGCTGTTCGACATAGTCGGCGACCATCTTCTCGAATTCCTCGGCGATGCGGGGGCCGCGCAGAGTCGTGGCTTTGCGCCCGTCGATGAAGACGGGGGCGGCCGGCGTCTCGCCCGTGCCCGGCAGCGAGATGCCGATGTCGGCGTGTTTTGACTCGCCCGGCCCGTTGACGATGCAGCCCATGACCGCGATCTTCAGTTCCTCAACACCGGGGTATTTCTCGCGCCACACCGGCATGTTCTTGCGGATGTCGGCCTGGATGTTCTGCGCCAGTTCCTGGAACACGGTCGAGGTGGTGCGGCCACAGCCGGGGCACGCAGCCACGATCGGGATGAACTGCCGAAAACCCATGGTCTGCAGCAGTTCCTGCGCCACCTGCACCTCGCGAGTGCGGTCGCCGCCCGGTTCCGGCGTCAGCGAGATGCGGATCGTGTCGCCGATGCCCTGCTGCAGCAGGATGCCCATGGCGGCCGAAGACGCGACGATGCCCTTGGTGCCCATGCCCGCCTCGGTGAGGCCGAGATGCAGCGCATGGTCGGAACGCCCGGCCAGCATGGTGTAGACCGCGATCAAATCCTGCACCTGGCTGACCTTGGCCGACAAGATGATCTTGTCGCGCGGCAGCCCGATTTCCTCTGCAAGATCGGCCGAGATCAGCGCCGACTGGACGATCGCCTCGCGCGTCACTTCCTGCGCGGTCAGCGGCGAGCCGTTGGCCTGGTTGTCGTCCATCAGCCTGGTCAGCAGCTCCTGGTCGAGCGAGCCCCAGTTGACGCCGATTCGCACCGGCTTGTCGTGCCTGATCGCCATCTCGACGATGTCGGCGAACTGCTTGTCCTTCTTGTCCTTGAAGCCGACATTGCCGGGGTTGATGCGATATTTCGCCAGCGCCTCGGCACAGGCCGGATGATCGGCCAGCAGCTTGTGGCCGATGTAATGGAAGTCGCCCACCAGCGGCACGTCGAGCCCAAGCCTTTCCAGCCGCTCGCGGATGTGCGGCACGGCGGCCGCACTCTCGTCGCGATCGACGGTGATGCGCACGATCTCCGAGCCGGCGCGGTGAAGGGCTGCGACCTGCGCCACCGTCTGGTCGATATCGGCCGTGTCGGTGTTGGTCATCGACTGTACGACGACCGGTGCGCCGCCGCCCACGACCACGCCGCCGACATCGACGCCGACCGAATGGCGACGGGGAAAGGGGGAGGAAAAATATCCGGTCATCGCCGGCGGCCTCTTCGCGATGGACATTTGCGCCTGAGGTGGAGGACGAAGCCGCCGATGTCAATGGCCGCGACGATCCAGGCTGCCGTAAGCTACACCGGCCGCGGCTGCAGCCAAAGGGTTTGCGATTGCGGCCGTTCCGCAATCGAATGGCATTTCCGGTCAGGCGCCAGGCACGCGCCTTATTCGCGTTGCCCGGCGGGATCGTTGCCGTCGAGATAGCCGATATCGCGCTGCAGATGTTCGGGAAGCCTCCTCACATCGATCACGCCCCTGCATCTGCCCAGGCGCCAGCCCGACCAAAACCTGTCCCAGCCGCTCGTGCGCGGCGCTGGCCTTCCAATGCATTGCACATCCGCGCAGACCATGGCGGCACCATTCGGCCCCATATGAAGGCCGCTCCCGATTGATGTATCGGCCTTCTATCTGTGCCGGAAAGGCGTTACTTTCCAATCGAACGTCGATCGGCATGCATAAGGTGTATTGATCTATCATGGCGCACGCGCTTCCTCCCCTTCCCGCAGTCCGGGCCTTCGAGGCGGCCGCGCGCCACGGCAGCTTCACCAAGGCTGCGGAAGAGCTGGGCATGACCCAGGCGGCGGTGAGCTACCAGATCAAGCTCCTTGAGGAGCGCGTCGGCGCGCCGCTGTTCCTGCGCAAACCGCGCCAGGTGACGCTGACCGAGCTTGGCCAGCGGCTGGCGCCAGCCTTTACCGAAGCCTTCACATTGATTGGCGAGGCCTATGCGGCTGCCCGCTCTGGCGCCGAGGGCGTGCTGTGCATCAGCACCATCCTGACCTTCGGCTCGAGCTGGCTTGCGCGCCACCTCGGCGCCTTCCAGATGCAGCATCCCTCGCTGGCGGTGCGCCTCGATACTTCTGCCCGGCTGATCGACTTCGCCCGCGAGGATGTCGACGTCGCCATCCGTTCCGGCAGCGGCGAGTGGCCGGGGCTGGCCGCGCACAGGCTGTTCATGCCCGACTTCACGCCCATGCTCAGCCCCAGGCTGGCGGCAAGCATAGGCGGCGTGAAGGAACCGGCCGACCTGCTGCGCCTGCCGATCCTCGACCCGCAGGACCATTGGTGGCGGGAGTGGTTCACCGCTGCCGGCCTGCCGACTGACACGCTGGCCACGCGCACGAGCAGCAGCATGGGCGCGCAGGCCTATGAGGCGAGCGCCGCCATGGCCGGCCACGGCGTGGCGATCCTGGCGCGCGCGCTGTTTGCCGACGAGGTCGCCGACGGGCGGCTGGTGCAGCCCTTCGACCTCGTCGCCAATGACGGCAAGGCCTATTGGCTGGTCTATCCCGAGGCACGCCGCAACGTGCCCAAGATCCGCGCCTTCCGCGACTGGCTGCTGGCGGCGGTGGCCGCTTCGCTCAACAATGGGCCCCGCTAGGGCCCGAACCTTTCCCAAATGGCATCTCGCCTTGCTATCGAGTCGAGGGGCCTTGTAGAACAGAGCGCTAGAGCCGGACATGCCGAAGTAACAATCCTATCGCAGGCGATTCGTAAGAGGGGAGACTTGACGTGAAACTGGTGCGTTATGGCGAACTGGGCCGCGAGCGGCCGGGCCTGATCGATCCCGAGGGCAAGCTCCGCGACCTGTCGCAGAACATTGCCGATCTGAGCGGCGAGACGCTCGACCCGGCAGCACTCGAGCGGCTGTCCCATGTCGATCCGGCCACGCTGCCGCTTGTGCACGGCAATCCGCGCATCGGCCCCTGCGTGGCGAGCACGGGGAAATTCATCTGCATCGGCCTCAATTATTCCGACCACGCCGCCGAGACCGGCGCCACCGTGCCGCCGGAGCCGATCATCTTTATGAAGGCGACTTCGGCCATCGTCGGCCCCGATGACGATCTTCTCATTCCGCGCGGCTCGCAAAAGACCGACTGGGAGGTCGAGCTCGGCGTCGTCATCGGCCGTACCGCAAAATACGTCTCGGAAGACGAGGCGCTGGACTATGTGGCCGGCTACTGCGTGATCAACGACGTGTCCGAGCGCGCCTTCCAGACCGAGCGCTCCGGCCAGTGGACCAAAGGCAAGAGCTGCGACACTTTCGGCCCGACCGGCCCATGGCTGGTGACCAAGGACGAGGTTGCCGACCCGCAGGACCTGTCCATGTGGCTGACCGTGAACGGTGAGAAGGTGCAGGACGGCTCGACCAAGACCATGGTCTACGGCGTGAAATATCTGGTGTCCTATCTCAGCCAGTTCATGAGCCTGCACCCGGGCGACATCATCTCGACCGGTACGCCTCCGGGCGTCGGCATGGGCATGAAGCCGCCGCGCTATCTGAAGCCCGGCGACGTCGTCGAGCTTGGCATCGAAAGCCTCGGCACCCAGCGCCAGAACGTGAAGGCCGACGCCTGATTGCCTATACCGAGCATCCCGTAGACAGCAGGGCAATCGCATACCCCCACTCCGCCTCGCTTCGCTCCACCTCTCCCCCTCAAATGGGGAGAGGAAGGGAGCGAGGCGAGCGGCCGGCTCTTCCTCTCCCCCGTCGATCGGGGGAGAGGTGCCGAGCGAAGCGAGGCGGAGTGGAGGGTCGACTTCTAGACGCGACAGCCCTGCCATAGCCGGGGGCGACGCTTGACGATGTTGTGCGTCACTCCTGAAGCATCCGATGAAGATTGCACCTACGCGGCCAGCGTCCGGCCGTCAGCCCCAAAACGGTAGGTCTTTTCCGGATGCGGCGTGGCGTAGAGCGTCGCGCCCGGCTCGGCATCGTAGACGCCGAAGATGCGCACCGTCAGCAGCCCTGCCTGCTCGGTGTCCAGATAGACATTGGTGTCGGCGCCAAGATGCTCGGCATGCACGACTGTTCCCTTCCAGGTGCCTGACTTGGCATCCACGGTGAGATGTTCCGGCCGCACTCCGACAGTCTTCGCCTTTGTTTCATTCAGCCGCCCGCCATCGATAAAATTCATCTTGGGCGAGCCGATGAAGCCGGCGACGAATTCGTTAGCCGGCGAATTGTAGAGCTCCATCGGCTTGCCGATCTGCTCGATGCGGCCGCCGTTCAGCACCACGATCTTGTCGGCCAGCGTCATCGCCTCAACCTGGTCGTGCGTCACATAGATCATCGTGGCCGACAGGCGCCGGTGCAGCTGGGCGATCTCCAGCCGCGTATTGACGCGCAGCGCGGCATCGAGATTGGACAGCGGCTCGTCAAACAAAAAGAGCTTTGGCTCGCGCACCACCGCGCGACCGATGGCGACGCGCTGGCGCTGGCCGCCCGACAGTTCCGCCGGCCGGCGCTCCAGATAGGGATCGAGCGACAGCATGGTGGAAGCTGTCGTCACGCGCCGTGCGATCTCGTCCGACGGCGTCTTCGCCTGCTTGAGGCCGAGGCTCATATTGTTGCGCACGGTGAGGTGCGGGTAGAGCGCATAGGTCTGGAACACCATGGCGATGCCGCGATCGGCCGGTGGCACGGCATCGACCTTGCGGCCGTCAATCAGCACACTGCCCGAGGTCGCGTCCTCAAGCCCCGCAATCACGCGCAGCAGCGTGGACTTGCCGCAGCCCGAAGGGCCGACGAAGACGACGAATTCGCCGTCCTCGACCTCGAGGTCGATGCCCTTCAGCACCTCGACATTGCCGAAGGATTTTTTGACGTTCTCGATCTTCAGCGAGCCCATGCGCTACTCCCGATAGAAAAGACCGCTTCTTCGCGCATCAAAGCCGCACCGCCTTGCCGGTGCGCACGCTCTCATCCGCTGCGAGGCAGACGGCCAGCGATTTTACGGCATCGCTCATGTGGCGGGTGAGGTCGATGTCCTCGCGGATGGCCTTGAGCAGGAAAGCCTGTTCCAGCTCGCACAGCTCCTGATGGCCGGGCTCGCCCGTCATGGACAGGTTTTCGTCCGGCGCGGCAAAGCGGCCGTCCGACCCGGTCGCCGCACGATGCAGGCGAATCATGTTGGTCCTGGTGTGGGCATCGACGTCGTCAGACTTCGCCTTCTCGTCCATGACGATGGAGACGCAGCCGTTGGGCGAGATGACGTCCTTCACGAAGAAGGCTGTTTCCGACATCATCGGCCCCCAGCCGGCCTCGTACCAGCCGACCGAGCCGTCCTCGAACAGCACCTGCAGATGGCCGTAATTATACATGTCGGGCGCGACTTCGTCCGACAGGCGCAGGCCCATGCCGCGCACCTCGACCGGCCTGGCGTCGGTGATCTGGCACATGACGTCGAGATAATGCACGCCGCAGTCGACGATCGGCGAGGTCGTCTTCATCAGCTGCTTGTGCGTCTCCCAGGTGTGGCCGCTCGACTGCTGGTTCAGGTTCATGCGGAACACGTAGGGCCCGCCAAGCCCCCTCGCCTCCTCGATCAGCCGCATCCAGGAGGGGTGGTGGCGCAGGATGTAGCCGATGACCAGCTTGCGGCCATTGGCCTTGGCGGCGGCAACCACGCGCTCGGCATCGGCAACGGTGGTTGCCAGCGGCTTTTCCACGAAGACGTGGCAGCCGGCCTCGAGTGCCGCCACCGCATAGTCGGCATGGCTGTCGGAATAGATATTGATCGAGGCGACGTCCGGCTTCAGCTCGGCCAGCGCCTCGATGAAGGACGGCCGGATTTCATAGCCCGAAAGCTCCTCTGGCAGCTGCACCTGCGAGCGGTTGACCAGCGAGGCGATCTCGAAGCCCGGATTGCGGTGATAGGCCAGCGCGTGGCTGCGGCCCATATTGCCGAGCCCGGCGACAAGGACGCGCAGCAGATTTGGAGAACTCATTTGACGGCTCCGGAGGTAATGCCGCGGATCAACTGCCGCGAGAAGATCAGGTAGAGGACGAGGACCGGCAGGATCGCCAGCGAAAGTGCGGCCAGCACCGCATTCCAGTTGGTGACGTATTGGCCGATGAAGAGCTGCGCGCCGAGCGTGACGGTCTTGGTCTGCTCGGACGGCGCCAGGATCAGCGGGAACCACAGGTCGTTCCAGATCGGGATCATGGTGAACACCGCAACCGTCGCCATGGCCGGGCGCATCAGCGGCAGCACAAGGCGGAAGAAGATGCGGTATTCGGAAAGCCCGTCAATGCGGCCGGCATTCTTCAGGTCGTCGGAAACCTGCTTCATGAATTCCGACAGGATGAAGATGCAGAGCGGCAGGCCTTGCGCCGTATAGACCAGGATCAGTGCCGTCAGCGTATTGACCAAACCGCTTGCCACCATCAGCTGCAGGATGGCGACCGTGCCGAGCCGGATCGGGATCATGATGCCCAGCGCCAGATAAAGCCCCATCAGCGTGTTGCCCCTGAAGCGGTATTCGGCCAGCGCGAAGGCCGCCATGGCGCCAAAGAGCAGCACCAGAAACAGCGAGGCGACGGTGACGATAAAACTGTTCTGGAAATAGAGCAGGAAGTCGCCCTGCGCGAGCACGGTCTTGTAGCCGATCAGGTCGAAGGTCTCTGCAGTCGGCGGAGCCAGAGGCGTCCGGAAGATGGCGTTGCGCGACTTGAACGAGTTGATGACGATCACCACCACCGGGGCCAGCGCGATGACCGTGTACAGAAGCAGGATCGCGTGGGCTGCGATGGTGCGGGGACGAGACGAGGTGGCGCGGCTCATGCGTGGCCTCCGGAAAATCCGGTCTCCGCGCGAAGCTTATTCGCGCCCCCCTCCGGCACACGCTTGGCCGACCTTATACCCCCACCCCTAACCCCTCCCCACAGGGGGGAGGGAGACGATTTCGTCGCCATGGCCGCCCAAGCCGGTGACGGCTGGTGGCGAACGGCCGTGCAGCAGAATTCCCCTCCCCCTTGTGGGGAGGGGTTAGGGGTGGGGGTAGGATGCATGACGATCATCTCCACCTCCTCAGAACTGGTACCGACGCAGGCGCGTCTGGATAGCGAAGAGATAGAGGCAGACGCCGGCGAGGATGATGAAGAACATCATCGAGGCGATGGTCGAGCCCATATGGGGATCGCCGATCTGCAGCTGGAAGCCGAAGAAGGTGCGGTAGAGGAAGGTGCCGAGAATGTCGGTCGAATAGTTCGGCCCGGCAAGCGCCCCTTGCGCCGAATAGATCAGGTCGAAAGCGTTGAAATTGCCAACGAAGGTCAGCACCGAGATGATGCCTATGGAAGGCAGGATCAGCGGCAGCTTGATCTTCCAGAACTGCGCCATGCCGGTGATGCCGTCGCACTCGGCCGCCTCGATCACCTCGTCGGGGATAGACAGCAATGCCGCATAGATCAACATCATCGGGATGCCGACGAACTGCCAGACCGAGATCAGGCCGAGCGTTGTCAGCGCATATTGCTCCTTGCCCAGCCACGGCACGAACAGGCTCTTCAGCCCGACGAGGTCGAGCAGATTGGGTGCCACGCCCCACAGCGGGCTGAGGATCAGTTTCCACGCGAAACCGACAATGACGAAGGAGAGGATGGTCGGGATGAAGATCGTGGTGCGGTAGAAGGCGGAAAAGCGCAGCCTGGGGCTCGACAGCAGCGCCGCCAGAACGATGCCGATCGGGTTCTGCACCAGCATATGGATGATGAAGAACCAGACATTGTTCCAGAGCGCGTTCCAGAAGGTGGCGGCCCAGCGCGGATCGAGGAACAGGGTGCGGAAATTGTCGAGACCGGCAAAGACGCGCGACTGGCCGTCGAGCGTGAACAGCGAAAGCTGCAACGTGCCAAACAGCGGCAGGATCATCACCGCCGTGTAGACGAGCAGCGCCGGCGCCAGGAAAACGGCGATGTGCCAGCGTCGCGGCCGTCTGCGTTCGGTGTCGTCTGCCATGGGTCCCCCGAATAAAATCCGGGCCGCCGGTGGCGGCCCGGTTGGTGTTTGCCGCAGCCTTAGTTAGCCGGCTTGTACCAGCTGTCGAGGCCTGCCTGCAGCTTCTTGCCCGCATCTTCCGGCGTCGTCGTGCCGTTGATGACGTTGGCCGATTCCACCCAGGTCTCGTTTTCCAGGTTCGGCGTGCCGCGCGACAGGATCTGGTAGGTCGAGCGGATGGTCGGCTTGCACTTCTCGCGCCAGGAGACGAACTCCTGCGCCAGCGGGTCTTCCATCTTCACCGCCGCCGAGTTCAGGCTGAAGAAGCCCGGCAGGGCGTTGGCGTAGATGGTGGCGAATTCCGGCGAGGCGACCCAGGACAGGAAGGTCTTGGCGGCCTCTGCGTTCTTGCTCTTGGCGTTCAGGCCGATACCGATGTCGTTGTGGTCGGAGATGTAGCAGGTGTCGCCGGCATTCTTAACCGGCGGCGGGAAGGCGCCCATCTTGAACTGGGCCTGGGTGTTGAACACCGAGATTTCCCACGAGCCGGCCGGATAGATGGCGGCGCGGCCGAGCGTGAACAGGTTCTGGCTGTCCGGATAGCTCTGCGCCTCGAAGCCGTCGCCGAGATAGTCCTTCCACTTGGCGAGCGTGGCGAAGGGCTCCACCCACTGCGGGTCGGTCAGCTTCTGCTCGCCCTTGATGAGCGCCAGGCGGCCTTCCTCACCCTTCCAGTAGGTCGGGCCGATGTTCTGGTAGCCCATGGTGGCGGCTTCCCAGAGGTCCTTGGTGCCCATGGCCATGGGCACGTAGTTGCCGTCTTCCTTGATCTTGTCGAGGGCTGCGAAGAATTCTGCCTCGGTGGCCGGCGGCGTGATGCCGAGCTGGTCGAAGGCATCCTTGTTGTAGATGAATCCGTGGATGACCGACGCCATCGGCACGCAGAATGTGGCCTTGCCATCGTCCGTGGTCCAGGCGGACCTGGCGACGTCGGAGAAGTTCTCCATGCCCGACAGGCTGGTCAGGTCGGCAAGGTGACCCTTGTTGTAGAGTTCCAGCGAGGCGTCGAACGGACGGCAGGTGATCAGGTCGCCGGCCGAGCCCGCATCCAGCTTGGCGTTGAGGGCGGCATTGTATTCGGTCGGCGCGGAGGGCGAGAACACCACCTTGATGCCGGGGTTCTTGGCCTCGAAGGCCGGGATGAGCTTTTCCTGCCAGATCGGCAGGTCGTCATTGCGCCAGCTTTCGATGGTCAGCGTGGCGTCGTCGGCCAAAGCCATGCCCGCCGAGCCGAGAATGCTGGACGCCATCAAGAGCGCTGTCAGTGCCTGGGTTTTCATGTCGTTTCTCTCCCTATTGACCCGTTCAGGTTCGGTATTGACGGGAGTGAGGCACCTGCCTGCAGCCCCCTCCTAAGTGCGAAAGCGCGGGGCGATGCATTGAAAGCCCCGCGACTTCGAGCGATATGGTCCCGGCCGCCCCCATGCGGGGGGCTGGCTTATCGATGTCATGAAAGGAAGGAAGCATGGCCGCTGGCGGCTGCATACCGAGCCTGCCGGCACTTTTGCGCGCTGCTTCGGCCATTGAAAACCCTCCCGTCCAAAAACCATACCAAAAAAATACCACTTGTCCACCCGCGTTAACGAATTTGCGGCACGACTGGACCAAGACCGGCAATACGAGGGGTTTTCTGCTGCGCGGGGCAGTTCGGGAAATTAACCCTTGGCTATTGGTATTTTATTGGTATCATCGCCAAAAGGAGGCGCTTACGTGGATCTAGTGCTTGGCATAGATGGCGGCGGCACAAGCTGCAGGGCTGCATTGGCGACCGCTTCCGGCACTCTCCTCGGCCGCGGCAAGAGCGGCCCGGCCAATATCATGACCGATCTTCACGGCGCCCGCCAGAACATCGTCGAGGCAGCTCGGCTGGCCTTCGTCGATGCCGGGCGCGACGCCGAACTCATTGCCCAGACCGACGCCGTGCTTGGCCTCGCTGGCACCAATGTCGGCGGCTACAAGCAGCAGCTTCTGGATATCCTGCCCTTCCGCCGCAGCCTTGTGGAAAGCGATGCGGTGATCGCGCTCAACGGCGCGCTAGGCGACCATGACGGCGCTATCGCCATCATCGGTACCGGTTCGATCTTCATGTCGCGCAAGGGCGCTGCGATGCAGACGATCGGCGGCTGGGGTTTTATGCTCGGCGACCTCGGCGGCGGCGCGCGCATCGGCCGCGACCTGTTGCAGGAAACGCTGCTTGCCCATGACGACATCCACCCGGCCTCGCCGCTCACACAGGCCGTGCTGGAGCGCTTCGGCGGCGACCCGCGCGAGATCGTCAAATTCGCCGCCTCTTCCAAGCCCGCCGACTTCGGCACCTTCGCGCCGATGGTCTTTGACCATGCCGCGCGCGGCGATGCAGTGGCCAGGTTGGTGCTTGCCAGCGCCGTCAGGGACATCGAGGAGGCGCTGGACGCCCTGAAGCTCTCGCCCGACCAGTGGCTGTGCCTGCTTGGCGGTCTGGCCGGCCTGGTCGCGCCGCATCTGTCGGCCCACTACCAGAAAATGCTGCACGCGCCGGAACAGGACGCGCTGGGTGGCGCGGTGGCCATGGCTGCAAGACTGTTCGGCACCGCCGGAGCGCCGGCCCATGTCTGAGGCAGCCGAGAGCATCTTCTCGATCGTCAAGGCGTCCGAGGGCAGTGGCGCGCCGCTCTACCTGCAATTGAAGAAGAATATCGAGGACGCCGTCGAGCGCGGCATCATCGGGCCGGGCGACGCGCTGCCTTCCGAACGCGACATTGCGCTCAAGGCCGACGTCTCGCGCGTCACCGTGCGCAAGGCCGTGCAGGACCTGGTCAAGGGCGGCATCCTCGTGCAGCGCCACGGCTCGGGCACCTTCGTGGCGCCGCGCATGGAGCGCGTGGAACAGTCGCTGTCGCGGCTCACCTCGTTCACCGACGACATGGCCCGGCGCGGCATGACTGCCAGCTCCGTCTGGCTCGACAAGGGTGTCTACCCGCCCTCGCCCGACGAAATAATGATACTCGGCCTCTCGGCCAAGGAGATGGTGGCGCGCGTCAGCCGGCTGCGCATCGCCAACGACACGCCCATGGCGATCGAGCGCGCCTCGCTGTCGCTAACCGTCCTGCCCGACCCTGCCGCCGTCGGCTCCTCGCTCTACAATACGCTTGAAACGACCGGTAATCGCCCGCTGCGAGCCGTACAGCGAATCTCGGCGATCAATGTCGGCGCAGCAGACGCCAAACTGCTCGACGTGCCGGTCGGCTCGGCCTGCCTGCACATCGAGCGGATTTCCTACCTTGCCAGCGGCAAGGTGATAGAATTTACCCGCTCCGTCTATCGCGGCGACGCCTACGACTTCGTCGCCGAACTCAGGCTGGCGGGCCCTAGCGAAGACTTCGGAGGCAAGACTTGACTGCAACGACCCATATGCGCCGCGAGATCGAGGAGATCCCCGATGCGGTGGCGCGGCTGCTCGACGGCTCCAGGGCGGCACTTGCCGAGGCCGGCCGCGACATTGCCAGGCGCGACCCGCGCTTCGTGGTCACGGTTGCGCGCGGTTCCTCCGACCATGCCGCAACCTTCCTGAAATACGCCGTCGAACTGACCGCCGGCCTGGCCGTCGCCTCTGTCGGCCCCTCGGTCGCATCGATCTACAATGCGCCGCTGAAACTCTCCGGCTCGGCCTGCATAGCGATCTCGCAATCCGGCAAGAGCCCCGACATCGTGGCGATGGCGGAAGCGGCGCGCAGGGCGGGCTCGCTCACCATCGCGCTGACCAACACCGCCGACTCGCCGCTGGCCAAGGCTTGCGAGCACACGATCGACATCCTTGCCGGCGTCGAGAAGAGCGTGGCCGCGACCAAGACCTTCGTGAATTCGGCCGTGGCGGCGGTGGCGCTGATGGCGCATTGCACCAACGATCAGGCGCTGCTTGCAGCACTTGCCGAACTGCCCGGCCATTTCCGCAAGGCGGTGGACTGCGACTGGATGCAAATGGCGGCCGCTCTGGACGGCGCCAGCTCGCTGTTCATCCTCGGACGCGGCCCGTCCGTTGCCCTCGCCAGCGAGGCGGCGCTGAAATTCAAGGAAACCTGCGCCATGCATGCCGAGGCATACAGCGCGGCCGAAGTCATGCACGGGCCGATGGCGCTGGTGCGGCCCGGCTTCCCGGTGCTGGCGCTTGCAGCGCGCGATGCTTCCGAGGCCTCCGTGGTCGATACAGCCGGCCGCCTCGCCAACAAGGGCGCGACGGCATTCATCACGTCGGACAGTGTCGGCAAGGCCACGCGCCTGCCCTTCGTCGCGACCGGCCACCCGCTGACCGATCCGCTGGCGCTGATCGTGTCCTTCTATGGCTTCGTGGAGGCCTTTGCGCGCCATCGCGGCCTCAACCCCGACGAGCCGGCAAATCTGAGGAAAGTGACCGAGACGCTATGACCAATAGCTTCGCCATCGCCGGGGCGCGCATCTTCGACGGCCAGGCCTGGCATAACCGCTCGGCCGTGATCGTGCGCGATGGCGTCGTCGAGCGCATCGAGGCCGCCGGCGACGTGCCGCCCGGGATGAAGGTGGTCGAACTCGACGGCGGCATGATCGCGCCCGGCTTCGTCGACCTCCAGGTCAATGGCGGCGGCGGCGTGATGCTCAACGACGCCCCCTCGGTGGAGGCGATCCGCACCATCTGCGCCGCCCATGCGCGCTTCGGCACCACGGCGCTGCTGCCGACGCTGATCACCGACACGCCCGAGATCACCGCCGCAGCAGTCGCGGCCGGCGCCGATGCCGCGCGGGAAAAGGTGCCCGGCTTCCTCGGCCTGCACCTGGAAGGCCCGCACCTGTCGCTCGCACGCAAGGGCGCGCATGATCCGGCGCTGATCAGGCCGATGACCGACGCCGACGAGACAGCGCTGGTCGCCGCGCGGGAAAAGATGCCGGTGTTGCTCACCACCGTTGCACCCGAATCCGTCGACCAATCCCGTGTCTCGCGCCTCAAGCTGGCGGACGTGGTAGTCAGCCTCGGCCACACCGACACCGACTACAGAACTGCGCAGTCATTCGCCGACGTCGGCGCGACCATGGTCACGCATCTGTTCAACGCGATGAGCCAGATCGGCAATCGCGAGCCGGGGGTGGTGGGGGCTGCGATCAACACCGGAACGCTCTATGCCGGCATGATCGCCGACGGCATCCATGTCGACCCGGCGACGATGAGGATCGCGCTGCGCGCCAAGACCGGGCCGGCGAAGATCTTCCTCGTCACCGACGCCATGGCCACCATCGGCACCGACATGAAGTCGTTCACCCTGAACGGCCGCCTGATCAGGCGCGAAAACGGGAGCCTGAGGCTCGAGGATGGAACGCTGGCCGGCGCCGACCTCGACATGATCTCGGCCGTGCGCTTCATGCACCGGACCATCGGGCTCGAGCTCGACGAGGCGCTGCGCATGGCCTCGCTCTACCCGGCCGAGGCCGTCGGCCAGGACGGCAGGCTCGGCCGGCTGATCATGGGATCTGCGGCCAATATCGTGCATCTGTCCGATGATCTCGACGTGCGGAGCGTGTGGATCGAGGGGGAGAGGGTGTTTTCAACTAGGAACTGACGGCGAAGGGCTACCCCTCGCCGCAGGTGTCAGAGCGCCCCGTCGCCGGCCGCCCGTATCGCAGCGATGTTTTGTGCATACGCGTCCGAGCTGCCGCCCTTGAACACGGCCGAGCCTGCCACCAGCACATTGGCGCCGGCAGCCGTGACCAGCGGCGCGGTTTCGGGCGTCACGCCGCCGTCGATCTCGATGTCGATCGGCCGGTTGCCGATCATGGCTTTCACGCGCTTCACCTTCTCCACCACCGCCGGAATGAAGGCCTGGCCGCCGAAGCCGGGGTTGACCGTCATCAACAGGATGAGGTCGAGCCGGTCGAGCACATATTCGATGGCGCTTTCGGGCGTGGACGGGTTGAGCGAGACGCCGGCCTTCTTGCCGAGGTTTTTGATCGCCTGCAGTGAGCGGTCGAGATGCGGACCCGCCTCGGCATGCACCGTGATGATGTCGCAACCGGCGTCGGCGAAGGCGGCGAGATAGGGGTCGGCCGGGGCGATCATCAGGTGGCAGTCGAAGACCTTGGTCGTGCGACCCCGGATCGCCTTGATGACCTGCGGGCCAAAGGTGATGTTGGGCACGAAATGCCCGTCCATGACGTCGAGGTGGATCCAGTCGGCGCCGGCGGCTGCCACCGCCTCGACCTCGTCGCCGAGGCGTGAGAAATCGGCCGACAGAACCGAGGGCGCGATCAGGGTTTTTGCGGTCATGTCCGGGCCTTTCGAACGGGCTTGCAGGAATTTCCCCCGCCCTAATCTGCCGCGCCGCGAATGTCGATAGCCAAATCCGGCGAGGCTTCTCCGCAGGCGCAGCTCAGGCCGGCGCACCGGCAATGGAGCTTCGCACGATGAGGTCGACCGGCCAGACTTCTCCAAGCGCGCCCGCCTCCTGCCCGGAGATGCGTGCCGCCAGCCGCTCGGCGATGCGCTGGCCGGCCGCCCGTATTGAAGAACGCGTGGTGGTGAGCGGCACCGGGAAGTTTTCCGGCTTCAGCCAGGGGAAAACGTCGTCATGGGCGATCAGCGACAGGTCGCGCGGAATGCTGCGGCCCAGGTCGCGCGCCGCGCGCACAACGCCCAGCGCCATGATCAGGCTGGAACACACGATCGCCGTCGGGGCTTCGTCCTGCATCAGCAGGCTTCGCGCCGCGCGATAGCCGTTCTCCTCCGTCATTGCCACCGAGCGCAGCATGACAGGCGCCAGCACCAGCCCCCTGGCGTCGAGCGCGCGCCGCACGCCGCGCTCACGGCAGATGGCAAATGTCTGCGTCTCGTCGCCATTCACCAGCGCGATGCGCCTGTGTCCAAGCTGGACCATCAGCCTTGCCGCGTCGTGAAAGGCAGCCTCGTTGTCGATGTCGAGGAAGGGATAGTCGAAGTCGAGCTCCTCGCTGCGGCCGTGAACGATGTAGGGAATGCCCAGTTGCTGGACGAGCGCGATGCGGCGGTCGGCATGGCGCGGGGCCGAGATATAGACGGCATCCACCTGCTTGTTGGCCACGATCCGGCGATAGGTCGTCTCCTCGTCGTCCGCCTCAGCCGGGGAGAGCACCAGGTCCAGCTCATGCGCGCGGGCATAGTCGCCGAGCCCGGACAGGAACTCTACGAAATGCGGATCGATGTCGACGCTGGCGCCCGTGGGCATGACATAGCCGATCATTCCGGCCTTGCCGGTGGCCAGCCGGCGGGCGCTCGGGTTGGGCCTGTAGCCGTGCCGCCTTGCGGCGTCCGCCACGCGCCGGCGCGTTTCCTCGCTCACCTCCGGATAGCCGTTGAGAGCCCGGCTGACCGTCGTCTGCGATAGGTCCAGCATGCGGGAGAGCTGTTTGAGGTTCACTGATTCTCTTCCCAAAGCGCTTCAAAGGATTTCAAAGTTGCATTCCCGTTAACACACATCAGCATAGGCCGGACGGCACAATTTCAGAAGTGGAAATTGCCAGTGCAATGCAAAACCATGCTGCAATGCACCAGAAATACGCACTTAAATCGATTCATCCCATATGGCGCTTGACTCGCTGCTTTCTCCCCAGCGATGATAATCATCAGCCAAAGCGCTTTGGAAACTTTCGGAAGAAGGTTCGTTCGAAAGCCTGCGAGCCCGCCATCAGCGGGGCGCCCGGGGCGGTGTCGGCGGGACGAAGGGAGGTTCGTCCGGGAAGTGACCGAACGGGAGGACAATCGATGAAGAAGAGTCTTTTTCTGGGCGTTGCACTGGCAGCACTCGCGCTCGGCGCGCCCGCGCATGCGGAGCTGAAGTTCAAGCCGGGCGAGGACGCCCGCTTTCACTGGGCCGATCTGGACGAGTTGAAGAAGGTCGACCTGAAGGGCGAGACGCTGACCATCTTCGGCCCGTGGCGCGGCGAAGACGAGGCGCTGGTGCGCAATGTGCTCGAATATTTCATCAATGCCACCGGCGTCGACGTGAAGTATTCCTCTTCCGAGAACTACGAGCAGCAGATCGTCATCGACACGCAGGCCGGCAGCCCGCCCAACATCGCCATCCTGCCGCAGCCTGGCCTGATCCAGGATCTTGCCTCCAAGGGGTTCCTCACGCCGCTCGGCGACGACACGGCCGCCTGGATCAAGGAGAACTACGGCGCGGGCCAGTCCTGGGTCGATCTCGGCACCTATACCGACAAGGACGGCAAGCCCGGCTTCTTCGCCTTCCCCTACAAGGCCGACGTGAAATCGCTGGTCTGGTACTCGCCCGACAATTTCGAGGAAGCCGGCTACAAGGTTCCGAAGACGCAGGAGGAATTGCAGGCACTGTCGGACAAGATCGTGGCCGATGGCGGCAAGCCCTGGTGCATCGGCCTCGGCTCCGGCGGCGCGACCGGCTGGCCGGCAACCGACTGGGTCGAGGACATCATGCTGCGCATGCAGTCGCCCGAGACCTACGACAAATGGGTGACGAACGACATTCCGTTCACCGATCCGGCGGTGGTCGGCGCGCTCGACATCTTCGCCAAGATCGCCACCGACGACAGACTGGTGGATGGCGGCGCGGCGGCCGTGGCCGCGACCGACTTCCGCGACAGCCCCAAGGGCCTCTTTGCGGTGCCGCCCAAGTGCTACCTGCACCATCAGGCCTCCTTCATCCCGTCCTTCTTCCCCGAAGGCACCAAGCTTGGCCAGGACGCGGACTTCTTCTATTTCCCGCCTTATGCCTCGAAGCCAGAACTCGGCAATCCGGTGCTCGGCGCCGGCACGCTGGCCATGATCACCAAGGATTCGAAGGCGGCGCGCGCCTTCATCGAATTCCTGAAGCTGCCGCTGGCGCATGAGCTGTGGATGGCACAGGGCAGCTTCGTCACCCCGTTCAAGGCGGTCAACAAGGACACCTACGCCAGCGACGCGCTGAGGAAGCAGGGCGAAATTCTCGCCGAGGCCTCGACCTTCCGCTTCGACGGCTCGGACCTGATGCCGGGCAAGATCGGCGCCGGCGCCTTCTGGACCGGCATGATCGATCTCGTCGGCGGCAAGCCGGCGGCCGACGTCGCCGCCGAGGTTCAGAGGAGCTGGGACGCGATCAAGTAGAGGGGGGCGCCTCGATCGATGCCCCTCACCCGCCCTCCGCAATGCTCGGGCACTTTTCCGCACTGGGGCGGGGTTATCGACCCCCACTCCGGTTTGCTTCGCAAACCACCTCTCCCCCGCTCGACGGGGGAGAGGAATCGCCGTCCGCAAGCTTGGCGCCCTTCCTCTCCCCTTTTGAGGGGGAGAGGTGCCGAGCGAAGCGAGGCGGAGTGGGGGTAAGTCACCCCGTATGCGATTGCCCTAACTTCGTAGAGAGGGTGGCTTGCGAAGGCAGCCAGGTGAGGGGAAATTCACCAGCGCGCACACTGCCCAACAGGGGGAAAAGGATCCCATGACGGCACAGATCCTCTCTGCGGTCATCACGGTGCTCATTGGCGTCGGCGGTTGCGTGGTCTATTTCTGGGCCGCCAACCGCCTGCTCGATCTCGTGTTTCCCTCGCGCGGGGTCTCAGGCGCTGCGGCGATCGATAATCTGCGCAGGCAGGGCTACATCCGGCCATGGCTGTTCGTCGGGCCGGCGCTGGTCATCCTCACCGTCTATCTGATCTATCCGGTCTTCGCGACCTTCTACTATTCGCTCCATGATCGCGGCGGCCAGAGCTTCGTCGGCCTTTCCAACTACTCCTGGGCGCTGGGTGATCGCGAATTCAGGCAGGCGATCTTCAACAACCTGCTCTGGCTGCTTGTGGTGCCGGCCGCCTGCACCTTCCTGGGCCTGGTGATTGCGGTTCTGACCGACCGCATCTGGTGGGGAACCATCGCCAAGAGCCTGATCTTCATGCCGCTCGCCATCTCCTTCGTCGGCGCCAGCGTCATCTGGAAATTCGTCTATGAATATCGCGGCGACGGGCAGGTCCAGATCGGCATCCTCAACGCGATCGTCCAGTTCTTCGGCGGCGATCCCCAAGTGTGGGTATCGACGCCGTTCTGGAACAATTTCTTCCTCATGGTCATCCTAATCTGGATCCAGACCGGCTTTGCCATGGTCATCCTGTCGTCGGCGCTGCGTGGCATCCCGGAGGAAACCATCGAGGCCGCGACGATCGATGGCGCCAGCCCTTTTCAGATCTTCTGGAGGATCATGGTGCCGCAGATCTGGGGCACGATCGCCGTGGTCTGGACCACCATCACCATTCTTGTGCTGAAGGTGTTCGACATCATCCTGACCATGACCAACGGCCAGTGGAACACCAATACCCTTGCGAACCTGATGTTCGACTGGATGTTCCGCGGCACCGACTACGGCCGCGGCGCCACCATCGCCATCGTCATCATGCTGGCGGTGGTGCCGATCATGGTCTGGAACATCCGCCAGGCAACCCGCGAAGACGGGGGCCGCTGACGTGGCCGGTTCGCGCGGAAAATCCTTCCTCGGCCGCTTCGGCGTCCATATCGCGGTGGCCGCCCTTGTCGTGCTCTGGACGATCCCGACCCTCGGCATCCTGGTCTCCTCGCTGCGCTACAAGGACCAGATCGTCGCCTCGGGCTGGTGGACGGCGCTGACCACCGCAACCCACACCGAAGCCGGCCGCCTCGCCGGCTCAGCCGACCAGGTGGAGAAAGACGGCAGGTTCCTCATCATGGGCAACCTGTTTGGCGCCGGCGACAGCCGCACGCTGACCGCCTTCGGCATCAAGGCGCAGGCGCCGACCGAATTCCAGGCCGGTTCGGTGGCTGACCTCGGCGACGGCGTGACGCTACAGGTCAACGACGACGGCTCCTATGTCATGTCCTCGCCGGTGGCCTTCGAAGGCGATCGCGCCCGGCGCATCTACTATGCGGCGTCGATCCCGCCCAACTTCACGGCCGAGAACTACAAGACGGTGCTGTTTTCCGAAGGCATCGGTCGCTCTTTCATCAACTCGCTGACGGTGACGGTGCCGGCCACCGTCATCCCGATCCTGATTGCTGCGTTCGCCGCCTATGCTCTGGCCTGGATGCGTTTTCCCGGCCGCGCGCTGCTGATTGCCACCATCATCGGCCTGCTGGTGGTGCCGCTGCAGATGTCGCTGATACCGCTTTTGAAAATGTACAACGGCGTCGGCGCCTTCTTCGGCGTTCCGGCCAAGACCTATCTCGGCATCTGGCTGGCGCATACCGGCTTCGGCCTGCCCTTCGCCATCTACCTGCTGCGCAGCTACATCGCCGGCCTGCCACGCGAGATCATGGAATCGGCGCGCATCGACGGCGCCAGCGACTTCGAGATTTTCGTCAAGATCGTGCTGCCGCTGTCGTTTCCCGTGCTCGCCTCCTTCGCCATCTTCCAGTTCCTGTGGGTGTGGAACGACCTCCTGGTTGCGATGGTGTTCCTGCGCACCGACGCCGACCAGATGGTGCTGACGGCCCGGCTCAACAATCTGCTCGGCTCGCGCGGCGGCAATTGGGAAATCCTGACAACCTCGGCCTTCGTCACCATATTGGTGCCACTGGGCGTGTTCTTCTCGCTGCAACGCTATTTCGTCCGCGGGTTGCTCGCGGGCTCCGTCAAGGGAGGCTGACCCCATGCAAGCCGCACGCAAGATCGAACGACCGGAACCCGCAGTCGACCGGGACTGGTGGCGCGGCGCGGTGATCTATCAGATCTATCCGCGCAGCTTTCAGGATTCCAACGGCGACGGCATCGGCGACCTCCGGGGCATCGTCCGGCGATTGCCCTACATCGCCTCTCTGGGTGTAGATGCGATCTGGATCTCGCCCTTCTTCAAGTCGCCCATGAAGGACTTCGGCTACGACGTCTCCGATTATTGCGACGTCGATCCGATGTTCGGCACGCTTGCCGATTTCGACGCCCTGCTTGATGAGGCTCATCGTCTTGGCCTGAAGGTGATGATCGACCAGGTCATCTCCCACACCTCCGACGAGCACCCCTGGTTCAAGGAAAGCCGCGCCTCGCGCGACAATCCGAAGGCCGAGTGGTTCGTCTGGGCCGACGCGAAGCCGGACGGCACGCCGCCCAACAACTGGCTGTCGATCTTCGGCGGCTCGGCCTGGCAGTGGGACACGCGCCGGCAGCAATATTACCTGCACAATTTCCTGGCCGAACAGCCCGATCTCAACTTCCACAATCCGGCGGTTCAGGACGCGGTGCTGGAGGCCACCCGCTTCTGGCTGGAGCGCGGCGTGGATGGTTTCAGGCTCGACACGATCAACTTCTACTTCCACTCGCTCGGACTGGAAGACAACCCGCCGCTGCCCGCGGAACGGCGCAACGATTCCATCGCGCCGTCGGTCAACCCCTACAACTATCAGGATCACCTCTACGACAAGAGCCGGCCCGAAAACCTCGGCTTCCTGGAGCGCTTCCGCGCGCTGCTCGACGAATATCCGGCCGCCGCTGCCGTCGGAGAAGTGGGCGACGCGCAGCGCGGCCTCGACATCGTCGCTGCCTACACCGCCGGCGACCACCGCGTGCAGATGTGCTACGCCTTCGACTTCCTGGGACCGGAAAAGATCAGCGCCGCCAAGGTGCGCAATGTGCTGGAGACCTTTGGTCGGGTCGCCAGCGCCGGCTGGTCATGCTGGGCCTTTTCCAACCATGATGTGATCCGCCACGCCTCGCGCTGGGGCGAAGGCGTGGGCGACCGCACTGCCTATCTGAAGGTGCTTTCGGCGCTCCTGATGTCGCTGCGCGGCTCGGTCTGCATCTACCAGGGTGAGGAACTGGGCCTCGGGGAAGCCGAGCTCGCTTTCGAGGACTTGCAAGACCCCTACGGCATTCGCTTCTGGCCCGAATTCAAGGGCCGCGACGGCTGCCGCACGCCCATGGTGTGGGAGAGCAAGGCACAGAATGCCGGCTTTTCCGCCGCCAAGCCATGGCTTCCCGTATCGCCGGAGCAAAAAGCGCTGGCGGTGGACACCCAGGCGGGCGACGAGGCTTCGCTGCTGGAGCATTATCGGCGCTTCCTCGCCTTCCGTCGTGCCCATCCCGCACTTGCAAAGGGCGACATCGCCTTCCTGCCGAGCGAAGGCGACACGGTCGCCTTCACACGCCGCGAGGGCAATGAGGAGATCGTCTGCGTCTTCAATCTCGGCGCGCAGCCCGCGGCGGTCGAGCTTGGCGGGTCGGCAACGCCGCTGTCCGGCCACGGCTTTTCAGCCAAGGCGGAAGCGGGCACAGTCAGGCTCGGCGCCTATGATGCCTGGTTCGGGCGACGAGCCTGATCGGCGGAGAGCAAAGGGGGGACATGATGGCCGATCTCACGCTCAGCAAGGTCAGGAAGGCCTATGGCAGCCTGGAAATCCTGCACGGCATCGACCTCGACATCAAATCGGGCGAGTTCATCGTGTTCGTCGGGCCGTCGGGCTGCGGAAAGTCGACGCTGCTGCGCACCATTGCCGGGCTTGAGGACATCACCTCGGGCGAATTGCGGATCGCCGGCGAGACGGTGAACGACGTGCCGCCGTCCAAGCGCGGCATCGCCATGGTGTTCCAGTCCTATGCGCTCTACCCGCACATGACCGTCTACGACAACATGGCCTTCGGCATGAAGATCGCGCGCGAGAGCAAGGCCGAGATCGACCGGCGCGTGCGCCAGGCGGCCGAGATCCTGCAGCTGACAAAGTATCTCGACCGCCTGCCCAAGGCGCTGTCGGGTGGCCAGCGCCAGCGCGTGGCTATCGGCCGCGCCATCGTCCGCAACCCGAAAGTGTTCCTGTTCGACGAGCCGCTGTCCAACCTCGACGCCGCGCTTCGCGTCGCGACCCGCATCGAGATCGCCAAGCTCAAGGAGAGCATGCCCAACACGACGATGGTCTACGTCACCCACGACCAGGTCGAGGCGATGACGCTGGCGGACCGGATCGTGGTGCTCAAGGACGGCCGCGTGGAGCAGGTCGGCTCGCCGATGGAGCTCTATTGCCATCCCGGCAATTTGTTCGTGGCGCAGTTCATCGGCTCGCCCGCCATGAACATTCTGCCGGCACGGATCGAGCAGGCCGGGCGGCCGACATGCGTTTCGCTGGCGGATGGGCGCGAGGTGGAGGTGCCGGTCGCCACCCCTGGAGCGGCCGTGGGCTCGAAGGTCAGCTTCGGCGTGCGGCCGGAAGACCTGCGCATCGGCACCGGCGCGGATTGCCTGTTCGAAGGCACGGTCGACTATCTCGAGCAGCTCGGCGAGGTGCAGCTCGTCTATGTCGAGATCGGCCGCGCCAACGAGCCGCTGGTGGTCAAGCTGCCGGGCGGCATGCCGGTGAAGCGCGGCGCCGTTCTGCGGCTTGGCGCCGACCCGGGCAACCTGCACCTCTTCGGCGAGGATGGCCGCGCGATCGCCCGCAACGGCGCCGCCGTCGCGGCAGCCTGACTGCAGCGTCAGGCCTGATTGGCGGCTCCGAGCTTTCTTTCCGCACGCGCCGTCTTTGCCCGCGCATGCAGGAACGCCGCCACGAAGGCGAGGCTCATCAGGAGCACGATGGTCGGCGCCGGTGCGCTGTCGATGAAGAAGCTGAGATAGACGCCGAGGAACGACCCCGCCACGGCCACGATCACGGAGATCGCCATCATCTGCGAAAATCGTTGGGCAAGCAGGAAGGCGATGGCCCCGGGCGCAATCAGCATGGCGATCGCCAGGATGATGCCTACAGCCTTCAGCGCGCCCACGATCGTCAGCGACAGGATGGACAGCAGGCCATAGTGCAGAAGGCGTGCCGGCAGCCCGATGGCGCGGGCATGCTGCGGGTCGAAGGCGTGCAGCAGCAGGTCGCGCCGGAAGATGCCGATGGCCCCGACCACCACCAGCGCGATGATGCCGCTTTGCGCCACGTCGCCCCATGTGATGCCGAGCATGTCGCCGAACAGGATGTGGTCGAGATGCACCTCGGTTTCGATCTTGGTGTAGAGCACGATGCCCAAGCCGAACATGCCGGAGAAGACGATGCCCATGACCGTGTCTTCCTTGATGCGGCTGTTTTCCTTGAGGAAGCCGGTGGCGAGCGCGCAGACCATGCCCGCCGCAAAGGCGCCGACCGCAAGCGGCAAGCCGGCGAGATAGGCCAGCACCACGCCCGGCAGCACCGCATGGCTGATGGCATCGCCCATGAGCGACCAGCCCTTCAGCACCAGGAAGCATGACAACATCGCCATCGGTACCGCCACAAGGATGGCTATGATGAAGGCCTGCTGCATGAAGGGGAAAGCGAAGGGCATCGCCAGCATGTCGAACAGCTCGTTCACAGTCCCGCCTCCAGCGCCTGGCGCGCCCTCTTCCGCGCCGCCAGCATGCCGTGCTTGGGCGCAAACAAGAAGGCGCAAAGGAAGATCAGCGTCTGCAGCACCACGATGATGCCGCCGGTGGCGCCATCGAGGAAATAGCTGGCATAGGCGCCGATGAAGCTGGTCGCCGCACCGATGCCGACGCTGGTTGCGATCAGCCGCGGAAAGCGGTCGGTCAGGAGATAGGCCGTGGCGCCCGGCGTCACCACCATGGCAATGACCAGGAATGCTCCCACCGTCTGCAGCGCGGCAACCGTCGAGGCCGAGAGCAGCGTGAAGAACAGCACCTTCAGCCAATCGGGGTTGAGCCCGATGGAGCGAGCGTGGCTTTCATCGAAGAAGGCGACCATCAGGTCCTTCCATTTGGCAAGCAGGATGACGAGCGACACGCCGCCGATGATGACGAGTTGCAGCGTGTCGGCCGGGGTGATGGCGAGTATGTTGCCCAGGACGATGGTCTGGATGTTCACCGAAGCCGGCGACAGCGAGATCATGAAAAGGCCGAGGCCGAAGAAGGAGGTGAAGATCAGCCCGATGATGGCGTCTTCCTTCAGCTTTGTCCGCTGGTTGAGGAACAGCATGGCGCCAGCCGCCAGCCCGCCAGACAAAAAGGCACCCATGGCGAAGGGCAGGCCAAGCATATAGGCGCCGGCCACGCCCGGCACGATGGAATGCGAGAGCGCGTCGCCAATCAGCGACCAGCCCTTCAGCATCAGATAGGCCGACAAAAAGGCGCAAACGCCGCCGACCAGCGCCGACACCCACATGGCGTTGAGCATGTAGCCGTAGGAAAAGGGTTCGAGCAGGACCGCGCTCATTCGGCAGTCTCCGCCTTGCCGGCTTCCTCGCCATAAAACACCAGCGGCCGCTCGTCATCGGTCAGCACAGTGATCTTGCGCGGATCGGCATCCTGGTGAAGCTCTGCTCCGCCGAGAATGAACTGGCGCAGCACGCCGCCGAAGGTTTTCTCCAGATTGTCCTGGGTGAAAACCTCGGAGGTCGGGCCATGGGCCAGCACGGTGCGGTTGATGAGCACGGTGCGGTCGCAGAAGCGCGGCACGCTGCCGAGATTGTGGGTCGAGACCAGCATCACCCGGCCCTCCTCGCGCAGCGCCTGCAAGAGCTCGATGATGGCCTCCTCGGTGCGCACGTCGACGCCTGTGAAGGGCTCGTCGAGCAGGATCAGCCGCCCTTCCTGCGCCAGCGCGCGGGCCAGGAAAACACGCTTCTTCTGCCCGCCCGACAATTCGCCGATCTGGCGCTTGCGATAGGCGCTCATGCCCACGCGCTCGAGTGCTGCATCCACCGCCTCGCGGTCGATCGGGCGGGTCATGCGGAGAAAATTCATGTGGCCGTAGCGGCCCATCATCACCACGTCCTCGACGAGGACCGGAAAATTCCAGTCGACATCCTCGCTCTGCGGCACATAGGCAACGGCATTCTGCTTTAGCGCCTTTGCCGCGGGCATGCCGAGGATCTCGACCTTGCCGGCCGCCAGCGGCACAAAACCCATGATCGACTTGAACAGGGTGGACTTGCCGCTGCCATTGACCCCCACCAGCGCCGTGATGGTGCCCGTGGGGATGGCGAAGGAGGCGTCGCGCAGGGCAGTATGGCCGTTGCGATAGGTGACGGTGATGTGCTCGACCCTGAGCCCGCTGCCCTCGGCCGCCGCAATCGCTTTCGGGGCAGCCATGTTCATTGGACCAACGCCTTGGCAATCGTTTCGGTGGTGACGCGCAGCAGGTCGAGATAGGTCGGCACAGGGCCATCTTCGTCGCTCAGCGAGTCGACAAAGAGCACGCCGCCATAGGCCGCTCCCGTCTCGCGCGCCACCTGCCTGGCCGGCGCATCCGACACCGTGCTTTCGGAGAACACGGCCGGAATGTTGTTGGCGCGCACCGCGTCGATCACCTTGCGCACCTGCTGCGGCGTGCCCTGGCTGTCGGCGTTGATCGGCCAGAGATAAAGCTCCTTCAGGCCGAAATCGCGCGCCAGATAGGAGAAGGCGCCCTCGCTGGTGACGAGCCAGCGCCGCTCTGCCGGAATGCCGGCAATCGCCGCCCGCATCGGCTCGACCTCGGCCCTTATCTTTTCGGAATAGGCAGCAGCATTCTTGGCGTAGGTTTCGGCGTTGGCCGGGTCCTGCTCGGAAAAGGCCTTGCGAATGTTTTGGACATAGATCAGCGCGGCCTCGGGCGACATCCACGCATGGGGGTTGGGCTTGCCGCTATACGGCCCCTCGGAAATGCCCATCGGCTCCACGCCTTCCGAAACCACCACGCCCGGAACGCCGCTCAGATTGGCGAAGAACTTTTCGAACCAGAGCTCGAGGTTCAGCCCGTTCCACAGGATCAAATCGGCCTTCTGCGCATTGATCAGATCGCCCGGCGTCGGCTGATATTCGTGGATTTCGGCATTGGGCTTGGTGATCGACACCACGTCGGCAGCATCGCCGGCCACATTGCCGGCAATGTCGGCAATGACCGTGAAGGTGGTCACCACCTGCATCTTGTCCGCAGCCCGGGCTGTGCCAATGCTCCAGACGGCGAGTCCGAGCAACATGGTCGAAACGAGGAAACTGCGCATGCGTGTCATGTAAATCCCGCTTTGTTGGACCTGCGGCCGCGGAAGGGTGCGACCCTGCCCCGCTTTGATAGAGGTCGGAATTGCATCTGTCAATGCAATTGCAAATCGTTTGCAACTGCAGCCGACGCGGGAAGTGGTGGCGAGTCTCCTGTTACGCGGCTGCAATGGGTATTCTCAGGCAGGGCCGTCGTCGCGGCGGCGGAAACATTTTCCCAGGAGACGGCCTGCGAAATGGCGCGCGACGACCACCTGCGCTCGGCCGCACGGCAGCAGCGCCTCTGCGGGAGAGGTCACGGTCCGTCGAACGCAGGAAAGGGGTGGCTGGCGGCCAGTCTGGGCTGGCCCCGGCTCGCCCGCGGGTCGGAAATGTCAGACCTTGACCAGATGCTCCACCCGGTCGTTTCCGCCGAAGATGCGCAGATAACGCTCCATCTCGCGCAGGTCGCCGGTGGCCTTGGCCGGATTGTCGGAAAGCTTCACCGCATTGCGGCCATTGACCTTGGTGACCTTGCAGACCAGCGAGATGGCGTTGAGCCCCTTGGTCTCGTGCGGCGCGCAGCCCTCGAAATCGTTGGTCAGGTTGGTGCCCCAGCCAAACGACATGCGCACCCTGCCTTCGAAGTAGCGGTAGGCCTCCTCGATCGCCTCGGCCTCGAGCCCGTCGGAAAAGATGAGCAGCTTGTTGCGCGGGTCGACACCTTTTTCGCGCCACCAGGAGATAATCTTTTCCCCCCCTTCGATGGGCGGGGCACTATCGGGCCGGAAGCCGGTCCAGTCGGCCACCCAGTCGGGCGCATTGCGCAGGAAGGCGGTGGTGCCAAAAGTGTCGGGAAGCACGATCAGCAGGTTGCCGCCATAGTAGCGCTGCCAGTCCTCCAGCACGCGATAGGGCGCGCGCTGCAGCTCTTCCTCGCTGTCGGTCAGTGCCGCCAGCACCATCGGCAATTCGTGCGCGTTGGTGCCGAGCGCCTCCAGGTCGGTGTCCATTGCCAGGAGCACGTTGGACGTGCCGGTGAAGGCCTCGCCGATCCCCTCCTTCAGCGCTTCCACGCACCAGCGCTGCCACAGGAACGAATGACGGCGGCGCGTGCCGAAGTCGGAAATCTTCAAGCCCGGAAGCTGGCGCAGCCGCTCGATCTTTGCCCACAGCTTTGCCTTGGCACGCGCATAGAGAACATCGAGCGCGAAGGGACCGAACGGCCGCATCGCCGCGCGCGAACGCAGCTCGTTGATGATGGCCAGCGCCGGGATTTCCCACATCATCGTGTACATCCACGGCCCGTGGAACTCGAGATGGTACTGGCCGTCGCGCTTCGACAGCTCGTATTCGGGCAGCTGGAAATTCTCCAGCCAGGCGAGGAATTCGGGCTCGAATATCTGCTTGCGGCCGTAAAAGGTGTTGCCGCCCAGCCAGATCATTTCCTTCTTGGTGAAGCGCAGCGTGCGGGCATAGTCCAGTTGCTCGCGCAGCTCCTGCTCGTCGATTTCCTCCGCCAGCCGGACCGAGGTGGTGCGATTGATGAGCGAGAAGGTGACGTCGACGTCGGAATACATGCCCCAGATCATCTGAAGCATCAGCAGCTTGTAGAAGTCCGTGTCGAGCAGGCTGCGTACGATCGGATCGAGCTTCCAGGTATGGTTGTAGACGCGCCGGGCAATATCGGTCTTGGTCATTCAGGAGAGCCTTTTCATGCGCTTTCTGCTTGTCCGACAGCCTCTTAGCATCGAAACCGCGATTTTGCCTCAACTATACCGTGCTGGACCGACAAAAAACGACGTTGCGAGACAGCCAAAGCGCGGTCCGATCACCCCGCCCGCACGAGATCCAGCCTGTCGCGCCGCAGCCAGCGCCACAACAGCAGCACGGCCACCACCGCCAGCCCGGACGACAGCCCGGTCCAGATGCCGACACCCTCCAGGCCGAGCGGGAAGGCCAGCAGCACGCCGAGCGGCAGGCCGATGCCCCAGTAGCCGAACGCCGCATAGAGCATCGGCACCCTGGTGTCGTGCAGGCCGCGCAGCATGCCGGCCGTTACCGCCTGTGCGCCATCGACGATCTGGAACAGGCCGGCGAAGGCCAGGAAGGACACGGCCAGCGCAACGACGGCTGCGTTGGCCTGGTCGGCAAGGTCGATGAAGGCTCCGATCAGCATCTCCGGCGCCAGCACCATCGGCAGTGCCGCAAGCGACATGAACCCCACCCCAAGCGCGAAAGCCATCCAGCCGGCGCGGCTGACGCCTTCGCGGTTGCGCGCGCCGAAGGCAAGGCCCACCCGCACGGTCACCGCCTGGCCCAGGCCCAGCGGCACCATGAAGCTGATCGAGGCGATCTGCATGGCGATGGCATGCGCAGCAAGCGACGCCGCGCCGATGATGCCCATGAACAAGGCGGCGGCGTTGAAGATGGTGACTTCGAAAGCCATGATTCCGGCGATGGGCAGGCCGAGCTTCAGAAGCCCGGTGAAGCGCGGCCAGTCGGCACGCCAGAACCGCCCGAACAGCCGATAGCGCCTGAATTTGGGCTGGAGCGTCACCACAGCCACCATGCCCACGAACATCAAGGTGCTGGACAGGCTGGTCGCCAGCCCCGAGCCCGCGATGCCCATGGCCGGAAAGCCGAGATTGCCGAAGATCAGGCACCAGTTGGCCAGCACATTGAAGGCGACCGCGAAGAACACGATGACCAGCGCCCAACGCGGTCGTTCCAGTGCCGAAATGAAGGAGCGCAGCACGATATAGCCGTAGAACGGCAGCACGGCCCATTGCAGCCAATGCACATATGTTGCCGACCGGGCTGCCAGTTCGGCGTCCTGGCCCATCGCCATCAGCACCGGCTGCGCTTGCCACAGGAAGGCCCATATCGGAATGCTGACGCACACCGCCAGCCACAGCCCCTGACGCACCGTGCGGCGGATGTCGCGCACCGAATGGCGCTTGCGGCCGAGTTCAATGGCCATCATCGGCGACGTTGCCAGGATGAGACCGAGACCGAATATCATCGGCGCGAAATAGAGGCTCGAGCCCAGCGCGCCGGCGGCAAGCGCGTCGGGGCCGAGCCGCCCCATCATCATCACGCCGGTGGCCGTCATCGCGGTCTGGCCGAGATTGGTCAGGATCATCGGCCAGGCCAGCGCCAGCATCGCACGAAATTCGTGACGCCAAGGACTTGCCGGCGCCCGCGCGCCGGCTTCTATCGCAGTCATCGTTTTCATCTTTCAGGAATGGCTGCGGCAGATGATGCGCCGACGGCCCCATTCTTTGCGGAAAGCCAATGGACTTTTCGAATCTTCGACGCCTTCTTGAACCAAACAACAGCGTCAAACAAGCCGCCATCTTGGCCAACGGTTGAGCCAAGGCGGAAGAAGTCCATGGATACTGCGGGTTGTTGCGGCGGCGTCAATGCCGCCGTCGCTCAGGCGAGCTTTACGCCGGCGTCCCGCATCTTGCCCAGCATCGTTTCCAGCGAGCCGCCCAGGTCGATGGCACGGCAGGCATCCAGCCGCACGGTGGCTTCGAAGCCCAGGCCGATGGCATCCAGCGCCGAATAGGCGACGCAGAAATCCGTCGCAAGGCCAACCAGCGTGATCTTGTTGATGCCGCGCTCCTTCAGGTAGCCGGCAAGGCCGGTAGGCGTCTTGCGGTCATTCTCGAAGAAGGCGGAATAGCTGTCGATGCCCTTGCGAAATCCCTTGCGGATGACCAGCTCGGCCTTGCTCCACTTGAGCCCCGGATGGAATGCCGCGCCGCCCGACCCCTGCACGCAATGATCCGGCCACAGGGTCTGCTGGCCATAGGGCATCTCGACCGTCTCGTAGGGCTGCTTGCCGGAATGGTTCGAGGCGAAGCTGGAATGGTCGGCGGGGTGCCAGTCCTGCGTCACGATCACATGTTCGAAGCTGCCGATCATCTCATTGATCAGGGGCACGATCTTGTCGCCCTCGGCCACGGCAAGGCTGCCGCCCGGACAAAAATCGTTCTGCACGTCGATGACGATCAGCGCTTCTTCGGCCATTTCAAATCCATCTCCAAACCGCAGCGCCGAAACTCGGCCAGAAGCGTGTGCACGTCAACCGCCCTTGCTGCACACCACCTATGAAACCACGCATGCAACCGGGCGCGGGCAGAAACTGCGCCTTGCAAAGCAACAATCGCCTGATACCATTCGCATACAAACGATTTCTGCGACCGGTCATGCTTGGGAGGCATGGCGTGCACCGATACGCGAAACCAACCGGGCTCGAAGAAGCGCTGAACCTTCTGGGACAGGATGACGGCTGGCTTTTGCTGGCCGGCGGCACCGATTTCTATCCGACCCTCGGGGACCGCCCCGTGCGGGGCAACGTGCTCGACCTGAATGGCCTTGCCGAACTCCGAGGCATTTCCGAAACCGCCACGCATTTCGTGCTCGGTGCGCGAACGACCTGGACCGAGATTGCGCGCCACGACCTGCCGCCGGCCTTCGGCGCCCTGCAGGCGGCCGCCCGCGAGGTCGGCTCCATCCAGATACAGAACCGCGCAACGATAGCCGGCAATCTCTGCAACGCCTCGCCCGCCGCAGACGGCGTGCCGGCGCTTCTGGTGCTCGACGCCGAAGTGGAGTTGCGCTCGCTCGGGGCCACCCGTCGTCTGCCGCTTTCCTACTTCATCCTCGGCAACCGCCGCACTGCGCTGCAAGCCGGCGAAATGGTGACCGCGATTCGCGTGCCAAAACATTCCATTGCCGGCGCATCCGCCTTCCAAAAGCTCGGCAGCCGGCGCTATCTCGTCATCTCCATCGCCATGGCGGCCGCGCGGGTCAAAGTCGCGGATGGCATCGTCACGCAGGCTGCAGTGGCGGTGGGCGCCTGCTCGGCCGTGGCCAGTCGGCTGCACAATCTGGAGGCCGCCCTGTACGGTTTGCCCGTCGGCCCGGCTCTTGCCGAAGCTGTGGGGGAAGCCGCTTTCGATGAGTTGGCCCCCATCGAAGACGTGCGCGGCAGCGCCGACTACCGGCGCGGGGCGGCACGCGAGATCGTCACGCGGGCAGTGCTCGCCGCCGCCGATGCGGTCGATGCGAGGGCAGCAGCGGCATGAGCGCGGCGCGGATTGCCCTGAACTTCGAGGTTAATGGCGCCGCCGTCGCAATCAACGTCCCACCGCTCCGCCGCCTGTCGGCCGTGCTGCGCGACGAACTGCGGCTCACCGGCACCAAGGTGGGCTGCGATGCCGGCGATTGCGGCGCCTGCACCGTGCTGGTCGACGGCGAGCCGGTCTGCGCCTGCCTCGTGCCGGCGGCATCGGTGGAGGGTGCGGCGGTGCGCACGATAGAGGGGCTTTCCAATGGCAGCCTCTCGGCACTGCAGGCCTCGTTCCTCACCCACGGCGCGGCGCAATGCGGCATCTGCACGCCCGCGCTGCTGGTCGCCGGAACCGCGCTGCTGGAAAAGACGCCCTCGCCTTCCGAAGAGCAGGTTAAGGACGCGCTGGGCGGCATCCTCTGCCGCTGCACCGGCTACCGGAAAATCATCGCGGCGGTGATGGAGGCCGGCCGCCACGCCGGCGAACTGGATCTCCGCCTCCCCGCTCCCGGCCATGCCGTCGGCGCCTCACCGGTGCGGCTCGACGGCATCGCCAAGGTAACCGGCGCGGAGAAATTCGGCGCCGATTCCTTCCCGGACGATGCGCTGGCCGTCGCCGTGATCCGCTCGCCCCACTATCGGGCGCGCTTTGCATTCGGCGACCTCGACGCCTACCGCGCACAGAACTCGGGCATCGTCGGCATCTTCACCGCCGCCGATATTCCGGGACAAAACCGTTTCGGCGTCATTCCCGCCTTCGCCGACCAGCCGGCGCTGGCCGGGGTCGAGGTGCGCTTCCGTGGCGAGGCGGTGGCGGTGGTGGCGGGCGAGCGCGAGGCGATCCGCGATCTCGACCTTGCGAGATTTCCGATCACCTGGACCGAACTGCCGCACCGGCTCGAGCCCTGCGAGGACAGCGACCTCGTCCATGCCGACCGTCCGGGCAATCTGCTCACGCAAGGCTTCGTCCGGCGTGGCGAGCCGGAAGCGGCGATTGCCAATGCCGCTCATGTCGTATCCGGCGAGATCGAGACCGCCTATGTCGAGCATGCCTATATCGAGCCGGAGGCGGGCTTTGCGCATATGGAGGGCGACACGCTGGTGGTCACGGCCTGCACGCAGGCGCCCTATATGGACCGTGACGACATGGCCAAGGTGCTCGGCCTGCCGCCGGAAAAGGTGCGCATCGTGCCCACCGCCACCGGCGGCGGCTTCGGCGCCAAACTCGATCTTTCGGTGCAGCCTCTGGTCGGCCTCGTTGCGCTGAAGACCGGCCGGCCGGCGGCACTCGTTTACACGCGCGGCGAATCCATGGCCGCGTCGACCAAGCGCCACCCGGCCACCATGCGCGCCACCATCGCCGCCGGCGCCGACGGCCGCATCGCCGGCATGGTGTTTTCCGGCGACTTCAACACCGGGGCCTATGCGAGCTGGGGGCCGACAGTCGCGAACCGCGTGCCGGTCCATGCCTCCGGCCCCTATGTCACCCCGCACTATCGCGCGCTCGGCCGCGCGCTGCACAGCAATGGCCCGATCTCCGGTGCCTTTCGCGGCTTCGGCGTGCCGCAGGCGACGATCATGCAGGAGACGCTTTACGACGAGCTGGCGCAGAAGGCGGGGCTCGACCGGCTGGAATTCCGCCTGAAAAACTGCCTTCGCAACGGATCCGAAACGGTGACCGGCCACAAGCTTGAGAAAGGCGTCGGCATCGCCACCTGCCTCGAAGCGCTGAACCCCCACTGGCAGCGCGCGCTGGCCGACGCGGAAGCCTTCAACGCCAACAACGACGCGCGCCGGCGCGGCGTCGGCGTGGCCTCCTGCTGGTATGGCTGCGGCAACACTTCGCTGCCCAACCCATCGACCATCAGGCTCGGCATCTCGCCCGACGGGCATGTGGTGCTGCATCAGGGCGCGGTCGACATCGGCCAGGGCTCCAACACGGTGATCGGGCAGATCGTCGCCGACACCCTCGGCGTGCCCCTGCAACTGGTGCGACTGAAAGGTGCCGACACCGCGATCACGCCCGATGCCGGCAAGACCTCGGCCTCGCGCCAGACTTTTGTCTCGGGCAAGGCGGCCGAGAAGGCGGCCCGGGCGTTGCGCGAAAAAATCCTGCGCTTTGCCAATGTCTCGGAGCACGCCACGCTGCATCTGGAAGGCTCCACGCTGGTCGTTCGCGAGGGTCAGGCCGTTCGCCACATCGATCTTGCCGCGCTCATCCCGGATACCGACGGCATGGTCTTTTCCGCCCAGGAAACCTACGACCCGCCGACCACCCCGCTCGACGAAAACGGCCAGGGCAAGCCCTATGCCGTGTATGGCTACGGCGCGCAGATCGCCGAGCTGGAGGTCGACATGAAGCTCGGCACGGTCAGGCTGATAAAAATCACCGCCGCGCATGATGTTGGCCGCGCCATCAACCCGCTTCTGGCCGAGGGGCAGATCGAGGGCGGCATCGCGCAAGGCATCGGCATGGCGCTCATGGAGGAATACATCCCAGGCCGCACCGAAAACCTGCACGACTATCTCATCCCCACCTTCGGCGACGTGCCGCCCATCGAGACCATTCTGGTCGAGGTTCCGGACCCGGAAGGCCCCTTCGGCGCCAAGGGGCTGGGCGAGCATGTGCTGATCCCCACCGCGCCCGCGATCCTCAACGCCATCCGCCATGCCACCGGCGTGCTGGTGACGAAGCTGCCGGCCACGCCGAGTCGCATCATGGCCGCGATGAACGCGACAATGGAGGGCGGGCAGGCATGAGCACTTTCATGGCAGGTGCTTTTTCGAGATGCTTTGATACCCCCACCCCTGTCCCCTCCCCACAAGGGGGAGGGGGACGATTTCGCCGCCATAGCTCCCAAGAACGGCAAAGATTGGCGCCGGGCGGCCGTGCAGCAAAATTCCCCTCCCCCTTGTGGGGAGGGGTTAGGGGTGGGGGTGATTTCAAGTGCAATTGCCCTGCCCTTTTTGCGATATCCGGCGGGACAGAGATGAGCAACGTAGAGCTCCGCTTTGCGAGGGCGGCCCCATGAGCGGGCCTTCCGAACGTTTGGACGAACCCGGCGATAAGCGCCAAGGCGACAAGCTGCGCTGCGATGCCTGCCCGGTGATGTGCTACATCGCCGAAGGCCGCACCGGCGCCTGCGACCGCTACGGCAATTTCGGCGGGCGCATCGTGCGCTGCGATCCGCTCACCATCCTCGAGCACCGCATCAAGACCGGCGGCGAGGTCGTGCCCTTCGCGGGTGCCGAGGAGCCGTGGACCAGCGAACTGATTGACCACGGCCGCCCGTTCGTCACGGCAATCGGCGCCGGCACCACCTATCCCGACTACAAGCCCGCCCCCTTCATCGTTTCCCAGGAGGTCGAGGGCGTCGATCTGGTCACCGTCGTCACCGAGGGCATCTTTTCCTATTGCGGCGTCAAGGTGAAGATCGACACCGACCGCCATCTCGGACCCGAGACCGCCACGGTGCGCGCCGAAGGCGAGGCGGTGGGCCATGTCACCACCGGCGAATATGGCTCGCAGATGCTGTCGCTGGGCGGCGTGCACCATCTCACCGGCGGCTCCAAGGCCGAAGGCCGCGTCACCTGCGCCACGCTGCTCGATCTCTGCAACAAGAAGCCGGTGGCGCTGACCATCGACGGCGGCGCCAGCGTGATCGTCGAGGCCGGCAAGGCACCGGTCATCGACGGCAAGACCGAGCACCGCATGCGCGTTGGCTGCGGCTCGGCCACCATCGGTATGTTCGCCACCCAATGGCGCGGGCTGGTCGACGAGGTGGTGGTGGTGGATGACCACATCACCGGCGTGGTTTCCGAGCACCAGGCCGGCAAGGTGCTGGGCTGGGAGGACACAGGCATAAAAATCATCGGGCGGCGTTCGACGCCCGGCCGCTATTTCAAGGTTTCCGAGCCGGGCCTCGGCTGGGGCGGCACCACGATTTCCGACCCGCTGTCTATCCTCGGCCCGTGGAACGCGGCCAAGGGCGCGCGGCCGGGGCTGTCGCTGCTGATGGTTTCGACCACCGGGGAGCAGTTCGCCTATTACGAGCTCGACGAGGAACTGCGACCGGTCGAAAAGCCGTTTCCCGAGCGGCTGCAAAAATCGGTGCGGCTGATCGAGGAAAATTGCGAGCCCGCCCTGTGCACGGTGCTGTTCGTCGGCGGGGCTGGCGGCAGCTTGCGGGCCGGCGTGGTGGAAAACCCGGTCAATCTCACCCGCTCGGTGCAGGGGCTGCAGACCTATGTGACTGTCGGCGGCGCGCCGGTCTATGTCTGGCCGGGCGGCGGCATCACGCTGATGGTCGACGTGACCCGCGTGCCGGAGAACGCCTTCGGTTATGTGCCCACACCTGCGCTCGTGGCGCCGATCGAATTCACCCTGCGCCGCGACGACTATCTTCGGCTCGGCGGCTATGCCGGGGCGATCCGCACCGTGGACGACGTGCTGGCGCAGGGCGGCGAATATTTTAACGAGCGCGAGCGAAGGCAGGCGCCGGCCGGCAATCCATGGCCGCCGCTGCAGCAGTTGCGGCGCTGGCCGAGCGGAACACCATGACCGGGCCGCAGGCCACGTGGCTGCCGGACGGAAGGCGGCTGCACCTCAACCATGGCCCCATCGACCTGATCGTCGAGGCGTTCGGCGAAGCGCACGAAATGCGCACGGCCTATGCTCAGGCGGTGGAACGTTTTCGGACCGTGCTGCCGGAACTGGTTTCCGAGCTTGCCGAACTGCGACGACGGGCGGGGCCTGAGCCGCGCGGCTTTGCCGGGCCGGTGGCGCGGCGCATGGAGGCGGCGGTGGCGCCGCTGTCGGCCCTTTTCATCACGCCCATGGCAGCGGTGGCGGGCGCGGTGGCCGACGAAATCCTCGCCGCCATGCTTGCCGGCCGCAGCTTGCAAAAGGCCTATGTCAACAATGGCGGCGACATCGCGCTTCATCTCGCGCCCGGCGAGACCATTTCCGCGGCGGTGGGCGGCACCGGCCACGGCCTTGCCGACCGGCTGGCGGTGCGCGCAGGCGACGGCGTGGGCGGCATCGCTACTTCCGGCTGGCGCGGGCGCTCGTTTTCGCTCGGCATCGCCGATGCGGTGACGGTGCTGGCAGCGACAGCCACGCAGGCCGACGCCGCTGCCACGCTGATCGCCAATGCCGTCGACCTCCCCGGCCATCCGGGCATCACGCGCGTGCCGGCCCGCGATCTTGCTCCCGACAGCGACCTCGGCGAGCGCCCCGTGACCCGCGCGGTGGGGCCGCTGTCGTCGGCCGAGGTCGGACAGGCGCTGAACGCCGGGATTCTGCTCGCCGAAGAATTTCGTCGCGAGGGGCTGATCGTGGCGGCTGCGCTGTTCCTCGCCGGCCAGTCGCGGATCCGCGGCGAGCCGGCGTTCGAGCCAGCCGAAGCGGGCGCCTTTCCGCCTCTCTGCACCGCTATCGACGGGCGGCCCAGCATCGGAGCCAGCGCATGACCGGCGAAGATGATCTCGCAAAACTTGCCGATGCCGGGGAGCTACCAGAATACCGCCTGCAGGACCAGATCGGCTTCGTGCTGCGGCGCGCGCACCAGCGCCATGTCGCAATCTTCGCCGCGCACATCGCCGACCTGACGCCGCCGCAATTCGCGGCTTTGGCGAAGCTGCATGAGACCGGCGCCACTTCGCAGAACCAGCTCGGCAGCCTCATCGCCATGGATGCGGCGACCGTGAAGGGCGTGATCGACCGGCTGCGGGCGCGCGGACTGGTGGAGCTTGCCCCGCACGAGGCAGACAAGCGCCGGCTCCTGGTGAGCCTGACGGCGGAAGGCCGCGCGGCGGTGGAGAGGCTGATCCCGCTGGCCCGGCAGATCACCGCCGAAACGCTGGCGCCGCTGACGCGGAAGGAAGCGGCGACGCTGATGCGGCTTCTGGGCAAGCTGGGATGAAGCGCGCGGCTATCCTCCTCGCTTGCGTCGCCTCGCGATCAATGCCGGCGCCGCACGCATCTAGCACAACCCCGAACAGTTCGGCCGCTTGCGCCGGCGTGTAATAGCCCAGCCGCACGTCGCGCAGCACCAGTTCGGGCTCGCGGCGCAGCGGGTTGCCATAGCCGCCGCCGCCCGGCGTGCCGACGCGCACGCGGTCGCCGGCCCGGAGAAAAATGTCCTGCTCCTTGGAGAGATGCGGCGGCACGTGGGCCGCGCCGTCCCGGAACACGGTGACCTCGTTGACCGCGCCGTCGCTGCCGCCGCGCGCGCCCTGCGGACCGGTTCGCCCGTGGTCCATGACGAAGGAAGCGCGCGCCTCGCCGCGCAGAAGCTCCACTTCGTAGGCGAGCCCGAAGCCGCCGCGATGCTGGCCCGCGCCGCCGGAGCCCTCGCGCAGCGCATAGTGCCGGTAGAGCACCGGATAGGCCTGTTCCATGATCTCCACCGGCGGCGATTTCGAGATGCCGATGGTGGAGCAGCCATTGGACAGGCCGTCGTGCCAGAAATTGCCGCCATAGCCGCCGCCGGAGATCTGGTACATGACGTAGTCGCGGCCGCGCGCCGGATCGTGCCCGCCAAGCGCAAAGTTGCCGCTGGAGCCGGCGGGCGCCGCGGTGACGCGATCGGGCAGCGCCTGCACCATGGCGGCGAAGACGGCCTCGGCGATGCGCTGCGACACCTCGGCCGCGCAGCCCGAGACGGGGCGCGGGTAGCGGGCGTCGAGGAACGTGCCTTCCGGCCGCTTCACCACCAGCGGTTCGAAGGCCCCGGCGCTGATCGGCACGTCGGGGAATATGTGGCGCATGGCGAGATAGACCGACGACAGCGTGGTGGCGAGCACGCTGTTCATGGGCCCCGCACATGGCGGGCTGGAGCCGGCAAAGTCGAAGGTGAGCGTGTCGCCCCGCTTTTCGACCGCGAGCGCGATGGTGAGCGGCCGGTCCACCACCCCGTCGGAATCGACGAACGCTTTTGCGCGATAAACACCATCCGGGATCGGCGCGATGTGCGCGCGCATCTGCTCGGCGGCGCGGCGGCGCAGCTCGGCGATTGCCGCGACAACGGTTTCGTCTCCGTAACGGTCCAAGATTTCCACGAGCCGGTCGCGCCCGACCATGAGGGCGGCGGCCTGCGCCTTGATATCGCCGATGCGCTGGTCGGCCACGCGAATGTTGGAGCAGATGATGGCGTAGATCTCGGGGTCCATCACGCCGCGCTTGAACAGTTTTACCGGCGGCAGGCGCAGGCCCTCCTGCTCGACCGACGTGGCCGAGGCCGAAAAGCCGCCCGGCACCGCGCCGCCGATGTCTGGCCAGTGGCCGGTGTTGGACAGCCAGCAGAATATCTGTCCGCCGCGCCACACCGGCATGGCGAAGCGCACGTCCATGAGGTGCGTGCCGCCGAGATAGGGATCGTTGACGATGTAGATGTCGCCTTCCTGCGGGGGCGCGCAGCGGCCGTCGCGGATCATCTCGATGATGGTGCGGGTGGAATATTGCATGACGCCCACGAACACCGGCAGGCCCTGGCTTCCCTGCGCAATCAGCGAGCCGTCCTCGGCGGAATAGATGCCGTCGGAGCGGTCGTTGGCCTCGGCGATGACGGGCGAGAACGCGGCGCGGGAGAAGGTCAGGTCCATCTCGTCGCAGGCCTGCTGGAGTGCTGCCTGGATGACGGAGAGGGTGATGGCATCGAGGGAGGTCATTTTGGCTTGGCCCCCAGACAATATTTTCCGCCCGCTCTGGCTTCATCGAGTCCGAGGCATGGATTCCCGACACTCTCCGCTCGCGCTTCGCACTCGCTCCGAGGTCGAGAATGACGGACTTCATGTCCCGCCTCGCCAATCTCCAACCGGAGGGATTTGCCGAGGCGCAAAACGGAATCCGTCATTCCCGACCTCGTGAGCGACTGCAGGGAGCGGAAAGCGTCGGGAATCCATGCCTCGGACTCGGTGAAGTCAAAGCCGTTTACGAATGTCCAGCCGATGCAGCTCTTCATGACGAGCCCACCTCAATCACGATATTCCCGTCCGCGTCGCCGCGCGCGCGGTCGCCGGGCTCCAGCACGGTGGTGGCGTCCATCTGTTCGAGGATCGCCGGGCCCTCGAGCACCGCATCAAGCGGCAATCTTTCGCGGGCATAAACTGGCGTGTCGCGCCAGCGGCCGTCGAACCACACGGGGCGAACCTCGCGCAGCGCCCCTGCAAGCGTCGCCGCCCGGCCAGCCGGGTCGATCAGGCCGGAAAGATCGACCGCCGCCCGCACGCCGGTGACCGAGGTGTTGAGGTTGACCAGATTGGCGCGGATTTCCGGCAGCTCGACCTTGAAGCGGGCGAAATAGGCCTTTTCGAACAAAGCCTGCAGTTCGGCCCGCGTGACCGCGCCGGAGGGCAGCGGCACGTTGAGTATATGCGTCTGCCCGACGAACTGCATGTCGGCCGAATGGGTGACACGGATCGATTGCGGCCTGACCGCCTCCCCCGCGATCAGCGCCTCGCCCTCGGCGCGCTGCACGGCAAGGATTTCCGCGATGAGCCGCTCGTCGAGGCTCGCCACCGGCTGGTTGACCGTGTTGACGAAGTCGTGGCGCAGGTCGGCGACGACGCAGCCCAGCGCATTGGTGATGCCGGGCCGCGCCGGCACCACCACCTTCGGCAGGCCGAGTTCTCGCGCCAGCGCCGAGGCATGCAGCGGCCCCGCGCCGCCGAAGGCGAACAGCGCGAAGTCGCGCGGGTCGTGGCCGCGCGCGATGGAGACCATGCGGATCGCGCCGGCCATCTTGAGGTTGCCGAGCTTTAAGACCGCACCGGCGGCCGCCACGCCGTCGAGCCCGGTGGCGCGGCCGATTTTTTCCGCAAAGATCTTTTGCACATGCTCGGGCGTGACCGGGTGGTCGACCGAAAGCAGTCGCTTGGGGTCGAGGCGGCCGAGCACCAGGTTGGCGTCGGTGAGCGTGGGCTCGGTGCCGCCGCGGCCGTAGCAGATCGGGCCGGGGTCGGCGCCCGCGCTTGCAGGGCCAACCTGGATAAGGCCGGAGGCGTCGACGCGCGCAATCGAGCCGCCGCCCGCGCCCACAGTGTGCACGGCCACCATCGGCACATGGATGGGCATGGCGTATTCGATCTCGATCTCGTTGGAGACCGCAGGCTCCGCATTGCGGATCAGCGCGACGTCGGTTGAGGTGCCGCCCATGTCGTAGGTGACGAGGTTTTCGTAGCCGGCGCGCCTGCCCGTATAGGCGGCGGCGATGACGCCCGACGCCGGGCCGGACATGACCGTCTTGGCCGATTCACGTGTGACATTGCGGGCCGAGATCATGCCGCCATTGCCGTTCATGATGAGGAAGTCGCGGGCGTAGCCGCGCTCGCCGAGCTCGCGTCGCAGCCGCTCGACATAGCGCTCGAGGATCGGCTGCACCGAGGCGTTGACGGCAGCCGTGACCCCGCGTTCGAATTCGCGCGCTTCCGACAGGAGCGTGTGGCCGGCGGTGATGTAGTCATTCGGCCAAAGTTTTCGCGCGATCTCGACGGCGCGTAATTCGTGCGCGGGGTTGGCGTAGGAATGCAGGAAATGAATGACCAGCGACTCGCAGCCGGCTTCCAGAAGCTGGCGCACCGCTGCGCGCATCTCCGCTTCGTCGAGCGGCACGCGCACCGCGCCCGAGGCTTCCATGCGCTCGGACACCTCCAGCCTGAGGTCGCGCGAAATGACCGGCACGAACACCCCGGTCATGCCATAGGCCTGCGGCCGCGTGCGGCGGCCGAGCTCGATGACATCGCGAAAGCCGCGCGTGGTGATCATGCCGGTCTTGGCCAGCCGGCGCTCCAGCACCGCGTTGGTGGTGGTGGTGGTGCCGTGCACGATGAGATCGATGTCGGCGACCGGAAAGCCGGTCTCGGCAAGGGCGGCGACCACGCCGAAGGCCTGGTTTTCCGCGGTGGTGGGGGTCTTGGCGATGCGCACCCTGCCCGCGGCTACGTCGATCATGATCAGGTCGGTGAAGGTGCCGCCGACATCGACGCCGGCCACCACATTTCCTGCACTTGCCTGATAATTCTCAGCCATGTTCGAAACCCGAAACGCAGGACCAAGGATCGGAAGCAGTTTGGAAAGCTGTTCCACGCCCGGATATTGACGTCAATATCGTTTGCATACTAGTAAATTGGGCACACAGAGTTACCGTTTTCGGGATTTGCGGCAGCGCGCGGGACGATGCAGTCCGGCTTCGCAAACGCCGAGTTTGCGCCGCTTTGGCGAAAGGTCCGGATTTTTCATGAACACCGCAGCAGCCCTCAACACGGCCGAGGCGAAGCCGCTTGCCTTCCCCATTCCGGCCAATGTCTATGCCGAGACCGTGGTTTCGGTGAAGCACTATACCGACCGGCTGTTCTCCTTCCGCATCACCCGGCCGCAGTCGCTGCGCTTCCGCTCGGGCGAGTTCGTCATGATCGGCCTGCCCAATGCCGAGAAGCCGGTGTTCCGCGCCTATTCAATCGCCAGCCCCGCCTGGGACGAGGAGCTGGAATTCTTCTCCATCAAGGTGCCGGACGGCCCGCTGACCCAGCATCTGCAGAAGATCCAGCCGGGCGACACCATCCTGATGCGCCACAAGGCCACCGGCACGCTGGTACTCGACGCCCTGACGCCCGCCAAACGGCTTTTCATGATCTCGACCGGCACCGGCATCGCGCCCTTTGCCAGCCTGCTGCGCGACCCCGATACCTATGAAAGGTTCGAGCAGGTCTATGTCACCCACACCTGCCGCGACGTGGCCGAGCTGTCCTATGGCAAGGAGCTGGTGGCGGCGCTGGCGGAAGATCCGCTGATCGGCGAGCTGACGCATGGCCGCGTGACGCTCTACTCGACCACGACGCGCGAAGAGTCGCCCCATATGGGCCGCATCACCACGCTGATCGGCTCGGGCAAGTTCTACACCGACCTCGGCATCGAAAAGCTCGACCCCGAGACCGACCGCATCATGATCTGCGGCTCGATGCAGATGCTGAAGGACGTCAAGGAGCTGGCCGAAAGCCTCGGCTTCGACGAAGGCTCGCTGAGCCAGCCGTCAACCTTCGTCGTCGAGCGCGCCTTCGTCGGCTGACGCGGCGCCTGCCCGCGCCATCTCGCGCAGGCTGCCCCCTCACCCGGTCGGCCAGGCCCCGTTTCGGCGGGCCGGCGAAGCTATCTGCGCGGCCAGGCGCACGAGCTCTGCCTGCCGCGACACGCCCGTCTTGACGAAGATGTTGCCGAGATGGGTCTTGGCAGTGGTGAGCGCGATGCCCAGCTCGGCCGCGCTCTGGACCAGCGTGCGGCCAGCCAGCAACGAGGTCAGAACTCGCGTTTCCATGCGGGTGAAATCGAAGGCGACCGCCATGGCCTCCGCGCCGTTGGCATCGTTGCCGATTGGATTGATGAACACCGCCGCCACCGCCCGCGGCTCCAGCCGCCGCCGCGCGGCGCCTGCCCGCATCGGCAACACGCTGCCCAGAACCGGCGCATGCCCGGCATTGGTCAGCCGCACCGCAAGCCCGGTCGTGCCGATTTCGGCCTCGTTCCGCGCGGCAAGGTCGATGGCGGCGTGAAGCTCCGTCGTGGCAGAGGCCACATTGGCCTGGATGGTGCCGCCGGTGCTGCGGATCGGCCTGCCGGCGCGCAGCATGGCTTCCGCGGCGGCGTTGGCATGCAGGATGCGCGCCTTGCCGTCGGTCAGCACCACGCCGGCCCGCAGCGTGTCGAACACTTCCCGGGCAGCCTCCGCCTCAAGCGACTGGACGTCCAGTATGTCGCTGATGGTCACCGCGCGCCGGACATGAGGCACCAGAAGCCGGCCAAGCTCCACCTCGCGTTCAGAGACGAGGCCAACGGATGCGTGCCGGCCCAGACCGATCTGGGCATGGCGCGAGGGGCTGCGCATGAGCACCAGCGCCATGCTGTCGACGATGCCTTGCGGCGCGCCCCACTCGGCCAGATAGCGCGAGCTTTGCCGCAGTTCCTGCGGCAGGTGGCGCGAGAGCACCTGCGGCTCGTCCAGGGGCCACGCGGTCGCCAGGGGCAGACGCTCCCAATCGGCGACCTCGGCCGCATATTCCAGCTGCCTTTCCAGCCAGTAGGGATCGATGCCCACGCTTTTCCGCAGCGTGGGGCAGCGCTGGTCCAGATCGAACATTATCAGCTGGGCGTTGTGGCAGCGAAACAGCGCTCTGATCTCGTCGAGCGTGTCGTCCCACCGGCCCGGATCGAGCGCGCAGTCGTAAACAAGGCCTATGATTTCCGATAGTCTCTGAGGAGGCGGAAAGTCATCCATCGTTTCTGCCGGTTCGACCAATCGACCGCACGATAGCGGAGAAAGCGGCTACTGTCTCCGCATCCGCACGATGGCGGTCGCATTCTCGGTCCGGACGGGGGTGAAGCGCCATCCGATGCCGTCGCCCGACCTGGCGCCGAACACAACCGGCCTGATGATGGTGAGCCAATCGCTGGATTCGTTGATGTCCTCGGCATCGTCGAAGATGACGAAGGCCTGATTGACCCGCACCCCGGTGGGCACCGCCTTGAACCCGTCGGCGCCGAAGGTGACCGCGGCCGCCAGGCCGCGATCGCGGCCGTTGTCGTCCAGGCCCGGCATGGGCGGCATGGCGAATTCATGACCGTGCTGCAGAAAGAAGGCCAGCACGTCGTCGAACGAATCCGAGGTTGTGAAATAGGACACCGTGCCTTCGGACGGGTCGATACCGATCTGCACCTCTTCCTGGCCGGCGGCGGCTTCGAGCTCGGGGCTCGGGACGGCGCCCGGATAGGGCTCGAAGCCGGCTGCATGGGCGCCAGCAAGGGTGAGGACCGACGCCAGCGCGAGAATTGCTGCACTTGCTGTCATCTTCATCTGGAAACGAGCTCCACCCTGCGGTTCTTCGCCCGACCCTGCTCGTCGTCGTTGGAGGCGACGGGCGCGCTGGAACCGGCGCCCTCGGCGCTGAGCCGCTCGCCCCCCACACCATAGTCGCCGGTCAGCGCGGCCACCACACTGGCGGCGCGGCGCCGTGACAGGTCCATGTTGTAGTCGACCGAGCCCTGGTTGTCGGTGTGGCCGACGATCTGGAGGTTGAGCTGCGGGTTCGAGGCCATCAGCCTGGCGATCTCGTCCAGCGTGGGCTTCGATTCCGGCCGCAGCACGTCCTTGTCGAAATCGAACAGGATGCCATAGAGGCTGATCCGGCCGTCGCTCTCGATGGCCTGCTGCATCTCGCCGGCATCGATGAACACGATCTTGTCGGCCTCCATCTGCGCGGTTTCCACCACACGCACCACGGCAACCGAACCGCGACCGCTTTCGCCCAGCCAGATGGCCGCGTAGACCGCGCCTTCCGGCCGGTCCAGGCGGGCAAGCACATAGCGGGCGTTCTGCTCGAACCAGTTGTGGACATAATCGTCGGCCAGCCGGGGAAGGGTCAGCGGGTCGCCGATGCTGCTGCCGAGAAAATAGGCGGCATCGGGCGACTTGCTGGCGAAGCAGCTCCCATCGGCAGCCGCGCAAGAGAACATAGACTCGAAGCCTTTCGCCTTGAGCGCGGCCTGGTAGTTGCGCAGCACCTCCAGCGTGGAGCGCCCGGCGGGCAGCGCGTAGTAGATGAGGAAGGTCTTGCCTTCGAGCGTGGCAAAGCCGCCGCCGCTTCGCGTGTCGGCATCGACCGGAGCGAACGGGCCTTCGAGCACCGTGGCCTCGTCATATTCGGAAGCGGCATAGCCGACGATCTCGGCGCCATCATAGCGGCCGACAAGCGGATGGTCCTTGCTGCCCTCGATGTCTGCCGCGACGGCCAGACCGGCCCCGCAGGCGACCGCCGCGGCCAGCACAAGGCCGAACCCGAACCGCAAACACGCCCCCCGTGAGATCATTCTCTTGCCCGCCCTCGCTTCGGCCTCGCCGGACGGAGGACGCTGCACGCTTGCCTTGGCGCCGATGTGCGGGGACCCGGCAACCTTATGCAACGCGCGACGCTCGGTTGCCGGCCCCGCCTCGAAGCCGGGAGCTTGCCACAGGGTTACGAGCGCCGCTTCCTCCGTTCGGAGGAGGAAACCGGGCGCCCTACCCTACGCCGACATAGCGCTGCAGCAGCTGGGGGTCGGCGCGAACGGCTTCCACCGCAAGGGTTTCGCGGGAGCGACCATTTTCGATGAAGGCGACGCGGTCGGCCAGAGACAGCACGGCATCCACGCGCTGCTCGACCAATATGGCGGAGACGCCGCGCTGGCGCAGGGTTGCCACAATATCGCGGATCTTCGCGATCATCGACGGCATCAGGCCTTCGGTGGGCTCGTCGAGCAGCAGCACCTCGGGCTCCAGGCAGAGCGCGCGCGCCATGGCCAGCATCTGCTGCTCGCCGCCCGAAAGCGTGCCGGAACGCTGGCCGAGCCGTTCCCGCAACAGCGGAAAGAGCTCCAGCACCGCTTCGCGCACCGCCCTGCTCTTGCGGCGCGTCATCAGGCCGATCTCGAGATTTTCGGCCACCGTCATCTCGGCGAACAGCCGCCTTCCCTGCGGCACATAGGCGATGCCCGTGCGCGGCACCTCGTGCGGGGCGAGCGCGGTGAGTTCGCGCGCGCCGAGGCGGATCGAGCCGGCCCGGGCCGGCACCAGCCCCATGATCGCCTTCAGCGTGGTTGTCTTGCCGGCGCCGTTGCGGCCGACGACACACAGCACCTCGCCCCTGCGCAGCGACAGATCGAGCCGGTGCAGGACCTGCACATTGCCATAGAAGCAGTCGAGGCCGGAGATGGTGAGCACATCCGTGGCGGGGGCGTGGTTCATGCGCTTTCCGTCCCCAGATAGGCCTGCTGCACGGCCGCGTTGGCGCGGATTTCGGCCGGCGTGCCTTCGGCGAGGACGCGCCCAGCGTCCATGACCGTGATGCGCTGCGCCAGCCCCATCACCACGTCCATATTGTGCTCGATGAGAAGCACCGTGGCGTCTGCCGCGATCTCGCGCACCAGCGCCATGAAGCCGGCGATCTCGCCGTCGGAGAGGCCCTGAGTGGGCTCGTCGAGGATGAGCAGGCGTGGCTTCAGCGCCAGCCCCATGGCGACCTCGAGCAGGCGCTGGTGGCCGTAGGACAGGCTGCCGGCCGCCATGTCGGCACGGTCGGCAAGGCCGGTGCGCGCCAGCGCTTCCATAACGCCCGCATGCAGCCGGCCATGCCCGCGGCCGTCGGACAGCGTGCGCTGCACGGCCAGCGCGACATTGTCATAGGCGCTGAGATTGGCGAACACCGAGGTGATCTGGAACGTGTAAGCGATGCCCAGCCGCACGCGCCGTTGCGCCGGCAGGCGGGTAATGTCGTGCCCGTCGAAGAAGATGCTGCCGGAAGTCGGCTCGATGCGACCGCAGACGAGGCTGACGAAGCTGGTCTTGCCGGCGCCATTGGGGCCGATGATGGCGCGGATCTCGCCGGCGGGCAGCGAGAAGTCGACATGGTTCACGGCGTGCAGGCCGCCGAAATCCTTGGTCAGCGCGCGGGTTTCGAGAAGCGGCGTCATGGCAACCACCGCGCCCAGCGCTGGCGCAGGCTGCCCAGCACGCCCTTGGGGAAGTAGAGCACGAGAAGGATGAGCGCGGCGCCGACGACCAGCATATAGGCCGAGGTGTAGCTCGAGGTGACGTCGACCACGTAATACATGAACAGCGTGCCGAGGAAGGGCCCGAGCGTGGTGGCGGCGCCTCCGAGAAGCACCCATAGCAGCGGCAGGATGGAATATTGCACGCCCGCGAAGGTGGAGCCGACATAGCCGAACAGCAGCGCATAGGCCGCCCCCGCTGCCGCGCAGATGACGCCGGAGGCGACTGTGGCGGCGAGCTTGTTGGCAAAGGTGTCGTAGCCGAGCATTTTTGTCCGCGCCTCGTTCTCGCGAATGGCGACCAGCACGCGGCCATGCGCCGAGCGCACGATGGCAAGCGTTGAGAAGAGGACGATTGCGAAGAGCGCGAGTGCCGCCATGTAGCGCGTCATCGGGTCGGTAAGATCGAGACCGGCAAACCGGCGCGCGGCGGCGTCGAGCACCAGCCCGTCGTCGCCATGTGTCCATTCGGCGAAATAGAAGGTCAGGAGGTAAAACACCTGCGCGAACATCATGGTCACGATCATGAAGGCGACGCCGGTGGTGCGCAGGGCCAACGCGCCGATGACCAACGCGAGCGCGGCGCCGCTGGCCAGTCCGGCGGCAAAACCGGCCGCGGCATTCCAGCCGAGATGGTAGATGGCAAGCCCCGCACCGTAGAGGCCCCCCGAGAAGAACATGGCGTGGCCGAGGCTGAGCAGGCCGGTGTAGCCGAACAGCAAATTGTAGCCCATGGCAAACACCGCCAGCACCATGATGCGCGCCAGCACGCCGTGGTGATATTCCGGCAGCACGAAGCCGAGCACGAAGAGCGCGGCGATCACCGCCACATGCAGGAGCAAGGTTTTCGAGGCGGCCCCGCTCATCGGCTCTGCGTCCCGAACAGGCCTTGCGGGCGGAACACCAGCACCATGGCAACCGCAAGGGTGGCGACGATCTTGGCGAGCGTGGGCGAGAAGAAGGCGGAGATGATGCCATCGGACACGCCGATGAGCAGTGCCGCCACCACGGTGCCGCGCAGCGAGCCCAACCCGCCGATGATGACGACGATGAAGGACAGGAGCAGCGGGTCGAGCCCCATCAGATAATGCGCCTGGCTGATCGGCACGATGAGCACCGCGGCAATTGCCGCCAGCATGGCGCCGAGCGCGAAGACGCCGGCATAGACGTGGCCCACCGGGATGCCGAAGGCCTGCGCGGTTTCGCGGTCGTACTGGGTGGCGCGCATGACGAGGCCGATGCGCGTGCGCGAAAGCACAAACCAGGTGGCGAGGAGAAGCAGGATCGACGCGGCAATGATCGACAGCTTGTAACCGGAATAGCCGAACCAGGGAAACAGCACGCGGTAGGTGAACGGTGCCGCCACCGGCCGCGCCTGCGGACCGTAGAAGGTGAGCGCCAACTGCTGGATGATGTAGAGCAGGCCGATCGTGGCGACGATTGTGGCTTCCGGGTCGTAGTTCAGCCGCCGCAGCACCAGCCGCTCGGCCACCAGCGCTATGGCGCCGACGATGAGCGGGCTGACCACCAGCGCGAGCAAGAAGCCGACGGCCGGATGGCCCGAGACCAGCGATGCCGCCCACCAGGCCAGCACCGCGCCCAGCATGTAGAACTCGCCATGCGCGACATTGACCACGCGCATGACGCCGAACACCAGCGACAGGCCAAGCGCCATCAGCGCCAGCACGGCGCTGGTGACGAGGCCTTCGAGCGTGGCGAGGAAAAGATGCGGGCCGAGGGACATTCAGGTCTTGTCTCGCGATGCTGGAGGCCATGGGCGGGAGGTGACGACGATTGCCTCTATCCAGACCGCACCGTCTCAGCAAGGAAGCAGCCGCTCAGAGCGGCTGCGTGGTGTAGTCGCCCTCCGGCTCGTAGAGGCCGTCCTCGATCTTGGTGCGGTGCACGACCGTCAGCTTGCCGTTCTCCAGCTTGGAGATGTTCTGGTGGCCGAAGACCTGGTGGATCTTGCCGTTGAAGATCTTGTCGCCCTGCGGGTGCTCGATGCCTTCCTTGAACTCCTTGAGCGCCTCGGTGGCCTCGATCAGCCTGGCGCGGTCGGCCGGGCCCTGATAGCCGGCATCCTCCATCGCCTTCTTGATGACGAAGAGCGTTTCCCAGCAGCCGAACATATGGGCGGCGGTGGAGACATCCTTGGGGTCGCCGATTGCCGCACCATTGTCGTCGATGCCGACGGCGGCGCGATAGGCTTTTTGCGCCTCGCTATCGTTGGGCTGGGCATAGCGCGGCGAGCCTTCCCAGAAATGGCTGCCGTCGAGGAATTCCAGGCCGGGGCTGTTGATGTCGACCGCTTCGAGCGAATCGATGAAGCCGAAGAGCTGCGGCCCGCCAGAGCCATAGAACTCGCCGAGTTCCTTGACGAAGGTGAGCACGGCCGGGCCCACCATGACATGATAGATCACATCCGTCTCGGCCGGGATCTGCGGGAAATAGCGCGTGAACGAGCTTTCCGTCGGTGGGATGGCGATCTGGGCGATCACCTCGGCGCCCTGCGCCTTCAGGGCCGGCGGCAGGTAGTCGCGGTGGTCGTAGCCGAAGGCGTAGTCGGGGAAGATCATGGTGACCTTCTTGCCGGCATTGGCGGCGATCCACGGCGCCACGGACGTGACCTGGCAGCGTACATCGGTGATGCCGGGCTGGACGCAATAGCGGTTCAGCTTGCCGGAGGCGACGTGGTAGCCCTCGCTGACCACGTAGTACGGGATCTTCAGCTCGCCGGCGGTCGGGGCCGAGCCGGTGACGACGTGGGAAAACAGCGTGCCATAGACGATGTCGGTCTTGTGCTGGCTGGCGAACTTGGCCACCACCTCGGCGCCGCGCTTGGCGTCGGTGCCGTCGTCCTCGATGACGATCTCGACCGGGCGGCCGTTGATGCCGCCACCCTCGTTGATGAGCTTGACGGCGGCGGCCGTCGTCCGCTCGTACCAGCGGCCGTAGGCCGCGCCGATACCGGTCCGGTGCGACTGGAAGCCGATCTTGATCGGCTCCGAACTCTGCGCCTGCGCATAGCGCACGAAGCCGGGCGCGGCGGCGAGGCCAGCCGAAGCGGCAAGCCCCTTCAGGGCCGTGCGGCGGGTGATGCTGCGGCCATCGGGCCCCAAAATTCTGCTCTTGCTGGTCATGCCGGTTTTCCCCTGATTGCTGTCGACAGCCCGGCGGGCCAAATGCTGACCCTGACCGGAACGGAAGTTGCTTGCCTTAAACCAGAATCTCAAAGGCCATGCCTGACGATAAATGCTTCCGTAAGGGAAAGTCCGGCAGTTTTCCAGATGCAATCGTCAGCCGGCCGTCGGTGTCGACAACAGCCAGAGCCCGAACACGGTGTAACCGACCATCAGCACGGTGAGCGGCAACTGGCCGAGCATGGCGCGCCACGACGCCGGATGCAGGCGGAAGGCCAGCGCATGTGCGATCAGCACCGCCAGCACATGGCCGCCGATGATTGCCGCCGCCTGCGCGTTCCACAGCGCCCGGGCCGATTCGTAGCCGGCGACCACGCCCGCACCAACCTGGAAGCCGGCCGTGCCGAACAGGTTCCAGCCCAGGGAAAAGGGGTCGGAAAGCGCGACCAGGGCATATTGCCCGTTGACCAGCAGCGCGGCCAGGTAATGCGAGAAATGATAGGCAAGCGCGATCGGCACGATGGACCAGACCATCAGCCCAGCAACCTGCCAGAACGGGCGGCGGCTGGCGGCAAGGCGTTCGCCCAGGAACACCGCCAGCAGATAGGCGCCCGAGAGCAGGAAAAACATGCCGGCAAGCCCGGCGGTGCCGATGCCGATGACCGCCGAGCGCCCGGGAAACTCCAGCGGATTGATGCCGTTCAGCCCGAGCCAGAAAAAGGTGCGCGACAGGCCGTCAAAGGAGACGGAACTGAGCGTCAGGATCAGGAAGAACATTCCGCTGGCCGGCAGCGCCGCCTCGCCCCACAGCTTCGCCCCCGGCCAGCAGAGATTCACCCTCGTGCGACCTTCTTTGTCGGTCGCTTCAACGACGGCGAAGCGCGACACCATGCGAAAGAAAACCGACAGGAACTCGCCGCGCCTACTCCAATCTTCATAGCCGTAGACAAGCATCAGCACGAAGCTGAACAGCCAGTAAGTTGCCGCCGCCCAGGCAAGCCGCGCCGGATCGTCGGGCGCGGGGTCGATCAGCTCGAACCAGGCGAAGCCGAAGAACAGCACCACCGCAGGCCAATAGCCAAGGCGCACGGGCAGGCGCCTGCCTTGCACCGCCGAAGGCAGAAGCGCGGAGACGACGCGCCACGGCCCGTACCACGGGTTGATCCAGGCCCAGAGATTGCCGAACAGGCCCTGCAACAGCGCCAGGCCGACCCACAGCAGCGTCCAGATGACCAGCGGCAGCGGGTTGGACAGCGGATCGCGGCTGCCGAGAAAGCCGGCCGCGACCAGCGTGGCGAACGCCGCGAAGGAAAGCAGGCTGACGAGCAGGCGCGCGTTTTCGCAAAAAGACGCGTCGAGGGAAAAAAGCGCCAGCCGCTGCGTGGCGACGCGCTCAAGCAGCCTGGGCGGCAGCAACGCCAGCACCAAAAAACTTGCCGCAACTGCAGCCGCGCCGCCGGCGATGTAGTAGCCGGTGGGCAAGAGCAGCACGTGCCCGCGCTCGCCGGCATGGGCATGGGCGTGGCTCGTGGCCAGGCAAGAAAGAACCCCGACAGCGGCCGCCCTCAAGGCTGCGCGCCGCGCCTTGCCGGCAAGAACATCAAATCGGTCGCCTGAACTCATGCGCCCGGTTTGCCACAGGGCCATGGGGATGAAAGCGGGCGTCATTCTTTGCAACTGACTGTCATCTGGCGCATATTCGCGGGCATGACGACCCAGAAGAATCAGAAGCCCGACTACGAGAAAATGATGCGCAAGGCCGGCGTGCGGATCACCCGGCCGCGGCGCATCATCGTGGATATTCTGGTGGGCACGGAAGACCACCCGGACGCGCTGGAGATTTTCCGCCGCGCCTCCGAGGTCGATCCCAGCATTTCGCTGTCGACGGTCTACCGGACGATGAAGCTGCTGGAGGGTCTTGGGGCGATCCACCGCCACGCCTTCGAGGGCGGGCCCTCGCGCTTCGAGCAGGCGGGCGGCGAACACCACGACCATCTGATCGACATCGATACCGGCGACGTGATCGAATTCGCCTCCGACCGCATCGAGCAGCTGCAGAACGAGATCGCCGAGGCGCTGGGCTACGACATCGTGCACCACCGGCTCGAGCTTTACGGCCGCAAGCGCAAGAGAGACTGAGCCGCATCCGGCACGGGGCTTGCTCTTGTCCCGCCGCAGTTCTTCTCCATCTGTCGGCACGGCGACAGGTTGACGCGGCGGCGGCGCGGGTCGATCATCCTGCGACGGGGGGAGTGCTTTTTTAGTCAATTCTCACGCGGGATACAGCAATGGAAAAAGCCGAAATCGGCCTGATCGGCCTTGGCGTCATGGGCTCCAACCTGGCCTTGAACATCGCCGAAAAGGGGCACCCGGTGGCGGTCTTCAACCGCACCACCGCCCGCACCGGCGCCTTTTTTGAGGACGCCGGCAGCCTGCGCGAGATGATCGTGCCGTGCAGCACGCTGAAGGAGCTGGCCGCCTCGATAAAGCCGCCGCGGCCCATCATCCTCATGGTGGCGGCCGGCCAGGCGGTAGACGAGCAGATCGCCGCCCTGCGCAGCGTGCTTTCGGACGGCGACATCATCATCGATGCCGGCAACGCCAATTTCCGCGACACCATCCGCCGCTTTTCCGAGCTGAAGGATTCAGGGCTCACCTTCATCGGCATGGGCGTTTCGGGCGGCGAGGAAGGCGCGCGCCACGGCCCCTCGATCATGGTGGGCGGCGCCCGCGATGCCTACGCCCGGGTGGAAAAGGTGCTGACCGACATTTCCGCCGGATATGAAGGCGAGCCCTGCGCGGCCCTGGTGGGCCCCGACGGCGCCGGGCATTTCGTGAAGACCATTCACAACGGCATCGAATATGCCGACATGCAGATGATCGCCGAGATCTATGGCGTGCTGCGCGACGGGATGGGCATGCAGCCCAAGGAGATCGGCGAGGTCTTCGCAGAATGGAACGAGGGCCGGCTGAACTCCTACCTGATCGAGATCACCGCCAAGGTTCTGGCCGCCGACGACCCCGAGAGCGGCAACCCTATGGTCGACATGATCCTCGACCGCGCCGGCCAGAAGGGCACCGGAAAGTGGGCAGCCATCGAGGCGCAGACGCTGGGCATCTCGGCAACGGCCATCGAGGCCGCGGTTTCGGCGCGTATCCTGTCTTCGCTGAAGGACGAGCGGCTGGCGGCTGAGAAGGCCTATGACATTGCCGGTCTCGCGAAATTTGCCGGCGACGACCGGCAAGCCGCGTTCCGCGACCTGGAACTGGCGCTTTTTGCCGGCAAGATCGCCGCCTATGCGCAAGGTTTTGCGGTGATGGACGCGGCCTCGAAGCAGTTCGACTGGCGCCTGCCCATGCCCACCGTCGCCAAGATCTGGCGCGCCGGCTGCATCATCCGATCGCAGTTCCTGGGCACGCTGGCCGAGGCCTTCGAGCAGGCGGGCACGCTGCCAAACCTGCTTATGGCGCCGGCCTTCGTCGAGATGATGAAGGAGGCGCAACCGTCGCTGCGCCGCATCGTGGCGCGGGCGGCCGAGGCCGGACTGCCGATGCCGGCGCTGTCCTCCGCGCTCGCCTATTTCGACAGCTACCGGCAAGGGCGCGGCACATCCAACCTGATCCAGGCGCAGCGTGACTTCTTCGGCGCGCACGGCTTCGAGCGCGTCGACGCGGCGGGCGCCTTCCACGGCCCTTGGGGGTCGGGGGGCTGAACGGCCGAGAAGGCAGCAACGGGCGCGCGAAAGGGAGGTTTCATGAACTGGTCGTTCCAACTCTACAGTGCCCGCAACTTCCAGCCATGGGCGCATGTGCTGGAAACGCTGGCCAGGCTCGGCTACGCCCATGTCGAGGGTTTTGGCGAGGCCTACAGCGATCCCGCCGGCCTGCGCGCCGAACTCGACCGCAACGGGCTGACCATGCCGAGCGGGCACTTTTCCATGGCGATGCTGGAGCAGGATTTTCACGCCGTGGAGCACATTTCCGAAGTGCTCGGGATCGAGCTTGTGGTCTGCCCCTGGCTGGACGAGCGCGAGCGGCCGCGCGACGCGGCCGGCTGGCGGGCCCTTGGCGGGCGGCTCGCGGCGATCGGCGACCGGGCCGAAAATGTCGGGCTGGACTTCGCCTGGCACAACCACGACTTCGAATTCATGCCGCTGGCCGACGGCTCGGTGCCGCTGGAACTCATACTGGAAGCCGCGCCGAACATCGGCTGGGAAATCGACGTGGCCTGGGTCACTCGCGCCGGCGCCAGCGCCATTGACTGGATCGAACAGCAAGGCAACCGCATCGTCGCGGTTCATGTCAAGGACATCGCGCTGGACGGGGAAGCGCGGGAGGAGGACGGCTGGTCGGATGTCGGCCATGGCACCATCGACTGGCCGTGGCTTCTGAAGGCGCTGCGCAATCGCACCCGCGCCCGCTATTTCGTGATGGAGCACGACAACCCGGCCGACTTCGAGCGCTTTGCCCGCCGCTCGATCGAGGCGGCGAAGAATTTTTAAGGCGCGGGCCTGGCGGGGCTGATAGGAGGGGGGAACGAAATGGCGAAGGCACTGGGCGTCGGCGTCATCGGCTGCGGCAATATCTCGAAGACCTATTTTTCGCTGGCGCCGCTGTTTCGCGGCATGGAGATGCGCGCCTGCGCCGACCTGAACGCCGAAGCCGCCCGCGCAAGGGCCAGGGAATTCTCGCTACGGGCGGAAACCGTGGACGGGCTTCTGCGCGCCGACGACATCGATATCGTCGTCAACCTCACCGTGCCGACCGCGCACCATGAAGTGTCGAAGGCAATCCTCGACGCGGGCAAGCACGTCTATTCCGAAAAGCCCTTCGTGCTGTCGCTCGCCGACGGCCTCGACCTGAAGAAACGGGCTGACGAGAAGGGCCTGCGCATCGGCTCCGCTCCCGACACCTTCCTGGGTGGCGCGCACCAGCTGGCGCGGTACCTGGTCGACGGCGGCAAGCTCGGCAGGATCACCAGCGGCACCTGCCATGTGCTGAGCCACGGCATGGAAGCCTGGCACCCGAACCCGGACTTCTTCTTCCGGGCCGGCGGCGGGCCGGTGCTCGACATGGGCCCCTACTACCTGGCCAATCTGGTCCAGCTGATCGGCCCGGTTGCCCGCGTGGCGGCGCTGACCTCCATTCCCGCCACGGAACGCACCATCACCTCCAGGCCGAGGCGCGGCGAAAAGATCCCGGTCTCGACGCCCACCACCATCCACGCGCTGCTGGAATTCGCCACCGGCGCGGTGGTGACCTTCAATGCGAGCTGGGACGTGTGGGCCAGCGGCCACGCGCCGATGGAGCTGCATGGCGAGGCCGGCACCCTGTTCATGCCCGATCCGAACTTTTTCGGCGGCGAGCTGTGCTACACAAGGCGGGACAAGCCGGTGAAGAAGCTGCCGAAATGGGAACACCCCTTAGCCCGCGACAACGAAATCCATCCGCATGGCGCGGTGGCCAACTACCGTGCGGCCGGGCTGGCCGACATGGCGCTGGCGATCGCCGAAGGGCGGCCGCATCGCTGCGGGCTCGACCTGGCGCTGCATGTGGTGGAGGTGATGACCGGCATGCTGAAATCGGGCGAGGACAGGCGCTTCATCGAGATGAAGACGAGCTGCGAGCGCCCGGCGCCGCTGGGGCCGCGCGAGGCGAAGGCGCTTCTCGCCCGCATGAAATAGGTTTATCTGGCGGGTGGCACCCGCGTGCCCGCCGACGCAACGAGGGACAATCCATGAGCTGGCAACCCGCCGAAAACCGCTACGAAAACATGCTCTACAACCGCTGCGGCCGTTCCGGCCTGAAGCTGCCGGCGATCTCGCTGGGGCTGTGGCACAATTTCGGCGGCGACACCCCGCACGAGACAAAGCGCGCCATCTGTCGCACCGCCTTCGACCTCGGCATCACCCACTTCGACCTCGCCAACAATTACGGCCCGCCGCCCGGCTCGGCCGAGACGGCCTTCGGCGAGATCCTGCGCACCGACTTTGCCGGCCATCGCGACGAGCTGATCATCTCCAGCAAGGCCGGCTATGAGATGTGGCCCGGCCCCTATGGCGAATGGGGCAGCCGCAAATATCTGCTCTCCAGCCTCGACCAGAGCCTGAAGCGCATGGGGCTGGACTATGTCGACATCTTCTATTCGCACCGCTTCGACCCCGAAACGCCGCTGGAAGAGACGATGATGGCGCTGGACCATGCCGTGCGCTCGGGCAAGGCCCTTTATGTCGGCATCTCGTCCTACAATTCGCAGCGTACGCGCGAGGCGGCGAACATATTGCGCCAGCTCGGCACGCCCTGCCTCATCCACCAGCCCAGCTATTCCATGCTCAACCGCTGGGTGGAGGACGACGGGCTGCTCGACACGCTGGACGGGCTGGGCGTCGGCTCGATCGTGTTCTCGCCGCTGGCGCAGGGCATGCTGACCACCAAATACCTGCACGGCGTGCCCGAGGACAGCCGCGCGGCGCAGGGCAAGTCGCTGAAAGAACACTTCCTCAACGAGGCGACGCTGGCCAACATCCGCGGGCTGAACGCGATCGCGGAGCGCCGCGGCCAGACGCTGGCGCAGATGGCGATTGCCTGGGTGCTGCGCAAAGGCCGCGTGACCTCCGCCCTGATCGGCGCCAGCCGCCCGGAACAGGTGGAGGACTGCGTCGGCGCGCTGAAGAATCTCGACTTCACCGACGCCGAATTGGCCGAGATCGACCGGTATGCCCGCGAAGCCGACATCAATCTTTGGGCACGCTCAGCCGAGCGCTGACATTTGCCCTATGGCCAAAAATGAAAGGCCGGGATCAACCCGGCCTTTTTTTGTTTTTGGCTCTGTCAGCTCAAGCCGCCTTGTCGCGGACCTGATAGTCCTTGATCGCCGCGAAGCGGATCGCCTTCCAGCGCTCGGCCTCGTAATTCAGCGAGAACTCGTGCTGGGCCAGAAACACCGGGTCGTTGTCGAGGTCGCGGGCGATGTCGCCGCGGTGGCTTTCGACGAAGCGCTGCAGGTCGGCCTTGTCATCGGCGTCGATCCAGCGGCAGACCGAGAAACGCGACATCTCAAAATCGACCGGCAGCGTGTATTCGATGTTGAGGCGTTCCTTCAGCACGTCGATCTGCAGCGCCCCGACCACGCCGACGATGGCCGGCGAACCGTCTTCGGGCTGGAACAGCTGCACCACACCCTCTTCCGCCATCTGCTGCAGGGCTTCCTTGAGCTTCTTGGCCTTCATGGCGTCGCCCAGGCGCACGCGGCGCAGGATTTCCGGCGCAAAGTTCGGCACGCCCCGGAACAGGATCTCCTCGCCCTCGGTCAGCGTGTCGCCGATGCGCAGCGTGCCGTGGTTGGGGATGCCGACCACGTCGCCGGCATAGGCCTCGTCGGCGGTGATGCGCGAGCGGGCGAAGAAGAACTGCGGCGCCGACAGGCTGATCGGCTTGCCGGTGCGAACCAGCTTGGCCTTCATGCCGCGCTGGAGCGTTCCGGAGCAGACGCGCACGAAGGCGATACGGTCGCGGTGGTTGGGGTCCATGTTGGCCTGGATCTTGAAGACGAAGGAGGTCATCTTCTCCTCCGTCGCCTCGACCTTGCGGGTGTCGGCCTCCTGCGCACGCGGAGCCGGGCCGTAGTCGCCCAGCGCCTCGATCAGGTCGCGCACGCCGTAATTGCGCAGCGCCGAGCCGAAATAGACCGGGGTCAGGTGGCCCTGGCGGAAGGCTTCGAGGTCGAAGGGGCGGCAGGCCTCGCGCGCCAGCTCCAGCTCCTCGATGAAGGCCGGGCGGTCGTTGTCGGGCAGCAGGCCGGCGGCACGGTTGGAGTCCGGGCCGTGGACCGGCGTGCGCTCCTTCTCGTCGTCGCCGCGGCGCACCGCGTTTTCGGTCAGGTGATAGGTGCCGGCAAAAGTCTTGCCCTGGCCGATCGGCCAGGTGATGGGCGCGGTGTCGAGCGCCAGCTTCTGCTCGATCTCGTCAAGGATCTCGTAGATGTCGCGCGCCTCGCGGTCCATCTTGTTGACGAAGGTGATGATGGGAATGTCGCGCAGGCGGCAGACCTCGAACAGCTTCAGCGTGCGCGGCTCGATACCTTTTGCGGCGTCGATGACCATGACCGCCGCATCCACGGCCGAGAGCGTGCGGTAGGTGTCGTCGGCGAAGTCTTCGTGCCCGGGCGTGTCGAGCAGGTTGAAGACGTTGTCGCCATATTCGAAGGTCATCACCGAGGTGACGACCGAGATGCCGCGCTCGCGCTCGATCTTCATCCAGTCGGAACGGGTCTGGATGCGGTCCTTCTTGGCCTTCACCTCGCCGGCGAGCTGGATGGCGCCGCCGAACAGCAGCAGCTTTTCGGTGAGCGTGGTCTTGCCGGCGTCCGGGTGCGCGATGATCGCGAAGGTGCGGCGGCGCGCGACCGCCTTGGCTATGTCTTCGGCCATGTCGTGATGATCCTGTTGTTGCGCGGGCTTCTAGCAGGAGGGTTGCCGGCTGTCGAGAAAATGGAACATCGAGGCTCCCTCTTCGCGGGCGGGCGCGGATGCCGATTGAAAGGCAGCGAAGCCTAGGCCGCCTTTGTCAAGACGGCGGGCGGCAGGTGCTCGCGCGCGCCCAGCACTTCCATGCCGACGATGCGTCCTTCCGCGTCATAATCAAGCACGATGCCTTGCGACACTTCCTCACTGTCCTGAACAGGCTCCGACGAGAAGCGGATGTAGGCGGCATTGGCTTCCGCGTCATATTCGACTTTCAACGTCATGTCGGCCTTCTCGCCCGGCGATCGAGGAACGCTGAAATTATACGGATTTCGCAGGCTGTTTCCACACACGGTCGGCGGCCAAAAGCTGTCCCCAATCCACGCCTCCACCCAAATTCCGTCGCATGCATCGCTTGCGAATTGACGAAAGCCGAGAAGCGGAGGATAGAAGCCCGCCATGAACACGACCTCCCAGACCCTTCCGACCGTCGGCGTCGTCCGACTTCCCGAAGCCCGCGGTCTCGACCTGCCCGCCTACGAGACGGCCGGCGCAGCCGGCATGGACCTGCGCGCGGCAGTGCCCCACGACCGGCCGCTGCTCATCCTGCCCGGCCGGCGCGCCCTCGTGCCGACCGGCCTGATCTTCGAAATCCCGCAAGGCTATGAGGGCCAGGTGCGGCCGCGCTCCGGCCTTGCCTTCAAGCACGGCATCACCTGCCTCAACACGCCCGGCACCATCGACAGCGACTATCGCGGCGAGGTGAAGGTGCTGCTGATCAACCACGGCGACGAGGACTTCTATGTCGAGCGCGGCATGCGCATCGCGCAGATGGTGTTTGCGCCGGTAACGCAGGTGAGGCTGGAAGAGCAGAGCCTCGCCGGCTCCACCAGCCGCGGCGCTGGCGGCTTCGGCTCGACCGGCAGCGCCTGACCGCCGGCCCCAAGAAAAAGACCGGCTCCGACAGCGTCGAAGCCGGCCCAATTCGCCTTCCGTCGCCCGACGCGCTCCGCGCGCCGAAATGACGAAAAGCCTAGTGCCGCCCAGTGGGACAGACGAGATGCACCGGAATGCGCGTGTGCGCGCGCACCCGGTATGGCTCCTGGCTCCACATCATGCCGCGGATGAACCATGGGCGGCGCGCATCGGCGCCCATGATGATGGCGTCGCACCCTTGGCGCTTCGCCTCTTTCAGAATGCTCTTTCGGGGATTGCGGGTGGTGACGATGTGACCATCGGCACTCACGCCCGCATTCTCCAGCTGCTCGATGGCCCAGCTGACATTTTCTTCCTGCTCGGCCATCTCGCGCCTGCTGGGTCGCAGGCCGGGATTGGGCAGGCCGAAGCCGGTTCCCCAGAGCCGTGCGATGGTGAGCACCCGGGCGTTCCCGCCCTGGGCCCGCACCATGCGCACAGCCAGATCGATGACTTCGCTGTTGAAGCGCCGACCCTCCGAGGCGATCAGAACCCTCTGCGCGACCGGCTGGTCGCCGTCGGGTTGCGATCTTGCAAACAAATTCCGGATCATCCTGCCCATTCTCCCGAGGGTTCCGTCAGGCCGTGATGCCCGCGGAGACGTAGCCGTCCCGTCGGTCTTCCCACTTCCGGTACCAGTAGAGCGGCAGGTACATGAAGGTGGCGCCGATGCCGAGGAAGTAGTAGATCGCCTGCCCGCCTATGTATGAGTAGATGATGCCGCCGACCAGCCAGACGAAGAAGTACAGCGCGGCCAGAAGGAGCGCGATATACTTGAAATATTCCGGCAGGCGGAAGGGACGGTGCACGTTGGGCCGATCCTTGCGCAGCAGGTAGTAGGCGATCAGCACCGGCACGAAGGAGCCGAGATAGCCGACGTTCGAGAAGGAGTAGATCTCGATCGCGCCGCCCATGAAGGCAATCAGCAGGCTGGCGCCGACATTGGTCATCATGGCCCGGTCGGGCACGTGGTGCTTGTTCAGATGCTGGTAGAAGCGAGGGAACTGCCCGTCCAGCGACATTTGGTAGAGCGACCGCGAGCAGCCCATCAGCGAGTTCAGCGCCGAGAGCACCAGGGCGATGATCAGCATGATCGCCATCAGCCATTCCATCACCGCACCGGCCACGCCGGGGAAGATGTTGCTGGCGAAGGTGACGAACATGGTCTTCGGGTCGACGAGCGCCGGGTCCGAGATGGCCTGCGCGCCCAGCACGACGACGAAGGAGATCGGCAGCATCGTGTAGACGAACACGCCATAACCGCCCTCGAGCGTCATCGCGATCTTGGCATCGCGGCCGGGATGCTTGCACTCGCCGATGTAGCAGGCCGCGGCCTCATAGGCGATCACCGTCCACAAAAGCGGGAATGCGTAGGCGATGTACATGATCCAGGCTGGATAGCCGCCCACCGGATCAAAGAAGCTAGATCCGTCGAGATGCGGGAAGCCGGCCAGTTCGCTCCAGTTGGCGGCGTCGAGGTTGAAGATGAAGCCGATCGACAGAAAGGTGAGCGGTATCATCGACAGCACCGCCAGGATCGTCGCCATCGAGGTGCCGAAGCGGATGCCGAGATAGGCGGGGATCGACAGGATTATCAGGCCGACGGCCGTGATGCCCAGCGTCCAATACGGGATGAAGGTGCTGACCGGGGTGATGCCGCTCGTGGCGTCCAGCCCGAACAGGTGGGTGATGTAGAACGACGCCAGGATCATGTTCAGCGGCGCCACCGGCATCCAGCCGACCCAGTACATCCAGGCCGTGACGCCATTGACATGCGGCGCGAGCCGCGGCCAGCGGTCCTTGTAGGCCGGATAGGCATAGGACGGCGAGCCGCCTGTGCGCCCCGGCATCATCGCCGACAGCTCCGCGAGCAGCAGGCACAGCACCACGCCCGTGAGCGTGAAGAAGGTGATGAACGGAATGTAGGATGCGCCGAACACCGTCAGAAATGCCGGCGCAGCGCCCGTTACCAGAATGGTTCCCGCCAGACCGATGACGAAGGCGCCCCACCAATTCGTGCCGGTCTGAAGATTGCCCTGCTCGTATTCAAGGACGTCTACCGTCCCGCTTCCAGGGTGACTCATCTGTCCCCTCCCCTCTGTTCTGCCTGCATTCCGGAGCCGCCCTCAGCCAGGCAGCCAGTTCGTGACGCGCAAGCGCCCCGTTTTCGTGCAGTTGAAGTCATCGAGTTTCCTCCTCCTCTTGACTTGTTCTTTTTTCGCTCGGGCCGGCCTTTCTTGTTGTGTGGCTGGACCGGCCATTGATTGGGGCTGTCTTTGCCCGACACCTCCGAAGTCACCTTTGATTGCCGGCCCCGGCTCCCTCCGGGACGGGCTTGCAGCATTGCTGTTCTGTCTCGATTGGCTGCGCAAAAGGCAAAAGCCTGGCTTGCCCTGCCGGACACAAGGCGCCGCCGGCGGCGAAATATCGCTGCGCGAACGTCGCTGTTGAGCCGGAACAGGGGTCCTGCTGCTGTCAGAACTGCGCGATTTGCTCGCGGTCAGCCTAGCGTTCGTGCACCACGCGCGACCAAGGCCAAGTCCCAGGATCAAGCCTGGGGAATCCTCCCCGCAACATTTCCGTTCATGGGCTGCACGGCGGCCGCTGCATGAAATACGGCCTGGACAAGCTATGGATGCCGCTTCACTCTGTCATCCATCTCTCCCCTTCGACTACCTTCAGGCGATCATCAAAGAGCCGCAGTGAGCAGGTGAAATAAAGATTCCAATGCATTCACATTAAGAAAAATTATTTCACCTGATGCAATCAGGTCACAAGATCATTGGCGTGTCAACAGGATATTGAAGGCCAAAACCCTCTCGGGGCGGTTTGTCGATCACACAAGCTAACACGCTGATTCAAAGCGCTTATCGAAGGAGGCTTTGAGCCGTATCCGTCACGCGATCGCGGCCAGGCTGCGGATTTCAGGGCCGCGGCACCGCGTGAGCAGGGCTGCCGATCGCGCGTGCCAGCAGTAGCAGCGAGTCGGGGTGGCAGCCGGCCCGCGGGCGCAAAATGCCTTTGACCGCGACCCGAAACAACGCTTTAACTTGTCGCCGGAGCCGCTCTAGCCGGCCGGGAGGGCGGCGCTTCTTAGCCGCGGGCCGGAGCCGGGGTTGCCGAAGCGGAATTGTTGCGGCTGCATGCAAAGCTGGGGGTCGTTGCAATGGACAAGGGCACGGTTTTTCGCAAGCTACATGAGGGCCAGGGCGCCTTCGTCATTCCCAATCCGTGGGACATTGGCACGGCGAAGCTGCTCGCCGCTGCCGGCTTCAAGGCGCTGGCCACCACAAGCGCGGGCTTCGCCTTTTCGCGCGGCCTGCCCGACGGCGGCGTGCCTTTCGACATGATGATTACGCACTGCAGGGAACTGGTGTCGGCCACTGGCCTGCCTGTTTCGGCAGACCTTGAAAAGGGCAAGGGCGACAGCCCCGAAACCGCTGCCGAAACGATCTTCGCGGCCGCCGCGGCGGGGCTGGCCGGCTGCTCGATCGAGGATTTTTCCGGCGACCCCGACGCCCCGATCTACGGGTTCTCGCACGCCGTGGAGCGCGTGGCGGCGGCAGTGGAGGCGGCGCGGGCGCTGCGGCGCGATTTCGTCTTCACCGCGCGGGCCGAGAATTTCCTGCACGGGCGCCCAGACATAGACGACACGATTGCCCGGCTCCAGGCCTTCGAAAAGGTGGGCGCCGACGTGCTTTACGCACCCGGCATCACCGACATCGAGACAGTGCGCAAGATCTGCTCGGCGGTGTCGAAGCCGGTCAACGTGCTGGCGGTGCCGGGCTTCAGTGTCGCCGCGCTGAGCGAGGCGGGCGCCAGGCGCATCTCGCTGGGCTCCAAGCTGACCACCTATGCCTTCGGCATGCTGCAGAAGGCCTCGCGCGAGATGCTCGAGGACGGAACCTTCGACTTCTCGCGCGACGGCATGCCCTTTTCCACCCTGCAGGGCATGTTCTCGCACCCGGGGCGAAATTGACGCAACGGCCTGAACGATAGCGCAGCGCCGGCGTTCATTCTCCAGAGAGCAATTCACTCGAAGGAGAATGCCAAATGCCTGCCATCGCAAAAGCAAGGATCGCGATCCTCGCCACCACCGGGTTCGAGCAATCGGAACTGGAAGTGCCGCAGAAGAAGCTGAAGGAGGCGGGGGCCAGCGTGGACGTCATCTCCCTGAAGGAGGGAGAGATCATGGGCTGGCAAATGAAGGACTGGGGCCGGCCGGTGAAGGTCGACAAGACCCTCGGCTCGGTCAAGCCTTCCGACTATGATGCCCTGGTCCTGCCCGGCGGAGTGATCAATCCGGACCTGCTGCGGGTTGAGCCCGCCGCCATCAACTTCATCAAGGAGTTCCACGCCACCGGCAAGCCGCTTGCCGCAGTGTGCCACGCGCCGTGGCTGCTGGTGGAAGCCGGCCTCATCAAGGGCAAGCGCGCCACCTCCTACAAGTCCATCCGCACCGACCTGATCAATGCCGGTGCGAAGTGGGAAGACAGCGCGGTGGTGCACGACGGCAACATCATCACCTCCCGGCAGCCCTCCGACCTCGATGCCTTCACCGCTGCCATCGTTGAGGCCGTGGAAGGCCGCGGCACGACGCACCGAACCGCGGCGGAGTAATGGCCGATCCGGCCCGAAGCCATGGGGCGCAAGCGGGCCGGCTTGACAATCGCCTCCTGCCAAAGTGCATTTGCGCCTGAGCAGGAGGCCGGCCGAATGGACACGCTGAGCGTCATAGACATGCACACCGGCGGCGAGCCGCTTCGGATCGTCACCGGCGGCTACCCGTCCATTCCATCCGGCACTATCCTTCAAAAACGCGCCCATGTGCGCGACCACCTCGACCATCTGCGCAGGATGCTGATGTTCGAGCCGCGCGGCCACTACGACATGTATGGCGCGCTTCTGGTGGAGCCCAACCTGCCCGGCGCCGACCTTGCCGTGCTGTTCATGCACAATGAAGGCTATTCCACCATGTGCGGCCACGCCATCATCGCGCTCGGCCGCTATGCGGTCGACCAAGGGCTGGTGCCGGCGCGCGAACCGATGACCATTGTCAACATCGAATGCCCGTGCGGGCTGGTGGTAGCCTCGGTGGAGGTGGAGGACGGCAAGGCGGGCAGCGTGTCGTTCGAAAGCGTGCCGGCATTTTTGTTTGCGCGCGACTTGAGTGTTGATCTTCCGGGGCACGGCAAGATCGCCTTCGACATCGCCTATGGCGGCGCCTTCTATGCGCTGGCCGATTGCCAGCAGTTTGGGCTGGACTTCGGCAAGAGCCGCGCGCGCGACTTCGTCGATGCGGCGACCGCGCTGACGCAGCAGGTGAAGCGCGATTTTCCCCTGTCGCATCCCGACCACGACGACCTCGCCTTTCTCTATGGTAGCATCCTGACCGGCGGAGGCGACGGCTCAAGCGGCATTGCGTCCAAAAACGTCTGCGTCTTCGCTGAGGCCGAGGTGGACCGTTCGCCGACCGGCTCGGGCGTGACCGCACGGCTGGCGGCCATGCATGCCAGGGGTGAGCTGGCGGTCGGCGAAACGCGGCTGTTCGAAAGCATCGTCTGCTCGCGCTTCACGGGCGCTGTGGCGCGCACAACGCAGGCGGGGCCGCATGAGGCCATCGTGGCGCGCGTCGGCGGCCGGGCGTTCTATTCAGGCAGGGCCGAGTTCTTCCTCGAGGAAGACGACGAACTCGGCCGGGGCTTTCTCGTCGTCTGAATCTATCTTGCACCTACTGCCAGCCGCTCCGGCCGCGCCAGCGAAAGCTCGCGCGCGGAGACGGCCTTGTGCAGATGCACCATCATGGCGGCCGCAAAGAGCGGGGTGAGCAGGTTGAGCAGCGGCACCGCGAGGAAGGCCGCTATCACCAGCCCGGCCATGAAGACCGTGCCGGCATATTTGCGGCGCAGCGCCTTGGCCTCGGCCTCGGGGCGGAAGCGCATGGCGGCGAACTCGAAGAATTCGCGGCCGAGCAGATAGCCGTTGACCACGAAGAAGGCCCCGATGTTGATGCCCGGCACCAGAAGCAGAAGCAGCGCAAAAATGTTGGCGACGATGACCACGCCCAGAAACTTCAGCGTCATGACGATCGCCGGCACGATGGGCAGCGCACGACCGGGCGGGTCGGCGGGATAGTCGGTGCGCTCGACCACTTCGGCGATGTCGTCCAGGAACAGGCCCGCCACCAGCGCCGTCACCGGCGCGATCAGCAGCGCCAGGCCGAGCGCCAGCCCGACGCCGGCAAAGATCGCGGCGATGAGCCCGAGCCAGCCGGCCCAGGCGGGAAAGCCGGGCAGCAGCGCGTCGATCCATGGCAGGGCGAGCGCGTCGAACAGCTTGTAGAGCCCGAACCACGTCGCCACCAGCGCCAGCAGCGTGATGCCGAGCGTCTTCAGGAACACGGTGCGGAATTCGGGCGAGAACAGCCTGCCGGCGGCGGCACGGGCGGCGTCGAATATCATCGGCGGCGTCTCCTTTCACGTCGGGGCCGTTGCCGCCCACAGATAGGCGGGCGGCAGCGCCCCCGCAAGAATACGGCTTTTGGAGCTTTGCAAAATCCGGGCAAACCGCTAGACCCGCCGGCGGCCTGCGTGCCAAAACCTATCTGCCCGGCTTTGCGGAGACCTTCATGAGCCAATACGACGTGCTTTGCATCGGCAATGCCATTGTCGACATCATTGCCCAGTGCGACGAAGCCTTCCTCGTGGAGAACCGCATCATCAAGGGCGCCATGAACCTGATCGACGCCGAGCGCGCCGAGCTGCTCTACAGCCGCATGGGCCCGGCCATCGAGGCCTCCGGCGGCAGCGCGGGCAACACCGCGGCGGGCGTGGCGAGCTTTGGCGGCCGCGCGGCCTATTTCGGCAAGGTCAGCCAGGATCATCTCGGCGGCATCTTCACCCACGACATCAAGGCCCAGGGCGTGGCCTTCGACACCAGCCCGCTGACCGGCACGCCGCCCACCGCGCGCTCGATGATTTTCGTCACCCCCGACGGCGAGCGCTCGATGAACACTTTTCTCGGCGCCTGCGTGGAACTGGGGCCTCAGGACGTGGAGGCCGACAAGGCGGCGGGCGCGAAGGTCACCTATTTCGAGGGCTATCTGTGGGACCCGCCGCTGGCCAAGGAAGCCATCCGCCTCACCGCCGCCCATGCCCATGCCGCCGGGCGCGAAGTCTCGATGACGCTGTCGGACCCGTTCTGCGTCGACCGCTACCGCGACGAGTTCCTGGACCTGATGCGCTCGGGCACGGTGGACATCGTGTTTGCCAATGAGAGCGAGGCGAAATCGCTCTACCAGACCGAATCCTTCGACCAGGCGCTGGAGCTGATCCGCAAGGACTGCAAGCTCGCCGCCGTCACCCGCTCGGAGCTCGGCTCGGTCATCGTGCGCGGCGACGAGACGGTCGAGGTCGACGCCATCGAGATCGCCGAGCTGGTCGACACCACCGGCGCGGGCGATCTCTACGCCGCCGGCTTCCTGTTCGGCTACACTACCGGGCGCAGCCTGGAAGACTGCGGCAAGCTCGGTTCGCTGGCCGCCGGCCTTGTCATCCAGCAGGTGGGCCCGCGCCCGCGCCAGAACCTGCGCGAAGAGGCGCAGCAGGCGGGGCTGCTGTAGGGCGGGAGCAAAGCGCAGGCGCATAGAAGTCGACCCCCACTCCGTCGCGCTTCGCGCGCCACCTCTCCCCCGATCGACGGGGGAGAGGAAACGCCGTCCGCGAGTCTGGCGCCCTTCCTCTCCCCTTTTGAGGGGGGTGAGGAGTGGTGGCGGCAGGCCACGAAAAGCCAACGATTTGGCTTTTCGAACGACGAACGCCCGGAGCCATAGCGGAGGGCAAGTCCACGATCCGCCCTCGTGGTTCGAGGCTCCGTTCCGCTTCGCTGCACTTCCGGCCCTTCGGGCGTTCGTCATTCGAAAAGCCAAATCATTGGCTTTTCGTCCGCTTCGCGGACCATTCCTCACCCTCACCATGAGGGCTACCGTCGGTGCCCGCCTCCCTCATTCTGAAGTGCTGCGCCCACCTCCCTCATGCTGAAGTGCCGCGCCAAGCTTCCTCATGCTGAGGTGCTCGCCCGCAGGGCGAGCCTCGAAGCACGCACCTCATCATCGCCACGCCCGCTTTCGCGTCTGGCCATTGTCATACTTCGACAAGCTCAGGATGGGAAGACGGGCGGTCGTCGGACGCGCTCGTTTAGGTAAATCTTGCGGCCCTTCGACCGCCCGTTCGATGCTCTTGCCCCCCTCCCGCCCTCCGCTAGGGCTCCGGGCGTTCGTCATTCGAAAAGCCAAATCGTTGGCTTTTCGTCCGCTTCGCGGACCATTCCTCACCCTCCACATTCGCGTGGCCAGCCGCCGCCAAGGCCCGGGCTTGGGGGTTCATCACCCAGTGACGCCACCGTAGCGCCACCAGCCCGGACATCGCCGCCCTCCACGTCCATCCGGTTCATGACCCGTGTTCCCGTGAGGCCGATGCGGGCATTATGCAGGAGGCGGAAAGATGGGGGAGAAAGGCAGAGACGATTTTTTCTGTTCTTCAATCTTTTCAAACAGTTGGGGTTTGAGATCGCGCTGAGCTAGCTGAGTTTATCCACCTTTGGTTGGTTTCCCGAAAGCGTACTGGAATCTCCGGCTCCCGGCGCCTTGCTCCCTACATCTCTTGAGGCCCACAGACCGTCGCAAGTGCTTGCCTGGCCAGAAAGCATCAGCATAAATGCTTGACGACCTTGTTGGGGACGCGCGCGATGGACAAAACCCTCATCGGCACACGCATTCCAGTATGGGGCATCCTTCGCAAGGATCCCGGCTTCGTCTACGTGCTCGAGGACAACGGCCGCTACAAGATTGGGAAAACGAAAAGCGCCACCGACCGCCTGAGAGCCGCTAAGACCTGGCTTCCCGACCTGAAGCTTGTTGGTTGCAAACCGTTTTGGAACGTATCCCACATAGAACGGGATCTGCACGCAGGGTTCGCTCGCAGTTGGTATGCGGGTGAGTGGTTCCGGTTCAACGAGGAGAGCGACCGAGAACTGTTGCTAGAAGGGTTCATCACCTTCTCAGACACTGACTACGACAGAAACTCGATCAACTTCACATACTGGATGAATGGCGAAGGGATGGCCGAGCCTCTAATCGAGCAAGAGGGACAGCGTCTCACCCTTCCAGCATTCCTCAAGCAGGAAGCGTTGAACAGAAAGTCGTAGACTTCCATGCAGCATACCTACCCGCTAACAGTCAAATCAGCGATCCGCATGGGACAAATACTGCAAGCGACGGAATATTAGAGGTCATGTTGGAAGACGATAACGCCGATTGGTTCGACCCAGACATTGCTGCGTTGTCGCTTGACTTTGGCGAGAAAGCTGGCCTTCAGATCTATCGCAACTACACACGATCATTCGAGCAACATGCCATCAAGAGGTTCGTTGAGGTCCTCAATAAGGAGGCGATCGACCTAAGCCAATACGAAAAACTGACGTCGCGAATTGCAAGCGAGGAAGGTCGTTATCTACCAGTGATCATATGCGCATTTGCCGATGATCTACTAAAGAAGGCTTTCAAAGCGGCATTACCCGACGGGATTCCCGGCGGAAAGGCGAGCATGATGAGCGGATATGGCCCGATTTCGGACTTCGCAAAAAGAATTCAGCTGGCCTATGCGTTCGACGTATTGTCAGGCGACCTGATGTCGGAGTTGGACAAGGTTAGGGTGGTTCGAAACAGGATATCCCATAGCTGGGATGTATTCGATCTGACACAATTCTTCGAAGGTGGTAGTCTTTCCAGCATTCACCCTATCGAGGAGTTGCTCGCCGAACGGGAGGTTCTTTGCGACTTGCAAGAACCCTTCGACCCCCTGGTCGTCTTTCGTATCCGCATGGTTTGGATTGTCGGACGCCTCGTTTATGAAGTTGCTGCCTATCACCGGGCAAAAACGGCCAAACTCGAACCTCACAAAGCGCTTTACGGGAAACCAGTGCCAGAGTGGCTTGGAAGCATTACGCGCATAGCATTTAATACTACTCGAACAATTGCCGCCAACGAAGTTCGCTTGCCCAAATAACTCGACGTATACTCTAGGAATTAGCTAGGATCTGCGCAGCAAACTTACATCGACGAGTGAGCAAGTAGCCTTTCACCCCCCTCTCCGCCTCGCTCCGTTCGGCACCTCTCCCCCGAGGAACCGCAGCTTCGGCGTGAGGCTCCCCCCTCACGCCCCCGCCGTAAACGCCGCAATCGCCGCCATGTTGACGATGTCCGAATCCTTGGTATTCAGCGGCACGATCTGGACCGGCTTGTTGAGGCCGACCAGTAGCGGGCCGATGACCGTGCAGCCGCCGAGCTCCTGCAGCATCTTGGTCGAGATCGAGGCCGAGTGGAATGCCGGCATGACCAGCACATTGGCCGGGCCCGACAGGCGGCAGAACGGATATTGCTGCATGAGGCGCGGGTTGAGCGCGACGTCGGCGGCCATTTCGCCGTCATATTCGAAATCGACGCGGCGCTTGTCGAGGATCTTTACCGCCTCCTGGATGCGCTCGGAGCGCTCGCCGGCCGGGTGGCCGAAGGTGGAATAGGCGAGCATGGCAATCCGCGGCTCGTAGCCCATGCGGCGGGCGAAGCCGGCGGCTTCCTCGGCGATGTCGGCGATCTGCTCGGCGTCGGGCATGTCGTGCACGGCCGTGTCGGCCACCAGCACGGTGCGGCCGCGGCAGAGCGCGATCGACACGCCGATGACGCGGTGGCCGGGCTTTGCGTCGATGGCGCGGCGCACTTCCTCCAGCGCGGTGGAGTAGTTGCGGGTGACGCCGGTGACCATGCCGTCGGCATCGCCCAGCGCCACCATGGCGGCGGCAAAGTGGTTGCGGTCGTTGTTGATCAGGCGCTGGCAGTCGCGGAACAGAAAACCCTGGCGCTGCGGGCGCTCGTAGAGGAAGTCGGCATAGATGGCGTTGCGGCGCGACAGGCGAGCATTGATGATCTCGATGCCGGGCTTGTCGAGGTCGACGCCGGCCTGGCGGGCGTTTTCCTTGATGACGTCGTCGCGGCCGAGCAGGATGGCGGTGCCGAGCTTCTGGTTCACATAGGACACGGCCGCGCGCATCATCTGCTCTTCCTCGCCTTCGGCGAAGACGATGCGCTTGGGCTGGCGGCGCACGCGGTCATAGATGCGCTGCAGGGTGGAGGCGATCGGGTCGCGCCGGGCCGAAAGCTCCTGCGCGTATTTGTCGAGGTCGAGGATGGGCCGGCGGGCAACGCCGGTGCCCATCGCGGCCTTGGCCACCGCGACCGGGATGGCCGAGATGAGGCGCGGGTCGAACGGCACGGGGATGATGTAGTTGGGGCCGAATTTCGGCCGGTTGCCCTGGTAGGCGGCGGCGACGTCGTCGGGCACGTCCTGGCGGGCGAGATCGGCCAGCGCGCGGGCGGCCGCGACCTTCATCTCGTCGTTGATGGTGGTGGCGCGCACGTCGAGCGCCCCGCGGAAGATGTAGGGGAAGCCGAGCACATTGTTGACCTGGTTCGGATAGTCCGAACGGCCGGTGGCCATGATGGCGTCGGTGCGGATCTCTGCCACTTCCTCCGGCGTGATTTCCGGGTCGGGATTGGCCATGGCGAAGATGATCGGGTTCTTGGCCATGGACTGGACCATGACCGGGGTGAGCGCGCCCTTGGCCGAAAGGCCGAAGAACACGTCGGCGCCTTCCAGCGCCTCGGCCAGCGTGCGGGCGCCGGTTTCCACCGCATGCGCCGACTTCCACTGGTTCATGCCCTCCGTGCGGCCCTTGTAGACCACGCCCTTGGTGTCGCACAGGATGATGTTTTCGGGCGCAAAGCCCATCGCCTTGATGAGCTCGATGCAGGCGATGCCGGCCGAGCCGGCGCCGTTGCAGACGAGCTTCGTGGTCTTGACGTCGCGGCCGGTGACTTCGAGCGCGTTGATGAGGCCGGCGGCGGCGATGATGGCCGTGCCGTGCTGGTCGTCGTGGAAGACGGGGATGTCCATGATCTCGCGCAGGCGGCTCTCGATGATGAAGCAATCCGGCGCCTTGATGTCTTCCAGGTTAATGCCGCCGAAGGACGGCCCGAGATAGCGCACGCAGTTGATGAATTCGTCGACGTCGGTGGTGTCGACCTCGAGGTCGATGGCATCGACATCGGCGAAGCGCTTGAACAGCACCGCCTTGCCTTCCATGACCGGTTTGGAGGCGAGCGCGCCGAGATTGCCGAGGCCGAGAATGGCGGTGCCGTTTGAAATCACCGCCACCATGTTGCCGCGCGCGGTGTAGTCGAAGGCGCGACTGGGGTCCTCGGCGATGGCCAGCACGGGGGCGGCCACGCCCGGCGAATAGGCCAGCGACAGGTCGCGCTGCGTGGCCATGGGCTTGGTGGGGTTGATCTCGAGCTTGCCGGGGCGGCCGGAGGAATGGAAATCCAGCGCTTCCTGTGTGCCCACCGAGGGGCCTGCGTTGTCGGTTCTGTTGCCGGATGCCATGGTCTCGCGCGGTCCCTTCCCAAGCCGATTTTTGTGGAGTGTTCGGGATTAAGGCTACACTTCGGCCCTGTAAACCGCCAAGCAGGGCAAAGCTGTTTTTTGGACGATAACGTGAACGACGAAACGCCAATCCGCACCGAGGCAAGCACGCCGGCCCCAGGCAGCGGCGCCGCCACGCCGATGATGGAACAGTTCCTCGAGATCAAGGCGGCCAACCCCGGTTCGCTCTTGTTCTATCGCATGGGCGACTTCTACGAGCTGTTCTTCGACGACGCCGAGATCGCCGCGCGGGCGCTGGGCATCGTGCTGACCAGGCGCGGCAAGCACCAGGGCCAGGACATTCCCATGTGCGGCGTGCCGATCCATGCCGCCGACGACTATCTGCAGAAGCTGATCGGCCTCGGCCACCGGGTCGCCGTCTGCGAGCAGATCGAGGACCCGGCCGAGGCCAAGAAGCGCGGCTCGAAATCCGTGGTCAAGCGCGACGTGGTGCGGCTGGTGACCCCCGGCACCATCACCGAGGACAAGCTGCTGGCGCCGGCGGAATCGAACTTTTTGATGTCGCTGGGGCGCGTGAGGGGCGGCGGCTCGGACAATGCCTATGCGCTGGCCTGGATCGAGCTGTCGACCGGCATTTTTCGCGTGGCCGAGACGAGCGCCGACAATCTGCTGGCCGACATCTTCCGCATCGACCCGCGCGAGCTGATCCTGCCCGAGCCGGTGTTTTATGACGCCGAGCTGAAGCCCGTGTTCGACCTGGTGGGGCGGGTGGCGAGCCCGCAGCCGCCGAGCCTGTTCGACTCCACTTCGGCGCCGGGCCGCATCGCGCGCTTCTTCGAGGTGGCGACGCCGGACAGCTTTGGCACCTTTTCGCGCGCCGAACTTTCGGCCATCTCGGGCGTCGTCGCCTATGTCGAGAAGACCCAGAAAGCCGAGCGGCCGCCGCTGTCGCGGCCCGAGCGCGAGCATGCGGGTTCGACGCTGTTCATCGACCCGGCGACGCGGGTCAATCTGGAACTCTTGCGCACCACCGGCGGCGGCCGCGACGGCTCGCTGTTGAAAGCCCTCGACCGCACGGTGACCGGCGCCGGCGCGCGGCTTTTGGCCGACCGGCTGATGTCGCCGCTGACCGACCCGAAAGGCATCGCCCAGCGGCTGGATTCGGTCGACTTCTTCCTCGCCGAGCGGCGGCTGGGGGAAGCCCTGCGCGGCTGCCTGAAGGGCGTGTCGGACATGCCGCGCGCGCTGACAAGGCTGGCGCTGAACCGCGGCGGCCCGCGCGATCTCGGCGCGCTGCGCTCTGGTTTTGAAGCGGCGCTGGCGATAAGCGCGCTGTTTGCCGAGGTTGAGGTCCCGGCCGAGATTGCGGAAGCGCTGGAAGCGATTTCCGCGCTGCCGGCCAGTTTCGCCGAGCATCTTTCCGGCGCGCTGGACGACGACCTGCCGCTCTTGAAGCGCGACGGCGGCTTTGTCCGTGCCGGCTATCACGCCGAGCTCGACGAGATGCGCGCACTGCGCGACGAATCGCGCCGCGTCATTGCCGGCATGGAGCGCGACCTGATCGAGGAAACCGGCATCCGCTCGCTAAAGATCCGGCACAACAATGTGCTGGGCTATTACATCGAGGTGACGGCGAACCATCAGGCGATCATGACCGGCACGGACGAGGCCAAGGCGCGCTTCATCCATCGCCAGACCATGGCCAACGCCATGCGCTTCACCACCACCGAACTGGCCGAGATGGAAACCAAGATTGCCAATGCCGCCGACCGCGCGCTGGCGATCGAGCTTTCGGCCTTCGACGCGCTGGTGGCGGAAGCAGTCGCCCACGCCGAGACGATCCGCGCCGGCGCGGCGGCCCTTGCCGTGCTCGACGTTTCGGCCGCACTTGCGGTGCTGGCGACCAGCGAGAACTGGTGCCGGCCGGCGGTGGACGACAGCCTCGCCTTCGAGATCGTCGGCGGCCGCCACCCGGTGGTGGAACAGGCGCTGCGCGCGGCGGGCGAGAACGCATTCGTGGCCAATGACTGCGACCTGTCGCCCGAAGGCGGCGCCAAAGCCGGCGCCATCTGGCTGCTGACCGGACCGAACATGGGCGGTAAATCGACCTTCCTGCGCCAGAACGCGCTGATCGCCATCCTTGCCCAGATGGGTTCGTTCGTCCCGGCGGCAAGCGCCCATATCGGCGTGGTCGACCGGCTGTTTTCCCGCGTCGGCGCCTCCGACGACCTGGCGCGCGGCCGCTCGACCTTCATGGTCGAGATGGTGGAGACGGCGGCGATCCTCAACCAGGCGGGCGAGCGCGCGCTGGTCATCCTCGACGAGATCGGGCGCGGCACCGCGACCTTCGACGGCCTGTCGATTGCCTGGGCTGCGGTGGAATATCTGCACGAGAAGAACCGCTGCCGCGCGATCTTCGCCACCCACTTCCACGAGATGACGGCGCTGGCCGAGAAGCTCCAGCGCCTCCACAACGTGACCATGCGGGTGAAGGAGTGGGAAGGCGACGTGGTCTTCCTGCACGAGGTGGGCAAGGGTGCCGCCGACCGCAGCTACGGCGTGCAGGTGGCGCGGCTGGCCGGCCTGCCAGACGCGGTAGTGAGCCGCGCCAAGGACGTGCTGCACCGGCTCGAGGCCGGCGAAACCTCCGGCAAGGCCGACCGGCTGGTCGACGACCTGCCGCTGTTCTCGGCCGTGGCGAAGAAGGAAACGCCGCCCGCGCCGGCGAAGGTGGACGTTTTAGGCGCAGCCCTTGCCGCGCTCAATCTGGATGAGATGACCCCGCGCCAGGCGATGGAAGAGCTGTATAGGCTGAAGGACTTGGCGGCGCGGGGGTGAGGTGCAGCCAAAGGCTAAGCCGGCGCTCTACGTTGCCCCCCTCTGGCCTGCCGGCCATCTCCCCCACAGGTGGGGAGATCAGCTGTCATCACGGCTTTCGCCAAACGTCAGCGTTGTGGAATGGGTGGTGCGAGCGAAACTGCCAATCTCCCCCACAGGTGGGGAGATCAGCCGTCATCACGGCTTTCGCCAAACTTCAGCGTTTCAGAACGGGCGATGCAGACGAAACTGCCGATCTCCCCCCTTGTGGGGGAGATGGCCGGCAGGCCAGAGGGGGGCGCGAAGGAACGAAGGTCGTGAAAATATTCGATCCTCACTCCGTTCACATCCCATCGCCCCAATCGAGCTTGCGCGCGGCCTTGAAGGCGGCGCCTTCGCGGCGAGTGAGCAGGCGCTCGCCGGCGCTGCCTTCGGCATCGCACAGTTTCAGCCGCACCATACCGCTTGAGGCCTGCGGTGGCGCCAGCACGCGTGCCTCAAACGCCTCGCCCGCATGCCGCGAGGCGGCGATGTAGATGAACTTTTCGTCCTCCCACGGCACCTCGCCGCCCTTGGCCAGCCGATGCAGGCGCGAGCGGGCGACCCGGCGCGAAAAATGGCACCAGTCGGGCGCGACGAGCGGGCATTCCTGGGCGTGCGGACACGGCGCGACGAGATGCGCGCCCGCCCCGACGAGCCGCGACCGCGCGCGCAAGATGCGCTGCCAGCCGGCCGGCGTGCCGGGCTCGACGATGACCAGCGTGTCGCCCGTCAGCGCCCACAGCCGGTCGACCAGCGGCTCGATCTTTTCAGGCGGCAGCTCGTCCAGCACATAGGCGAGCGTGACGAGATCGGCGGGTTTTAGGTCAGGGAATTTTCCCAAAACATCGGCGGCAAGGTAGCGCGCGGTGATGGGCTCGGCGTGGCGGGCGAGGCCCGCGCCCACGGCGCGGATGGCCGGGCTGGCTTCGACCAGCGTGGCATCCTGAAGACTGTCCCAGCAGTCGCGAGCCGCCCAGAACGCCGTGCCGGGGCCGGAGCCAACGTCGAGCAGGCTGCGTGGCGCGAAATTTTCGCGCGCCTCGGTCACCGCATCGAGGCTGGCGCGGACAGCCGCATAGGTCGCCGGCAGGCGCGTCGCCAGATAGGCCTTTGCGGCCAGATCGTCGGACAGGTGCAGCCGCCCGTCGCGCGTCTCGGCACGGTAGCGGCGCGACAGCACCTCCGCCGCCTGCTTGAGCGCGGCCAGCGGCACGCCTTCGAGCGCCTTGTCGACCGCCTGGCGAAGGGCTGCGGGAAGTTCCATACCGGCTAAAATCCCCCTCAGGCGCTGCCGAATTTGCGAGCGGCGTCGAGCGAAAGCCCGAGCCCGACCGAGCCGAACATATCGCCCTGCACGACCGTTGCACCCGGAAAAAGTGACAGCACGCGGCTTTTGAGCAGCGGGATGGCCGTCGAGCCGCCGGTGAGGAAGAGCGTGGTGATGCGCTGGGCCTCGACGCCGGCATCGGCAAGCGTCTTCGCGACCGTATTCGCCACGCGCTCGACCGCCGCCTCGATTGCCTCGTCGAGCCCGGCGCGCGTGACCGGCAACGACAGCGTCTCCTCGGTCAGCTTCACGGTCATCATGGCGTCGTCGCGGTCGGTGAGGTCGATCTTGGCCCGCTCCACCGTGCCGGCCAGCGCGTGGCCCTGGCGGTTCGACACGATGTCGATCATGCGGTCGACCAGTTCGGGCTTCGCCGCCTCGTAGCGGATCTGGCGCAGATCGGTCATGGCCTTGGGCGTATAGAGCATGTTGATGCGCTGCCAGGTGGCGAGGTCGTTGAAATAGCCGACGGGCAGGTTGCGCTTGCCGTCCTTGGTCGGCGTCTTGTAGCCGAGCTCGGGCATCAGCCGGGCGACCGACAGCAGCCGGTCGAAATCGGTGCCGCCGATATGGACGCCGGTGCTGGCAAGGATGTCGTCCTTGCGGTCGGCGGCGCGGGCCCGCTCGGGCGAGACGCGCACGATGGAAAAGTCGGAGGTGCCGCCGCCGATATCGATGATCAGCGCCAGTTCCTCGCGCGTCACGCTCTGCTCGTAGTCGAGCGCTGCGGCTATCGGCTCGAACTGGAAGGCGATGTGCTTGAAACCCTGCGCGCGAGCGGCGGCTTCGAGCTGGCCTTGCGCATCGCGGTCGGCGGCCTCGTCCTCGTCGACGAAATAGACCGGCCGGCCCAGCACCACCCTTTCGATCTCCTCGCCGACTTCGGCATCCAGCCGGTTCTTCAGATTGGCGATGAAGGTGCCGATGATGTCGGAAAAGGCGAGGTAGCGCGCCTTGATGCGGGTCTTCTCGTGGATCAGCGAGGAGCCGAGCACGCTCTTCAGCGCGCGCAGCAGCCGGCCCTCGGCATTCTCGGTGTAGTCGGCAATGGCGCGGCGGCCGAAATAGGTGCCGTTGTCCTCGAAATTGTAGAAGACGGCGCTGGGCATGGCGAGATGGTCGCCCTCGAGCGGCACCAGGCGCGGCCTGCCATTGTGCATGTAGCCGACCGTGGAGTTTGACGTGCCAAAGTCGATGCCACCGCTGATCGGTTTCATGGGATGCTTTCCTTGTGCGAGATGAGGCCCGGCGCGGGGGAGGTGTCGCGGTTACACAAGCCGTGCGGCAATGTCGAGACTAGGGGCCGATTTTTTGACCTGCGCCGACGCAATTGCGACAATGTTGCCGCCCTAAAGGCGCCGCAGACGCGCCCCATACCCGGCCGGCGAAAAAAGCGCTAGACGCCGCCCTCAAAGCGAGGCTTTTACTCAGGCATGGCGAAGATACCCCTGAAGCTCGAGGACCTGATCGACGGCGCAGAGCTGCGCTGCGACCTGACGGCGCTGACGGCCGAGACCGGCGGCGACGGGGCGGGCGCGCAGGTGCGCTTGGGCGTGCTGAAGCTTCTGAAGGAGCGCAACGCGGCCGGGCGGGCGATTGCCGAGCGCATGCTGCGCGAGGATGGCAGCGGCGCGGCCTGCGCGGCGCGGCTCTCGCACCTGATGGACGAGCTGATCCGCGCGCTCTACGACTTCGCCGCCACCCATGTCTACCACGCCCGAAACCCTTCTTCCGCCGAGCGCATGGCGGTGGTGGCGGTGGGCGGCTATGGCCGCGGCACGCTGGCGCCCGGCTCCGACATCGACCTGCTGTTCCTGCTGCCCTACAAGCAGACGCCCTGGGGCGAGCAGGTGGTGGAATACATGCTCTACATGCTGTGGGACATGGGGCTGAAGGTCGGCCACGCCACCCGCAACATCGACGAATGCCTGCGCCTGTCGCGCGAGGACATCACCATCCGCACCGCGATCCTCGACGCGCGCTTCCTGTGGGGCGAGGAGAAGCTCTATGGCGAACTGCTCACCCGCTTCGACAAATCGGTGGTGAAGGGCACCGGGCCCGAATTCGTCCACGCCAAGCTGGCCGAGCGCGACGAGCGCCACACCAAGGGCGGCGAAAGCCGCTACCTGGTCGAGCCCAACGTCAAGGACGGCAAGGGCGGCCTGCGCGACCTGCAGACGCTGTTCTGGATCGGCAAGTATTTCTACCGCGTGCGCAGCGGCGAGGAGCTGGTGGGCAAGGGCGTGCTTACCCGCGCCGAATACAACCAGTTCCTGAAGGCCGAGGATTTTCTCTGGGCGGTCCGCTGCCACATGCACTTCCTGACCGGCAAGAGCGAGGAAAGGCTGCATTTCGACATCCAGCGCGACATCGCCGAGCGGCTGGGCTACACCAGCCACCCCGGCCTGTCTGCGGTCGAGCGCTTCATGAAGCACTACTTCCTGATCGCCAAGACGGTGGGCGACCTGACGCGCATCTTCTGCGCCGGGCTGGAAGAGGAGCAGGCCAAGCACGTGCCGGGCCTCAACCACCTCTTCCCGACCTTCACGCGACGCCAGCGCAAGCTTGCCGGCACCAGCGACTTCATCGTCGACAACCACCGCATCAACGTGGCCGATGACCAGGTCTTCGTGCGCGATCCGGTGAACCTCTTGAGGCTGTTCTGGTTCGCCGACAAGCACGGGCTGGAATACCACCCCGACGCGCTGAAGCTGCTGACCCGCTCGCTGTCGCTTGTCGACAAGAACCTGCGCCGCAACAAGGAAGCCAACCGGCTGTTCCTCGACGTGCTGACCTCGGACCGCAACCCCGAGCTCAACATGCGGCGCATGAACGAAGCCGGGCTGCTCGGCAAGCTGATCCCGGACTTCGGCCGCATCGTCGCGATGATGCAGTTCAACATGTACCACCACTACACGGTGGACGAGCACCTGCTGCGCTGCATCGGCGTGCTGTCGGAACTCGAGCGCGGCGGCGGCGAGAAGATCCACCCGTTGTCGCACTCGCTGATGGAAGGGCTGAAGAAGAAGCGCGAGGCGCTCTACGTGGCGGTGCTTCTGCACGACATCGCCAAGGGTCGGCCCGAGGATCATTCCGAAGCCGGCGCAAAAATTGCCCGGCGCATCTGCCCGCATATGGGCCTGTCCCCAGCCGACACCGAGACGGTGGCCTGGCTGGTGGAGAAGCACCTGGTCATGTCGATGACGGCGCAGACGCGCGACCTCAACGACCGCAAGACCATCGAGGATTTCGCCGACGTGGTGCAGTCGGTGGAGCGCATGAAGCTCCTGCTCATCCTCACCGTCTGCGACATACGCGGCGTGGGACCGGGCGTGTGGAACGGCTGGAAGGGCCAGCTTCTGCGCACGCTCTACTACGAGACCGAGCTTTTGCTGACCGGCGGCTTCTCGGAAGTGTCGCGCGCGCAGCGGGCGGCCGAGGCCCGCGCGGCGCTGGACGCCGCACTCTCCCAATGGCCGGAGGACGCGCGCAAGCGGCTGATGGACCTGCATTACGAAAACTACCTGCTGGCCGTCGACCCCAACGACCAGGTGCGGCATGCCGAGTTCATTCGCATGGCGGATGCGCAGGGCCGCAAGCTCGCCACCATGGTCAGGACGCACGAGTTCGAGGCGGTGACCGAGATCACCGTGCTGGCGCCCGACCACCCGCGCCTGCTCTCCGTGATCGCCGGCGCCTGTGCGGCGGCCGGCGCCAACATCGTCGACGCGCAGATCTTCACCACTTCCGACGGGCGGGCGTTGGACACGATTTTGATCAACCGCGAATTCGACATGGACGAGGACGAGCGGCGGCGCGCCGAGCGTGTCGGCCGGCTGATCGAGGACGTGCTGGCGGGAAGGGCCTGGCTGCCGGAGATGATCGAGAGACGCGGCCGCCCGAAGCGCGGCGCCAAGGCCTTCCGCCGCGAGCCGCGCGTGGACATCCGCAACACGCTGTCCAACCGCTTCACGGTCATCGACGTGCACTGTCTCGACCGGCCCGGCCTGTTGTCGGAAATCACCGGAGCGCTGTCGGACCTGTCGCTCGACATCGCCTCGGCCCACATCACCACCTTCGGCGAGAAGGTGATCGACACCTTCTACGTGACCGACCTGACCGGCCAGAAGATCGACAACCCCACCCGGCAGCAGGCCATTCGCGACAGGCTGCTGACGACGCTGCAGGGCGAGGCCGCGCAGCGCGCCGTTAAGGCCAAGGCTGCGGTGTAGTGGGCGCCATGTCCGAAAAACCGACAACGCAGCGGCAGCGCAAACGGGAAACAATGCTTCATCAAGACGGATCGCCGCACGCATGAGCCTGGTCAAGAAATTCGCCACCGTCGCATCCGGCACGCTGATGAGCCGCATATTCGGCTTCACCCGCGAGATGCTGATGGCAGCCGCCCTTGGCACCGGGCCTATCGCCGACGCCTTCAACGCAGCCTTCCAGTTTCCCAACACCTTCCGGCGGCTGTTTGCCGAGGGCGCCTTCAACGCCGCCTTCGTGCCGCTGTTTGCCAAGGAGATCGAGGCCAACGGCAATGAGGGCGCCAAGCGCTTCTCGGAGGAGGTGTTCGGCGTGCTCTTCACCGTGCTGATCGCGCTCACCATCCTGATGGAACTGGCGATGCCGCTGCTGGTGTCGACCATCGTGGCGCCCGGTTTCACCCAGAACCCACAGAAATTCGACCTCACCGTCGCGCTCGCCACCATCATGTTCCCCTATCTGATGTGCATGTCGCTGGCGGCGATGATGAGCGGCATGCTGAATTCGCTGCGCCGCTATTTCGCCGCCGCGATCGCGCCGGTGTTTCTCAACGTCATCCTCATCGGCGTGCTGGGCTATGCCTGGTACAAGGGCCATGACGGGCTGACGGTGGGCTATGCGCTGGCCTGGGGTGTGCTGGCCGCCGGCCTGGTGCAGCTCGCAATCGTGTGGGGCGCGGTGCGCAATGCCGGCATCTCGATCGGCTTTCGCCGGCCGCACCTGACCCCGAACGTGAAGCGGCTGCTGGTGCTGGCCTTTCCGGCCGCCGTGACCGGCGGCATCACCCAGATCAACCAGCTCATCGGTACGGCGATCGCCTCCGGCCAGGCGAGCGCGGTTTCCTCGCTCGCCTATGCCGACCGCGTCTACCAGCTGCCGCTCGGCGTGGTGGGCATCGCGGTCGCCATAGTGCTGCTGCCGGAACTGGCGCGGGCGCTGAAGGCGGGCAATCACCGCGAGGCGGCCAACCTGCAGAACCGCTCGGTCGAGTTCACGCTGTTTCTGACCTTGCCAGCGGCTGCGGCGCTGCTGGTGATATCGGAGCCGATCATCCGCGTGCTCTACGAGCGCGGCGCATTCGCCGCTAGCAACAGCACGCCAACCGTGTCGGCGATCCTTGCGATCTTCGGCCTCGGCCTGCCCGCCTTCGTGCTGATCAAGGCGTTCACGCCCGGTTATTTCGCGCGCGAGGACACGCGCACGCCCATGGTTTTCGCCGCCGTCTCGGTGGCGGTGAACATCTCGCTGGCGCTCGCCCTGTTTCCGAGCATGGGCGCGCCCGGCATCGCCACCGCCTCGGCCGTGGCCGGCTGGGTCAACGCGGCCATGCTGCTCTATGTGCTGATCCGGCGCGGGCATTGGGGCACCGACATCCCACTTCTGACCCGCATTCCACGGCTGGTTCTGGCGGCGGCCGTGATGGCCGGCGCGCTGCATGTGGCGGCGGGACGGCTGGAGCCCTACCTCGCCTCCTCCGCCCCGCTCCACACCCAGGCACTGACGCTGGCGGTCCTCGTCACCGGCGCGACAATCGTCTATTTCGGTGTCGCCTTCGGCATCGGCGGCGCCGATCTCGGCATGATCCGCCGCAACATCAGGCGCGGCGCGGCAAGCTCGCAGGCGGTGGAATAGAGGCGCCCAAGTCAGGCGGCGTGCGGACGGATTTCCTCGGCCCCCTATCACCGCGCGCCCATGCGGACGATCAGTCCCGAGCCTACGGAACCGTCTCCAGATCGGTCAGCCGGAATTCGTCTGCGGTGGAGAGCATTGGCGCGCCGTAGTATCGGGCACATGCATAATGGAAACAGTCCGCCATGTTCAGGCGGATCGCATTGCTGCGAAAGCGCGAGGCCGCCTCGATGGAGAGCGATACAGACTCTTCTCCAGGTGGGAGTTCACGAAGAGCGATTCCGCGCTCGTCGAGAAACCGCGTGACAATGCGAGATGTCAGATCGACCGGCGCCGCAAGCTTCTCGGGGCGCGCAAGCGCCATCGCCGCTTCCCATACTGCAATGGCTGAAGTGAATGGATTTTCGGCTTCGACTATCGCTGCCGCACAACGAGCTGCTTCCGGCTCATCGCTCAGAATTGCGACTATGGCAGCGGCGTCGATGAACATTAGTCATCACCGGACAATTCGTCATAGACCGAACGGGGCAATGGCTGGCGTGCCTGCTCGGTCAATTGAATTCCAAATTCGCTTCGAAGCCGCGCTGCCGTTTCGACAGGACTTTCGCTATTGCGCCGGCGCGCCAGCGCCTCGTTCATGGCAATGACAATCGCTTCGGTGAGCCCGACGCCCTCCATCTGCGCGAAAGTGCGCGTGAGCTTGTCGGCCTCCTTGTTGGTGATGTTGATCGTCATGCTACACCTCTGCCTCTACATAGCATGAGCTACACATATAGTCACCGATCTCGCCTTAATCGAGGGTTTCTTGTTGCCCTTTGTGGCGGGCCCATCTTGCTCTCGCCCGCGCCATCGTTCATAAGCGCGCATCGATTTTCGCCGCGCGCATTCTCCTAGCCGCATGATTCAGACCGAAAAGTCTGCAACTTTTCGGGATCATGCTCAAACGGCCCTCCACAAGCCACGAGGACATCATGAACGAATTCAAGCCGCTCGTCTTTTCTGGCGTCCAGCCCACTGGCAATCTTCATCTCGGCAACTATCTCGGCGCGATCCGCAAGTTCGTCGCCCTGCAGGAAAGCAACGAATGCATCTATTGCGTCGTCGACCTGCATTCGCTGACCGCCCAGCTTGTCCATGACGACCTTGCTGGCCAGACGCGCTCGATCACCGCGGCTTTCCTGGCATCCGGCATCGACCCGAAGAAGCACATCGTGTTCAACCAGGCCCGCGTGTTGCAGCACGCCGAGCTCGCCTGGATATTCAACTGCGTGGCGCGCATCGGCTGGATGAACCGCATGACGCAGTTCAAGGACAAGGCCGGCAAGGACCGCGAGAACGCCTCGCTCGGCCTGCTCGCCTATCCGAGCCTGATGGCGGCCGACATCCTGCTCTACCGCGCCACCCATGTGCCGGTCGGCGAAGACCAGAAGCAGCACCTCGAGCTGACCCGCGACATCGCCCAGAAATTCAACAACGACTTCTCCGCCCGCATCGCCGAGCTCGGCCTCGGCGTCGAGATGATGATGGGCGAGGAGAAGGTGAACGGCTTCTTCCCGATTACCGAGCCGATCATCGGCGGCCCGGCCGCGCGCATCATGTCGCTGCGCGACGGCTCCAAGAAGATGTCGAAGTCGGACCCGTCCGACCTTTCGCGCATCAACCTGACCGACGATGCCGACACGATCTCGAAGAAGATCAAGAAGGCCAAGACCGATCCGGAGGCGCTGCCGAGCGAGGTAGACGGACTTGCCAGCCGACCCGAGGCCGAGAACCTGGTCGGCATCTATGCCGGCCTCGCGGACATGACGAAAGAGGGCGTGCTCAAGGAGTTCGCCGGCCAGCAGTTCTCGGTGTTCAAGCCGGCACTGGCGGACCTCGCGGTCGAGAAGCTCGCACCGGTCGCCGACGAGATGCGTCGCCTGATGGCCGATCCCGGCTATATCGACAGCGTGCTGCGCGATGGCGGCGACCGTGCGCGCGTGATCGCCGAAGGCACGATGAAGAACGTGCATGAGATCATCGGTCTGCTCAACAATTGAGCGTTTCCAAGCAGACCGCTTGCGGAGGTCCGGCGCGAGTGGCAAATTGCGCCGGAACGGGCGGTCCCGCAACAAGGTTGGCACATGGTCTCTAAGCGTCTCAGTCGCGAAGCCGGACACCGACGCAAGTTCCTGGCGATCATTGACGATACGCCGGAATGCGAACGCGCCGTGAGCTATGCCTCCTACCGCGCCAAGAACACCGGCGGCGTGGTGGTGCTGCTCTACGCCATCGAGCCGAGCGACTTCCAGCACTGGCTGGGAGTGGAAAAGATCATGCGCGAGGAGGCCGTCGCCAATGCCAACACGGCGCTGGACGGCTATGCGGCAAAGGTGCGCGAGAAGCTGGGCATCGAGCCGGAGCTGGTGGTGCGCGAGGGCAAGACTTCGGAACAGATCCACCAGCTGATCGAGGAAGACCAGGACATCGCCATTCTGGTGCTAGCCGCCGGCGCCTCCAAGGAGGGGCCGGGGCCGCTGGTGGCTTCCATCGCCGGCAAGGGCGCGGCCTTCCCCATTCCGGTCACGGTTGTGCCGCAGAACCTCTCCGACGAGGAACTGGAAAGCCTGGCCTGAGCGACCAATCGAGCGAAAGCGTCCCGCCGGATGCAGGCGCGGCTTGAATGTCGCGGCCACAAGGCTTATTTAGAATAGTTCCAAACTACTGAAATGCGCGGAGAAACGGCCATGTTCATCCAGACCGAGGCGACCCCCAACCCCGCCACGCTGAAATTCCTGCCCGGCAAGGAAGTGCTGACGCAGGGCACTGCCGATTTCCGCGATGCCGAGGCGGCAGGCCAGGCTTCGCCGCTGGCCGGCCGGCTGTTCGAGATTCCCGGCGTGACCGGCGTGTTCTTCGGCTACGACTTCATCACCGTTTCCAAGGACGGCCCCGACTGGCAGCACCTGAAGCCGGCGATCCTGGGCGCCATCATGGAGCATTTCATGTCGGGCGCGCCGGTGATGGCCGTGGGCGGCCATGCGGCCGCCGCGCATGCCGATGTCACCGGCGAGTTCTTCGACGAGGCCGACACCGAGATCGTGGCCACCATCAAGGAGCTGCTGGATACGCGCGTGCGCCCGGCCGTGGCGCAGGACGGCGGCGACATCACCTTCCGCGGCTATGAGAACGGCACCGTGTTCCTGCACATGAAGGGCGCCTGCGCAGGCTGCCCCTCCTCCACCGCGACGCTGAAGCACGGCATCCAGAATCTGCTGCGCCACTTCGTGCCCGAGGTGGAGCACGTGGAGCAGGTTTCCTGATCGCTGCCTCGATAGCCTCGATGAAAAACAAAAAACCGGGCTCCAGGAGCCCGGTTTTTTGTTGCGACGTCCTGTTGCCGAGACGGCTCGCATAAAACCTTTGCGCCCCGCTGACGGGGCCGGCCCATTCGGGTCCTCAGATCACGATCACCTTGGCGCCGGTTTCGGCGCGCTCGTAGAGATCGATGATGTCCTGGTTCATCAGGCGGATGCAGCCCGAAGACATGGCCTTGCCGATGGAAGACCATTCGGGCGTGCCATGCAGGCGGTAGCCGGAATCGCCGCCATTGTTGAACAGGTAAAGCGCGCGCGCGCCGAGCGGATTGGTCAGGCCGGGCGGCATGCCGCCGCGCCACTTGGCGAGCTCCGGCTGGCGGCCGATCATTTCTGAGGGCGGCGTCCATCTCGGCCATTCGCGCTTCAGCGCAACCCGCGCGGTGCCGCGCCACTCGAAGCCCTGGCGTCCGACGCCGATGCCGTAGCGCACGGCCTTGCCTTCCGGCATGACAAAATAGAGGAACTTGTTGGCCGTATCGACGATGATGGTGCCGGGCCGCTCGGCGGTGTCGTAACGCACGATCTGGCGATGGTATTTCTTGTCGACCTTGTAGATCGGCACCGACGGCAACTGGTAACCGGCATCCACCCGCGCGCCGTAATCCGACGAGAACACCTTGAACGTACCATCGCTGGCGCATCCGGCGGCGGCCAGCGCAAGTGCAAGGCTGGCAGCGACGGCAAGTGGTTTCATGCGCATAAGAAGATCCGCAGCTCCGGTCCCGACAAAGACCGGCCCGATTCGGGCCGCACCTCAGCGTTGTTTGTATGGGAGCATGCAGTTGCTTGCCAAGTGCTTGGCCGGGCCAAAGAAGGCCGAGCCCACGCGCGGCCGCGGTGCTATGGCTTTTCGGCAACAGGTCGACATGGGTGATGGCTGGCTGCCGCGGCGTAGCGGTTACCCTGCGCAAGGAACGTCGGCCGCTCCGAAGCCCCTCGATTTGCGAAGATTGCCAAAGTCGCCGCGCCAAATGATAATGCGTACTGAAAATTGAACAAATTGGCCCGAGCGGCATTTGGACCAAGTTGGGGAATTGCCATGGCTGCTAGACTAAGCGGTAAGGAGATTTTCATAGGTGCCGCCTCCAGCGCATCGGTCGCATTGCTTGCGGTGGTCGTCGCGTTCCTGCTCACCCAAGCGTCCACCCTTGGCACGCACGGCGAGAAGCTGTCACAGATCGAAAACTCAATCGCGAGGATGGAGACCAATCTTGGGGCGCGGTTTGACGCGGTCGAGGCCAAGCTCGACCGGATCAAAGTCCAGATGGAAGCGCGAGAGATAGACCTGCCGGTTCTTCTCGCCAGAATGGGGATGGTCGAGAAAAACGAGGTGTTTTCTGCGGCAATCCTAGACGACGCGGTGTGGCTCTTTTCGTCTGACGAAAAGGTAGCCGAGCGTCTCATAAACTCCGGCATGCGGCGCGAGCGGGTCAATGAAACGCTTTTTGGCTTTCGTGTAATGCCTGCCTCCCTACTGCAGGACGGCGTTCACGTCGAACCTGCAGCGCAGACAGCCAAATAGGCTAGGCAGACCCTGGCCACTAAAACAGGTTCAAAACGAGAACATAACGTGGCATGGTGCGGCCATGCCGATCATTTCCCCCCTTTCGTCCAATCCGCTCGTCGACGGGCGCCAGTCCGCGCGTGCGATGGTGGTGCGGCGCGGCGTGCAGCGCTTGCTGATGCAGATGGGCGCGCATGTGCTGCCGGAACTTTCGCTGGCGACAGGCCGGCGCGCCGACCTGGTGGCGCTGACGCGCCAGGGCGACATCTGGATCATCGAGATCAAATCGTCGGTCGAGGATTTTCGAGTCGACCGCAAATGGCCCGACTACCGGCTGCATTCGGATCGATTCTTCTTCGCCACCCATCCCGAGGTGCCGGCGGAGATTTTTCCGGAAGAGTGCGGTTTTATTCTCTCCGACGGCTATGGCGCCGAGATTTTGCGCGAGGCGCCTGAGCATCGCATGGCCGCGGCCAGGCGCAAGGCGCTGATGCTGCGAATTGCGCGCGCGGGTGCCGCGCGCCTGCTGGCGGCGGAACTGGCCGGCGTTTCGGTGCCGGCGCTGGATGGGGAGAGCGAGTAGGGCGGCTCTCACGAGGACAAGGCAATTGCCTATGGCGCGGATTACCCCCACTCCGCCTCGCTTCGCTCGGCACCTCTCCCCCTAAAAAGGGGAGAGGAAGGGCGCCAGGCTCGCGGACGGCGTTTCTCTCCCCCGTCGAAAGGACGGGCGAAACCCGTGGCTCGCCCCGGAATGGTGGTTTGCGAAGCAACCGGAGCGGGGGTCGAAAACGGTCGATGCCGACACGCGCGAAGCGGGAAACTTACCGCGGCGCGCGCTTGGCCAGGATGCGCTGCAAGGTGCGGCGGTGCATGTTGAGCCGGCGCGCGGTTTCGGAGACGTTGCGCTCGCACATCTCGTAGACGCGCTGGATGTGCTCCCAGCGGACGCGGTCGGCCGACATCGGGTTTTCCGGCGGAGCGGCGCGCTCGCCGGTGGTGCGCGTCAGCGCCGCGAACACGTCGTCGGCGTCGGCGGGCTTGGACAGATAGTCGACGGCACCGAGCTTCACTGCCGTCACCGCAGTGGCGATGTTGCCGTAGCCGGTGAGGATGATGGTGCGCGCGTCGGCCCGCTTCTCGCGGATGGCGGCGACCACGTCGAGGCCGTTGCCGTCGCCCAGCCGCATGTCGACCACGGCATAGGCCGGCGCGTGCGCGCGCGCCTTGGCCACGGCTTCCTCGACGCTTTCGGCGGTCTCGACCTGGAAACCGCGTAGCTCCATGGCGCGTGCCAGGCGGGTCAGGAACGGCTTGTCGTCATCCACGATCAGCAGTGAGGTATCGCCGCCGGTAATGCTGCCATCAACCACTTCGTCGCCATTCATAATCGTCTGGTCCGTTCTATCTGTTTTTCTTGCCTGTTTTCCGACCAATATAGGTGCCGGAGGCCGGTTTTTCCACCCGCCGGGCGGGCTCAGGCGGTATCGAACATGGAAGACGCCGCCGACCCCGGATTGAGGAAGACGTCGTGCGCCCATTCGATCTTCACGACGGCGCCCTTGCCGCGTTCATTGGCGTTGGAAAAGGTGAGCGTCGCGCCGGAGCGCTCCAGCAGCGTCTTGGCGATGAACAGGCCAAGCCCTAGCCCGCCGCCCTGCTCGCCGCCGCCCTGCCGCGTGGTCATGTAGGGCTCGCCGATGCGGTCGATGATCTCGGGCGGGAAGCCGGGCCCGTCGTCGATGATCTCGAACACGACGCGGCGGTCGTTCCAGCTCCAGCGGATGGTGACGGTGCTGGCGGCGAAGTCGACGGCGTTTTCCACCAGGTTGCCCAAGCCGTAGATCACGCCGGGATTGCGGTGGCCGACCGGCTCCGGGCCGAGCTGCTCGCCGGGCTCGAGCTTGATGGAAATGCCGAAGTCGCGGTGAGGCGCGATCACCTCCTCCACCAGCGAGGTGAGCGGCATGCGGGCCAGATGCACCTCGCTTTCCGAGGACAGGCTGGTGAGGCGCTTGAGGATCTGGCGGCAGCGTTCGCTCTGAGAGCGCAGCAGCGTCACGTCCTCATGAAACTTCGGGTCCTTGCCCAGCGCCCGCTCCATTTCCTTGGCCACCAGGGTGATGGTGGCCAGGGGCGTGCCGAGTTCGTGGGCGGCGGCGGCGGCCAGCCCGTCCAGCGCCGACAGATGCTGCTCACGCTGCAGCACCAGCTCGGTGGCCGACAGCGCATTGGCCAGAAGCCGCGCCTCTTCCGCCACGCGCCAGGCATAGATGGCGGTGAAGGCGATGCTGGACAGAACCGCCGTCCACATGCCGGCGACATAGAGGAAAGGCATGACGAGTTCCGTGCCGGCGATCCAGGGCAGCGGCAGGTGAAAGAAGGCGAGCAGCGTGGTGAGCGCCATGACGCAAACGCCCAGCAACGCCGTGAGGCTGAGCGGCAGCGAGGTGGCCGAGATGACCACCGGCACCGCCATCAGAAGCGAGAACGGGTTGGTCAGGCCACCGGTCATGTAGAGCAGGCCGGCAAGCTGCAGCGCGTCGAAGGTGAGGATGCCGAGCGCCGGCAGCGGCTGCAGCCGGTGCGCGGCCGGGAAGCGGAAGGTTAGGAGCAGGTTGAGCCAGGCCGAACAGGCGATCAGCGTGAAGCACAGGCTGACCGGCAGGGGAAACTGGAACCCGTAGGCAACGACCATGACGGTGACGCTCTGGCCGATGATGGCCAGCCAGCGCAACCGGATCAGCGTGTTGAGACGCAGGCGGGCACTCTGCTGGAACTCGGGCATGTTCTGCTTCTTGACCATGAAGGGTTTATGCGCCGGACCGGTGTCCGTCGCCAAGCGCTATTTGACGCGGGGTTTTGCCCGCGCCGTGGCTTGCGCCGACAGAGGATCGTCGGGCCAGACGTGCTTGGGATAGCGCCCGCGCATGTCGGAGCGCACATCGGCCCAGGAGCCGCGCCAGAAGCCCGGCAGGTCGCGCGTGGTCTGGATCGGCCGGTGGGCGGGGGAAAGCAGCTCCAGCGTCAGCGGTACGGTGCCGCCGGCGATGGACGGATGCTTGTCGAGGCCAAAAAGTTCCTGCACGCGGATGGCCAGCACCGGCCGCTCGCCCTCATAGTCGATCGGCACGCGGCTGCCCGAGGGTGCGTCGAAATGAGTCGGCGCCAGCGCGCCGAGCTTGCGCTGCAGATCGTGCGGCACCAGCGACATCAGCGCATCGTGCAGCACGCCCGCGCCGATGCGGGCAAAGCTGGCCTCGCCGGTGAGGAAGGGCAAGAGCCAGTCGTCCAGAGAGGCGACCAGCGCCTCATCTGAAACGTCGGGCCAGGGCGCGCCGAGGCCGGTGTGCAGCCATTGCAGGCGATGGCGCAGGATCTGCGCTTCCTTGCCCCAGTTAAGCAGCGACAGGCCGTGTGCCTTCAGCGCCTCGATGATGGCGCGGTCAGCGTCCGGGCCGGTCGGCGCCGGCAGCATGCGCTCGGACAGGGTGATGGCGCCGAGCCGCACCGTCTCGCGCACGCGCACGGCGCGTTTTTCGGGATCGAAGGCGCTTTCCAGCCTTTTCTCCACGTGGTGGCCGAGCACTGTGCGTATCTCGGCCTCGGAGACCGGAGCGGCAGCGGCGATGCGCGCATTCTGCGCCTTGCCCTGCATGTCGGCCACGACGAGGTAGGCCTCGCCGGCCAGCGGATCGGCGGCATCGAGCATCGCACCGCTGCCATTGGCGAGGACAAACCGCCCACGCTCGCCGCGCGCCTTGGCGACGCGGTCGGGCCAGGCGCGGAGAAGAAGCGCGCCAACGCTTTCCTCATGCCTCATGGGCAGGGCTGTCGCGTCTAGAAGTCGACCCCCACTCCGCCTCGCTTCGCTCGCCACCTCTCCCCCGCTCGACGGGGGAGAGGAAACGCCGTCCGCAAGCTTGGCGCCCTTCCTCTCCCCTTTTGAGGGGGAGAGGTGCCGAGCGGAGCGAGGCGGAGTGGGGGTAAGCCGTGCCATATCCCGTTCTTCTCCCCTCACGGGGGAGGGTAAAACTCGCGCCAGCCGTTCTGCCAATTGCTTTGCCGCCACCGCGCGTGGCGATCTTTCGCCCATGAAGCGCGACAGCCGCCGTTCCAGGTCGACGCTGTCGCCGCCAAGGCCGCGCTCGGTGAGCAGCACGGCAAGCTGGGCAGCTTCAAGCCCCTGCCCTTCCCGCGCCGCCTCGGCCACCATATGCGCAAGCCGCACCGGCAGCGCCAGCTTGCGCATGGCAGCACCTGCCTCGGTCAGCCGCCCGTCGGCGTCGATGGCGTCGAGTTCGGTAAGCAGGGTGCGCGCTTCCGAGAGCGCGGGGCCCGGGGGCGGGTCCAGAAAGGCGAGGCTGGCCGGATCGGCGACGCCGAAGGCGGCGCAATCGAGCATCAGGCCGGAAAGATCAGCTTCGAGAATTTCCGGCGGCGTGAAGGCGGGAAGCGCTGCCGTCTGCTCGGCGCGCCAAAGGCGGATGGCGACGCCCGGCTCGGTGCGGCCGGCGCGGCCGGCGCGCTGGTCGGCCGAGGCGCGCGAGACGCGCACCGTTTCCAGCCGGGTGAGGCCGCTGGCCGGCTCGTAGCGCGGCAATCGCGACAGGCCGGAATCGATCACCACCCGCACGCCGTCTATGGTGATGGAGGTTTCGGCGATCGCGGTGGCAAGCACCACCTTGCGGCGGCCGGCCGGCGCGGGCTTGATCGCGGCGTCCTGCGTCTTCGCATCCAGCATGCCGTAGAGCGGCACGATGTCGGTGTCGGCACCGACGCGGCCCTCGAGGCGCTCGCGCGTGCGCTCGATCTCGCGCTGGCCGGGCAGGAAGGCAAGCACGCTGCCGGGCTCGTCGGCCAGCGCCTCGCGCACGGCCTTGGCCATGGCATCCTCGATGGGCGTGCCGGCCGGGCGTTCCTGATAGCGGATGTCTATGGGAAAGCTGCGGCCTTCGCTTTCGATGACCGGCACATCGCCGAGCAAGCTGGCGACGCGCGCGCCGTCGAGCGTCGCCGACATCACCAGCAGGCGCAGTTCGGGCCTCAGCGCGCCCTGCACGTCGAGCGCCAGCGCAAGGCCGAAATCGCCGTCCAGCGAGCGCTCGTGGAACTCGTCGAAGATCACCGCCGAGATGCCCGTCAGCTCGGGGTCGTCGAGGATCATGCGGGCCAAGATGCCTTCGGTGACGACGAGGATTTTCGTCCGGGCCGACTGCTTGCTCTCCATGCGCATGGCATAGCCGACCGTGCCGCCGGGCTCCTCGCCGAGAAGCTGCGCCATGCGGCGCGCGGCGGCGCGGGCGGCGAGGCGGCGCGGCTCGAGCAGCAGGATTTTATCGTCGCCCAGCCACGGCGCTTCGAGCAGCGCCAGCGGCACCAGCGTGGTCTTGCCAGCGCCCGGCGGTGCGACCAGAACCGCGCTCGACCCTGCGGCCAGCGCATCGGCAAGCGCCGGCAGGACGGCAGAGACGGGAAGCTCGGGCAAATTCTTCGGCATTACTCGCCTCCAATGCGAATGACGGCGCCGCCGGCAGCTTCGGCGTCGGCCTCATCATGCGTCACCAGCAGAACCGGCAGGCCGCCGGCCTTGGCCTTGGAAAAGACCAGCTCGCGGATCTGGCCGCGCAGGTTCGCGTCGAGCTTGGAAAAGGGTTCGTCGAGCAGCAGCATGCGCGGCGACGACAAAAGCGCCCGCGCCAGCGCCACCCGCGCCTTCTGCCCGCCCGACAGCGTGTCGGGATCGCGCGCGGCCATGCCGCCGAGGCCGACGCCTTCGAGCGCGGCTTCGGCCAGCGCCTCGCGGGTGGCCCTGCCCTTCACCGCCTGCGGGATGGCGAAGATGAGGTTGCCGCCAACCGACATATGCGGAAACAGCAGCGGGTCCTGGAAGAGGATGCCGGCGTGGCGGTCTTCGGCCGGCAGGGCGGTGAGCTCGACATCGCCGGAAAAGACGCGGCCGGATGCCTCGAAGGCCGAGGACAAAAACCCGCCAATATAGGCGAGCAGGGTCGATTTTCCGGAACCGGACGGCCCCATTACGGTCAGCACCTCGCCGGGCGCAACGCGATGCGTCACCGAAACGAGCGTTTGCCCGTTCAGTGCGATCGTCACGTCGTCCAGGAAGAGCCCGTTCTTGGCCATCACCCCACCGGTTTTTTGTCCTTGCGCCGCATGGCGGAGAAGCCTTCACACCCGCATGGCGCGGCGGTGCCGGAATATCAGCGCGGGTACGATCGTTGCAACCGCAAAGCCGATCGCCGGCAGGACCATCTGCACGAAGGCGTAGACGCCGATGATGCGGCGGTTGCCGCCCGAAGCCAGCGCCACAGCCTCGGTGGTGATGGTTTCGAGCCTCCCGGCACCGATGAGCACGGTGGGCAGATAGAGCCCGATGGAGACCGCGAAGCCGACGGCAGCCGCAACCAGAATGGCGCGCAGCAGCATCGGCAGGCGGACGGAAAAGAGCGTGCGCAGGCGCGACTTGCCAAGCCCGGCGGCGACGGCCTCGAAGCGCGGATCGAAGGCGCGCCACGGGTCGGCGAGCGAGAGGAACACATAGGGCATTACGAAGAGGAGATGCACCAGCACCAGCGCCGGCAAGCTGGCGACCGTGCCGCTGACAACGAACAAAAACTGCAGGCCGAACAGGAACGCGACCTGCGGCACGATCAGCGGCAGATAAATCAGCCACAGCGCGCGGCGGCCAGCGATGCGGCCGGTGCGGTTTTCGTTGATGAGGCAAAGCAGGGTGAGCGCCACGGCAATCAGCGTCGAGAGCGTGGCGACCAGCAGCGTGGTGGCAAGCGGGCCCGCGATGCGCGGCGCAGCGGCGATCCAGCTTTTGAGGACAAAACTGTCGGGCAGCACATTGGGGAATTGCCACAGCCCGGCGACCGACCACAGCGCCAGCGTGGCCAGGCCGGCGAAAACGGCAAGCGCGGCGAGGAACATGCCGGCAAGGGCGGCGCGGCCTGCCCACGCATCGCGGCGAAAGCGCAAACTCCGCGCGCAGGCATGGTCGCGCAGCCCTGCGCCCAGCCGCTCGAGCCCGATCCAGACAAGGATGGCAGCGCCCGTCACGGCAAGCTGCAGCAGCGCGCCGGCGGAGGCAAAAAAACGCATCGACAGCTCGGGATCGTTCATCCAGCGCAAGAGCCGCACGGCGAAGGGCGCGGGCGTGGTGGGGCCGAGGATGATTGCGACATCGACCACCGAGCTGGAGAATGCAATGACCGCAAAGACCGCCAGCCTGATCTGCCGGTAGATCGGCGGCCAGACGCCATAGACAAAACCGGCGATGCGGCCATAGCCAAGCGATGCCGAAAGCCTGCGCGTGCGCAAAAGATCGACCTGCGGCAGGGCGGCCAGCGCGATTAGCAGCAAGAAGGGGATTTCCTTCACCACCAGTCCCGCCATCATCGACAGGCCGAGCAGATCGTTGACGATCAGCAGGTCGGGCGGTTGTTGCCAGCCGGTGAGGTCGGGTGAGACCAGTCGCGCGATCATGCCCGACGGCGCGATGAGGAAGGCCAGCCCGAAGGCCGCCGCTGCGTGGGGCACCGACAGGAGCGGCGAGACGAGATGCTGGATGCGCGAAAAGATTCTTGTGCCGGCAAAGGCGGCGATGAATAGCGCGACAGTGCCGAGAGATATGGCGGCGGTGACCAGCCCCGCCGCGAGGCTGAGCAGCACCGACGTGGCAAGGCCGGGCTGGGAGAGGAGTTTTGTCACATGCGCCAGCGTGAAGGCTTCGCCGCCCAGCACCGGCAGGTAGCCGAAGGCCGGCAGCAGCGTGCCGGCAAGCCCGGCAAGGATCGGGCCGGCCAGGAGCAGGATCGCCAGCGGCGGGCCGAGCCGGGCTAGCATGGCGATGAAGCTTCGCGTGGAAACGGAGGCGCTCTACGTTGCCCCCCTCTGCCCTGCCGGTTAGGGCCGTCGAATATGGAAGCAAATATGCACCTGGCCGGTGCGTTACCCCCACCCCTAACCCCTCCCCACAAGGGGGAGGGGGACGAATTCGTCGCCATCAGCGCTAAAACCGGGACGGTTGATATGGTTCGGCTGAGCAGCCAAGATCCCCCTCCCCCTTGTGGGGAGGGGTTAGGGGTGGGGGTCATTTCAAATGCAATCTCCCCGCCACAAAGAGAAAGATTGGCAGCCATGGGACGCCGTCCCTCCAGCAAGCGCTGTGACGCCGGAGAAACCACCTCGCCCGCTCCTAATCCCCCACCCCGTAACGCCGCTTCCATTCCGCCTCCAGCCGCACCATCCAGCTCGGGTGCGGCTCGTCGATGGCAGGGCCGAGCTGGTCCGGCTTCAGCGTGGCGACGCCAAGATCGAGCGCCTCGAAACGGGCGCGGTCGGCGGCGTCGAGCTTGGCCATCGAAAGCACCGTCGGGTCGCCCCACACTTTCGGGTCCTGCTTGCGGGCCTGCGCTTCGGGCGAGAGCAAAAAGTCGGCCACCACCAGCGCGCCGGCCTTGGCCGAGGCGTTGAAGGGAATGGCGACGAAATGGGTGTTGGCCAGCGTGCCGGCCGGGAAGGTGAAGGAGCGCACCGTGCCGGGCAGTTCGCCATTGGCGATGGCGCTGGAAGCTTCTGAGGGATTTAAGGCGAAGACGATGTCGAGCTCGCCATCGGCCAGAAGCTGCTTCATCGCCGGATAGTTTTGTGGGAATGCGCGCCCCGAGCGCCACAGAGCCGGCTTGAGCTCATCGAGATAGGCGAACAGCGGCGCCGTGACCTCAGCGAACGTCGCCTCGTCGACCGGCTTCTGCAGCACCGAGCGATCGGCCACCAGCTCGGACAACACCTGCTTGAGGAAGCTCAGGCCCATGAAATCCGGCGGCTGCGGATAGGAGAAGCGGCCGGGATGCGCCCTCGCCCAGGCGAGCAGTTCCCTGGCCGATTTCGGCAGGCCGGCAGGGTCGGTGCGGGCGGTGTCATAGAAGAACACCAGCTTGGCCATGCCCCACGGGCTTTCCAGCCCCTCCACGGGGACCGTGAAGTCGGTGCGGATGGTGGACTTGTTCTCGACGTCGACATAGTTCCAGTTGGGCAGCTTTTCTGCCCAGCCGGGCGACATCAAAAGGCCCTGCCGCTTCATCGAGGCAAAATTCTCGCCGTTGATCCAGATGAGGTCGACGGTGCCGCTCTCGTTGCGGCCGGCCGCCTTCTCGGCCACCACCTTGGCAACCGCATTGGCGGTGTCGTCGAGCTTCACATGGACGAGCTTGACGCCATAGCGCTTCTGCAGCTCGGCGCCCGCCCATTCGAGATAGGAGTTGATGTTTTCGGCGCCGCCCCAGGCGTTGAAATAGACCGTCTCGCCCTTGGCCTGCGCCAAAACCTCGTCCCACTTCGCCGGATCGGGATTGCCGGCCAATGCCTGAAGCGTCAGTGCGAAAAGCGCGGCGGCAGCGGCAAGCAGTCGTTTCATCGAGATTCCCCTGTCCACGCGGCATTTCCGCAGGCGATTGAGCATCCTGACCAAATAGCGGTCAATGCGGCCGGGCTGTCCGGCGGATGACTTGCGGCGAGTTGTCTGGTATCTCCGACAAATATCAACCGTGCTTTCGTCAATCCGTCATGCAAATCGCCTAAGGCATCGCCGCAGGCGAGGATAACACCGATGCGTTATGCAATCTATTTCACACCGGGCCCCGACGATGCGCTAACTCGCATCGCAGCGAACTGGCTTGGCCGCGACCCCTTTACCGGCGCCGCCCATGAGGCCCCGGCCAACGGCCGTCTGTCGGCGACGGAGGTGGCGTTTCACACCGCGGCGCCGCGCCGCTACGGCTTCCATGCCACGCTGAAGGCGCCGTTTCGGCTGGCCGACGGCGAGAGCGAAGCCACGCTGGACGAGGCGCTGGCCGACTATGCCGCCACGCTGGAGCCGGTGGTGCTGCCGCGCCTGGTGGTGGGGCAGCTGGACGGCTTCTTCGCGCTGGTGCCGGGCGAGGCTTCGCCCGCGCTCAACCGATTCGCCGGCGACATCGTCTCGGCCTTCGAGCCCTTTCGCGCGCCGCTGACCGACGCTGAAATCGAGCGCCGCAACCCGGACGCCCTGAGCCAGGCGGAATTCCGCAACCTGTGCCAGTGGGGCTACCCCTACGTCTTCGACAGCTTCCGCTTCCACATGACGCTGACCGGCCGCGTCGGCGCCGAGGAAGCCCCCCGGCTGCGCGCTACCATCGACGAGATGTTCGCCGCGGAGCTCGAGCTCCCCTTCGCCGTGGACAGGCTGGCCCTGTTCGTGGAGCGCGAGCCCGGCGCCCCCTTCATCGTGCATTCCCACTACGCGCTCGGCCGCCACACCGAAAGAAAGACCGCCTGACATGACGACCGAAACGACACTCACCAATGCCCGCATCGTGCTTGCCGACGAGATCGTCGACGGCTCGGTGCTGATCCGCGATGGCAAGATTGCCGATGTTTCCAGCGGCGCGACCCGCGCGGGCGAGGACCTGGAGGGCGACTTCCTGATCCCCGGCCTGGTGGAACTGCACACCGACCACCTCGAAGGGCACTATTCGCCGCGGCCCAAGGTGCGCTGGAACCCGATCGCCGCGGTGCTGGCGCATGACGCGCAGGTGGCCACCTCCGGCATCACCACCGTGTTCGACGCGCTGCGGGTCGGGGATATCGACGCGGGAATGACCGTCGCCGACATGCGAAAGCTGGCCGACGCCATCGAGGACAGCTTGCGCAACGACCGCCTGCGCGCCGACCACTTCATCCACCTGCGCTGCGAGGTTTCGGCGCCAGACTGCCGCGAGAGCTTCGAGCTTCTCGCGGGCGATGAGCGGGTGAAGCTCGCCTCGCTGATGGACCATGCGCCGGGCCAGCGCCAGTTCGCCAGCCTCGAAGCCTATGCCGTCTACTACATGGGCAAGATGAAGATGTCGCAAGAGCAGTTCCAGGCCTATTGCGAAAAGCGCATGGCGCAGTCGGCCGAGAACGCCGCGCCCAACCGCGCCGCGATCGCCGCCGCCTGCCACGAGCGCGGCATCGTTCTGGCCAGCCACGACGACGCCACCTCTGCGCATGTCGAAGAGGCCATTGCCCAGGGCATCCGCGTGGCCGAGTTCCCGACCACGATGGAGGCAGCGCGCGCTTCCAAGCAAGCGGGCTTGGGCGTGCTGATGGGCGCGCCCAACGTGGTGCGCGGCGGCTCGCATTCGGGCAATATCTCGGCGCGCGAACTGGCCGAGAACGGCCTGCTCGACATCCTGTCGTCCGACTACATCCCGTTCAGCCTGATCCAGTCGGCCTTCTTCCTCGGCGAAGCGGTGGACGCCATCTCGCTGCCGCAGGCCGTGGCCATGGTGTCGAAGACCCCGGCCGAGGCCGTTGGCCTGACCGACCGCGGCGCGATCGAGGCCGGCCGCCGCGCCGACATGGTGCGGGTGCGGGTGGACGAGCATGTGCCGGTGGTGCGCGCCGTGTGGCGCGAGGGGCGCCGCGTGGCATGACGGTCTCGGGCCTCATCGAACGCGAGCAGGCAAGTTCGGCCTTTCCCGTCCGCAGCGGCGTGTTCATCGCCGTTGTCGGCCCGAGCGGCGCCGGCAAGGACACGATCATGGCCTATGCGCGCGAGCGCTTCGCGGGCGAGGACAGCGTCGAGTTCGTGCGCCGTGTGATCACCCGTCCGTCCGACGGCGCGACCGAAGACCATGACACGCTGACCGAGGCGGCCTTCATCGAGGCCGAGGCGGAAGGTGCCTTCGCGCTGTCCTGGGAAGCGCATGGGCTGCGATATGGCATCCCCGCCAGCGTGGATGAAAGCATCGCGGACGGCCGCGTGGCGATTGCCAACGCCTCGCGCGGCGCGATCCCCGCGCTGCGGGCGCGTTACGAGAATGTCGCCGTGGTGGAGATCACCGCGCGGCGGGAAATCCTCGCCGAGCGGCTTTCGGCGCGCGGGCGCGAAACGCGCCAGGAGGTGCTGGCCCGGCTGGCGCGCGCCAGCGCCGTGGAGCTTTCGGGACCGGGTGTCTCGACCATCGACAACAGCGGCGAGAAGGAAATCGCCGGCGAGCGTTTCGTGGCCATCATTCGCAAGGCGATAGCTTTTGCCGATGTGGGGCGGTTCTAGCCGCCAAGCGGCTTTCAGCCGATCCTGAGCATGTGGTTGTCCCAGACATAGTCGGGCTCACGCACGTCGCCGCCGTCGGGGCCGAGAATCTCGCCGGTGCCGGTGGTGGCGCGGAAGCCGGCATGGTCGGGCGCAAGGCCACAGACTTCCTGCACGTCACGCCTGGCGACGACCTTGCCGCTGGCCGCCTCGATGACGGCGAAGACATTGCCCTCTGGCGACGACACCGCGACCGCGCCGGCGTCGCGGTTGGCCGCGACCGAGCCGATATAGTTGCGGAAACCAGAGAGCACGTCTTCCGGCATGTCGAGCAGCTGCAACTCCTTGCCGCGCCGGGCGCTGCCCACCAGAAGCGGCTTTTCCGTCGCCGGGCCCCTGTGCTGGCAGCCGAACCAGACCGTGCCGGAAGCGTCGGCGTCCATGTGGCGGATGGAGAGCTGGTGCAGCGCCGGCGGCAGCTCATGGCTTTCCAGCAGGTCGCCCGAGACGCGGTCGACGAAGACCAGCGACGGCTTCATGGTAGGCAGGTTGAGTTCCGTGCGGCCGAAATCGGGATGGGTCTCGATGCCGCCATTGGCGACCGCCAAAGTGCGGCCGTCGGAAAGCAGCAGGAGCTCGTGCGGGCCGACGCCATAGGTGGGGAACTCGCCCAGCCGGCGGAAGCCGTCGCGCGCGTCGTAGATGCCGACCACGCCGGCGGCATTGTCATAGTCGTTCTCGGTGACGTAGAGCAGCGCGCCGTCCTGCGAGAACACGCCATGGCCGAAGAAGTGCCGGCCGGCGATGCTGTTCACCGTCTGCGGTTCGCGGCGGCCGGCGTGGTCGAAGACGACGAAGAAGGTGCCGGGCTGACGTGCGAAAACAACCGACTGACCCGAGACCGGATCGAAGGTCACGTCGTGGCCGCGATCCGGCAACGAAACGAGATGCAGAACCTTGCCGGCTTCCGACAGCACAGCCGCGCCGAAGGTGCCGTCGCGCTTCTGATAGGCGGTGGCGAAGACGGCATCCGTGGCGAGTGTCGCCGCCCGCGCCTGCGGCGTGAGCGCGGCGAAGAAGACAGCACCCGCGGCCTTGAGGAAATCGCGGCGGTCGACCAGCGGCGCACGCACGATCAATCCCCGTCGAGCGAGGAGAAGCCGGCGCTGAGGCCGAGCGCGTCGGCAAGGCGGATGCCGAAGAGTTCGCCGAGGCTGGAGCTGACGATGCCGAAATAGGCAAGCTTGCCGCGCCGCGCGGGATCGGCCAGCACTTCGGCCAGCGGCCCCCTCGCCGCTTCGGCGGCACCGATGGCGTTGCCGAACTCGAAGCCGATGGAGCCGGCGATCCAGCGCTCGTCAGGGCCCAGCGGTTCGCCAAGGCCGGAGGCCGTAAACAGCGCCTTCATGCCGGCCATGTTGCCGGCGAGCGTGTCGGCGGTCTTGCCCGAGCGCCAGAACAGCGCCTGCTTCGGCTTGTCCTCGGCTTCCGTCTTGCCGAGGAAGCCGCCCAGCCGCACGTCGCGGTCCAGCTCCAGCCCGTTGACGAAGACCTTGAACAGCGCGCTCAGCGCCTCGTTGCCGTTGCGGTACAGGGCATTGCCCTCGCCCGGTGTCGCCCATGTCTTGGCAAAGCCGTCCGGCGCGTTCCAGGCGGCCTCGTGAAGTTGAGCACCTGCCTGTCGGCCAGTGCTGCCTTTTCCTCCGCCGTCTCGGCCTGGCGGGCAAGGCGCAGGAACATGGAGGTGGCGTCGGGATTGCCTTCCGGCGGGTGGCCACGGCCGTCCTTCAGGTGGCAGCTCTGGCAGGCCCGCGCGTTGAACAGCGGCCCGAGCCCGTCGGAAGCCTGCGTGGACGACGGCGCCGAGACCCACAGCTTGGTGAAGAAGCCGTTGCCCACCTTGAAGGTGCCCTCTTCCTCAAAGGTGAGGTTGGCCGAGGACTGCGAGAAGGAATCGCGGTTGACCTGCTTGCGCGAGGTGCCGGCCCCGCCCTGCATCAGCTCGAATTGCTCCGGCCTGGAAAAATCGCTGGTCGGCCTGGTGATGGCGGTGACCCGGGCGAGGTCCTTTTGGCTGAGATCGCTGCGCGAGGTGGCAAGGCCTGCCGGCTCGCCCTCGCCGGCGCTGGCCGTTGCCGCGACGAGCGAGGCGACCAGGCCCGCAAGCAGGCCGCCCCTGATATGCTTGAGGGAGAGGACGCGGCGCGCCTGGGTGTCGGCGCGCCGCCTGTTGGAATGGCTAGTTCGCTTCGTCTCCCGAGGCGGCGTTGAGCAATCCATATTTTTCCTTGCCGATCTGCGCGAACAGATCGATCTGGGTTTCGAGGAAGTCGATATGCTCCTCCTCGTCCTTCAGCAGCTCTTCGAACAGTTTCATGGTCACGTAGTCGCCAAGCTGCTCGCAGATCTCGCGCGACTTCTTGTAGGATGTCCTCGCGTCATATTCACCGGCGAGGTCGGCCTCAAGCACTTCCTTGACATTCTCGCCGATGCGCAGCGGCGCCACCGTCTGCAGGTTGGGGTGCCCTTCGAGAAAGATGATGCGCTGGATGATCTTGTCGGCGTGGTTCATCTCGTCGATGGATTCCTCACGCTCCCTCTTGGCCAGCTTGTCGTAGCCCCAGTCTTCCAGCAGCCGGTAATGGAGCCAATATTGGTTGACCGCGCCGAGTTCCAGAAACAGTGCTTCGTTAAGCCGCTCGATGACCTGCGTTTCGCCTTTCATGGTTTCTGCTCCCATACTGGACGCGCAGTTCCCTTACGCGATCCATGTGTGAAACGATGTCCACCTCGCTCGCGTCCGAGCGCAGGTGATAGTGCTCGGTGACCCGGATGATCGTTTCCACCACATTTGGAAAGCAGCCGCAACAACGTCCACGCTTCTGCAGCGAGTGATAGACCTTCGCCGGCACGATGAGCTGCCAGGGATCGGCCTCGAGCAGATCGATGATCGCCTCCTCGATCTCCTTTTCCGTTATCAGGTTACAGTGGCATACAAGCATGTCTTGCCTTGGTGACTGGCGGCGCCCGGAAGCGCCGTTTGACTTTTAACTGTCCGGCCGACGCCGGCCTATTTGAACACCGTGTCCGGCGCATCGAGGCTGTCGGAGCCCTCGAAGGCGATGTTGTCGAGCTTGAGCGCCGCGACCGCGCGCTCGATCGACTTGGTCTGGTCGACCAGGGCGTCGATGCCGGCCTGCACGGCGGCGTTGCCCTCGACATTGCCCTCGCCGATCAGCTGGTCGTAGGCCTCGCCGTTCTCGGCGCGCTGGGCGATCACCTCCATGGCAGCGACGGTGGCGTCGAACTTGCCCTTCAGCTCCGTGTCGACGACCGGATCGACGGCCTTGACCAGCTCCGACAGCGACGCGCCGGCGACGACCGAGCCGTCGATGCGGGTGTAGCTGCCGAGATAGGCGTTGCGGATGCCGATCGCGTCATAGAGATGCGAGATATGGGTGTTGTCGGAGAAGCAGTCATGCTCCTCCTCCGGATCGTGCAGCAGAAGGCCGAGCTTCATCCGCTGGCCGGCCATCTCGCCATAGGACAGCGAGCCCATGCCGGTGAGGATCGCCGACAACCCCGCCTTCTCGTCGCCATCGGCCAGAGCCTTGCGGGCCGCGCCCTCGGGGCCCCAGTTGGCGACCATCTCTTCCAGGTCGCTGACCAGCAGCTTCGAGGCCGAGGCGAGATACTGCGCGCGGCGGTCGCAATTGCCGCCGGTGCAGTTGGCAGTGTCGTAGTCGGTGTGAGGGCGGTTGCCGGCGCCGGGGCCGGTGCCGTTCAGGTCCTGGCCCCAGAGCAGGAACTCGATGGCATGGTAGCCGGTGGCGACGTTGGCCTCGATGCCGCCGGCCTCCTGCAGCGTGCCGGACAAAAATTCCGGAGTCAGTTCGGAGGCGTCGACCTTCTGGCCGTTGATTTCGATCGACTTGTTGGCGATCACGTTGGCCGTGTAGAGCGTATTCTCGTCGGACTCGGTGCCGTAGCCGGCGTCGACATAATCGATCAGCCCCTCGTCCAGCGGCCAGGCGTTCACGCGGCCTTCCCAGTCGTCCACGATCGCGTTGCCGAAGCGGTAGACCTCGGTCTGCTGGTAGGGGATGCGCGCGGCCTTCCAGGCGGTGCGGGCGGCTTCCAGCGTTTCCACCGACGGCTTGGCGATCAGCGCCGACACGGCCTCGTCGAGCTTCTTCGCGGTGACGAGCGAGTCCTCATACTTGGCTAGCGCGATATCGGAATAGGTGGCGATCACCGCCTTGGCATCGGTCTCCGCCCGGGCCGGCAGGACGAAGACCGCCGCCGTGAGCGCCGCTATCGCCGTGATTGCCGCCAGGCGCCTGCCGCGCGCCGCCATCGTTGAAACCTTCATCCGCCCTCTCCTCAATGAATGCTGGCACGCGCCGCGCAGGCTGCGGGAGCGTCCCCGAAACCGCAGTCGTCGTGACCGTTAAAATCTTGAATTCGCAGCGACATCAGCAGGCCTCCGCTCGGCCCGCTATCTGCTGCATATGGGCCGCGTGCGAGCGCGGCTCGAAAAAACCAGACACCAAATTCCTCCAATCGAACGGGTTCAAGGCCCAGACATCAAAGGTGTGCGCCCTTCAGGCACGCTGCCATAAAGCCATAGCGGGACGTGGAGTCAACAAAAATCCCCGTTAAAAGCTATATAAATCAATAGTTTAGAACTATTCTAAACTAACGATGTCAAGTTTATGGCTTTTTGCCGGCAATCCGGTGCCCCTGCGGCAGGCTCGACCGCCCGCGGCTCACGCTTGACACCGGCCTGTCCCAGGTGCGACCCAAAAGGGATGCGCGCTGTCGGAACGAGACGACTTGCCCGCCGCGCGGAAACCTATTGTGGCTTCGAAGAAGCAAGGCCAAAATCCCATGAAGAACGGCGTTGTCATTATCGGTGCGGGTCATGCCGGGGTGCAGGCTGCGGCCAGCCTGCGCGAAGAAGGCTATGACGGGCCGGTGACGCTCGTCGGCGACGAGAACGAGCTGCCCTATCACAAGCCGCCGCTGTCCAAGACCTTCATCAAGGACCCGGCCGCGCAGCCGCAGATGCTGCGCGCCGAAATCTTCTATACCAACAACCACATCGACCTGAGGCTCGGCGCCTCGGTGGAGCGCATCGACCTTTCGGCGCGGCGGCTGGAGCTGGCCGGCGGGGCAACGCTGCCCTTCGACGCCGCGATCCTGGCCACTGGCTCGCGCCCGCGCGAACTGAAGCTTGCCGGCGCGGAGCTGGCTGGCGTGCTGTCGCTGCGCTCGGTGGCCGATGCACGCGCCATCCGCGAGCTGAGCGGGGCGATCGAGGATGTGGTGATCCTCGGCGGTGGCTTCATCGGGCTGGAAATCGCGGCGACGCTGCGGCTCGGCGGCCCCAACGTGACGGTGGTGGAGGCGCAGGACCGCCTGCTTGGCCGCGCGGTGGCGCCTGCCATCTCGGCGCATGTGCGCCAGCGGCTCGAAGCCATGGGCATCCGGGTCTTGACCCAGACCACGATCGAAAGGCTCGAAGGCGTCAATGGCCATGTCTCGGCCGCCCTCAATTCCCACGGCGAAAGGCTGCCGGCGCAGATGGTCATCGTCGGCATCGGCGTGGTGCCGAATGTCGAGTTGGCGCAGGCCGCCGGCCTGACGCTTTCGAACGGCGTGCGGGTGGACGGCCAGCTGCGCAGCTCGCAGCCCGAGATCCTCGCCATCGGCGACGTCGCCAACTATCGCCACCTGTTTTCCGGCACCGACGTGCGGCTGGAATCGGTGCAGAACGCCACCGACCACGCCAGGCTCGCCGCGCGTACCATAATGGGCCATGACGGCCACTACGACAGCGTGCCGTGGTTCTGGTCGGACATCGGCGACATGAAGCTGCAGATGGTGGGGCTGGCCGGCGCGAGCGACAGCACCGTGGTGGTGGGCGACGTGGCCGACAACAAGTTTTCCGTTTACCACTATTTCGGCACCCGGCTGATCGCGATCGAATCCGTCAACCGGCCGGCCGACCACATGCTCGGCCGCAAGATGCTGGGTGCCGGCTTCTCGCCGCGGGCCGAGACGGTGGCCGCCGGTGCCGACGCGCTGAAGGCGGCGTTGGCCGAGGCGCAGAAGGAAGCAGCCGCTTAGAGCATGATCCCGAAAAGTTGCAGACTTTTCGGACAAGATCGTGCTCCAAAAAAACAACGCGGCTGGGAAGGACGGCCGATGACAGACGACTGGTTCGTGAAGACACCCATCGACCAGCAGATCACGCTGGTGACCGAGCCCTATGTCGATCCCTTTTTCAGCGCCAATATCTGGCTGGTGCGCGGAGCGGAGGCGGACCTCCTGGTGGACACCGGCATGGGGCTGAGGCCGCTGCGGCCCGTGCTCGACCTGACGCCTGGCAAGCCGGTGCTGGCGCTCGCCACGCATATCCACCTCGACCATGTCGGCGGGCTCCATGAGTTCGAGCACCGGCTGGGGCCGCGCGAGTCGGCCGAAGCCTTCGCCACCATGCCCGACGAACTGACCTTCGCGGAAGAGTATCGCGAGATCGAGCGGCCGGTGAGCAGGCTGCCCTCGCCCGGCTGGACGCCTGCCGACTACCGGCTGACGCCCGCGCCGCTGACGCGCATTCTTGGCGAGGGCGACGTGATCGACCTCGGCGACCGCCGCTTCACCGTGCTGGAACTGCCCGGCCACTCGCCCGACGGCATCGGCCTGTTTGATGAGAAGAACGGCGTCTTCTTCGGCGGCGACGCCATCTATGACGACAGGCTGCTGGACGACATGCCGGGATCGGACAAGGCAGTCTATCGGCACACCATGGAGCGGCTGAAGACGCTGCCGATCCGCATCGGCCATGGCGGGCATGGGCCGAGTTTTGATGCGCGGCGCATGCGCGAGATCATCGATGACTATCTGGCCGGCGCGGGGGCGTGAGCTGGGCGGCGTTGGCAAGGACAGGCAAAGCGCTGATGCTTGCATCCAGCTTGGCCTGTCCCCTGCACTGGCCTGCCGGTTGAGAATCCGAGGCATGGGTCCCCGGAACCTCCGCACTTCGCTGCGCTCGTGCTCCGGCCCGAGGACGACGGGGGTTGGGTATCGTCACGATAATCTGCAGGGTTTGGCGCCCGCTGCAGGGTTATGCGCCGTCCGACGATCTAGCTCAGGCCCCGGTGTTCCAGCCGGATATGGACTTGACCTCGAGAAAATCTTCGAGGCCCCATTTGCCGCCCTCGCGGCCGAGGCCCGACTGCTTGTAGCCGCCGAAGGGGCTTCCCGGGCCGCGCGACGAGCCGTTGAGCTGCACCATGCCAGAGCGCAGGCGGCGCGCCACGCGGTGGGCGCGTTCCTGGCTGCCGGTCTGGATGTAGCCCGACAGGCCGTAGGGCGTGTCGTTGGCAATCGCGATCGCCTCTTCCTCGGTGTCGAAGGGGATCATCGCCAGTACGGGCCCGAACACTTCCTCCTGCGCGATGCGCATGTCGTTCGACACATCGGCAAAGACCGTCGGACGCACAAAATAGCCGCGGTTGAACCCTTCCGGACGGCCGGTACCGCCGGCGACGAGGCGCGCGCCTTCCTTGATGCCGGCCTCGATCAGGCCCTGGATCTTGTCGAACTGGAGGGCCGAGATGACCGGGCCTATATGGTCGCCGTCTTCAGAGGGGTTACCGACGCGGGTTTCTTCGGCGGCTTCGCGGGCCACCTCGACCGCCTGGTCGTAGATTGAGCGCTGGACCAGCATGCGCGTGGGCGCATTGCAGGACTGGCCGGTGTTTTCGAAGCAGTGCGCCACGCCGCGCTTCACGGCAGCCGTCACGTCGGTGTCGGCAAAGACGATATTGGGCGACTTGCCGCCCAGTTCAAGCGTCACGCGCTTAACCGTCTCGGCCGCCGCCTTGGTGACGGCGATGCCGGCGCGGGTCGAGCCGGTGAACGACATCATGTCGATGCCGGGGTGACGCGACATCGCCTCGCCGACGGTCGGGCCATCGCCATTGACCATATTGAACACGCCGGCCGGGAAGCCGGCCTCCTCCATTATCTCGGCAAACACGATGGACGACATCGGCGCGATCTCGGACGGCTTCAGCACCACGGTGCAGCCGGCCGCAAGCGCGGGCACGACCTTCAGCGTCACCTGGTTCATCGGCCAGTTCCACGGCGTGATCAGGCCGCAGACGCCGATCGGCTCGTGCACGATGCGGTCGTTGGGGGCGATGTCGCTGAGCTGGTGCTCGAACTCGAATTCCTTCAGCGCGCGGATGAAGTTCTTGATGTGATAGGCACCCACGGAAGCCTGCGATTCCGTGGCGAGCTTGATCGGCGCGCCCATCTCGGTGGAGATGGCCTGCGACATGTCGGGCAGGCGCTTCTTGTAGGCGGCGAGCAGCTTTTCGAGATATTCGAGGCGCTCCTCGCGGCTGGTAAGGCTCCAGCTTTCGAAGGCCTTGCGCGCGGCGGCAACGGCCTTGTCGACATCGGCGGCCGAGCCCAGCGAGATGACGGCGAAGGGCTGCTCGTCGGCCGGGTTGATGACCTCGAGCTCCCTGGGCGTGACCGGCGCGGTCCAGCGTCCGTCGATGAAGAAATCGGTCTTGCGCAGCATGAAGCTCTCCTTTGCAACGGCGTTCGTGAAGACGGCGGCCTGCCGCCAGTCTTTCCGCAATGATTGCGACCTGGGCTCTAGTTAGCAACGAAGGCGAGGCCGTTCAAACCGGGCGCGGCCGGAAAATGACTGGGCCAGAGGCAAGCAATCCTGCCGGGCGATTGTCAGGATACTTTTCACCTTAGGATTGCGTTGGGCAGAACTGCCGGTATAAGTCCGCTCCCTTCGCAAAGAGCAACCGCCATGTCCATCATATCCGGCTCCCGCCGCAAGGCGGCCATCGCCTTCATTCTCGTGACCGCGGTTCTGGACATCGTGGCGATGGGCATCATCATTCCGGTGCTGCCGTCGCTGATCGTTGAATTTACCGGTTCGAATGCCGAGGCTGGCTGGATCAACGGCGTGTTCGTGGCGTTGTGGGCGGGCATGCAGTTCGTGGCATCGCCGGTGATCGGCTCGCTGTCCGACCAGCACGGACGCCGCCCCGTGATCTTGCTTTCCACGGCAGGCCTGGCCGCCGACTATGTGCTGATGGCCGTAGCGCCGAACCTGTGGTGGCTGGCGCTGGGCCGCATCGTCGCCGGCATCACCTCGTCGAGCTTCACCACCGTCTTTGCCTATATGGCCGACATCACCGCGCCCGAGCACCGCGCGCGCGGCTACGGGCTGATCGGTGCTGCCTTCAGCGCCGGCTTCGTGGCCGGGCCGCTGCTGGGCGGGGTGCTGGGCGAGATTTCGCCGCGCGCGCCGTTCTGGGTGGCGGCGGCGATGAGCGGGCTGGCCTTCCTCTACGGGCTTGTCATCCTGCCGGAATCGCTGGCGCCGGAAAAGCGCATGACGTTCTCGTGGAAGCGCGCCAACCCGTTCGGCGCGATGATGCTCTTGCGCTCGCACACCGAACTGGCCGGCCTGGCAGTCGTGAACTTCCTGCTGCACTTCGCACACCACGTCTTCTCGGCCGTGTTCGTGCTCTATGCCGCCTATCGCTTCAACTGGCATGCCTGGGAAGTGGGCGTGCTGCTTGCGATGGTGGGCGTGCTGGATATGCTCGTGCAGGGCCTGCTGGTGGGACCGATGGCAAAACGCTTCGGCGACCGCGCCACCATGGTGTTCGGGCTGTTCGGCGGCGCCCTCGGCATTGCCTGGATGGGGCTGGCGCCGACGAGCCTGCTGTTCACGCTCGCCATGTTCCCCAACGCGCTGTGGGGGCTTGCCATGCCCACGCTGCAATCGCTGATGACGCAGCGCGTCTCCGAATCCGAGCAGGGCCAGTTGCAGGGCGCCAATATGAGCGTGGCCAGCGTTGCCGGCGTGGTCTCGCCACTGTTCTTCGGCGCGGTCTATTCCTTCACGGTGAAGGAGGGATCGTGGCTGCCCTATCCGGGTGCGGCGTTCCTGATCGCCTCGCTTGTGCTTCTATGCGCCGCGCTGCTGGGCTGGGCCGTGGCGCGGCAGGCCACGAGGCGGGAAGCAGAGGCGCTTTCATAAGAGAGCTTTCTTTTCCGGCCGGGTCTTTCGGGCGCGGCCGGAATTGAGCCGTCCGCCACAATCCGCGCGACCCGGAACCGCCCGTCTGCGGCACATCATTGCGCGGCGGCAGCTCGGCTCCGCCAAACGCCTGGCCGCTACCTCCCAAGCATATCTGCATAAATCGAAAGATTAACCGCAAGTTAACCGGTAGTCTTACGCACTGGAGCAAATCCGCGCAGGCGCCTGACAAACTGTTTCCAAGAGACTCCAAAGTTGTCCGACTGCCACGGAACCGCCAGTTGTTCGCCGCAATTGGCGCCCCATTTGGCTCTTAACCGCATGGGCAACCGATTAACGGAGCCTTATCGAAACGATGAAGAAGATCCAGACCGCGATCCCCGCGGTAACGCTGCTGGCTGGCCTTTTGATGGCCGCCTCCACCGCAACCGCCTCTGCCCAGTGCGGACGCGCCTCCTGGTATGCTCTCAACTCAAAGACCGCTTCCGGCGAACGGATGAACCCGTCGGCGATGACTGCCGCCCACCGCAGCCTGCCCTTCGGCACCAAGGTGCGCGTCACCAACAAGGACAACGGCCGCAGCGTCGTGGTGCGCATCAACGATCGCGGCCCCTTCATCCGCGGCCGCGTGCTGGACGTGTCCAAGGCCGCCGCCCAGAGCCTGGGCTTCATCGGCTCGGGCCACACCGCGATCTGCCTCAGCCGCGAAAGCTGACGGTGCTACTCTCCCTCCGGTCAGACACCATGCAGAATGGCGCACACCCCTGCCGTTGCGGGCTGTCCGTATTTGGGCTCGTCTCGATCAGATCAGCACGCGCGGCTCGAACCTGCCCTTGACCTGCTGGTCGAGCAGGAAAGTCTGGCCGGCCAGCGGATCGGCGCTGCGGGCGGCCTCGTCCATGCCTTCCCATGCGCTGGTGACGGCCAGGCGGTCGGCGCCCCCGCCGATGAATGCCGGGCAGGAGGGCTGGCGCGCGGGCACCGCAACGCTGCGGATGCGGCGGCCCTCGGGCGAATAGGCGTCGATGCAGCCCGCGCCCCAGCGGGCATTCCACAACACGCCGTCAGCATCGACCACCGAGCCGTCGAGGCCGCCCTCGTCGCCGTGATGGTCGAAGAACACCTGCTTCTCACCCGTCGGCAGGCCGGTTTCCGGGTCGCAGGCGAGGCGGAACAGCACGTTCTCCTTTGTGTCGGTGTAGAAGGCGGCGGTGCCGTCGGGCGAGAAGCAGATCGAGTTGGGGATGGAGACGTTTCCCACCAGCTTGCGCACCTCGCCCTTGAAGAACCAGTAGATCGCGCCGGCGCCGGGCTCGGCCTTCTTGCCCATGGTGCCGATCCAGAACGCGCCGCAGGGATGCACGCGGGCGTCGTTGGATCGCGTCACCGGATTGTCGGCCTCGATGGGCAGATAGGAGGTGATCGCGCCGGTGCGCACATCGCGGATGCTGAGGCCGCTTTCGCCGACCAGCAGCTGATGCCCCTCATTGATCACGGCCAGCGCGCTCATGATCTCGGGCAGTTCGCGCACGATGGTGGCGCCGCCTCCGAGCTGCTTCTCGAGCAGCTTGCGGCCGAGGATGTCGAACCAGAACAGCGTGTCGGTGTCGGGGTCGTAGGTCGGCCCCTCGCCGAGATGGCAAACGTGATCCGAAAGGACCGAGACGCCGCTTTCTTCGATCATCGGTTTCTCCCCGAAAGGCACATCATAGGCGCGAATGCTTGCTTGCGCACGCTGCGCGCTTGAGACGGCGCGGCGTCACAGGAAGCCGCCATCGACGATGAGCGTCTGCGCCGTCAGCATGCGGGCAGCATCGGACGCCAGGAACAGGCATGGGCCCACCATGTCCTGCGGCTGCATGACCTCGCGGATGCACTGGCGCGAGACATGGGCGGCAAGCGAAGCCTCGGTAGCCCAGAGCTCGCGCTGCCGCTCGGTGATGACCCAGCCCGGCGCGATTGCGTTGACACGGATGCCGTGCGGCCCGAGATGGCCGGCAAGCCCCTTGGTGAGGCCGACGATGCCGGCTTTTGCGGCGGTGTAGGACGGCATGTCCGGGTGGTTGATCAGGAAGGAGGTGGAGGTGAAATTGATGATCGACCCGCGCCCGGCCGCCTTCATGCCCTCCGCGACCGCCTGGGCGGTGAAGAAGTGCGGACGCAGGTTGATGGACTGGTTGTTATCCCAATAGTCGGGCGTGACGTCCTCCAGCGCGTGGCGGTCGTCCAGCGCGGCATTGTTGACCAGCACGGAGACCGGGCCATGCGCGGCGGCCGCATGCTGCACCGCCCCGCGCAGCGCCTCGATGTCGCGCAGGTCCGTTTTCAGGAAAAGCGGCCGCGACCCGGCGCTGTCTTCGACACGGTCGCACAGTGCCGCGCTCGCCGCCTCGGCAATGTCGATGAAGGCGACCTTCGCGCCCTGCAGCGCAAAGCCTTCGACCAGGGCGGCACCGATGCCGGAGCCGCCGCCGGTGATGAGCACCGACGCGCCCTCAAGGTCAGGAAATCTGGCTGACGGCATCATGCATTCCCTTCCCTCGATGTTCCCGCGCACGGAAAGCGCGGCGGACGGGCCGGCAGGCCCGCCGACGGCTCCTTGGCCTACACCGCTCCTACCCGTCTTGCGCCGCGAAACGCGTCGCGCAGATAGCCGAGCGTGGCATCGGCGTCGGCCGGCTTGCCGAACAGATAGCCCTGGCCGCCCAGGCAGCCGAACTCGACCAGGCGGTCGGCCTGCGCTTCCTCCTCGATGCCTTCGGCAACCACATCCATGCCCAGCCCCTCGCACATGGCGAGAATTGCCCGGATGATGTGCTCCGACGGCCGGTCCTCCAGGATGGACGAGACGAAGGCGCGATCGATCTTGAGCTTGTCGAACTGGAATTCGCGCAGCCGCCCGAGCGAAGACTGGCCGGTGCCGAAATCGTCGAGCGCCACCCGGATGCCGCAGCGGCGCAGGTCGCTGACGATCTTTTCGGCCGAGACCGGATCGGTCATCAGGCCGGTTTCGGTGATCTCGATCTCCAGCCGACGCGGGTCGAAGCCGGTGCGCTCGAGGATGGCCAGTATGTGCAGGCCGGTGTTCTGGTCGACGAGCTGCGAGGGCGAAAGGTTGAAGGACAGGAACAGGTCCTTGGGCCAGCTGCGGGCGGCCTCGGTGGCCTTGCGCAGCAAAAGCTGCGACAGCGGGCCGATGATGCCGCGCTCTTCGGCGATGGGAATGAAGACGGCCGGCGGCACGAAGCCGAGGTCCGGGTCGGTCCAGCGCGCCAGCGTCTCGAAACCGACGGTGCGTCGGGTCTTCAGGTCGACGATGGGCTGGAAATGCGGCTCCACCTCGCCGGCCGAGACCGCGCGCCGCAACGCCTGCTCGATGCGGGTCACGCGCTTGGCCGCTTCCTCCATCTCGCGCGTGTAGACCACGACGCGGCCGCGGCCTGACCGCTTGGCCTGGTAGAGCGCGGTTTCCGCCTTGTTGAGCAGGATTTCGGTGGTCTCGTCGCCGGAATAGAACAGCGAGCAGCCGACCGAGGCCGAAAGCCGGGCGGTTCTTTCGCCGACATCGTAGGGCGCCGACAGGATTTCGATCAGCATCTTGGCCTTTTCGGTCGCCGCTTCTTCCGAAAACACCATCGGGTAGAGGAAGGCGAATTCGTCGGCGCCGATGCGGGCGACGGTGGCCTGCCCCTCCATGGCAGCGCGCAGCCGCATGCCCACCTGGACCAGAATGTCGTCGCCGGCCCTGTGGCCGAACAGGTCGTTGATCGGCTTGAAGCCGTCGAGATCGAGGATGCCGACCGCAAACGGCGCCGGATCGTCGGCGCGGTCGCTGATCAGGCGATCGACCTTGTCGATGAAACGCCTGTGATTGCCCAGGCCGGTGAGCGGATCGGTGAAGGCAAGCTCGCTGCCTCCCCTGGTAGACCGGCTGATATTGAATGGCGGCTGCATTATTATTTCAGAGTCCCCTGCCTATTGCGCCGACAGTTGCAGAAAACCGTTTAGGAAAGGTATCTCCATTCGCCGGCAAAGAACCCCGAGCGCCAGCCAGAACCGGAGCACGGTTCGGGGCCCTCAATGATCGGGCCGCACGCGGTAGATTTCAAGCGGCTGGCCGGCGCTTTCGGGCAGCAATTCGAGCCAGCCCGGCACTGCGCCCTCCATCACGCCGGCCAGCAGGCTGACCGGCGCCTGTTCGGAAAGCAGCCGGCTTTCGGAATTGCCCCGGCACAGGGCGACAAGACCGACATGGTGACGTTCGACAATCCGCTCCGCCTCGGCGGGCGTTCCCATCAGCGCATCGAGCGCAAGCAGGTTGCCGGCGACGTTGCGATGATAGGGCCCTGAGAACACGTGGTGCCCGCTATAGGCCAGGATCGGCGAGCCGAGGTTGGAAATGGCAAGCACCATCGTGGCCGGCTGCGTGGCCAGCAGGGCGTAGTCGCTGGCGCGCGTGCAGCGGGACGCCGACGCGGCATCCGCGTCTGCAGTGCGGTTGCCTTCCACCGCCACGGATGCGGCAGCGGCCGCGCCGGTCCAGCTCGCATTGATCGACAAAAGCCACACCGCAACCATCCGCAGCGATACGCCCGGCGAGGAACTCGCCTCGGCGCGCGCGCGCCATCCCGCGATCCACGCTGACAGCGGAACCACGGCCAGGGAAATTGAAAAGGTGGAGCCGCGCACCTGCCAGATGCTGACCAGGAAGGAGACGGCCAGCACCGCGCCGACGAGGCTGTCTTCCCGGCGCCAGCCCCCTGCCCGCAGGCGCATCGCCATGAGCGCAAGCGCCAGGAGCGGCGTGGCATAGCGCGCGGCCAGCACGGCAGGATCTTCCGAAGCCAGCGCAAACAGGGACCGCGCCTCGGAGACATGGTCGAGCCAGAGGCTCGTCAGCCGCGGGTCGAGCCCGGCATAGGGCGAAGCCAGGCATTGCGGAAAGGCCAGCACCGCGGCCAGCGCCACCAAAAAGCCGACCAGGCCGAGCGCAAGCAAACGGCGGCCGAACGTGCCGGCGGCGGCGGGGATCGTGGTCACCAGCGCCAGCCCCAGGCCGGAGAGCGCGGCAAGCACAAACTGAACCACCGAGAACGCATCGCACTGCGCCTGCGCCCAGGCGGAGGGCGCGATGGTGGCGAAGAACACCGCCGTCGAGGCTGCCGCAAAGCCGAGGCCGAAATTCCTCGCAACCAGCCTTTCGTGCGCGGGGGCGAAAAGAAACAGCGCCGCCACGCATGTACCGACAGCCGCGACGACAGGTGCGGTTTCCATGCCGACCGCCAGCATGAGCGCCGCGCAGACGCCCGCCGGCAGCGCGGCGGCCCGTTCTTGTCTCGCCCGAAGGAGAAGATACAGGCAGGCGCAGGCCAGCAGCAGCTGGACATTGTGATGGTCGAGCGCTGCCGGCGCGAAAATACCGAGGAAGTACAGCGCCGAGCCGCCCAGCACTGCCGCGGGCAGCACCGCCTTCTCGCCGCCGAACAGCCGCGCCATGCGCAGGATGAAGAACAGCGTGAGCGCCAGGAGAAGGGTCGGCCAGACGACCTGCGCCACTGTTTCGGCGCCCGCCGGCGCCAGGCCCAGCGCCGACATGGCAAGCATGATTGCCGCGACGGGGGCATCGACGAGCCGCGACCAGTGCATGGCAAAGCCGCCTTCCGGCCCCATCCTGTACTGATGGGGGTCGAACCAGCCCTGCCCGGCGAGCAGGTCGCGGATCTGGACGAGGCGCAGCAGGCTGTCGTTGTCGCCGCCCAGATCGGACAGCGTCTTGAAGCCGGTGACGGCATGGACCGCAAGGACGATGAAGGTGGCCGCCAAGACAAGCAGCACGGCGCGCGCGCGGCCCGAAATACTCAAGCGCCTTTCAACATCCATTGCTTCGCCCACAAGTGAAACGGCTGCTTAAACCTAGCCTTAACGGCTTCAATAAATAGTAAAGCCAGACCGAGGGAGATCGGTCACTGTGCTGAGTACCGGACTTCGGAGACAGCGATGCCAAATAGCCTGCCGGATGACCTGACCATCGCAGTGCTGCTGCCCTGCTACAACGAGGAAAAGACGATCGGCGACGTGGTGACCCGCTTTCGCGAGACGCTGCCGGCCGCTGCGATCTATGTCTACGACAACAATTCGCGCGACCTGACGGCCCTGCTGGCGCGCGCGGCCGGCGCGATCGTGGTGCGCGAGCCGCGGCAGGGCAAGGGCAATGTGGTGCGGCGCATGTTCGCCGACATCGATGCCGACATCTACCTGATGGCCGATGGGGACGGCACCTATGCGCCCGAAGACGCGCCGCAGCTCATCAACACGCTGCTGACCGAAGGCTCGGACATGGTGGTCGGCACCAGACGCGGCGTGACCGACGATGCCGGGCGCGCGGGCCATGCCTTCGGAAACCGCATCTTCAACAGCCTCTACAAGTGGCTGTTCGGCCGGGACTTCACCGACATCTTCTCCGGCTACCGCGCCTTCACGCGGCGTTACGTGAAGAGCTTTCCGGCGGTTTCCGGCGGGTTCGAGATCGAGACGGAGATGTCGGTGCATGCCTCGCAGCTGAAGCTGCCGGTGAGCGAAATCGCGCTGGACTACGGCCGCCGGCCGGAAGGCTCGACCTCTAAGCTTTCCACCTATCGCGACGGCGCAAAAATCCTCTGGATGTTCGCCATGCTGATGAAGGAGACGCAGCCCTTGCGCTTCTTCGGCGCATTCGCCGCGCTGTTCATGGCCGCGGGCCTGGTGATGATGGCCCCGGTGCTGGTCGAGTTCTTCGAGACCGGCCTGGTGCCGCGACTGCCAACGTGGGTGCTTTCGGTGGCCTTGGTGCTGCAATCGCTGCTGATGGCGGTGGCCGGGCTGGTCCTCGACTCCGTGTCGCGCGGGCGCGCCGAGCAGAAGCGGCTGTTCTATCTCGGCATGGGCTCGGCGCGGGCCGCCGCACGGCTGCCCGTGCGCCTGGACGTGCCGCGGAATGCGCCGCGGCCGGCGAGGCCCCGCAAGGTGGCGTGAGCGACATATTCTTCGCCGCGTGCGGCGCGCGGCGGGATTGGCAGAAGGCCCCGCAGCCTATACATGCGCTGGTGAAAGCGCCCTCATGCCTTGCCGCCGGAGACCCTAATGCCGCTTAACGTCGCCATCCAGATGGACCACATCGCCACGATCTCGATCGCCGGCGACACTTCCTTTGCGCTCGCGCTGGAGGCGCAGCGGCGCGGCCACCGGCTCTATCACTACACGCCCGACAAGCTGTCGATGATCGGCGGCAAGGTGTTCGCGCGCATCGAGGAACTGCAGGTGCGCGACGAGAAGGGCAACCACTTCACGCTCGGCGAACCGCTGCGCACCGACCTGAGCGAGATGGACGTGGTGCTGCTGCGGCAGGACCCGCCCTTCGACATGAACTACATCACCACCACGCACATCCTCGAGCGCATCCACCCCAGGACGCTGGTGGTCAACGACCCGGCCTGGGTGCGCAACAGCCCGGAAAAGATCTTCGTCACCGAGTTTCCGGACCTGATGCCGGAGACGCTGATCACCAAGGACCCCGAGGAGGTCGACGCCTTCCGCAAGGAGCACGGCGACATCATCGTCAAGCCGCTCTACGGCAATGGCGGCGCCGGCATCTTCCACCTGCACGAGGCCGACCGCAACCTGGCCGCGCTGCTCGAGATGTTCCAGCAGATGTTCCGCGAGCCCTTCATCGTGCAGCGCTACCTGAAGGAAGTGCGCAAGGGCGACAAGCGCATCATCCTGATCGACGGCGAGCCGGTGGGCGCCATCAACCGCGTGCCGGCCGAGCACGACTCCCGCTCCAACATGCATGTCGGCGGACGCGCCGAGAAAACCGAACTTACCGAGCGCGAGCGCGAGATCTGCGCCCGCATCGGCCCTTCGCTGAGGCAACGCGGCTTCATCCTCGTCGGCATCGACGTGATCGGCGACTATCTCACCGAGATCAACGTGACCTCGCCCACCGGCGTGCGCGAGGTGAAGCGCTTTGGCGGCGCCGACATCGCCTCGCTGTTCTGGGACGCGGTGGAAGACAAGCGCCGCTGACGCCGGAGGGCGGATGTTCCGCCCGCGCAACCGGTCACAACCAACTTGCAATCCGTGCGACGGGCATGTTCCCGTCTTGTTCTTGCTTTGCCCTTGAAACTGTGGTTGTCTGACGCAACGTCACAGATCAGCCGGGCATTGCAGCGCCGGCGCCGGCCGGATGCGCTCGCGACGCTGCCATGACTGGAACGCCCCGGGAAGCGGCTTCCGCCACTTCTGGGGACCATGCGGAGGGGCAAGTCCGGCAGCGTTGGGGGCGGCATGGTTTCGCGCGTGCGCACGGTTGCATTCCAGGGCATCGAGGCGGTGCCCGTCGACGTGCAGGTGATGATCGCTCCCGGCAAGATGGGCATGCACATTGTCGGGCTGCCCGACAAGGCGGTGGCCGAAAGCCGCGAGCGGGTGCAGGCGGCGCTGCATGCCTCCGGGCTGTCGATGCCGCCCAAGAAGGTCACCGTCAATCTCGCCCCGGCGGACCTGCCCAAGGAAGGCAGCCACTACGACCTGCCGATCGCGCTGGGGCTGATGGCAGCACTTGGCGCGGTTCCCGGCGACGCGCTCGGCGGCTATGTCGTGCTCGGCGAATTGTCGCTCGACGGAACCATCGCAGCCGTTTCCGGCGCGCTACCGGCCGCGATGGGGGCCAATGCCGAGGGCAAGGGCCTGATCTGCCCCGCCGCCTCCGGCCCCGAAGCCGCCTGGGCGGGCGCGGACATCGACATTCTGGCGCCGCGCAGCCTGATTGCCATCGCCAACCATTTTCGCGGTACCCAGGTGCTGGCGCGGCCGGAGGCAAGCATTCGCGCGGCCGCCACCGGCCTGCCCGACCTCGCCGACGTCAAGGGCCAGGAGAGCGCCCGGCGCGCGCTGGAGGTGGCGGCAGCCGGCGGCCACAACCTCTTGATGGTCGGGCCGCCCGGCTCGGGAAAATCCATGCTGGCGCAGCGCTTGCCCTCCATCCTGCCGCCGCTCTCTCCGAAGGAACTGCTGGAAGTGTCGATGATCGCCTCGATGGCCGGCGAACTGGCGGACGGCAAGCTGACCGACCGGCGACCCTTCCGCGCGCCGCATCATTCGGCCTCCATGGCGGCCATGGTCGGCGGCGGCTTGCGGGTGAAGCCCGGCGAGGTATCGCTGGCGCATAACGGCGTGCTGTTCCTCGACGAACTGCCCGAATTCACGCCGCAGGTGCTGGATTCGCTGCGCCAGCCGTTGGAGACCGGCGAATGCGTGATCGCCCGCGCCAACCACCGCGTCGCCTATCCGGCCCGCATCCAGCTGGTGGCGGCGATGAACCCGTGCCGCTGCGGCATGGCCGGCGAGCCCGGCTATCGCTGCGCGCGAGGGGTCCGCTGCCAGGCCGACTACCAGGCGCGCATTTCGGGCCCGCTGCTCGACCGCATCGACCTGCGCATCGAGGTGCCGGCGGTTTCGGCCAGCGACCTGATTAGGCCCGGCGCTGCCGAGGCAAGTGCTGCGGTGGCGGCGCGGGTGGGGATGGCCCGCACCATGCAGCAGGAGCGGTTCACGCGCATCGGCGCCACGGCGGGACAGACCAACGCGCACTGCCCCACCGCGCTCATCGAGGAGATCGCGGCACCCGACGCCGCCGGCCTGTCGCTGCTGCGCGACGCCAGCGAGAAACTCGGCTTTTCGGCCCGCGCCTATCACCGGGTGCTGAAGGTGGCGCGCACGCTGGCCGACCTCGACGGCAGCGACGCGGTTGGCCGCATCCACCTGGCCGAGGCGATTTCCTACCGGGTGGCCGGCGAGCGCATGGTGCAGGCGGCGTAGGGGACGAGATCTCCGGCGTCGCCAATCCCGACGACTTGCCCGCCTCTCCTCCTGCAAGGGCCGCCGACGGTGGGAAGCGGCCGAACCGCAATTTGCCGTAGCCGCGCAGGTCCTGGGCAAAGCTGCCTTTGGCCATTCAACGCTGCATACCGCCGGTTGCATAAATCGGGTGGCCGCGCCCTCTGCCGCGCCGCTAGACAGCCATGACGCAATGATCAGGAGAGACACGTCGTGGAACTGGAAAGCAAGACTATCATCGTCACCGGCGCGAGCAGTGGGATCGGCGCAGCGGCGGCTCGGCTGTTCGCGTCCGAAGGGGCCAATGTGGTTCTCGGCGCGCGCCGATTCGGGGAGCTTGAGGCCCTCGCGCAAACGATCAATCAAGCCGGTGGCAGCGCTGTGCTTTTGGCCGGCGACGTAAAGGATGAGGGCTACGCCGATGCTCTTGTCGACCTTGCGATAAAGGAGTTCGGCAGGTTGAACGGTGCATTCAACAATGTCGGCATCGTGGGTGAGATGCAGCCTGTCCCGGATATGAGCATCGGCAACTGGACCGATGTAATTTCGGTCAATCTGACCGGCGCCTTCGTGGCCGCCAAGGCACAAATTCCTGCGATGAAGGCGCGCGGTCGAGGTTCGATCGTCTTTACCTCATCATTTGTAGGTTTCAGCAACGGTGGTATGCCGGGCATGGGAGCCTATGCGGCATCCAAGGCGGGATTGATCGGCTTGACGCAGTCGCTGGCATCGGACCATGCCCACGAGGGTATACGGTCAATGCGCTACTGCCGGGTGGTACGATCACGCCAAGCGGCGGTGAAGGGAATCCGGCCGCTTTGGAGTTCATTGCCAGCTTGCATCCCATGAAGGGGATGGCGAGTCCCAAGGAGATTGCGCAGGCAGCCTTGTTCCTCCTTTCTGATCGATCCAGCTTCATGACCGGGAGTCCGATGATCGCAGATGGCGGAATGTCGGTTCGGCTGACATGACAACCACACGGACGTCCTCCGAATTTGACATGACCGCCGTTCGGAGGGCGGCGTAGACGGAGCATCATGCCGTTGCCTGTGGCGGCAACCCGTCTCTGGCGACGTGCGGGAGGGTCGAGGACGACCGCGCCCTCCCCGCTACCGCACGGAGCCGACCAGCGGAGCCTGGCCTTCGCGGATGGTGACCCAGTGCCCGGTGTGATTGCTGGCCTGGCGCTTCAGGAAGCGATAGCCGGTGTCGTCCCACGGCAGCACGGCATCCGTCAGGTTGTCCAGGATGAAATCGCCCTGGTCGGTGCGCACGGTCAGCACGGCATGGCCCTCGCCATCCGACTTGCGCACTACGGTGATCAGCAGATTGGAAGGCGAGACGCCGTTTTGCATCAGCATGCGGCGCTTTTCGAGCACATAGTCCTCGCAGTCGCCGACGGCATTGTCGGGATAGGCCCAGACCTCTTCCTTGCCGTAGATTTCCAGGTCGCTCATCGGCGTGATGGCGTGGTTGACGCTGACATTGAGCGAGACGAGCAGTTTCCACAACGCGCCGGTCAGTTCGGCCGGCGCGGTGTCACGCGAGCGGATGCTGCATTCGTCCGGATTGGCCTTGCAGAATTCGTAATGCCCGATGGGCTGCGAGGTCAGGCCGCCGGTGGCCATGGGCGCAGCCCAGGCGTGGCCGCCGCACCAGCCGCCCACCACCAGCCCGCTCAAAACCGCCGCACGCCGCAACGTGCGCCACGCCATTGGAAAGGAGTTCATACCCCCGGCCCCGCCTGCCCTTCATTGTTAACAAAACGTTAAGGGCCGGGTGCGAGCGATGTCAATTAACGGCGGCAGCTGTTTGTGGGGATGGTTAACGAGGCCGGCGCGGCGCGACGATTCTGCAACAGCTTCCGCACGCGTCATCCAGTGGCCACCCGGATGCGGCGGGAAGCGCGGCGGCTAGGCCTTTGTGCGGACCAAGCGGGGCTTGGGGCGGGTTTGCTGCCGGCACGCGTTGCGGGCCATGAAGTCGAGGATGCGCGGCGCGATCTCGGCCCGGAAGCGCGAGCCGTTGAACACGCCATAGTGCCCGACCTTGGGCTGCATGTAGTGCTGGCGCATGTTGTCGGGGATGTTCACGCACAGGTCGTGCGCGGCCTGGGTCTGGCCGATGCCGGAAATGTCGTCGTTCTCGCCTTCGACGGTCAGCAGCGCCACATTGCGGATGGCGGCCGGGTCGACAGGGTTCCCGCGATGCATCATCCGGCCCGTGGGCAGCAGGTGGCGCACGAAGACGGTGTCCACGGTCTCGAGATAGAACTCTGCCGTCAGATCCATCACCGCCAGATATTCGTCATAGAAGTCGCGGTGCTTGTCGGCCCCGTCGCCGTCGTTCTTCACCAGATGCATGAAGAAGTCCTTGTGGGCGATGAGGTGCCGGTCGAGATTCATGCCCATGAAGCCGGAGAGCTGCAGGAAGCCGGGATAGACGTCGCGCGCGAAGCCGGGCGCCGGCCAGGGAACCTGCATGACGACATTGTCGCGGAACCAGTCGGTGCCCTTTTCCCCGGCCAGCAAGTTGACGGCCGTGGGGTTGCGCCTCGTGTCGATGGGGCCGCCCATCAGCGTCATGCTGGCCGGAGCGAAGGCGTCGCCGCGCGCTTCCATCAGCGCCACGGCCGCCAGCACCGGCACCGAAGGCTGGCACACCGCCATGACGTGGGTGTCCGGTCCCAGCGCGTGCAGCATGTCGATGACGTAGTCGACATAGTCGTCGAGATCGAACCGGCCTTGCGAGAGCGGCACCATGCGCGCATCGGCCCAGTCGGTAATGTAGACATCGGCATGCGGCAGCATCGCTTCCACCGTGCCGCGCAGCAGGGTGGCATAGTGCCCCGACATTGGCGCCACGATCAGCAGCCTGGGGTCGGGGCGGCGTGCGGCGGGCAGATCGCGCTCGAAATGCAACAGGTTGCAGAAGGGCCGCGACCACACGACCTTCTCCTCCACCGCCACGACTCTGCCGTCGACCGTGGTGTGCGGCAGCGCGAAGGCCGGCTTGCCATAACGGCGCGTGGTGCGCTCGAACAGTTCGGCCGCGGCCGCGACCGAACGCCCCCATGGCGTGGTGGACAGCGGATTGAGCGGGTTCGAGCAGAACAGCTTGACCGCGTCGGCATAGGCCCGGACGGGCTGCAGCGCGGCATGATTCATTTCGTAGAGTTGGTAGAACATCGAAACCCTTACCCGGCGGCGGCAGACTGCACCGGCCGAAAGCCCGCTTCGCTACGCAGCAAAATTAGCGGAGATTTGCTGCGGCGCAATATATCACTTGGCGCGGAACATGCCCCGACTTTCGTACCGAATGTTGAAAAAATATTGTCGGCAGATGCCATAATTGGAGAAAAAAGGGATCGCCGCCCGGCGCGCGGCCGGTTTTCCGAACGGATTCGGGTGTGAAATGCGCGGCGTTCAGGCCCTCACGCGCCTTCGACCAGCACGATCTCGCCATCGGCGTATTTCTGGCGGATGGCCTTGGCTGCCTGATATTCGGGCGAGTTGTAGCAGTCGCGCGCAGCCTCGAGCGAAGGGAACTCGATGACCACGTTGCGGGCGCGGCCGGGGCCTTCCACAGCCTCATGCGCGCCGCCTCTGGCGAGGAAATTGGCCCCGAAGCGCTCGAAGGCCGGCCTGGCGGTGGCCACATAGTCCTTGTAGCCCTCCGGGTCGCGCACATCGACCCGAGCGATCCAGTATCCCTTCGCCATCAGCCTGCTCCTCCGTTCGGGCCATGTCTTCCGGCTGCCGCCGGGCCCGATCCGCTTCCCATGCCGGATACAAAAGTCAGGCGGCCGCCATCTCGTCGAGAATAGCCTGCGCTGCCGCCCGCCTGTCAACCGCACCAACGATCGGTCGCGCGACGACGAGATGGCTGGAGCCGTTGCGCATTGCATCGGCCGGCGTCACCACGCGCTTCTGGTCGCCCCGCTCGGCGCCGGCGGGACGGATGCCCGGCGTCACCACCGCCAGTTCCGGGCCGACGACGCGGCGCACCGCGCCGGCTTCGGCCGCCGAGCAGACGATGCCGCCCATGCCGGCGGCCCGCGCCTGTTCGGCCCGGCGCAGCACCAGCGTCTGCGGATCGTACTGGTAGCCGGCGTCGATCAGGTCCTGCGCATCCATGGACGTCAGCACCGTGACGCCGAGCAGGCAGAGGTCGCTGCCCCTGGCGGCTTCCACGGCCGCGCGCATCGCCTTCGGGTAGGCGTGCAGGGTGAGCATGGACACGCCCATCCTGACGATGTTTTCCACGCCCTTGGCCACCGTGTTGTCGATGTCGAGCAGCTTCATGTCCAGGAAGACCTTGGTGCCGCCGCTGGCCAGCTCGCGGGCAAAGTCCAACCCGCCGGCGAAGGCGAGCTGGTAGCCGATCTTGTAGAAGCAGGTCACGCCGTCGAGCTCGCGCACCACGGCTTCGGCTTCCTTCACGGTAGGCACGTCCAGGCCGACGATGAGACGGTCGCGCATCTGAGCAGGCATCAGGCTTCCACCCGCGTCGAAAGCATGCGGGCCCGTTCGATCAGGGTGCGGGCGACGAGTTCCATTCTGTGGCGCAGCTGCTCATCCTTGAACTCGCCGTTTTCGTCGAAGGCGTCCTGCGCCCGCGGTACGGAGCATTGCGGCGTGATGATCTCGACCTGGCAGTTCATCAGCACGGAGCGCAGATGGTAGAGGCCGCGCGCGCCGGCGAAATTGCCGTTGGATGAGGAGCACAGCGCCGCCACCTTGCCGGCATAGGGGTGGAAGGGCACACCGCCATCCTTGCGGATGCGGCTGACCCAGTCGATGGCGTTCTTGAGCAGCGGCGGGATGGAGGAGTTGTATTCGGGGCTGGCGATGAGGAACCCGTCATGCGCGGCGATCTGGCGGCCAAGGCGCATGGCGTTCTCGGGGATGCCCTTCTCCTTCTCCAGGTCCTGATCCATGATCGGCAGCGGATAGTCGGCCAGCGAGATGCGGGTGACTTCGGCGCCTTGCAGCGCCAGTTCGCGTTCGGCCGCATCGGCGGTCTGGCCGCTATAGGCGCCGGTGCGGATCGATCCGGCAAAGACGAGAATTCGGGCGGTCATCGGCATCTCCTGTTCGCTCCCGGTATAGGGAAACCGGCGCGCGAATCAACCGCCCGCCAGGCACGCGTCAGCCGTGGGCCACGCGGCGATAGACCCAGAGCTGGGCCGGAGGGATGTTGCGGATGACGAAGTCGAAATGCTCTACCGTATATTCGCCGCGCCGCGCCGGCACAGGCGACAGCGGACCATAGGTGATCTGCACCACCGGCCGGCCCAGCGGCAGGCGGTCGAGCAGGTCGTTGATGTATAGAACCCGCTTTTCGGCAGGGATGTTCAGGAGCGGCACGGCCGAAATGGCGCAATCGAACTGCTGGCCGGCATTCTCGCCCAGCGTGCGGTCGAGATCGAAGGCATCGCCCTGGATGACGTTCACGCCCGGAAAGGCGCGGCGCATATGCTCGGCGAACTCGCGGGAATATTCCACCGCGAAGAGCTTTTCCGGCGCCACGCCCCGGCCGAGAATGGCGCGACTGACGACGCCAGTGCCCGGCCCGAGCTCGAGCACCGGCAGGCCGGAGGCGGGGTTGACCACCGATGCCATCCTGCGGGCGGTGACGGAGCTTGTGGGAATGATGGCGCCGACTGCTTTCGGCTTGTCCATCCATCCCTTGAAGAAGCGCAATTCGTCGTCGAACTTGGTCGCGAGCGATTTGCGCAAACCAGAACCAGTTGCCATCGGCATTGTCTCCTGCGATTCGCCCCCGAACCGTCGCCTTACGTAGCGGCAGCCACCCTGCGCACGCAAGGCAAAATAGGGCCGATCGGCACGAAACCAATAGCGCGCGGCGCAGGGCCCTTCCGCGGAAAGGCCCTGGCTTTCATTCACCGAAGGATTCGAAAAAGTCCTTCATGCGCGTGAAGAACCCGCTGGATTGCGGGTGGTTCTCGGTCGAAGAGAGCCGCTCGAACTCTTCCAGGAGCTCGCGCTGGCGCTTGCTGAGGTTCTGCGGCGTCTCGACCACCGTCTGGATGTAGAGGTCGCCGATGGCTGACTGGCGCAGCACCGGCATGCCCTTGCCCTTGAGGCGGAACTGGCGGCCGCTCTGCGTGCCTTCCGGCACCTTCACGCGGGTCTGCGTGCCGTCCAGCGTCGCCACCTCGAACGAGCCGCCGAGGGTGGCGGTGGTCATAGAAATCGGCACCTTGCAGTAGAGATCGGCGCCGTCGCGCTGGAAGAACTCGTGCGGCTTGACCGACAGGAAGATGTAGAGGTCGCCCGGAGGGCCGCCGCGCAGGCCGGCCTCGCCCTCATTGGCGAGCCTGATGCGCGTGCCGTCCTCGATGCCGGACGGAATGTTGACCGAAAGCGTGCGCTCTTCGGTGACGCGGCCCTGGCCCGAGCACTTCTGGCAGGGGTCCTTGATGGTGGTGCCGCGGCCGTGGCACTGCGGGCAGGTGCGCTCGATGGAGAAGAAGCCTTGGCTGGCGCGCACGCGGCCGGAACCGGAGCACATCGAGCAGGTGACCGGCTGCGTGCCCGGCCTGGCGCCCGAGCCGGAGCACTCGTCGCAGGAGATGGAGGTCGGCACGCGGATCTGCGCGGTCTTGCCGGTAAACGCCTCCTCGAGCGAGATTTCCATGTTGTAGCGCAGGTCGGCGCCGCGCTCGCGGCCGGAGGAGCGGCGGCGCCCGCCGCCCATCATCTCGCCGAAAATATCCTCGAAAATGTCCGAGAAGCCGCCGGCACCGAAACCGTGGCCGCCGCCCATGCCGCCATTCTCGAATGCCGCGTGGCCGAAACGATCATAGGCCGCGCGCTTCTGCGGGTCCTTCAGCGTTTCGTAGGCTTCGTTGATTTCCTTGAACTTGTGTTCGCAGGCTTCGTCACCCGGATTGCGATCGGGGTGGAACTTCATCGCCAGCTTGCGGAAGGCGCTCTTCAGCTCCTTCTCGTCGGCGCTCCTGTCGACGCCCAGAGTTTCGTAAAAATCAGCTTTCATCTTGCTCCGCGACCCGGATGTTCAATGTCTTGATGCATCGCTTCGTCCGTTACTTCGGCGCTGGCATCCGATTTAGTAAGCCTTGAGCGCCGATACCAGAGTTACAATGCTTCGCAACGTGGATTTTCCGCCGGACTTGCAAAAAGGCCCGGCAAAATCGCGCCGGGCCCCCTTGTAGCAAACGGGTCACGCCTGTCAGGCGGACTTCTTCTTGTCGTCGTCTTCGTTGATTTCCTCGAAGTCGGCATCGACAACGTCGGCACCATCCTTCGCGGCTGCCGCCGCTGCATCGGCGCCGGCCGCTTCCTGCTGCTGCGCCTCGTACATGGCTTGGCCAAGCTTCATCGCGGCTTCGGCCAGCGCCTGGCTCTTGGCATTGATCGCCTCGACGTCATCGCCCTCGGCGGCCGTCTTCAGCGCGGCGATCGCATCCGAAATCGCGGTACGGTCGGCCTCGGAGACCTTGTCGCCATAATCCTTGAGCGACTTCTCCGACGAATGCACGAGCGACTCGGCCTGGTTGCGGGCCTCGACCAGCGCGCGGCGCTGCTTGTCGGCCTCGGCATTGGCCTCGGCGTCCTTGACCATCTTCTCGATGTCGGCGTCGGACAGGCCGCCGGAGGCCTGGATACGGATCTGGTGCTCCTTGCCGGTGCCCTTGTCCTTGGCCGAGACGTTGACGATGCCGTTGGCATCGATGTCGAAGGTGACCTCGATCTGCGGCACGCCGCGCGGAGCCGGCGGAATGCCGACCAGGTCGAACTGGCCGAGCAGCTTGTTGTCGGCCGCCATTTCGCGCTCGCCCTGGAAGACGCGGATCGTCACGGCCGACTGCGAATCCTCGGCGGTCGAGAAGACCTGGCTCTTCTTGGTCGGGATGGTGGTGTTGCGCTCGATGAGGCGCGTGAACACGCCGCCCAGCGTCTCGATGCCCAGCGACAGCGGGGTCACGTCGAGCAGCAGCACGTCCTTGACGTCGCCCTGCAGCACGCCGGCCTGGATGGCTGCGCCCATGGCGACGACCTCGTCGGGGTTGACGCCCTTGTGCGGCTCCTTGCCGAAGAACTGCTTCACCACTTCCTGGATCTTGGGCATGCGGGTCATGCCGCCGACCAGGACCACCTCGTCGATCTCGCCAGCCTTGAGGCCGGCATCCTTCAGCGCCGCCTTGCAGGGCTCGACGGTGCGCTGGACCAGATCGTCCACCAGCTGCTCGAACTTGGCGCGGGTGAGCTTCATGGCCAGGTGCTTCGGGCCGGTCTGATCGGCCGTGATGAAGGGCAGGTTGATTTCGGTCTGCGAAGCCGACGACAGCTCGATCTTGGCCTTTTCAGCGGCCTCCTTGAGGCGCTGCAGCGCAAGCTTGTCGCCGCGCAGGTCGATGCCCTGCTCCTTCTTGAACTCGTCGGCCAGGTACTCGACCAGGCGCATGTCGAAGTCTTCGCCGCCGAGGAAGGTGTCGCCATTGGTCGACTTCACCTCGAACACGCCGTCGCCGATCTCCAGCACGGAAATGTCGAAGGTGCCGCCGCCAAGGTCATACACGGCGATGGTCTTGCCTTCGTTCTTGTCGAGGCCATAGGCCAGCGCGGCAGCGGTCGGCTCGTTGATGATGCGCAGGACCTCGAGGCCGGCGATGCGGCCGGCGTCCTTGGTGGCCTGGCGCTGGGCGTCGTTGAAATAGGCCGGAACGGTGATGACCGCCTTCTCGACCTTCTCGCCGAGATAGGATTCCGCCGTCTCCTTCATCTTCTGAAGGATCATCGCCGAGATCTGCGACGGCGACAGCTTCTTGCCGCCGGCCTCGACCCAGGCGTCGCCATTGTCGCCCTTGACGATGTGATAGGGCACCAGCTTCTTGTCCTTCTCGGTCACCGGGTCGTCATAGCGACGGCCGATCAGGCGCTTCACTGCAAAAATCGTGTTTTCGGGGTTCGTTACCGCCTGGCGCTTGGCCGGCTGCCCCACCAGCCGTTCATCGCCATCCGTGAAAGCGACGATGGAAGGGGTCGTGCGCGCGCCTTCCGCATTTTCAATAACCTTGGCGTCCTTGCCGTCCATGACGGCGACGCAGGAATTCGTCGTTCCGAGGTCGATACCGATTACTTTTGCCATGTCGTTCTCTCCACTTAGCAAGCTGCCAGGACCCATCAGGCGTTCCGGCGGCAGCCCCTTGGTTCACAAGAAATTTTCGCTGGCTTTGCCTGTACCTGCGGCAGCTCCGGCGATCTTGGGGGTATATAAGAACAGGCGTCACACTGCGCAAGCGCCCTCGAAGCCACCTCCGGCGCGGGATTGGGCAATTCGGTCGGCAGCACCATATGTGTCGCATGGACCGCAATTACACGCTCGACCTCGTCGCGCAGCGCCGCAAGCGCATGGCCAACATGCTGCACACCTGGCTGCTTGGCGCGGCGGCGCTGTTCCTTCTTGCCATAACGGCATGGGCTTTCGCCGGCTCTTCAGGGCTGGTTTTCGCGCTTCTGGTTGGCACCGTGTCCATGGCCGCCATGCGGCGGGTCAGCCCGCAGCTGGTGCTTGCCATGTACAAGGCAAGCCCCGTTTCGCCCGAAACCTTTCCGACGGGGCTGCGTATAGTGGCCGAGCTGTCGCGGCGGGCGGGCCTGCCCAACACGCCGAAGCTGCATGTGATTCCCTCGCAGATCATGAACGCCTTCGCGGTCGGCCAACGCGAGGATTCCGCCATCGCGATCACCGACGCGCTGGCGCGCAAGCTTTCCGCACGCGAGCTGGCGGGGGTGCTGGCCCACGAGATGAGCCACATCGCTAACGAGGACGTGAAGGTGATGGCCTTCGCGGACATGGTGTCGCGCTTCACCTCGGTCATGTCGACGGTGGGACTTTTTTCGCTTTTCCTCAACATCGGCGGCGCCGTCGGCGGCTCCGGCCACCACGTTCCGTGGCTCGGCGTGCTGGTCCTGATGGCCGCGCCCACCGTCGGCGGCCTGTTGCAGATGGCGCTGTCGCGCACGCGCGAGTTCGATGCCGATCTGGGCGCCGTCATGCTGACCGGAGACCCGGACGGACTTGCTTCCGCTCTTACCAGGCTTGAAACGGCCCAGGGCCGGCGCTGGGAAAACTTGCTTCTGCCCGGCGGGCGCCTGCCCGACCCTTCGGTGCTGCGCAGCCATCCGCGCACGGAGGACCGTATTTCGCGGCTTATGGCGCTGAAGGCCGCCAACAGATCCGGTGCGCCTTTCGTGCTGTTCGAGGCGCCGCGTCCGCGGATATCGACCGTTCCGCACATCCGGCCCTCGCATGGGCCTTATTTCGGCGGACCGTTCCATCCGCTCTTCGCCATGGAGCAGCCGCCGCAGGCCGGCGATGCGCCTGCCAGCGACGTGCCGCTCAACCCACCAAGGGGCCGCCCGCGCATCCGCCCGACGCGCGGCGGCGTCTATTGGTGATCAGACCTTTTCCCAGCCCTCATGCTCTCCGGCGCGGAAGATCGCGTCGATGACCTTCTGGTTGAGCACCGAATTCTCCAGCGAAAACACCGGCTCCCCGCTTCCTTGCGCCGCGCGCGCGAAAGCCTCGACCTGCAGCCGGTATTGCCGAGTTCCGGGGAAACGGAACACCGTCGCCTCATTGCGCCGCTGGTCGTGCAGCTCGACCCGGTGGTGGTCGTAGTCGCCGGCATTGAACGGCGCATGCACTTCGATGAAACCCTTTTCGCCATGGAAGAGCATGGACTGGCGCAGCGCCATCTGCGTGGAGCAATAGAAGCTCAGCTCGAAATCGCCGAAATCAGCCTTGACCGAGGAATAGATGTCGGTGCCGAAGACCTTGTCGCGCTCGATGGTCGCCTGAATGCGCAGCGGCTCCCTGCCCGAGGCCAGCCGGGTCGTCACCGTCGGATAGACGCCAATGTCGGGCAGCGCGCCGCCGCCCAGCGCAAGCTGGTTGCGCATGTTGCCGGGGTCGACATTGTAGTAGCTGAAGGCGCCCTGCACGTGCCGCAGCCGGCCGATGGCGCCATCAGCGATCAGCTCGCGCACCTTGCGCCACTGCGGATGGTAAAACACCATGAAGGCTTCGCTGATCAGCACCTTTTGCCGGTCGCGTATTTCGATCAGCGGGGCGATGTCCTCGGCCTTCAGCGCCAGCGGCTTTTCCACCAGCACATGCTTCCCGGCCTCGGCCGCCTTCGCCGCCCATTCGACATGCTGCGACGTGGGCAGCGGAATATAGACCCCGTCGACCGTATCCGAGGCCAGAAGCTCCTCATAGGAGCCGAAGGCATGCGGCGCGCCGAAACGGTCGGCCAGCGCACGCGCCTTGCCAGCATCGCGGCTGGCAATCGCCGCAACCACGCCATTTTCCGCATCGGCGATCGCCGGCAGCACCTGGTCGCGCGCGATCTTGGCCGTGGACAGAACTCCCCACCGTAACATTTTTTGACTCCTTCCGCCCGAACTGGTGGCGCGAGCCTAGCCAGCGGGGGGCCAAAAGAAAAGCCGGGCGCGAGGCCCGGCTTTGTAAAGGGGGATGTCTAAGGAGATCAGCCGCGCAGCACGCCGCCGGTCTGCTTCTTGACGTTCTCGACGATCTTGCCGGCGAGCGCCTCGAAATCCTCGTCGGTCAGCGTGCGCTCGACGGGCTGGATCGAAATCTCGATGGCGACCGACTTCTTGCCTTCGCCGAGCGAAGCGCCCTCGAACACGTCGAAGACGGAAACGCCGGTGATCAGCTTCTTGTCGGCGCCGGCGGCCGCGCGCATCAGCGTGCCGGCCTCGACCGTCTTGTCGACCACGAAGGCGAAATCGCGCTTCACAGCCTGGAAGGCCGAAAGCTCGAGCTTCGGCTTGGTGCGGGTGGGTTTTGCCTTGGGCTCGGGGATGGCGTCGATGAAGACTTCGAAGCCGGCCACGGGGCCGGAAACGTCGAGCGCCTCCAGCGTCCTCGGATGAAACTCGCCGAAGGTGCCGAGAACGGTCTTGGGCCCGAGCTTGATCACACCCGAGCGGCCGGGGTGGTACCACGAGGGCGCACCCGCCTCGATCTGCAGCCTGTCCACCGGCGCGCCGCAGGCCTCGAGTGCGGCCAGCGCATCGGCCTTGGCATCGAACACGCCGACGGCGCCGGCATTGCCGGACCAGCTGCGGCCAGCACCTTCGAGCTTCGCCGTGCCGCGGCGGACGCCGGCGGCAACGCGGCGCTGGGCTTCCGGCGTGTCGCCCTCATAGGTGCCCGAAACCTCGAACAGCGCCACATCGCCAAGACCGCGGTCAGCGTTACGCTGGGCTGCCGTGAGCAGGCCCGGCAGCAGCGAGGGACGCATGTCGGACATGTCGGCCGCGATCGGGTTGGCAAGCTTCAGCTCGGGCTTGCCGCCGCCGAACAGCTCGGCATGCTTTGCCGGGATGAACGACCAGGTGACGGCCTCCATCATGCCGCGCACGGCGAGCGCACGCCGCGCCGCGCGGCTGCGTATCTGCAGCGTGGTCAGGATCTTGCCGTTGACCGCATCGTGGCTGGAAAGCGGCTGCGGCGCGATCTCGTCGACGCCATGGATGCGCATGACTTCTTCCACCAGGTCGGCCTTGCCGTCGACATCCGGGCGCCAGGACGGCACCTCGACATCGACCACATCGCCATTGCCGAGCGGCTTGAAGCCGAGGCGCGACAGGATCGACAGGCTTTCGGCCCTGGGAACCTCGATGCCGGTCAGGCGCTTCACTTCCGAAAGCGGGAAGAAAACGACTGTCGGCTTGTGGCCGGCATAGCCGACCACTTCGGCCTCGGTGGGCTCGCCGCCGCAGAGGTCGAGCACCATGCGGGTGGCGAGTTCCAGGCCCGGAACCATGAACTCGGGGTCCACGCCGCGCTCGAAGCGGTAGCGCGCGTCCGTAATGATGCCGAGATGACGGCCGGTGCGGGCGATGTTGAGCGGCTCCCACAGCGCCGACTCGATCAGCACGTCGGTGGTGTTCTCGTCGCAGCCCGAATGCTCGCCGCCCATGACGCCTGCGATCGACTCGACGCCTTCCGCATCAGCGATCACGCACATCTCGGGCGTCAGCTCATATTCGCGCCCGTCGAGCGCCAGCACCTTCTCGCCGTCCCTGGCGCGGCGCACGGTGAGGTTGCCGGCGACCTTCTTCGCGTCGAACACATGCAGCGGCCGGCCGCGATCGAAGGTCATGTAGTTGGTGATGTCGACCAGAGCGTTGATGGGGCGCAGGCCAATGGCGATGAGCCGCTGCTGCATCCACTTCGGCGACGGCCCATTCTTCACCCCGCGCACGAGGCGCAGCGCGAAGCCCGGGCACAGTTCCGGCGCCTCGATGGTAAGCTTCACCGGCGTCGCGCCCTTGCCTGCAACCGGCTCGACCGGCGCCGTCTTCAGCGTGCCGAGGCCGGAAGCGGCGAGATCGCGAGCGATGCCGTAGACGCCCGTGGCGTCCGGCCGGTTTGGCGTCAGGTTGATCTCGATGACCGGATCGTCGAGCTTGGCGTAGGTGGCGAACGGGGTGCCTACTGGCGCATCTTCCGGCAGCTCGATGATGCCGTTGTGCTCGTCCGACAACTCAAGCTCGCGCTCGGAGCACATCATTCCGTGGCTTTCGACGCCGCGGATCTTGCCGATGGAGAGAGTGACGTCGATGCCGGGCACATAGGTGCCGGGCGCGGCGAAGGCACCGATCAGGCCGGCGCGCGCATTGGGGGCGCCGCAGACGACCTGGATAGGCGCGCCCGCGCCGGTATCGACGGAGAGCACCTGCAGCTTGTCGGCGTCCGGGTGACGCGCGGCCGTCAGCACCTTGGCGATGACGAAGGGTTTCAGGGCCGCCTTGTCATCAACGGCTTCGACTTCGAGGCCGATCGAGGTCAGGCGCTCGACGATTTCTTCGAGCGAGGCGTCGGTCTCGAGATGGTCCTTGAGCCAGGAGAGTGTGAATTTCATTTTTCTATCCCTTGCCGCTCGATCAGTTGCTCAGTCCGCCGAACAGTGTCGGCATGTCGAGCGGACGGAATCCGTAATGGGCCAGCCAGCGGACATCGGCGTCGAAGAAGGCGCGCAGGTCCGGCATGCCGTATTTCAGCATGGCGATGCGGTCGATGCCCATGCCCCAGGCAAAGCCCTGGTACTCGTCAGGATCGAGCCCGCCGGCGCGCAGCACGTTGGGGTGCACCATGCCGCAGCCGAGGATCTCCATCCAGTCGTTGCCCTCGCCGAAGCGCACTTCGCCCGGCCGCGAGCGGTCGCACTGGATGTCGACTTCCAGGCTCGGCTCGGTGAACGGGAAGAAGCTCGGGCGGAAGCGCATCTTGACCGACGGCACCTCGAAGAAGGCCTTGCAGAACTCTTCCAGCACCCACTTCATGTTGGCGACATTGGCCGTCTTGTCGATGACCAGGCCCTCGACCTGATGGAACATCGGCGAGTGGGTGGCGTCGCTATCCTGGCGGTAGGTCTTGCCGGGAATGACGATGCGGATCGGCGGCTTCTGCGTCTCCATGGTGCGGATCTGCACCGGAGAGGTGTGCGTGCGCAGCACCTTGCGCTCGCCCTTCCCATCCGGATTGAAGAAGAAGGTGTCGTGCATCTCGCGCGCCGGATGGCCTTCCGGAAAATTCAGCGCCGTGAAGTTGTAATAGTCGGTCTCGACATCCGGGCCTTCGGCAATGGCGAAGCCGAGATCGCCGAAGATCGCCGCGATTTCGTCGATGACCTGGCTGATCGGGTGGATGCGGCCGCGCTCGGCCGGCGACTGGCGCACGGGCAGCGTGACGTCGACCTTCTCGGCGGCGAGGCGCGTGGCGATAGCGGCGTCCTTCAGCTCGCTCTTGCGGGCAGCCAGCGCTTCGGTGACGCGGTTCTTCAGGCCGTTGATGACCGGGCCCATGGTCTGGCGCTCTTCCGGGCTCATGGCGCCGAGCGTCTTCAGCTTTTCGGAGATCGAGCCCTTCTTGCCCAGCGCGGCAACGCGCACGGCCTCGATCGCCTGCTCGTCGGAGGCCGCGGCTATTGCCTCGGTGATCGATCGTTCGAGTTGATCAATATCTGTCATCGTCGTCCCTTCGGCCGCTTGCGGCCCGTCATCCGAGGTGTCGTCCTGCCGGCCGTTTCATGCCGTTTTCATACGAAAAACCCGCGCCAGCCGTGCCAGCGCGGGTTTCCCAGTCAGTTGATGTCGAAGCTTGGGAAGCGCTGGTCTTTAAGCGACTGCGCTTTCAAAAGCGTTCGGCGTGGTGTTCTTCAGGTACTCCAGCGCCACCTTGGCCTTGCCGACGAGCACGGCGAACGCCTGCGGCTCGTGGATGGCCATGTCGGACAGGACCTTGCGGTCGATCTCGATGCCAGCCTTGTTGAGGCCGTCGATGAAGCGGCCGTAGGTCAGGCCGTGCTCGCGCACAGCAGCGTTGATGCGCTGGACCCAGAGGGCGCGGAAATTGCGCTTCCGGTTCTTGCGGTCGCGATAGGCGTACTGCAGCGACTTCTCAACCGCCTGCTTGGCGATACGGATGGTGTTCTTGCGGCGACCATAAAAGCCCTTGGCGGCTTTCATGACCTTCTTGTGCTTGGCGTGGCCGACAGTGCCTCGTTTTACGCGCATGTCATGATCTCCTTAAAACGCGTTAGCCGGGCTCAGAGGCCGTTCGGCAGAAAATTCTTGATGACCTTCTTGGCATCCGGCTCAGCGAGAACCATGGTGCCGCGGGCATCGCGAATGAACTTGTTGGTGCGCTTGATCATGCCGTGGCGCTTGCCGGCGGCAGCCGACAGGACCTTGCCGGTGGCGGTAATCTTGAACCGCTTCTTGGCGGCCGATTTGGTCTTCATCTTGGGCATTTTGCTTTCCTTTCTGCTGCGCTGGATTGCGCTTATTTCGCTTCGGGCCGACCAAAGCCCGAAAAGCAACAGGAACCGCCACGGCATGCCCTGCCGGACGGTTCTGGACGCGGCCTTATAGCGATGCGCCGGCCAAAGCGCAACCGCTGAATCGCGCCGCTACGGGATCAGGGCACGCGGAAAAGGACCGGCAGGATGCCGCTGTTCTGCAGATATTCGACGATCTCGAAGAACGGATAAGCCACCAGGAAAATCAGCCCGTCGGTGAAGGTGCGGTAAAGCACCTTCGGCCGCACCGAAAGCATTTCGGCATCCTTGAAGAGCCCGAAATTCGGGAGGAAGCGCGGCACCCTTTGCATATAGCGAAGATAGACATCGCCGAACGTGCTGGCGAGATATCTTTCCTCGACCAGGATGACGTAGAGGAAGCACAGATAGGTGACCACTGCAAAGACCACGGCCACGGTCACCGAACCTGCCAAGGCGCCGACCCCCGCAGCGCCAATGGCGCTGAAGACATAAAGCGGGTTGCGCGTCACCGAATAGGGCCCGGTATCGACGATCTCGGCGGCCTTGCGGCCGCCGATATAGAGCGTGCACCAGGTCCGCCCGAGGATTGCCAACAGGATGAGTCCGAAGCCCAGGGCTTCCACATACTCATGAGCCTTGCCACTGCTGGGCAGCCTCGACTGAACGAACAGAAGGCCAAGCAGGACAACCGCGATAAGGACTGCAAGCGCCAGGCGTCGGCGGTGCTGGAAACGGCTCAGATCGTGCGGAGACATTGGGACCTGTAACATGATGTGAAAAAGGGTGCGGTCTGCCGATGGCGAAGACCGCACCCTTGCGGAAAGTTCTTGCACGGCGCGCCGCCGGCGGCGGCGCAATCATCTTGGATGCCGGCTGGCCTCAGCGCGGCGCGAGCACCATCATCATCTGGCGGCCTTCGAGCTTGGGTTCCGCCTCGACCTTGGCAATGGTCGCGACTTCCTCACGGACCCGGTTCAGCAACTGCATGCCGAGTTCCATATGCGCCATTTCGCGGCCACGGAAACGCAGCGTCAGCTTGACCTTGTCACCTTCCTCGAAGAAGCGCCGCACCGCCCTCATCTTCACCTCGTAATCGTGGCTGTCGATGTTGGGACGCATCTTGATCTCCTTGATCTCGATGGTCTTCTGATGCTTGCGGGCTTCGGCCGCTTTCTTCTGGTTTGCGTATTTCAACTTGCCGAGGTCGAGAATCTTGGCGACCGGCGGCTGAGCGTTGGGGGAAATCTCAACGAGGTCGAGACCTGCCTCTTCGGCGGCCTGCAGGGCTTCGTTGATTGAAACTTCGCCGCGATTGCTTCCGTCTGCATCGATGAGCTGGACGCGGGGTACACGGATATCGCGATTGGAGCGCGGCCCGTCCTTGGTGGGTGCCGCTGCTTTGAAAGGTCTGCGAATGGTCGTTATCTCCTCAAACCGTTGACGTTCATTGCTTGTATTGCGCCTATGTTGGTACGACGCGGAGCGAGTCAATAGCACACGGAATAGAATAAATCACCTGAATCCATGATTCGTTCGCCATCACTTTCGCCGGCAGCGCGACACTTTCCGGCGGATTCAACCTGTGCCACAACAGCTACACCGACAGGACACCGAAATGACCGACACGCCACCGCACTTCCTCGACATCGACGGCACCGCCATAGCGGTGCGCCATTCGGGCGGTAGCGAACCGGGCGTGGTGTGGCTCGGCGGCTTCCGCTCCGACATGCTGGGAACCAAGGCCGAAACCCTGAACGACTGGGCGCAGCGCAGCGGCCGCGCCTTCCTGCGGCACGACTATTCCGGCCATGGCGAGTCGGGCGGCGAATTCGCCGACGGCACGATCTCGAAATGGCTCACTGAGAGCCTTGCCGTATTCCGGCACTTCACCAAGGGCCGACAGATACTGGTCGGCTCCTCCATGGGCGCGTGGATCGCGCTGCGCATGGCGCAGGAATTGCGCAAGGCCGGCGAAGGCGAGCGCGTGGCCGGGCTGGTGCTGCTTGCGCCGGCGCCCGATTTCACCAGCGAGCTCGTGGAGCCCAAGCTGAGCGAGGCCCAGAAGCGCGACCTCGCCGAAAAGGGCTTCTTCGACGTGCCCTCCGAATACTCGCCAGAAAACTACGTCTACACCCGCGCCCTGATAGAGGACGGGCGGCTGAACCGGGTGATGGACCGCCCGATCGACACGCATTGCCCGGTGCATGTGCTGCAGGGCCTCGCCGACCCGGACGTGCCCCACACCCATGCGTTGAAGCTGGTGGGCCTGCTGCCCGCCGACGACGTCACGCTCTCGCTCATCCCCGACGGCGACCACCGCCTGTCGCGGCCGCAGGACCTGGACATGCTCATCCGCGCCGTCGAAGCCGTCAGCGAGCAGTCGAGGTAGGCGATGCGGCTTTCGGTTCCCGCCTCCGCCTTCGTCGCGGCCATCGTCGGCTTCGGCGGCACGCTGGCCGTCATCATCGCGGCCGCTGAGGCGGTCGGCGCGAGCCGGGCGGAAACCGCAAGCTGGGTGACGGCGATCTGTCTCGCCATGGCGTTGGAAACCGCCTGGCTGAGCTGGCGCACCAAGATGCCGGTCATCACCGCCTGGTCGACGCCGGGGGCGGCACTGGTAGCGGCAAGCTCGGGCTTCACGATGAGCGAGGCCGTGGGTGCCTTCATCGTGGCGGCGCTGCTTTTGATCGTCACCGGCTTGTTCAAGCCGCTGACCAGGCTGATCGCCAGGATCCCGGCCTCGGTGGCATCGGGCATGCTGGCCGGCATCGTCGTCACTTTCGCCATCAATGCGGCCAAGGCCGTCCCGGTCGATCCGGTGCTGATCCTGCCGCTGGTTGCGGCCTTCTTCGTGATCCGTTTGTTCAACCCGGCGCTGTCGGTGCTGGCCGTTCTGGTGGGTGGCGGCGCGCTCGCCTTCCTGACCGGCCGTGTCGGCGGGCTGCCCACGCCGGAACTCTCGACACTGACCCTGATCACCCCGACCTTCTCCATCGCCGCCGTCATCGGGCTTGCGGTGCCGCTCTACCTCGTCACAATGGCCTCGCAGAACTTGTCCGGCCTCGCCGTGCTGCGCGCCGCCGGCTACCATCCGGAACCGGGGCCGCTGATCTCGGTGACGGGCCTGTTCTCGCTGCTCTCCGCCCCCTTCGGCGCACTGACTACCAACCTGGCGGCGATCTCGGCGGCGATCTGCACCGGGCCGGATGCCCACCCCGACCCGGCCGAGCGCTGGAAAACCGGGCCGTTCTACACGCTGGCCTATCTTGTCTTCGCGCTCTTCGGCGCCTCGCTGGTGGCGGTCTTCGCCGTGCTGCCCCAGAGCCTGATCGTGCTGGTGGCGGGCCTGGCTCTGATGGCGCCGCTGGCCAATGCGCTGACGATCGCGCTTAAGGACGAGCGCGAGCGCATGGCGGCCACCACGGCCTTCGCCGTCACCGCCTCGGGGCTGACGATATTCGGCATCGGCGCCGCCTTCTGGGGATTGGTGGCCGGGCTGACGGTACTGGCGCTGGACGCCATCAGGATCCTCGAAAAACGCACGTCCTGACGGGGGCTTGTCCGGTTTTCGCCGAAACCGTCTTGAACCGGGGTTTTGCCGTTCCCATTTCGATCTGGAGCAGCCGGCGTGGCTGCCTCGAACCGAAGGAACCGGAAAACATGAGCACGACTGCACTGATCCGCCCGGCCTGGACGCCGGCGACCATTGCCTTGATGGTGATCGGCTTCATGGTGTTCTGGCCGCTTGGCCTCGCCATGCTTGCCTATATCATCTGGGGCGACCGGCTTGACGGCTTCAAGCGCGACGTCAACCGGGCAACGGACGGCATCTTCGCCGGCTGCCGCAAGGCTTCCTACAGGGCGCATTCGGGCACCGGCAACGTGGCCTTCGACGATTGGCGCGAGAAGGAGCTGGAGCGCCTTGCCGAGGAGCGCCGCAAGCTCGACGAGACGCTGACCGAATTCGACGACTACATGCGCGAGCTGCGCCGCGCCAAGGACCAGGAAGAGTTCGACCGCTTCATGGCCAACCGCAACAGATCGAAGCCGACGGCAAGCGCTCGCGGCGGGCCCGATGCCGGCCCGAGCGACGAAGCCTGAAATCATCCCGCCCGAACTCGCGGCGCCGCCCCAGCGGCGCCGTTTTTCTTTGCTCTGACCCCATTGCGCCCCCCAAAGCCGGGGATTTTGGGCGGCACAAGCATCATGTTCGCTGCCGAATCACTTATTGTTGCCCCATGCCGTTCGGTTTCCTGAAAAAGTTGCAGCCCCCAGCGCCAAATCCGGTGCAGCAGCGCGAGCACACCGTGTCGGGCCGCACCCTGCCGTTGCGCATCGTCGAGAACGATCGCGCCACGCGGCTGACGCTGCGCATCGATGCCGGCGGGCGCGGCCTGCGCATCACCGTGCCGCCCGGCCTGGCGCGAGGCGAGGTCGACCGTTTCCTCACGCGCCACCAGGGCTGGCTGGAGCAGCGGCTGGCCAATGTGCCCGACCGGCCCCAGGTGCGCGCCGGCATCAAGGTGCCGATCCGCGGCGTGCCGCATCTGATCCTGCATGAGCCGGAAAAGCGCGGCACGACAAGGATAGGCAGCAACACCGGCGGGCCGACCCTGACCGTTCATGGCGAGGCGCAGCACCTGCCGCGCCGGGTGGCCGATTTCCTCAAGCGCGAGGCCAAGCGCGACATCGAGGCGCTGGTGGAGAAGCACTGCACGACAGTCGGCCGGCGCGCCAAGGCGATCCGCTTTCGCGACACGTCGAGCCGCTGGGGCTCCTGCACCTCGGACGGGGCCCTGTCGTTCTCCTGGCGCATCATGATGGCGCCGCCGCCGGTGATAAACTATCTCGTCGCTCACGAGGTGGCGCATTTGCGCGAGATGAACCACGGCCCGCGCTTCTGGCAGCTCTGCGAGGAACTTTGCCCCGACACCGAGCGCTGCAAGGCATGGCTAAAGCGCAACGGCACCGCCCTTCAGGCAATCGTGTTCGAATAGGGCGGCCGTTTTCGGCTTGTCTGCCGATCCGCGCACGCTTTTCCTCGACACCGCCACCATTTCGTGGCACTCCCCCCGCATGGCACTCGACATCAAAATCTGCGGCCTGAAGACGCCCGAAGCGGTGGCGGCGGTGCTGGCGGGCGGCGCCAGCCATATCGGCTTCATCTTCTTTTCCAAGAGCCCCCGCCATGTGCCCCCGCAGCAGGCGGCGCAACTGCGCCAGGCAGCGAAAGGCCACGCCAAGGCGGTGGCTGTCACGGTGGACGCCGACGATGCGACGCTGGACGAGATCGTCGCCGCGATGGCGCCCGACATGCTGCAACTCCACGGCCGCGAAACGCCCGAGCGCGTGACGGCGGTGAAGCAGCGCTACGGCCTGCCGGTGATCAAGGCCTTCGCCGTGCGCGAGGCGGCCGATCTGGCGGCGATCGAGCCCTATCGCGGCCTTGCCGACCGCTTCCTTTTCGACGCCAAGCCGCCGGCGGGCTCGGAGCTTCCGGGCGGCAATGGCGTGTCCTTCGACTGGCGGCTGCTGGCAGGCCTTGACGCTGAACTCGATTACATGCTTTCGGGTGGTCTCAACGCCGCCAATGTCGGCGACGCCATCAGGCTTGCCAATCCGCCCGCCATCGACATCTCGTCGGGTGTGGAAAGCGCGCCGGGCGTCAAGGACGTGGCGCTGATCGAGAATTTCTTCCGGGCCGTGCGGGCGGCAACCGACACCCGCGCCGCCTGACCCCATCATGGGCACGTGCGGCGGCGGAAAAGATTCCGGCAAGGCGTGCTCGAACACAGACTTAGGAGATCGGCCGTGAACCAGCCGGCAGAGCCCAATTCCTTCCGCACCGGCCCCGACGAGCAGGGCATGTTCGGGATTTTCGGCGGCCGCTTCGTGGCCGAAACCCTGATGCCGCTGATCCTCGACCTGGAACAGCACTGGGACGCGGCCAAGAACGACCCCGCCTTCCGCGAGGAGCTCAACGCGCTCTCCACCTTCTATGCCGGCCGGCCCTCGAAGCTCTATTACGCCGAAGGCCTGACAAAGCACCTCGGCGGCGCGAAGATCTATTTCAAGCGCGAGGACCTGAACCACACCGGCAGCCACAAGATCAACAACTGCCTTGGCCAGATCCTGCTCGCCAAGCGCATGGGCAAGAAGCGCATCATCGCCGAGACCGGCGCCGGCCAGCACGGCGTGGCCTCGGCGACGGTCGCGGCGCGCTTCGGCTATCCCTGCATCGTCTATATGGGCGCCACCGACGTGGAGCGGCAGAAGCCCAACGTGTTCCGCATGAAGCTGCTCGGCGCCGAAGTGCGCGCGGTCAGCTCCGGCCATGGCACGCTGAAGGATGCCATGAACGAGGCCCTGCGCGACTGGGTGACCAATGTCGAGGACACCTATTACCTTATCGGCACCGCCGCTGGCCCGCACCCCTACCCCGAGCTGGTGCGCGACTTCCAGTCGGTGATCGGCACGGAAGCGCGCGCGCAGATGCTGGAGCAGGAGGGCCGCCTGCCCGACGTCATCGTCGCCGCTGTCGGCGGCGGGTCGAACGCCATCGGCCTGTTCCACCCCTTCCTCGACGACCGCAACGTGAAGATCATCGGCGTGGAAGCCGGCGGGCGCGGCCTCGAGGGCGTCGAGCATTGCGCCTCGATGAATGCCGGCCGGCCGGGCGTGTTGCACGGCAACCGCACCTATCTGCTCCAGAACGACGACGGCCAGATCCTCGACGGCCACTCGATTTCGGCCGGCCTCGACTATCCGGGCGTCGGCCCCGAGCACAGCTGGCTGCGCGACAGCGGCCGCGTCGACTACGTGCCGATCATGGATGACGAGGCGCTGGAGGCGTTCCAGGTCACCACACGCGTCGAGGGCATCATCCCGGCGCTGGAATCGGCCCACGCCATCGCGCATGCGATGAAGATCGCGCCGACCATGGCCAAGGACCAGATCATGATCGTCAACCTTTCCGGCCGCGGCGACAAGGACGTGCACACGGTGGCCAAGATGCTGGGCATGGAGATCTGACGATGAGCAACCGCATCGCCCGCCGCTTCGACAAGCTCAAGGCCGAGGGCCGCCCCGCGCTCGTCACCTATTTCATGGGCGGCGACCCCGACTACGAAACCTCGCTTTCAATCATGAAGGCGCTTCCCAAGGCCGGCTCCGACGTGATCGAGCTCGGCATGCCGTTTTCCGACCCGATGGCCGACGGCCCGGCGATCCAGGCAGCCGGCCTGCGCTCGCTGAAGGCCGGCCAGACCTTGAAAAAGACGCTGCAGATGGCGCGCGACTTCCGCGCCGCCGGCGACAACGACACGCCGATCGTGCTGATGGGTTATTACAACCCGATCTACATCTACGGCGTCGACCGTTTCCTCGCCGATGCCATCGAAGCCGGCATCGACGGCCTGATCGTGGTCGACCTGCCGCCGGAAATGGACGAGGAGCTGTGCGTTCCGGCGCTGAAGGCCGGCGTCAACTTCATCCGCCTGGCGACCCCAACCACCGACGACCACCGCCTGCCCAAGGTGCTGCAGAACACGTCCGGCTTCGTCTACTACGTCTCGATGACGGGCATCACCGGTTCGGCGCTTGCCGACACCGACAAGGTCGCCGCCGCCGTCACCCGCATCAAGGGCCATACCGACCTGCCGATCTGCGTCGGGTTCGGCGTGAAGACTGCCGAGCAGGCCCGCTTGATCGGCGCTGCGGCTGACGGCGTCGTCGTCGGCACGGCGATCGTCAACACCGTGGCCAATGCCGCCAGCGCGACAGCCGCGGTTCAGGCCGTGTCGGCGCTGGTCGAGGACCTGGCGAGCGGCGTGCGTTCGGCCCGCCTTGCTGTCGCCCAATAACATCCCCATGTCTTTGACATCACTGGAACAGATGCCATGAACTGGATCACCAATTTCGTCCGCCCGAAGATCAACTCGATGCTGGGCCGGCGCGAGATGCCGGACAACCTCTGGATCAAGGATCCCGAGACCGGCGAAATGGTCTTCCACAAGGATCTGGAAGAAAACCAGTACGTCATTCCCTCGTCCGGCTATCACATGAAGATCGCCGCGCGCGAGCGGCTGAAGACCTTCTTCGACGACGGCGCGTTCGAGGTCATCGACAATCCGAAGGTCCCGACCGACCCGCTCAAGTTCCGCGACGAGAAGCGCTATGTCGACCGGCTGAAGGACGCCAAGGCCAAGACCGGCCTGGAGGATGCCATCCTCAACGCGCTTGGCAGCATCGAGGGGCTGCCGGTGGTCGTGACCGTTCAGGACTTCGCCTTCATGGGCGGCTCGCTGGGCATGGCCGCGGGCGACGCCATCGTCAAGGCCTTCGAGACGGCGGTCGAGAAGCGCCGGCCTCTGATCCTGTTTGCCGCATCCGGCGGCGCGCGCATGCAGGAGGGCATTTTGTCCCTGATGCAGTTGCCGCGCACGACGGTGGCCGTCGACCGGCTGAAGGAAGCCGGCCTGCCCTATATCGTGGTGCTGACCAACCCGACCACCGGCGGCGTGACCGCTTCCTACGCCATGCTGGGCGACGTGCACATTGCCGAGCCCGGCGCGCTGATCGGCTTCGCCGGCCCGCGCGTCATCGAGCAGACGATCCGCGAGAAACTGCCCGACGGTTTCCAGCGCTCCGAATATCTGATGGAGCATGGAATGGTCGACATGGTGGTTTCGCGCCTCAAGCTGAAGCAGACCATCGCGCAGCTTCTGAAGATCCTCATGAAGGTGCCCGAGCACGCGGAAGCCGGCGAAGCGGTTCCCGCCATGGCGGCCACCCGCGCCGAGGCGCGGCCGCAGGCCTGACGCGGACCACACGACGCTCAAGCCGGCTCGAGACCTTGCTCCGGGGGAGAAATCATGTCCACCCTTCTGGCCGACCGCCAAATAGAGCGCCTGATGGCGCTGCACCCGAAAGGATTCGACCTTTCGCTGGATCGCATCTCGCGCCTGCTCGAACGCCTAGGCAACCCGCAGGACAGGTTGCCGCCGGTGGTCCACATCGCCGGCACCAATGGCAAGGGCTCGACGGCGGCCTTTTCGCGCGCTTTGCTTGAGGCCGCGGGCTACCGCACCCACGTCCATACCTCGCCGCATCTGGTCAACTGGCACGAGCGCTACCGGCTGGGCGCGGAAGGTGGCGGCAAGTTCGTGGCCGACGCCGTGCTTGCCGACGCGATCGAGCGGGCGGCCGAAGCCAATCGCGGCGAGACCATCACCGTTTTCGAGATCCTCACCGCCGTCACCTTCCTTCTGTTTTCCGAACATCCCGCCGACGCGGCGGTGATCGAGGTCGGGCTGGGCGGCCGCTTCGACGCCACCAACGTGATCAAGAAACCGGCGGTTTCGGTGATCATGCCGGTTTCGCTCGACCACGAAGCCTATCTGGGCGACCGGGTGGAGCTGATCGCAGCCGAGAAGGCCGGCATCATCAAGCGCGGCTGCCCGGTGATCGTCGGCGCGCAGGAGAGCGACACCGCCCGCGAGGTGCTGGTTTCGACCGCCGAGCGGCTCGGCTGCCCGCTGGCCGTCTACGGCCAGGATTTCCTGGCGACGCAAGAGCATGGGCGCATGATCTACCAGGACCAGTCGGGCCTGATGGACCTTTCGCCGCCACGCCTGCCCGGCCGCCACCAATATGCCAATGCGGCGGCAGCGATCGCGGCGGTGAAGGCGGCCGGTTTCCGGCTCGACGAGAGCGCCGCCGACCGCGCCATGACCACGGTGAGTTGGCCCGGGCGCATGCAGCGCCTGCCGCAGGGCAAGCTGGTGGATATGGCTCCGGCCGGCGCTGAGATCTGGCTTGATGGCGGCCACAACCCGGGCGCCGGCATGGTCGTGGCAGAGGCGCTGACCGAGCAGGAAGAAAAATTCCCGCGGCCGCTCTTCCTGATCTGCGGCATGATCAACACCAAGGACCAGACCGGCTATTTCCGCGCCTTCAAGGGCATCGCGCGCCATGTTTACACGGTGCCGGTGGCCTTCAGCGACGCCAGCGTGCCGAATTCCGAACTTGCCATCCGCGCCGGCGAAGCCGGGCTTTCGGCGGAGCCGGTCAGCTCGGTCGCCAACGCGCTGATGCTGCTGCGCGACACCTGGGACGCCTCGGAGCCGGCGCCCCGCATCCTGATCAGCGGCTCGCTCTATCTCGCAGGCGCCGTGCTGGCCGAGAACGGCACGCCGCCGGTGTGATCGCTACTTCAGCTCGATCTCGATGAAGGCATATTCGCCGTCATTGGCGTTGATCACGTCGTGCTCGACGCCCTCGGAGCGGAAATAGGGCACGCCCTTCTTCATCTCGGCGAGCGCTTCGCCGTCTTTGGTCAGAAGCTTCACCTTGCCGTCCATCAGCGGCACCACGACATAGTCGTGGCCGTGGCGGTGCCAGCCGGTGCTGGCGCCCGGCGCAAAGCGCCATTCGGTTACGACGACGCGGTCATTGTCGATGAAGACGGTGGGCTTGGCGGATCCGGTCATTTTGTGCTCCCTTTCATGCATGCTCCATGAGAGCGAGGGAGCAGCCCTCTGACGAGGGCCAGCGCGCCGAAACCAGGGCACCAAAGAAAAAGCCCGGCGCGAGGCCGGGCTTCCACTGCATTCAGGCAAGGATCAGGCGGCGCCGCCGATCCAGCTCGACAGCGCGGTCTTGGGCGCAGCGCCGACCTTGATGTCGGCCACTTCGCCGCCCTTGAAGATCATCAGGGTGGGAATGGAGCGCACGCCGTACTGCGCGGCCAGCTCCGGATTCTCGTCGATGTTGAGCTTGGTGATCGTCACCTTGCCGGCGAGCTCGTTGGAGATCTCTTCCAGCGAGGGTCCGATCATCTTGCAGGGGCCGCACCATTCGGCCCAGAAGTCCACCACCACCGGACCCTCGGCGTCCAGCACAGCGGACTTGAAATTGCTCTTGTCGACCTTGACGGTGGCCATGATGAAATCCTTTCGGGTGTAAAAGTCGCGCTACATATGGTGCCGGTTGAGCAGGCGTTCAAGCACAGTTTGTGTCACGACGCGTTGAGTCGAGCAAGGGCGTCGTCCATCGCCGCCTCGGGAATCCGGATGAGGCCCGGAATCTCAGTAAACAGAAGTGCCGCCGACACGCCCCTGCCGGGATAGAGCGGCCCCAGCAGCGCGCGGTAGAGCGCTAGCTGCGTGACATAGGCGAGCGGCACCTGCTCGAAGGACGCTGGCGCGGGCCGATTGGTCTTGTAATCGACGATCAGCACCTCGTCGGCGGTCACCGCCAGCCGGTCGATCTTGCCGGAGACGGTGCGCTGCTTGCCCTTGACCGTGACGCTGCCCATGATCGCGACTTCCGCGCGCGAGCCGAGGGCGAACAGCGGCGCAAAATCTTCCGAGGCAAGGATCGCCTCGACCGAGGCCAGCAGGGCCTGCCGTTCCTCGTCCTTCCATGATGCGCCGGCGCGGGCGAGATAGCGCAGCGCTGCCGGCCGCCGGTCTTCCTCGGCCATGCCGGGCAGCATCTGCAACAGCTTGTGCAGCACCAGGCCGCGCGCGATGGCGAAGCCGGGCTCCACCTCCGGATCGAGCACCGGCGAGCGCGTGGACACTACCGGCTCCGGCGTTTCCTCGATGAGTGCCGAGGCGCCGGAGGGCGACAAGGGGCGCGGCAGGAGCTCGACCGGGGGCAGCTTTTCCAACAAGCCAGGCGGGATTGTCGCCACCTGCTCTTCGTCCTTCGCCACCGGCGGTTCGGCCATCAGTTGCACCGCCGGCAGTGGCGTGACGCGAAAACGATGGACAAAAATGTCCGGCGCGACAGGATGCGCGCGTTCCTCGCATTTGCCCGACGCGATCAGCGCCTTGCTGACCAGCGCGTGCCAGGTGGCCGGGTTCGGCGCCCGTTTGCCATGATAGCCGCAGACGATCAGCCGGTCTTCGGCGCGTGTCATGCCGACATAGAGCAGGCGGCGATATTCGTCGTCGGCGCGCTCCTTCAGCGTGTCCGACATGGCCTGCGAATAAAGGTTCTTGACGTCGCTGCCGGAGCGCCAGAGATAGCCCTTTGCCCGGCGCAGCTCCTCGCTTTTGGCCTCGAAGGGCATCAGGCGCGGCAGGTGCTGGTCGCTGAAGGGCGTGGCGCCGCCATCGACAAGGAACACCACCGGCGCCTCAAGACCCTTAGAAGCATGCGCGGTCATGATGCGCACCTCGTCGCGCGTCTGGTCCATCTCGCGCTTGATCTCGGGCCCGGCGCTTTCCAGCGTGGCGAGGAAGGATTCGAGGCCCGGCAGGCCGGTGCGCTCTTCGGCGAGACAGAATGACAAAAATTCGTCGAGGATGTCGCCGGCATCCTGCCCCAGCCGCGAAATCATCGCCTTGCGGACGCCGTCACGGCCGAGAAGGCTCGAATAGAACTCGAAGACAGGCTTGTAGGCGGCTTCCGTCGCCCAGTCGTCAAGCCGCTTTGCCACCGCCGCCAGTTCAGGCGCGCTCTCCGCCTTGCGGCGCAGTGAGGTGTAGAGCGAGACGCCTGCGGCGCGCCCATAAGCGAGGTCGAACAGCGTGTCCTCGCTCAGCCGGAAGATCGGACTTTTGAGGATCGCGGCGAGCGACAGATCGTCCTCGGGCTGGATGAGGAAGCGGCCGAGCGCCATCAGGTCCTTCACCGCGATGTGGCCGGGCAGGCTGAGGCGGTCGGCGCCGGCCACCGCGATGCCCCGGTTCTTCAGGCTGCGCGCCAGCGCATGGACAAAGCGGTCGCGCTTGCGCACCAGCACGATGACATCGCCGGCCGACAGAAGCTTGCCGCTGCCCTCGATGATCTCGCCCGAGCGGATCCAGTGCTGGATGGTGGCGGCGACGTTTTCGGCCACGCGCACGGCTGGCGCATGGGCGTGGTCGATGGCCTGTGTCCAGTCGTCAGGTTCTTCCGCCACGTCCGCGCCGATCGACGGCCAGACCTCGACATAGCCGGGCGCGCCGGCGCGGATGGCATTGTGCTGCACCGGGCCGGGATCGAGCGTGATGCCGCGCCGTGTCTCCTCGCTCGAAAAGACCGTGTCGACGGCCTGCAGCACGTCGTCGGTGGAGCGGAAGGAGAGCGTCAGCCTGACCGGCTCGAAATTGCCGTTGGCGGCGCGCACGCGCTGCGAGAATTCGTGGCCGGTGCGGGCGAAGGATTCCGGCGCCGCGCCCTGGAACGAATAGATCGACTGCTTTTCGTCGCCCACGGCAAAGACGGTGCGATGGACATTGTCGCGCGCGCTGTGGCCGGCGAAAAACTCTTCGGCAAGGCGCTTCACCACTTCCCACTGGTCGGGGCTGGTGTCCTGCGCCTCGTCGAGCAGGATGTGGTCGATGCCCTTGTCGAGCTTGTATTGCACCCAGGGGCCGGCATCCTGCCGGGCAAGCAGGCGCACCGTGTGGGTGATGAGGTCATTGAAGTCAAGGAAGCCGCGCCCGGTCTTCAGCCTCTCGTAGCGGCCGATCAGCCAGTCGGCGATGGTGAGCGCGGCGCGCGTACCTTCCAGCATGCGGAACATGGCCAGCCGGTCGGACGTGGCGATGATGGCTGCGGCGGCGGCCGAATAGCGCTCGGCTAAATCCAGCATGCGGTCGTGCAGCGCCTTCTTGAAGGTCTTTACCGGGTCGTAGGGATCGCCGTCGGACTTCAGGAAGCCTTTTGCCAGAAGCTTCAGCCGCGCGATCGGGTCGCGCTCCTCGAAGGCGCGGGCGGCGTCGGGAATGATGCTGTCCAGCGCGCGCCGCGCATCGACGGCCTCCGCGGCGAGCGCAAACTCGGTAAAGACATCGGCGGGAAAGCCGGGCAGCGGCCAGATGGAGTCCGCGATGCCCTCAGCGGTGTCGTCAGGCGAAAAGCCGAATTCCTCAAACAGCGCCGGATAGTGGGGATTGTGGCCGATAGCATCGATGAAGGCGCGCAGGCCGTCGCGCTTGGCGACGATCTCGGAAAGCAGCGCGTCCAGCCCCGCTTCGCCGCCGCGCTCCAGCACCATGGCGAAGGCTTCGGCAAGCTCGGGATGATCCGCCGCTACCGCGCCCGTCACCATTTCGCGGCGGGCGGTGGCAAACAGCGTCTCTTCCATCAGCGGGTCGAGCATCTGGAAGTGGGCGGCGATGTTGGCTTCCAGCGGGAACTGGTGCAGCACGGATTCGCAGAAGGCGTGGATGGTCTGGATTTTCAGGCCGCCCGGCGTTTCCAGCGCCTCGGCAAACAGCCGGCGCGCGCGGCGCAGCTTTTCGGCGTTCGGCGCCCGACCCTCCAGCTTCTCGATCTCGGCACGCAGGGCCTCGTCGTCCAGCATGGTCCATTTCGACAGATTGCCGAAGACGCGGTTGGACATGTTGGCGGCGGCCGCGCGCGTATAGGTGAGGCACAGGATTTTCGACGGGTCCGTGCCTTCCAGCAAAAGCCGGATGACGCGCTGCGACAGCACATGCGTCTTTCCCGAGCCGGCATTGGCCGACACCCAGACGGAATTTTGCGGGTTAGCCGCCCTGGCCTGGCGCTCGACGGTTTCGGCGGGAACGGAAAAGATCTTCCTCATTCGTCGCCCCCGGATTCGCCCGCATTGTCGCCGCCGGCTGACCATTCCAGCACGCGCGCCAGATGGTCGTAATCGCCATCGGTCTCGCCCTCGCGGAACGGTAGCGCGCGCGACAGGTAGCCGGTATCGGCGCGGTTATAGTGCTGCAGCAGCTCCTCCAGCCGCCGCCAGGCTTCCTCCGCCAGGTCGCCGGCCGGGCGGGGCTTGCGGTTGTAGTCGAGGATCGACTCTTCGAACACCTCGCCATTGGGCTTGAAGCGCACGAAGGCTAGGTCCGCCGGCTGCAGCGATCCGAGGTCGTGGAACGCACCGCGCTTCAGCAGTGCCCCTTCCAGCGCGAGCTGCGGCGCCAACAGCGTGTGCGCCTGCGCCTTGGAGGGCGAGGAGCCTGTCTTGTAATCGATGATGTCGGCCATGCCGGCGGCAAGCAGGTCGACGCGGTCGGCATAGCCGGACAGCGTCACGCCCGAAGCGCCGACCGGCGTCTTTTCGGCGCGCGCTTCCGGGTGGCGGGCCTTCACCGAAGCGGCGCGCCCGCGCTCCCACACGATGATGTTTTCGGCCAGCTTCTCAAAGCGCGGCCACCACACGGCGCGCACGTCCTCCGGCAAATTGGCCTCATCGAAGGCAGCACGGCCGGCGTCAAGCAATACGGCAAGCGCGGTGTCCGCCCTCGGATCGACGCCGGAGGTCGTAAAGCGCTGCATGATGTCGTGGAACAGGGTGCCGCGTTCGGCCGCACCGGGATCGCGCACCAACTCTTCCAGCGGCATCAGCTTGAGGATGCGCTTGGCGTAGATCGCATAGGGGTCGCGGCGCAGCGTCTCGATCTCGGTGACAGAGAAATGGCGCGGCCGGGCATCGACCGGCGGTTTCGGCTGCGGGCGTTCGGCAAAGGCAATCTGCGGGCCGGCGTCCAGCGCGCGCGCCCAGCCGAGCAATCCCTCGCCGCGGGCGCGCATGGCCGCCGCCGCACCCTGCCCAGCGAAAGTGAGGATACGCTGCAGCCAGCGCGAGGGCACGGCCGGCGCATCGCCCGAACGCGCCGAGCGCGTCAGGATCACCTGCGGCGTGCCCAGCGCCATCTGGAAATCATGCGCCGACTGGCCGATGCGCCGCTCCGGCGGTTCGAGCTCGATGCCGGTCTTCATCAGGCGCGACATGAAGCGATCGGCCTGCGCCTTGCGCGGCCAGACGCCCTCATTCAGCCCGCCGACGATGAGGGTGTCGACGCTCAGCAAACGGGCTTCCAGCGCACCCCAGATCGAGACGCGGCCATCGCCGCCATGCGCCGGCTTTACGACCTCCGGCGCGACCAGCGCCTCGGCCACATCAGGCCATTCGTCGGCCGTGAAGGCGAACGGCGCGGTGGCGGCGACCAGTCCGCGCAGCAGGTCGGCCAGCTTTTCGCCCGCCTCGCCGCCGTAGAGTTCGGTCAGGCTGCCATCGGCACTCCGGCCGAGCGCTTCGAGTACCGTGACGGTGGCGCGGACGATGGCCGAAAGTTCTACGTCCACCTCGCCCCGGAAGGCGACCAGCGGGGCCAGCGCCTCATCGAGCCGGGCGAGCACGGCGCGAGAATCGGTGAGCCGCCTTTCGGTGAGGCGCGTTTCCCAGAACGGTTTTCGCCCCTCGCCCGCCAGACCCGCAAGGCGCTCTTCGAACAGGTTTCCAAGATGAGCGACATCCGGCCTGCCGGTGCCACCGCGCAGCGCCACAAGTTCGATGGTTTCGGCGGCGTGCCGAACTTGACGACGCTCGATGCCGAGCGAGAGCAGCGGATGTTTCAAGAGCGACAGCACCGAAACCGGATCGCCCGGCCGGAACGCGGCCTGCAGCATGAGGCGCAGCAGCGCGCCGGGCGGCGTGTTGGCCAGCGGCGTGCCGCCGGAATCATTGGCCTGGATGCCGAAGCGCAGGAGTTCGGCCGAAACGCGCCGGGCAAGGTTGCGATCGCCGGTGACGAGGGCCGCCTTGTGGCGGGGCTCGGCAATCGCGTGACGCAGCGCAAGCGCGATCGCCACCGCCTCGTCGCGCTCGCTCGCCGCTTCCAGCAGCGTCACGCTGGCAAAAGCGGCTTCAACGTCCGCCTCGGAAACCCCTGCCCGCTGGCCGGCCCAGGCATCGGTGGTTTCGGCTGGCAGCAAGGCCTGCGCGACCAGCGCATCGCGTAGCGCCTGTGCCGGCGCGACTGCCCCAATCTCTTCGACATCCGCGCGCAAAATGCCGATCTTTTTCAGCAGCTTGGCGAGACCATATTGCGGATGGCCGAGCACGGCTGCGGGCGTGGCCTCGGCCGAGATGACCGACCAGGAGCGCTCGTCCATGCTCCGGTCGAGGCCAGGCAGCACCACCGCCCCGCGCGGCAGCCGCGCGATGGCCGACAAAAGTTCGGCGGTGGCGGGAATGGAGCCGGTGGAGCCGGCGGCGACGACCGGTCCCTGCGGCGGCCGCTGGCGCAGCCGTTCGGCCTCCAGCCGGATCAGCGCATTGCGATGCGCGGCCGGGTTGGAGCGGTCGAGTTCCCCAAGCAGCGCCGGCCAGGCGGTCATGACGATTTCGAGGAAATCGAGCGTTACCTGCCACCAGTTGGCGAGGTCGCCAGAAACCAGATCATGCAGCCGTGCCCAATCGGATCCCTCGGTCTCGATCTCGTCCATCAGCCCGGCCAGATCGCGCGCCAGCCACACCGCATCGGCTGCCGAGGCCGGAACGACGATTTCCTCCTCGAACAGGCTGGCGACATGGGCCGGCAGCCGCCGTTTCCAACTGCGCACGAGGGGAGCGAGCAGCAGCAGGCGGTCGATCGATCCGATCGGCTGCGCGAGGTCGATTTCGCCTGTTCCCTCGGGCGCGAAAAGCGCCTCGTCCTCGTCGAATTCGCCGAGCGGCCGGATGGTGGGCAGGATCGCCGAGCCGCCCTTGGCCTTCTCGACAAACGCACTGCGCAGTTCGCGCGCGGCGCGGCGTGTCGGCACATAGATGGTGACGTCGGCCAGCGCCAGCGGGTCGCCGTCGAAGCGGAAATCGGGGATCAGGCGGCCGTCGAGCAGGCTTTCGGCCAGCGTCGGCAAAAAGGCGGCACCGGGCGGAATGGAAAACAGGCGGGGCGCGGGCCGGCCGCTCATGCGTCCTGCGCCATGGCGCTCGCCACCACCGCTTCCGCCGGCGCGATGGCGTCGGGCGTGCCGACGGTGATCCAGCGGCCTTCCATCTTCATGCCATAGAGCCGGCCGGCGGCGATGGCGCGGTCGAAATAGAGGTTGAGCGAGTGCGGCGTGGCCTCGGCGCCGGCAAAGATGCGCGGGTGCATGATTGCCGCGCCGGCATAGATCAGGCCGGCAGGGTCGCTCGCCGCACGCTTGAGCGTGCCGTCGGGGCCAAGCAGGAAATCCGTGCCGCCGCTGTGGCCGGTTGCCGAGGGGAAATCCGCCAACATGAGCAGAATATCCATCCTCGATGCGTCCCAGGCAAGGGCCAGCCGCTTGAGATTGGACTCGTCCCGGTCGATCCAGAACGTGTCGGCGTTGAGCACCAGGAAAGGCTCCGCGCCAAGCTGAGGCAGCGCCTTGGCGATGCCGCCGGCGGAATCGAGCAGCGCTTCGCTCTCGTCGGAAATCACCACGGCCGGGCGCGGGCGCCCCGCCACATGGGCGACGATCTGCTCCGGAAAATAATGGACGTTGACCACCGCCTTGGCCACGCCGGCCTCGGCCAGGCTGTCCAGCCCCCAGTCGAGCAGCGTCTTGCCGGCCACGCGCACCAAAGGCTTGGGCATGGTGTCGGTGAGCGGCCGCATGCGCTTGCCCAATCCTGCGGCAAGGACCATGGCGGTTTTCGGCATGTGCGGGTCGGTCAAAGCTCTGCGTCCTCGGTGAAGCCGTGAACCTGATAGAAATCGCGCAGCTCGGCAAGCGCGGGATGGGCAAGTGCGCGGCGCAGATAGTCGCGGATGCGCGGCAGGTGCTTGAGATAGTCGGGCTTGCCATCGCGGCGGTCGAGCCGCACGAAGATGCCGAGGATCTTGGAATTGCGCTGCGCGGCCATGATGGCATAGGCCTCGCGGAAGTCCTCCTCATCGAAAGCGCCGGCGGCCTGTCGCGCCGCGACATAGGCCTTCACTGAGGCCGCCTCGATCTCCTCCGGCACGGTCACGCGCGCATCCATGGCGAGCGAGGCGACGTCATAGGCCGCGGGGCCGATCAGCGCGTCCTGGAAATCGATGATGCCGAGCCGGTCAAACCCGGTGCGCTCGGCGCGCCAGATGATGTTGGGCGAGTGGAAATCGCGTTGCACCAGGCTCTTTTCCACCTTGTCCAACCTGTCGATCAGCGCATTCCAGAGGCGGCGGTATTCGTCGTGTAGCGCCGCGTCGGCCGGCTTGCCCGTTACCGCCGGCACGTACCAGTCGAGCAGCAGTTCGACCTCGATCAGCATGGCCTCGCGGTCGAAGGGCGGCACGGTGTGCACGACGCCCGGCGCGACCTCGATGCGATCCGGCCAGGTCTTGCCGTGTGTCATGGCAAGCAGTTCGGCCGCGGCCTCATAGCGCTCTTTCACCGGCTTGCCGTCGACCAGAAAACCTTCCGCGCCGAGATGCTCGATCAGCAGAAAGCCGTTCTCGAAATCCTGCGCATAGATTTCCGGCACGCTCACGCCGGCCTCATGCAGCACGCGGTCGAGCGCGACGAAGGCGGCCACGCTGCGCGCCGTGTGGGCGATCTCGGCGTAGGCCTTGCCATCACGCACGGGCGGGCCCAACACCAGTTCGGGCGAGTTCATGAGGATGCGCGGCGCCTGGCCTTCGAGCGAGACGATCTCGTAGGCGCGGGCCGAAGCATCGCCGGTGAAATAGGAACGCGAGGCTTCGCCCCAGCCGGAACGCTGCAGAAAATCGCGCGCGGCGAAGGAGCGGCTGATGCGGGCGCCCGCGGCCGCATCCGGAACGACGATCCGAGCCAGCCGTCCGGCGCCGCTTTCCGACAGCTCGATGCGGATGGCGGATGGCGGCATGCGGTGGCCGGCCTTTTCCGGCCATTCGACAAGGGCGGCGCCCTGCTCCAGCGCATCGTCGAAGCCGAGCTCGTCGAGCTCTTCCTCCGACGACAGCCGGTAGAGGTCGAAATGCTGGATCGGCAGCCGACCCTCATAGACCTGCACGAGGGTAAAAGTCGGGCTCGGCACTTCGAGCTCGGGATCGCCGGCAATGGCGCGGATCAGGCTGCGCGCCAGCGTGGTCTTGCCGGTGCCGAGGTCGCCGTGCAGCGCCAGCACGTCGCCGCGGCTCAGGGCCAGGGCCAGGTCCTCACCCAGGCGCAGCGTCGCCTGCTCGTCGGCCAGAAAGCGTTCGACAATATAGCCGGTCATCGAGACCGTTACTCCGCAGCCACGCGAATGCCGGTGGGCGTGATGGGGAACAGGCAGATCACGGTGGTGCCGCGATCCTTGCCGGTTTCGATGCGCACCGAGCCGCCATGAAGCTCGACAAAGCTCTTCACCACCGACAGGCCAAGGCCCGCACCACGCCGCCGCCCGCCATTAACGCGCGGCTCGAAGCGGCGGAACACCGTGTCGAGGATTTCCGGCGGCATGCCGGGACCGTCGTCATGAACCGCAAACTCCACGCCCTGCGCCATCTGCCGGCAGGTGAGCGCCACGGTGCTGCCCTCCGGCGCATAGTTGGCCGCGTTGCTGAGCAGATTGTAGAGGATCTGGCGAATGCGCGTCTCGTCGCCGTGAAAGCTCTTCGGCGCCTGGGCGATGTCAACGGTCAAGCGGATGCGATGCTCGTCCAGCCGGTCGGCGACCAGCTCGGCGGCGGCGGCGATGGTGCGGTCGATGCGCACCTCGGCCACCTCCAGCTCCATGATGCCGGCATCGACGGTAGCCAGGTCGAGAATGTCGTTGACGATGGTCAGGAGCACCGCGGACGACGAGCCGATATGCTCCAGATATTCGCACTGGCGCTGGGTCAGCGGCCCGGTGGCAGGCAGGGACAGAAGCTCGGTGAAGCCGATGATGTTGGTGAGCGGCGAGCGCAGCTCGTAGGAGACGTGCTGGACGAAGTCGTTCTTGAGCTGGTCGGCCCGCTGCAGCGCCTCGTTCTTGTCCTTCAGCGCGCGCTCGACATTCACGCTGTCGGTGACGTCGACAAAGGTGATCATCACCTGGCCGTTGGGCAGGTGGATGACGGCGTAGCGCAGCACCGTGCCGTTGTGGAGCTCGGTCTGGCCGCGGCCGTTGCGGCGCTCTTCATCGAAGCCGGTAACCGCTGCGACGAAGCTCGCCCAGGGGCTGTCCTTGACGACGGTGTCGCATTGCGCCCGGATGACCGAGATGTGGGTATTGGCGCCCACCAGTTCGGGCGACAGGCCCCAGAGGCTGACGAAGGCCGGGTTGGACAGGCGGATGCGCCCGTCAGGACCGAACACGGCCACACCCTCGGTGAGGTTGTCGAGCGTCTCGCCCTGCACGCGCACGGCGGCATTGTAGCGGCTTTCCAGGTTGATGCGCTCGGTCAGGTTCTCGAACACCCAGGTGACGCCGCCCTTGGGCTGCGGATTGGCGATGACGCGCAGGGTGCGGCCGTCGGGCAGGTGCCACCAGTGTTCCTGCGGCTCGACCGCGCGGTAGGCGCCCAGCAGGTTTTCCTTCCAGCGCCGCCATTCCGGCTGTTCGGCGATCTTGCCTTCGCTGCGTAGCCGGTCGAGCAGCAGCGCATTGTCGGGCGCGCTGTCGAGGAAGCCGACATCGAGGTCCCACAGCTTCTGGAACGCCTGGTTGAAGAAGCGCAGCTTCTCCTGGTCGTCGAAGATCGCCACCGCGGTGTTGAGCTGGTCCAGCGTATCGGCGTGGCTGCGCACGGCGCGCTCATATTCCTCGCGGATCGCCTCGATGCCGCTCATGTCGACGGCGATGCCGGCGGCGCCTTCGGGGCCGGCGAAATCGGTGACGGCAAACATCTTGCGGTCGCCGCCGATCACCGTCGACAGGGTCTGCTCGAACAGCTGATGCGTGGCGTGCTTCTGCGCGATCGCCTCGCGCGCCGGCGTGCCGAGAAATTCCTTGCCCTCGCGGAGCACCGCCTCGGGCGTCGCGGCCTCCACCGCCTCGGCATAGGCGCGGTTGACCCAGCGCAGCCGGCCGTCGGCGCTGCGCAGCCAGAACGGCATCTTCAGCGCGTCGACCAGGCCGATCATATTGTCGTAGTCGGCGGCGAGCCGCTGGTTCTCCAGCTTCAGGCGCACCTGTTCGCGCTGGGCCACCGACAGCGAAACAAATCGGACCAGCGTGTGTGACGGCGTCTTGCGGCCCTGCACCTCCAGCGGCGCGCCGGTATGCGTCTCCACCGCGAGGTCGAACTGGGCGCCCCTTTCGCGCAGACCGGCCACCGCGCGGTCGAGCGCAGCTGCCGCGCGCGGCGTCAGCCAGCGGCCGAATGCCAGGAAGGCCGCCCGGTCTTCCGGCGCGCCGACATCCACCGGCAGCGAGCCGACCAGTTCGGGCTTCTGCTTCTCGCTGGCCCAGACCACGATGCGCTGGTCGCGCAGGTTGAGAAGGGCGTCCGAACGCTGCAGCGCGGCGTTGAGATCGGCCACACGGGCGCGCAGCGCGACGTTGTCGGCCGAGATTTTGGCCCGCTCGCGGATCAGCACGATCGCCGACAGCAGTGCCGCTCCCATGACCCCGACGAAGACGGCCATCTGCATGACTTCGACCACGCCGACCGGCAGGCTGGCCGACCTAGCCGATGCGGCGGCTTCAGCCAGCGCCGGATCGGCCCGCAACAGGCCGTAAAGGGATGTCGCGGCCAAAAGAGCGCCGGCAAACGGCCGCGCGAGCAGGCCGGTTCGCCGGCCTTGCGCCACGCGCCCTTGGCTGTTCGAATCCCTGTGGCCGCCGGAGACGGCCTGTCCCGCCCGAAGCGGGTTTTCCCCCGGCATGTCCTGTTCCTCTCGCCGCGTGAATGCAAGACCGACCGCCCTTGCGCCTGCCCTCCCCGCCCGGAGCCCAAAGCGTTGCGAATCAAGAACACAATAGCCGCTGGTCGAATCGACGTGAAGGAGCTGCGGCAGCAAAAAGAAAACCGGGCGAAGTCAATCGCCCGGCATCAATATATTGTGTATTGGTTAATTTAGATCAGTATCTGTAGTGTTCAGGCTTGAACGGCCCCTGCGGCGTGACGCCGATATAGGCGGCCTGTTCGTCCGAAAGCTCGGTCAGCTTGGCGCCGAGCTTGTCGAGATGCAGCCGGGCGACCTTCTCGTCGAGGTGCTTGGGCAGCACATAGACCTCGTTCTGGTACTGGCCGCCCTTGGTGAACAGCTCGATCTGCCCCAGCACCTGGTTGGTGAAGGAGGCCGACATCACGAAGCTCGGGTGGCCGGTGGCGTTGCCGAGGTTGAGCAGACGGCCTTCCGACAGCAGGATCATGCGCTTGCCATCCGGGAAGGTGATCATGTCGACCTGCGGCTTGACGTTGGTCCACTTCAGGTTGCGCAGCGCCGCGACCTGGATCTCGTTGTCGAAGTGGCCGATGTTGCCGACGATGACCATGTCCTTCATCGCCCGCATGTGGTCGAGGGTCACGACGTCCTTGTTGCCGGTGGTGGTGATGACGATGTCGGCGGTCGGCGCCGCGTCTTCCAGCGTGACCACCTCGAAGCCGTCCATCGCCGCCTGCAACGCGCAGATCGGGTCGACCTCGGTAACTTTTACGCGCGCGCCGGCGCCCTTCAGCGAAGCGGCCGAGCCCTTGCCGACGTCGCCGTAGCCGCAGACGACCGCGACCTTGCCGGCCATCATGACGTCGGTGCCGCGGCGGATGCCGTCGACCAGCGATTCCTTGCAGCCATACTTGTTGTCAAACTTCGACTTGGTGACGCTGTCGTTGACGTTGATCGCCGGGAAGGGAAGCAGGCCCTTCTTCTGCAGTTGGTAGAGGCGGTTGACGCCGGTGGTCGTCTCCTCGGTCACGCCGCGGATCGCCTCGCGCTGCTTCGTGAAAAAGCCCGGCGTGGCGGCCATGCGCTTCTTGATCTGCGCGAACAGGATCTCTTCCTCCTCGCTGCCGGGCTTGGACAGCACGTCCTCACCGGCCTCGGCACGCGCGCCGAGCAGGATGTACATGGTGGCGTCGCCGCCATCGTCGAGGATCATGTTGGAGGTGCCGCCATCGGCCCACTGGAAGATCCTGTCGGTGTATTCCCAATATTCCTCAAGCGTCTCGCCCTTGACGGCGAAGACCGGGACGCCTGCTTCGGCTATGGCCGCGGCGGCGTGGTCCTGGGTGGAGAAGATATTGCACGAGGCCCAGCGAAGGTCGGCGCCGAGGGCCTTCAGCGTCTCGATCAGCACCGCTGTCTGAATGGTCATGTGCAGCGAGCCGCTGATGCGGGCGCCCTTCAGCGGCTGCTTCTCGCCGAACTCCTCGCGGCAGGCCATCAGGCCCGGCATTTCGGTTTCGGCGATCTCGATTTCCTTGCGGCCCCAGCCGGCAAGCGAAAGATCGGCAACGATATGGTCCTTGCTACCAGACATGACATGCTCCGATGAACGGTTTTTCGACGTGCGCCGCCCGGCGGGCATGGGCAAAGCGCCACTATGGCTGGCTGCCTAGCAGATTGCCGAACCCTCGACAATGGGACATAAAGAAATCTTTATCCCTGCATATGCGGCAGGGAGCCGTTCAGCATTCCTCGCCGAAGCGGTCGGCGACCAGGTCGGCCAGCGCGTTCACCGCCTCGTGGGCATCGGGGCCGGTTGCCGTGACGCGGATGCTGCAGCCGGGACTGGCCGCCAGCATCATCAGGCCCATGATCGAGGTGCCGCCGACCTTCACGCCATCCTTCTCGACCTCGACCGCGGCCTGGTAGCCGCCCGCCACCTGCACGAACTTGGCCGAAGCGCGGGCATGGAGCCCACGCTGGTTGACGATTGTCATTTCACGGCTGACGGCGCCGGCATCGGGAGGCAGGTCGGTCATTTGGTGCTCAACAGCTGGCTGGCCACATTGATGTATTTGCGACCGGCGGCCTGCGCCTCGTCAAGCGCCAGCATCATGTTGTCGCTCTTGCGCACGCTGGTGAGCTTGATCAGCATCGGCAGGTTGACGCCCGCGATCACCTCCACCCGGCCCGCTTCCATCACCGAAATGGCCAGGTTGGACGGGGTGCCGCCGAACATGTCGGTCAGCACCACCACGCCGGAGCCGGTATCGGTGCGGGCCACGGCGGCGATGATGTCGCGGCGACGCTGTTCCATGTCGTCGTCCGCGCCGATGGCGATGGTGGCGAAGTTTTCCTGGGGTCCGACGACGTGCTCCACGGCGTTGCGGAACTCCTCGGCCAGCCGACCGTGCGTAACGAGCACGAGTCCGATCATTCTGCTTTGGCTCCCGTCATGACTTGTTCACGAGCGCAATGAATTTTGGCCACATCAATCGCCTTGGCCGGGCAGCGAAGCGCTATCTTGTCGAGGCGGGTGGCGTTTACAAGCCCTAAAACACTTTGGCGAGGACCATTTTGCCGCACAGTGTCACGTGTTTTCGACACTTCTCATGCCAAGGGCGATGGCAGGATCCGGGCGGCGATTGCCAGCAGCGCGGGTCCGGCATCGCGCTCGCGAACCGCCATAAGCGGCAGCCGGCAGCCGGAGATCTCTTCGAATGCCTCGTCGGGAAGCCGCTCCAGGCGATCCGCCGGCACCAGCCGCACCGCAAGGTCGATCACGGCGGCCGGTTCGACCTCCAACGGTGTCGGGCCGACGCCGTAGACCTCGACCAGCCCGCGGATGGTGGCGGGCGCCCGGCACAGCAGCCGGCCGCCATGCGCCGACGCCAGAACCTGGTCGTCGGCGACCAGCCGCGCCAGCCGGCCGCTTTCGCGAAAACGCGAGATGAGCGCCAGCGCCAGCGTGCTCTTGCCCGAGCCGGAGGGCCCGAGGATCAGTATCCCGCGCTCGCCCAGCACCAGCGCGGTGCCGTGCAGGTTCGTTGCGGCCGCCACGGGCTCAGGCCTCGGCCGGCAGGGTCAGGGTGAAGCGCGCGCCCCTGATGTCGCCCGGCTTGGCGCCGGGGATGTTTTCCGCCGTCAGGGTTCCGCCATGTGCCTCCACGATCTGGCGGCTGATGGACAGGCCCAGCCCCGAATTCTGGCCGAAGGCCTCGCCGGAGGGGCGGTCGGTGTAGAAACGCTCGAAGATGCGGTCGATGTTGTCGGCGCGGATGCCGGGCCCGTTGTCGTCGACGGTGACGATGTTGAACTTGCCGGCGCGCTCGAGCGTGATGGTGATGCGTCCTGTGCCCTCCGGCACGAAGGAGCGGGCGTTCTCGATCAGATTGGTGATCACCTGGCCGATGCGCAGGTCATGGCCGAGGGTGAAATAGCCCTTCGCGCCCTGGGGCAGTTTTTCGGCCTTGAAATCGATATCGACCTTGCGCTTGTGTCGCCCAACATCCTGCGACACCGCCACCAGGTCGCCGATCAGCTTCTTCAGGTCGACCTTGCCGGAATCCTCGCGCACCAGCTCGGCATCGAGCCGGGACGCGTCGGAGATGTCGGTGATCAGCCGGTCGAGCCGCCTCACATCGTGCTGGATGATTTCCATGAGGCGGTTGCGCGAGGCCTCGTTGCGGGCGAGCGGCAGGGTCTCCACGGCACTGCGCAGCGAGGTGAGCGGGTTCTTCAGCTCGTGCGACACGTCGGCGGCGAAGCTTTCGATGGCCTCGATGCGGGCGTAGAGCGCATTGGTCATGTCGCGCACCGCAATGGAAAGGTTGCCGATCTCGTCCTGGCGGTCGGAGAAGTCCGGTATCTCCTCGCGGCTCTTGACGCCGCGCCGCACGCGCACCGCCGCCGCCGACAGCCGGCGCAGCGGATTGGCGATCGTGGACGCCATCAGGATCGACAGTATGGCATTGACCAGCGCCGCCACGCCGAAGACGCGCAGGATGGCCTTGCGCTCGGCAGCGACGATCTTGTCTATGTCGCCGCCTTCCGTCGACAGCATCAGCACGCCGAGCACGGCGCGGAAGCGCTGGATCGGAACCGCGACGGAAACGATCTGCTCGCCCTGCTCGCTGACCCGCACCACCGTGGACGGGCTGCCGGTCAGCGCGCTCATGACCTCGGGAAAGGCCGCGCCATTGCCGCCGGGCTGTTCCTTGTAGACGGGCAGGTCGGCATTGCGGAACAGGTCGAATACAAACTTCTCGATCCGCTCGGTCAGGCCGGGGGCCTCTTCCTGAACCGAGGGCAGATCGTAGCGCAGGATCTGGCCGCGCGAGTAGAGATGGCGCGAATCCAGAAGCAGGTTCGCGTCGCGGTCATAGATGCGGGCGCGCGTGCGCGTGGGCGAGATCAGGCGGCGCAGGACCGGCGCGACGCGCTCGGGATTGATCGGAAAGTCGAGGCTGTCGAGCTGGTCGGAGCTGGGGCCGAGGGCCTCGCCGGCCTGGAGCTCCAGAAGCTTCTCCGGATCGATGCTGATGGAGTCCGTCTCGACCGTGGCGGAAGAGGCGATGGCGCCGGCGATGATCTCACCCTGCGTCATCAGGCTTTCCACGCGCGCATCGATCAGCCCGTCGCGAAACGTGTTCAGATAGAGGATGCCTACCACCAGCACCCCGAGCGCCACCAGGTTGAGGAACAGGATGCGGCGGGTGAGGCTGGAGAAGATGTGGTGGCCGAGGAAGCGCCGCATGGGCACGGTGATCCGCGACAGCAGGCGCGGCAAGGGGCCGCGCGACCTTCGCGGGGCCGTCACCGGTTTCTGCAGCTCGATCTCCATGGCCATTCAGGCATTACCTCAGGCGCGCGGCTCCGCCAACCCGGGCCCGTTCAATTGCCGCTTCCCTACACCTCGCGGAAGCGGTAGCCGACGCCGTACAGGGTTTCGATCATCTCGAAATCCTCGTCAACGGCCTTGAACTTCTTGCGCAAGCGCTTGATGTGGCTATCGATGGTGCGGTCGTCAACATAGACCTGCTCATCATAGGCCGAATCCATCAGCGCATCACGGCTTTTCACGACGCCGGGGCGCTGGGCCAGCGCATGCAGGATGAGGAACTCGGTGACCGTCAGGGTCACCGGCTCGCCCTTCCAGGTACAGGTGTGCCGCTCCTGGTCCATCACCAGCTGGCCGCGTTCGAGCGAGCGGGCCTGCTGGTTGGGCGCCTTGGCCGCGGCATCTCGCGCGCTCGCCCTTCGCAGCACCGCCTTGACGCGCTCGACCAGCAGGCGCTGCGAGAACGGTTTGCGGATGAAGTCGTCGGCGCCCATCTTCAGGCCGAACAGCTCGTCGATCTCGTCGTCCTTGGAGGTCAGGAAGATCACCGGAAGGTCGGTCTTCTGGCGCAGGCGGCGCAGCAGCTCCATGCCGTCCATGCGTGGCATCTTAATGTCGAGGATGGCCAGGTTTGGCGGACGGGCCGACAGCCCCTCCAGGGCCGAGGCGCCGTCAGTGTAGGTTTCGACACGATAGCCTTCCGATTCCAGCGCGATCGAGACCGAAGTCAGAATGTTGCGGTCGTCGTCGACAAGCGCGATTGTTGCCATTTCAAGCGGCTCCCTCATGGGCTTGTGTCCCTAGTCCTGTAGCGGAGAGCGCTTTTGCAGGACAAATTAGGTACAAAATGTGGCACAGAAACCGGCGCTTGTCACAGAAAGCCTGCGCTTTTCCATATCTAACAACGGTTTGGCGGCCGCATCTGTCGATGCGATGGGCATCCCTCTGCCAAGATAGGAAGCCGCAACCCCGCTGTGCAACCCTTCCGGACAAAAGAGTTTTAAACGATTTAAAATATTTTCAAAATCTTTAAATCGATTAATTGTTTGATATCAATAATCTTTTCTGGTTCAGGCAGGGTTCGTCCTGCATAATGCGGGCGATTGAGGTTCGGCGAACTGTCCGGCCATTGGCAGCAACGCGTATTTAGAGGATCGCCGAATGACCGAAATCGGCAAACGTAACCCGTCGCACGGCATCGACAAGCACGGCCTGAAAACCTCGGGCAAGGTGCACTACAATTTCGGCGCCGCCGCGCTTTACGAAGAGGCATTGCGCCGCGGCGAGGCCAAGCTGACCGCGCATGGCGCGCTGGTGGCCGAGACCGGCCAGCACACCGGCCGCTCCGCCAAGGACAAGTTCGTGGTGCGCGATGCGGCCACCGAGCCGCATGTCTGGTGGGACAACAACAAGCCGCTATCGGTCGAGAATTTCGACGTGCTGCTGGCCGATTTCATCGCGCATGCGGCCGACAAGGACCTGTTCGTGCAGGATCTGGTCGGAGGCGCCGACGCGGCGCAGCAACTGCCGGCGCGCGTCATCACCGAATACGCCTGGCACTCGCTGTTCATCCGCAACCTGCTGATCCGCCCGGAAGCGAACGAGCTGGCCGATTTCGTGCCGAAGATGACGATCATCGACCTGCCGTCCTTCCGCGCCGACCCGGTGCGCCACGGCTGCCGCACGGAAACCGTCATCGCCGTCGACCTGACGCGCATGATCGTGCTGATCGGCGGCACCTCCTATGCCGGCGAGATGAAGAAGTCGGTGTTCACAGCCCTCAACTACCTGCTGCCGGCAAGGGGCGTGATGCCGATGCACTGCTCGGCCAATGAAGGGCCCAATGGCGACGCCGCCGTCTTCTTCGGCCTTTCGGGCACCGGCAAGACCACTCTCTCGGCCGACCCGTCACGCACGCTGATCGGCGACGACGAACACGGCTGGGGCCCTGAGGGCATCTTCAACTTCGAGGGCGGCTGCTACGCCAAGACCATCCGTCTTTCGGCCGAAGCCGAGCCGGAAATCTTTGCCACCACGCAGCGCTTCGGCACCGTGCTGGAGAACGTGATCCTCGACGAACACCGCGTGCCGGATTTCGATGACGGAAGGCTGACCGAGAACACGCGCTGCGCCTATCCGCTGCACTACATCCCAAATGCCAGCGCCAGCGGCCGCGCCAGCCACCCCAAGAACATCATCATGCTGACGGCCGATGCCTTCGGCGTGCTGCCGCCCATCGCCAAGCTGACCCCGGCGCAGGCCATGTACCACTTCCTTTCGGGCTACACCGCCAAGGTGGCCGGCACCGAAAAGGGCGTGACCGAGCCGGAGGCCACCTTCTCGACCTGCTTCGGCGCGCCCTTCATGCCGCGGCATCCGTCGGAATACGGCAACCTGCTGCGCGAGTTGATCGCCGAGCACGGCGTGGACTGCTGGCTGGTCAACACCGGCTGGACCGGCGGCGCCTACGGCATCGGCAAGCGCATGCCCATCAAGGCCACCCGCGCCCTGCTTTCGGCCGCGCTCGACGGCTCGCTGAACAATGCCGAGTTCCGCACGGACGCCAATTTCGGCTTTGCCGTTCCGGTCACCGTGCCGGGCGTCGACAGCGCGATCCTCGACCCGCGCTCGACCTGGGCCGACCGCGCAGCCTATGACCGCCAGGCGGAAAAGTTGGTCGGCATGTTCGTCGACAATTTCGGCAAGTTCGAATCCCATGTCGATTCCACCGTGCTGGGCGCTGCCCCGCGCGTGCAGGAAGCGGCCGAATAAGCGTTTCGCACCGCCTTCGAACGGGCCCGGCCAGCGCCGGGCCTTTTCTTTTTGCGCGTGCCGCGCCATCACTGATCCATGAACGCCGACGAAAACATCATCATCGCGCAAGGCGTCGTCATCCGGCCCGACGACATCGAGGAGAGTTTCATCCGCTCCTCCGGCCCTGGCGGCCAGAACGTCAACAAGGTTGCGACGGCGGTGCAATTGCGCTTCGACGCGCGCAACGCGCCCGGCCTGCCCGAGCGCGTGCGCGAACGCACCATAGCGCTTGCCGGCCAGCGTGCCACCAAGGACGGCGTGATCGTTATCGAGGCCGGCCGCTTCCGCACCCAGGAGCAAAACCGCGCCGACGCCCGCGCCCGGCTGGCGGCGCTGGTGGCCAAGGCCGCCGAGCCGCCACCCAAGCCGCGCAAGAAGACAAAGCCGACCAAAGGCTCGGTCGAGCGCCGGCTGAAGAGCAAGGCCGGCCGCTCGACGGTGAAGAAGCTGCGCGGCAAGGTGGAAAGCGACTGATCGCCGCCGGGCGTCAACCTGTTTCGGGTGGCGGTGACGGCCCTTTCTTGTCACGCCGGCCATTCGATTGATCGGAAAGGCGCGGGAAGGCCGCCGAATTCGTTTCAGTGCGCAGGATCGCGGCCTATCATCCTCGGAAAGCGGATCGGAAAGACCATGCAGGTTCTGCCGAAAGGCGTCAGGCACATTCCGGGCTATCTCGACCGCGCCGCGCAAGGCGCGCTGGTGGAAGACATTCGCGCCGTGGTGCAGGCCGCCCCGCTCTATGTGCCGACCATGCCCGGCACCGGCAAGGAAATGAGCGTGCGCATGACCAATTGCGGCGCGCTTGGTTGGGTGACGGACCGCGAGCGCGGCTACCGCTACCAGCCGACACACCCGCAAACCGGTCTCCCTTGGCCGCCGATCCCCGAGGCGCTGCTAACAATCTGGCGCGAGCTTTCGGGCTATCCGCATCCGCCGGAAGCCTGCCTGGTCAATTTCTATGCCGAGACCGCGAAGATGGGCCTGCACCAGGATCGCGACGAGGCCGCGCTCGACGCGCCCGTGGTTTCGGTCTCGCTCGGCGACAGCTGCCTCTTCCGCGTCGGCGAAACGGCGCGCAGCGGCCCCACCGTCTCGATAAGGCTGGATAGCGGCGATGTCGTCATCCTCGGCGGTGAAGGCCGGCTGTGCTTCCACGGCGTCGACCGCATCTATCCCACCACTTCGACGCTGTTGAAGAACGGCGGCCGGATCAATCTGACGCTGCGGCGGGTGACGAAGCCGTGTTGACGATCAAGTCTCGCTCGACCGATGCCCCGGAAGTCCAGGCCAGACCTGCGCGACGCAGTGCGAGGACAAAAATCCCCAGAATGACGATCGGAGCGATCGACAGACCGAGGTGGCCTAGCGGTATCATGACAACCGGAAGCAGCATCGCAACCGCCAAAAGTACTGGCTCGCCTCTTGAGGTTGCTTCACCATCCCTTTTGCCTCCTGCGAGAAGGGCAAGCGCGGCTGCAAACAGACCCAGATCGTAGCTGAGCGCATAAGGTGGGATCAGGAACGTGGCGACTAGCAGGAGAATGGCCCGGTCCTGCGCTTCCCTGGCCTTGAAGAAAGCCCATATCGTCAGGACAGCGACGGGGACTGCGACCACCAGATGGGACAAGAGCGCCATGTCTGCTCCGACCGCCCAGTTCCTGAACATTCCATAGACCGACGGCAGCATGGCCGTGAACGTGCCCTCCAGCTCCCGCATCACGAACGTCTGGTAGGGCATGACCTCGCCCAGATAGCCCTTCCACGTATCGATCCCGAAAAGGCCGGCTGACAGTCCGACCAGCGCCACGGCGGTCATGCCGGCGCTTGCGATCATCGACCACCGGCGCTCCGCCAGGAGCAGGAACGGGAACAACAATCCAAGCTGCGGTTTGATGGTGAGGAAGCCGAGCAGGATTCCCGCAACCACAGGCTTCCTCTCGCGCAGCGCCAGTGCTCCCAGCCCCAGGCCGGCGCACAGATAGCCGTTCTGGGCGACCCAGAAATTGTGGGCAACGAAGGGGCCGACGGCCACCCAGGCCATGACGTTGCCGCGCCCGACAAAGGCGCGCAGCGCCCACACAAAGAAGGCTGCGGTCGAGCCAAGAAACAGCATCATGGCGGCTTCGTAGCCAAAGAAGCCGAGCGGCCACACAAGCAGCAGGTAGTGCGGCGGATAGCTCCAGTTGTGCCAGGGATAGCCTGTCCCGAAAGCAGCCTGGAGGTGCTGGAAATAGTCGGGCTGGGGGCCAAACAAGTCCATCACCTGACCGTTCAGGATCAGTTTGCCCGCCGTCCAGTAATTGGCGAAATCCTTGTCCGCAAATCCCGAAAGAGTTTCCGGCGAAAGAAAAGCTTTGATGACGAACGCCGCGTGTATGGAAACCAATACGGCTGCAGAAATTGCAACGAGGCGATAGATCGGGTCGAGTTTTCGTAGGTCATGCATTGGCATAGCGTCTCCAAGGCATGAGCACGCTTGCCGAAATTCTTTAAGGAAGCGCAAACAGAAGTGGTTTCGACCCGGTCACAGCTTCCTCAGCGCCACTTCCACCACCCGATGGTCCGCTCCCTTGCGCAGGATCAGGTCGGCGCGCGGGCGCGTGGGCAGGATGTTCTCGCGCAAGTTCTTCAGGTTGATGTTGCCCCACAGCCCCTCGGCGATGGCGCGGGCGGCGTCTTCCGAGAGCTGCGAGTAGCGGTGGAAGAAGGACTCCGGATTTCGGAAGGCGGTCTGCCGCAGCTTCATGAAGCGCTTGATGTACCAGGCGTGGATCAGCTCTTCCTCGGCGTCGATATAGATCGAGAAGTCGAAGAAATCTGACAGGAAGGGCACGAACTTGCCGTCCCTCGGCAGGTCGCGCGGCTGCAGCACGTTGAGCCCCTCGAAGATCAGGATGTCGGGCCGGTCGACGGTGATGTATTTCCCCGGCATCACATCGTAGGTCAGGTGCGAATAGAGCGGCGCGCGCACATTGGGCTCGCCCGACTTGATCGCCGACAGGAAGCGCAACAGCGCGCCGACGTCGTAGCTGTCGGGAAAGCCCTTGCGCTCCATCAGGTTCTCGCGCCGCAGCACCTCATTGGGGAGCAAAAATCCGTCGGTGGTGACCAGATCGACCTTGGGGGTGGAGGGCCAGCGCGCCAGCAGTTCCTTCAGCACGCGCGCGGTGGTCGACTTGCCCACCGCAACCGAGCCCGCCATGCCGATGATATAGGGGGTCTTGGCGACTTCATCGGAGCCGAAGAAGGCCTTGCGCTGGCGATAGAGAAGCTGGCTCGCCTCGACATGGGCCGACAGCAGTCGCGACAGCGACAGATAGATGCGGCGCACCTCGTCGAGGTCGATCGGGTCGTAAAGCGAACTCAGCCGCTGGACTTCGTCTTCCGTCAGCGTCAGCGGCGTGTCGGCGCGGAATTCCGCCCATCGCTCCGCCGTGAAGAACCGATAGGGCGAGTATTTTACGGTCGGAGCGAGCTGATCCATCGCTTGGCCCTAATCCTGGCTGCGGGATGCCTTCTCGGCGACGCCGGATTGGGTCGTCCGCCGCTGCAATTCCTCCAGCACGTCCGACAGCGGCACGCCCGCGATCGTCAGCACGACGAGCCAATGATAGAGGAGATCGGCGCTTTCAGAAACGAGCTCGCCGGTATCGCCCTTGACCGCGGCGATGACGGTTTCGACAGCTTCCTCGCCAAGCTTCTGGGCGGCTTTCTCCATGCCGCGCGCAAAAAGCTTCGCGGTCCAGGAATTGGCATCGCCGGAGCGGGCCCGCTCGGCAACGATGCGTTCGAGATCGTCGAGGGAAAAACCGGCCATTCGCGCATCCGCGTCTCGGTTGGAAGGATCAGGCGGCATTGTCGAGCCGCACGGGCAGCCCCGCTTTTGCCATGTGCGCCTTGGCCTGCGCAATGGTGTAGGTGCCGAAATGGAAGATCGACGCGGCAAGCACGGCGGTTGCGTGCCCGTCGCGAATGCCCTCGACCAGATGGTCAAGCGTGCCGACGCCGCCCGAGGCGATGACGGGCGCACGCACGGCATCGGCAACCGCGCGGGTCAGCGCAATGTCGTAGCCGGCCTTGGTGCCGTCGCGGTCCATCGAGGTGAGCAGGATCTCGCCGGCGCCGAGGTCGACCACCTTGCGGGCGAACTCGATCGCGTCGATGCCTGTCTTCTCGCGGCCGCCATGGGTGAAAATCTCCCAGCGGTCGGCCTCGCCCGGCGCGGACACCTTTTTCGCGTCGATGGCAACCACGATACACTGATTGCCGAACTTGTCGGCGGCCTCGGCGATGAAATCGGGGTTCTTCACCGCCGCCGTGTTGATCGACACCTTGTCGGCCCCGGCCAGCAGAAGCTTGCGGATGTCGGAAACCTGGCGCACGCCGCCGCCCACAGTCAGCGGCATGAAGCACTGCTCGGCCGTGCGCGCGACGACGTCGAAAATGGTCTCGCGATTGTCGGACGAGGCGGTGATGTCGAGGAAGCACAGCTCGTCGGCGCCGGCGGCGTCATAGGCCTTGGCCGCTTCGACCGGGTCGCCGGCATCGATCAGGTCGACGAAGTTGACGCCCTTGACGACGCGGCCGTCCTTCACATCCAGACAGGGAATTACGCGGGCTTTGAGGGTCATGGACGTTCCTCGAACAATGCGGGTTCGGGCTTCAGTTCGCCGCGCAAAATGGCCAGCGCCTCGGCGGGGTCGATACGCCCATCATATAGTGCACGGCCGGAGATCGCGCCTTCGAGCTTTTGCGCATCGGGCATGGTCATGCGCACGATGTCGGCTATGGAGGCCAGGCCGCCCGAGGCGATGACCGGAATGGACACTGCCTCGGCAAGATCGATGGTGGAGTTCCAGTTGATGCCGGCCAGCACGCCGTCGCGGTCGATGTCGGTGTAGATGATGGCGGCGACGCCGGCGCCCTCGAATTTCTTCGCCAGCTCGATGACGCCCAGGCTCGACGCTTCCGCCCAGCCCTCGACCGCAACCTTGCCGCCCTTGGCATCGATGCCGACGGCGACCTTGCCGGGGAAGAGCCGGCAGGCTTCCTTCACCAGTTCGGGATCGCGCACCGCGACCGTGCCGAGGATGACGCGGGCCAGCCCTTTTTCCAGCCAGCTTTCGATATGGGCGAGCGTGCGGATGCCGCCGCCGAGCTGCACCGGATTCTTCGTCGCCTTCAGGATCGCCTCGACCGCCGCGCCGTTGACGCTCTCGCCGGCGAAGGCGCCGTTGAGGTCGACCACGTGCAGCCATTCAAAGCCCTGCTCCTCGAAGGCGCGCGCTTGGTCGGCGGGATCGGTGTTGTAGACGGTGGCCTGCTGCATGTCGCCGAGCTTGAGGCGCACGCATTCGCCGTCCTTGAGGTCGATGGCCGGGAAAAGAATCATGGGCTCAAACCCCTTCGACGATGGAAAAATGCGCGGTCGAGGCGGCAAGCCGGTGCTTCAGCGCTTCCTGGTATTCGGGTGAATTGTAGCAGGCCAGCGCCTGCTCGTAGCTTTCGAACTCGATGATGACGTGGCGCTGGCCGGTCGGCCCTTCGGGATCGTCATGCCGGCCGCCGCGAACGAGGAAGCGCGCGCCATATTTTTCGAAGGCTGCCGCGTTGGCCGCGACATAGCGCGAATAGACCTCCGGGTCGGTGATATCGACCATCGCGATCCAGTAGCCCTTCCTGCTCATGGCTTCCACCTCAGGAAGTTGGCGATAAGAGCGAGGCCGAGAGCCTGGCTCTTTTCGGGGTGGAACTGCGTGCCGGCAAGATTGCCCTTGGCCACGGCCGCGGTGATGGGGCCGCCATAGTCGGCCTCGGCCAGGACGTCCTGCGGATTGGTCGCAGCAAGATGATAGGAGTGCACGAAATAGGCGTGCAGACCGCCCTCGCCCGTGTGGATTCCTTCGAACAGCGGGTGCGAATGTTTCACGTGAATCGTGTTCCAGCCGATCTGCGGGATTTTCAGCGCGGGGTCGGCCGGCTGCATCTCCTTCACGTCGCCGGCAATCCAGCCGAGGCCTCGCGTGACCGTTTTTTCCAGCCCGCGTTCGGACATCAGCTGCATGCCGACGCAGATGCCGAGGAACGGACGGCCGCGCCCGATTGCAACCTCCTCGATCGCCTCGACCATGCCCGGCACCGCGTCGAGCCCGGCGCGGCAATCGGCATAGGCGCCCACGCCCGGCAGCACGATGCGGTCGGCGCTGCGCACTCGCTCGGCATCGGCGGTCAGCTCGATCTCGGCGCCCGCGCCGCTTTCGCGCGAGGCACGTTCGAACGCCTTGGTGGCCGAGCGCAGATTGCCCGAGCCGTAGTCGATGATGGCAACCCGCATATCAGGCCCTTCCCGGATAGTTCAGCAGACCGAGCGCAGGGCCCGTCGGCCCGGGCCGCGCCGGAGCCCGCGGCGGCGTGTCGGCCAAGGGCGCAGCCGCTTCGCCATTGCCGTTTCCGACCTCGCCCAGATAACGCATTTCCGCGTCCTGGGCACTGTTGGCTTCCACGACACCCCACTCGCGCCAGCCGCGCCGGCGCAGCGCGGCGATGCGCAGTGCCGCGCCTTCGAGGCCGAAATAGATGGAGACGAGCAGCGACAGAAGCGAGCCGGCCACCTCATGGCCGGTGAACTTGCCCAGCGCCGCCAGCGCCAGCGCAACGGCGAAGTAGAGCAGCGTTTCCACCCAGAGGCGGTGCCACAGCAGCCAGAGCGGCGCCACGAGGAACGCGAGCAGCGAAAAGCCGTCGCGCACCAGCACGGCGCGCTCCGAAGCGGCGGAGGCGCTTCGCGTCGGCGGTTCAAGCACGACAAAGGCGGCCATAGCGTCAGCCTTTCAGCGAACCCTTGGTGGAAGGCACGGCGTTTGGCTGGCGCGGGTCGGTTTCCAGCGCCATGCGCAGCGCCCGCGCCACCGCCTTGAAGCAGGTCTCGGCAATGTGGTGGTTGTTGGCACCGTAATGGTTGGTCACATGCAGCGTTATGCCGGCATTCTGCGCGAAAGCCTGGAAGAACTCGCGCACCAACTCGGTGTCGAACGTGCCGATCTTGGGCGCGGAGAAGGCCACGTTCCAGACCAGGAACGGCCGGCCGGACACGTCGATCGCCGCGCGGGTCAGCGTCTCGTCCATGGCCAGGTCGATCGAGGCATAGCGCACGATGCCGCGCCGCTCGCCCAGCGCCTTGGCCAAGGCCTGGCCCAGCACAATGCCGGTGTCTTCCACCGTGTGGTGGTCGTCGATGTGCAGGTCGCCCTTGGTGCGCACGGTCATGTCGATCAGCGAATGGCGCGACAGCTGGTCGAGCATATGGTCGAAGAAGCCCACACCGGTCGAAATGTCGGACCGGCCGGTGCCATCGACGTCGATGGACACGGTGATCTCGGTTTCCTTGGTCTTGCGGCTGACTTCGGCGGCACGAGCGCTCATGGAGCTGTTCCCTTGCGGTTCCTTACGTAAATCGCGAGCCTTCTAACAGCATGGCGGTGCGATTGCCAGTTGCATCGGCGCCTTAGGTCGGCCGCTTTTGCAGACCCTTTGCAATCGCCCGACCGGCGCATACATATGTTGCCAATATTCCTCGTACCGCGCCAATCGCCTTTCAGGGATAGTGCGAAATCGGAGCCATTTATGTCCAATGAATTGACCATGCACGCCACCACAATCGTGACCGTGCGCAAGGGCGGCAAGGTGGTGATCGCCGGCGACGGCCAGGTGAGCCTCGGCCAGACCATCATGAAGGGCAATGCCAAGAAAGTGCGCCGCCTGGGCAAGGGCAATGTGATCGCAGGCTTTGCCGGCGCCACGGCCGACGCCTTCACCCTGCTCGAACGCCTGGAAACCAAGCTCGAGCAATATCCCGACCAGTTGACGCGCGCCTGCGTCGAGCTCGCCAAGGACTGGCGCACCGACCGCTACCTGCGCCGGCTGGAAGCGATGATGCTGGTGGCCGACAAGAACGTGTCTCTGGCGCTGACCGGGACCGGCGACGTGGTGGAGCCCGAACACGGCGTCATGGCCATCGGCTCCGGCGGCAACTATGCGCTGGCCGCGGCGCGCGCGCTGATGGACACAGACAAGGATGCCGAGGAAATCGCCCGCAAGGCGATGGAGATCGCCGCCGACATCTGCGTCTACACCAACCACAACTTCGTCGTCGAAACGCTGGACGCGGTCTGAGGTGCCGGCCGAATACAGCTTCCGCCCGCTGACGGGCAAGGATATGCCTCTCCTTGCCCGCTGGCTCGCCGAGCCGCATATGGCGGCGTGGTGGGGCGATGCGGCCGCCGCACTGGAAGAGATCCGCGAGCATATGGACAGCATTTCGGTGGAGCCGTTCATCGTCGAGCTCGACGGAAAGCCGATCGGCTACATCCAGAGCTACGACCCGCATCTGGAGGACGACCACCCCTATGCAGACCAGCCTTTCGGCACGCTGGGCATCGATGTTTCCATCGGCGTGCCCGAATTTTTGGGCAAGGGGCACGGCGCGGCGATCGTCAGGCAGTTTGCGGAGATGCTTTTCGAGGAGGGCGCGCCGCGCGTCATCATCGATCCGCACCCGGACAATCTTCGCGCCATCCGCGCCTATGAGAAGGCAGGCTTCCGCCAGCTTGGCCGCCGCACCTCCGTCTATGGCGAAGCCATGCTAATGGTGCTGGACGACGAAGGGGGCGATTGATGAGCACGACGGCCGCCGGCAAGGCCTCGCATCGGCGGATTTCCTGGCCGGCAGGTATGGCTATCGTGGCCGTGCTGATCGCCGCGCAGGCGCTGATCCTCTACCTGATGGGCCGTCTGCCAGTCTGCGAATGCGGCTATGTGAAGCTCTGGCACGGCGTCGTCCAGAGCTCGGAGAACTCGCAGCACATCGCCGACTGGTACACCTTCTCGCACATCATCCACGGCTTCCTGTTTTACATGCTTGCCTGGCTGGTGCTGCCCGGCCGGTCGATCTGGCTCAGGCTGGGGCTGGCGCTTTTTGTCGAAGGTGCCTGGGAGATCATCGAGAACAGCGACTTCATCATCAACCGCTATCGCGAAGAGACGATCTCGCTCGACTATTTCGGCGACAGCATCGTCAATTCGGTGTCCGACACGCTGGCCATGGTGCTGGGCTTTGTGATGGCCGCACGGCTACCTATATGGATCGTCGTGACCCTCGCCCTCGTCTTCGAAATTGGCGTCGGCTACCTTATCCGGGACAATCTGACACTCAACGTGATCATGCTGCTGCATCCGTTCGAGTTCATCAAGCAGTGGCAAAACGGGTTGTAGTAAGATCATGAGCACTTTTTCCCCGCGCGAAATCGTTTCGGAACTCGACCGCTACATCATCGGCCAGAAGGAGGCGAAGCGCGCCGTTGCGATTGCGCTGCGCAACCGTTGGCGCCGCCAGCAGCTCGACGGGCAGATGCGCGAAGAGGTGATGCCCAAGAACATTCTCATGATCGGGCCCACCGGCGTCGGCAAGACCGAAATCTCGCGGCGGCTGGCCAGGCTTGCCGGCGCGCCCTTCATCAAGGTCGAGGCCACCAAATTTACCGAGGTCGGCTATGTCGGCCGCGACGTGGAGCAGATCGTGCGCGATCTGGTCGAGGCGGCTATCGGGCTGGTGCGCGAGAAGATGCGCGAAGACGTCAAGGCCCGCGCCCATCTGAACGCCGAGGAGCGTGTGCTGGAAGCGCTGGTGGGCAAGACCGCCAGCCCGGCCACGCGCGATTCCTTCCGCAAGAAGCTGCGCGATGGTGAACTGGACGACAAGGAGATCGAGATCGAGGTGGCCGACACGAGCACCCCGATCGGCGGCTTCGAGATCCCCGGCATGCCCGGCGCCAGCGTGATGAACATCGGCGACATGCTGTCGAAGGCGATGGGCGGCGCCCGCACCAAGACGCGCAAGACCACGGTGAAGGACTCCTACGCCCTGCTGATCAACGACGAATCCGACAAGCTGCTCGACCAGGAAGAGGTGGTGCAGCGGGCGCTGACTGCGACCCAGGACGACGGCATCGTCTTCCTTGACGAGATCGACAAGATCGCGGCGCGCGAGGGCGGCGTGGGCGCCGGCGTCTCGCGCGAGGGCGTGCAGCGCGACCTGCTGCCGCTGGTCGAGGGGACGACGGTGGCGACCAAATACGGGCCGGTGAAGACGGACCACATCCTGTTCATCGCTTCCGGCGCGTTCCACGTGGCCAAGCCGTCCGACCTGCTGCCCGAGCTGCAGGGCCGCCTGCCGATCCGCGTCGAGCTGCGGGCCCTGGACAAGGACGATTTCAAGCGCATCCTGACCGAGACGGAAGCCAGCCTCATCAAGCAATATATCGCCCTGATGCAGACCGAGGGCGTGACGCTCGAATTCAGCGACGACGCCATCGACGCGCTGGCCGGCATTGCAGTGGAACTGAACGCCAGCGTGGAAAACATCGGCGCGCGCCGGCTGCAGACAGTGATGGAACGGGTGCTCGACGAGATCTCCTATGACGCGCCGGACCGCTTCGGCACCACGATCAAGATCGACGCGGCCTATGTCGAAAAGCAGGTCGGCGACCTTTCGCGCAACACCGACCTGTCGCGCTTCATCCTCTGAGGCCCGCCCCGCCGCCTGTCACGGGCGGCGCGGCCAACCGCCAAGAAAAGCGCTCGACACCCTCGGGCGCTTTTCCTAATTTGCGCGCCTCGTGCCTTTCAGAAACGTCCCGGCGACTGATGAATAAATCTCCCTTCGTGGCCTTGGTGCTTGCTCTGGCATGCGGTGTCCCGCCCGCATCCGCCCAGATCGTCGTGCCGACTGGAAACCGCAATGTCGAACAGCCGCCGGTGCCGGGGGCTTCGTCAAAGCGCACCCAGGCCGGCAAGACCAGCTTCGACGCCAAATATCGCAAAATCTACGCGCTTCTGAAGAACGACGCCGGCTTGCGGGGCAAGATCCGTGAGGTCGCGGCGGAGTACCGGCTTGATCCCATTCACATCGTCGGCGCCCTGGTGGGCGAGCATACCTACAATGTCGATGCCTATGACCGGCTGCAGACTTATTATGTGAAGGCGGCGTCCTATCTGCTGAGCGGCCTCAGCTTCCGCCACAATGGCGAGGACATTTCCGATTTCGTGCAGCGGCCCGAGTTTTCGACCTGCGCCGACAAGTCCGACAGCAATGACCTGTGGACCTGCCGCGAAACCGTGTGGGACCGGCAGTTCCGCGGCAAGACCGTCGGCGGCACCAGCTTTCCCGACAATCGCTTCAGCGCCACCTTCTTCCAGCCGCTCTATGCCGGCCAGACCTTCGGCATCGGCCAGCTCAACCCGCTGACCGCGCTCAAGGCGAGCGACCTGGTGCATCGCGTGTCCGGCCTGCCCAAGCTCGATGCCAGCCGGCCCAACCAGGTTTATGAGACGATCATGGATCCGGACCTGACCGTCCCCTATGTCGCGGCGACCATCAGGATGTCGATCGATGCCTATCGCGACATCGCCGGCTTCGACATTTCCAAAAATCCCGGCCTGACGGCGACGCTCTACAATGTCGGCAACCCCGAGGCCCGCGCCCATGCGCTGAAGGCCGAGAACCAGCAGCGGCAAAGCGAGGGCCTCGAGGAAAAGCTGCCGCAGGAAAACTATTACGGCTGGCTGGTCAACGACAGGCTGGCCGAACTGCAGGCGCTGTTTTAGCGCCCTTGCCCTGCCTCTGATGGAGAGTTCGGCCTCAGGATACCCAGGAGACCAAGAGAAGTCGCTTGATTAAGTCAAACGGGTGGCTTGGTTATGGTGCCTTGATGAAACACCATCTGCCATCGAGCTCCTGTGTGCTTCCAAATGGAACTCCGCAAAGCATGCCACTCTCGCCCCTGACGTTCTGTCCGCCTGGTGCGGTAGGTGAGAAGAACCGCGCCGTCTGAGATAAAGGTCAAGGAATAGTCGAACGCGTTCAGTTCGCTATCATCATTGCTGTCCTGCTCTTGCGCCAGCAGATCGATGACTTCATCTCGTTCATACACCGCACCTGAACTTCCGAACTCCACAAACCCTTCGGCAAGAAGCTCCTGGACCGCCTGTCTTGAGCGACGCACCTCTGGGCGGTGCAGCGCCTCTTCGAGCGAGCGAATTTCGTCAATCTCAACGGTGAAGCGGGTCATTGCTACGGTCCTACCTAAGCCTGGACTACGACGCCCAACAAAGCGTACGGCGCGACTTGTCAGAATGCAAACTAACCTCGCCACACTCCGCCGGTGGTATAGTTCGGCAGGACAAAACCGCCCAGCTCAGCGCCGGCGCGCCTTTTCCACCAGCGAGATCAGGCTGCCGAGATCGTCCTCGTCGAGCCTGCCGATGTTCTCGGCCAGCAGGTTGGCGAGCTGCGTGGCCGCCGGCGACAGCTCGGAAGTGTCGATCACCACGCGCGGATGCGAGCTTTCGGCCAGCCGCTGCAGTTCCTCCGCATCGTCCCAGATCACGTTGAAATAGCCGATGATCTTCTGCAGCAATGCCCATGTCGGCGCCCCGCGCTTGCCGTGCTCCAGCGCCGACAGATAGGCCGGGCTGACGCCGATCGCGGCGGCCATTTCCTTCTGGCTGACGCGCCTTTCGCGCCGCAACTGCTGCAGCTTCTGGCCGAACGGGGTCATGGCCTGGCCACCGGATGGCGGCGCAGCCTGATATAGAGCGCGCCGGCGCCGCCGTGCTTGCGGGCGGCATGGTCGTGGCTGCTGACCAGGACGCGGAACGGCGGCGTGGCCAACCACCCAGGCACCGCGCGCCGCAGCACCCCCTCGCCGCCCGAGGACGAGCCCTTGCCGGTGATGACCAGCACATAACGCACGCCGCCGGCATAGGCGCGGCCGAGGAAGGACAAGAGCAGCGAATAGGCCTCTTCCTGCGTCATGCCGTGCAGGTCGACGCGGCCCTCGATGGGCAGCCGGCCCTTGGCGAGCTTGCCATGCGTCTGGCTGTCGAAGGAATGGGTGACCGTCAGGCGCGGCTTGGCGGGGGCAGCAGGCGCCGGTTTTGCGACGGGTTTTTCGGCCGCCATGGCCTGTTCCATGGTCATTGCCGGCTCAGGCGGCAGCTCCACCGCCATGCGGCCCTTCAGTGGCGTGGTCGACCGCGCAACCAGGCTCCACAGCACGCGGTCCTCGTCGCTCAGCGGATTGCCGCGCCCGCCGCTCACGACACGGCTCCACTGGCCAGCCCGCGCGGCAGCAGCGCGAAGAAGTCGGCCGCGTTGCGAACCACCCCGGCAATCTCGCCCGCGGCAAAGCCGGAGCCGGCAAACAGGTCGCCTCGCGCCGGTCCGGTGATGGCCGAGCCGGTGTCCTGCGCGATCATCAGGCGCCGGAACGGCGCGCCGTCGAAGGCCGTAAGGGTCGGCGCATCGATGAAGAAGGGCGTGCCGAAAGTGTGCAGCAGCCGGTCGACGGCAATGGAGCGGCCGGGCGTCAGCGGCACCTTGGCGGCGGCAATCGGCCCGAGTTCCGCTTCCTCGACGGCCGCCTCGCGGAAGAAGATGTAGGACCTGTTGCGCCACAGGATCTCGTTCACCCGGTGCGCGTTGGCCTTGAACCAGGCGCGGATCGACTGCATCGTGACCTTTTCCAGCGGGATTTCGCCCAGTTCGGCCAGAACCCCGCCCGGGCCAGTGAAACGCTGGCCGGTTTTCGCGGCATAGGTGACGCGCCGCAGCGATCCGTCGGTCATGAGTAGGCGGGCAGCCCCCTGCACATGGACGAAAAACGCGTCGACCGGATCTGCCAGCCAAGCAATCTCCAGCCCCTGCCCCGCCAGCGCCCCCTGCTCTATCGCCCGCCGGTCGAAATATTCGACCAGGCCTTGCGGCGCCTGCCGCGCGAAGGCGAGATAGGGGTCCATGCCGGCCGGGCGGTTGGCGTCGTCCACGTCTACCAAGTCGGCGGGGCGCGCCAGCAGCGGCACGGAAAAGCGGTCCGTTCTTACGGGGGACGCTTCCACCTCCGGCTCATAGAAGCCGGTGACGAAACCGGAGGGCCTGTCGTCGGGAATTATGCGCGCCGGGACAAAATGCCGTTGGAAGAACGCCTTGGCATCCCCGCCTTCGCAGGCGCGTGCATCGGCATAGGCATCGGCAAAGGCTGAAAATTCAACGCCAAGCGCGCCGGTGCGATAAGGCTTGCTCAGGACATGAAAGGCCGAGCGCCGGAAGGCCGCATAGGCGGCGGCATGGTGGTCCCGGCTCCAGCCGGGCACCTCATCGAACGAAACAATTTGGAAAACAGGCGATAGCGCCACCGGCCCGGCCCCCGCCCGGCGATCATTCTTCTTCTTCGGTCGCCACGAGCTTCCAATTGGGATCGCGCGACCGGGTGTCGCGGGCGAAAGTCCACACATCCTTCACCTCGGCCACGGTCTCGGGATCGCCATCGATCACCTCGCCGGCCTTGTCGCGCGTGGCCGAGATCAGTTCGCTGACGATCCGCAGCGTCAGGTGCGCCTCGCTGCCCTTCATCTCCGCGCTGACGATGTCGGCCTTGTCGATGCCGACGAAGGAAGACTGGATCCGTTCGGAACGGGCCTCGCGATCCGAGATCGCCGCGACGAAGCCATCATAGACCTCGCGCGAAAGCAGGTTCTTGAGCGTCTTGCGGTCGCCGTCGGCATAGGCCATCACGATCATCTCGTAGGCCATCTTGGCGCCTTCGACGAAGCCTCTCGGGTCGAATGAAGGGTCGGCGTCCTTGATGGCGCGCAGGCCCTTGTTGAGATCGGTGTCGGGCTGGGCCACGGCATCGATCGCTGCATAGGCCTCGTCATTATCGGCCGACACGCGCTTGCGCGGCAGCGAAACGACGTTTTCCGATTTCGCCGCGGCATCCTTGTCGCCGGTGCGGCCGGCCGTGTAGGGATCGAAGGGCGGGCGTTCGTTTCCAGTGCGGCGCCCTAGCACGTTGCGCAGCTGGAAGAAGATCACGACGGCCGCGATCAGAAAGAACAGTGTGCCGAAGTCGAAAAATTCCATATCTTCCGCCATACAATCCCGTGTCTTGCGCCCGACTTTTAGGCCGCCGGGAGCCGACATCGTGCCCGCCCGCCGTAATATTGCGCCTTAGCCATGCATATAGAACGCGGGCAGCCCGCATTCAAATTAAAGGCATGCATACCTATCTATCGTATAATGTGCCAGCATGAGTGCAGGCATTTTGCGGGCAATCTAACACAGGCTGGTCAGTGCGCGTCTCCTCCCTCCCCTTCTTCCTGCTTTTGCTTCCGTTGATCGAGATCGCCGGTTTCGTCATCGTAGGCCGTCAAATCGGCGTGTTTCCCACCCTCGCACTCACCGTTGCCACCAGCGTGGCCGGCGGAATGCTGCTGCGCCATCAAGGCTTCGGCGTCATGGCGCGCATCCGCAACGAGGTGGCGGCGGGCCGGGACCCCAGCCGCGAGCTGGCGCATGGCGTGATGATCATGCTGGCCGGCTTGCTGCTGCTTATCCCGGGTTTTTTCACCGACATCATCGGCATCCTGCTTTTCCTGCCGCCGGTGCGCGACCTGGGCTGGAATTTCCTGCGCCGGCGCATCGATTTCACCGTGGACTATGGCTTCATGGGCGGTTTTTCGCGCCGGCCGGGCGACGGCAAGACCATCGATCTCGACGAGGACGACTATTCCCGCGGGACCGATCCGCGCTCGCCCTGGCGGCAGATCCGCGACGAGTGAGGCTGTTTGCGCGCTTCTGCGCAAAACCTTGTCTTGACATAAAGGCCATGCTAGCCAACGCTCGATTTCAATCCGGGCCGCCGGGCGGCTGAATGGAAGAGGAAATGGCTGATGGCCAACAATGAGAACCAGCCGGTGGGCAACGGAAACGGCACCAGCGTGCAGCCCACACTCAACGTACTCGCGCAGTATGTGAAAGACCTGTCCTTCGAGAGCCCGGGCGCGCCCAACTCGCTGCGCGGCCGCGACAAGGCCCCAGGCATCAACATCAATGTGAACGTCAACGCCAATCCGCTGTCGGAAACGGAATTCGACGTCAACCTGACGCTCTCGGCCAAGGCTGCCTTCGACAGTGACGTGCTGTTCAACGTCGAGCTGGTCTATGGCGGCGTGTTCAAGATCGAGGGCTTCCCGCAGGAGCACATGCTGCCGCTGCTCTTCATTGAGTGCCCGCGCCTGCTGTTCCCGTTTGCGCGCCACATCATCGCCGACGCCACCCGCAATGGCGGCTTCCCGCCGCTGATGCTCGACCCGATCGACTTCGCGCAGATGTTCCAGCAGAAGATCGCCGAAGACCAGGCTGCCGCCAAGGTGCAGGTCAGCTAAAGCATGATCCCGAAAAGTTGCAGACTTTTCGGACAAGATCATGCTTCAAAACCGGTCTAAGACACGGTCTCATCGCTTTCGTAAAAAAAACCCGGCCTCGCGCCGGGTTTCTTTTGGCGGTCTGTTTAAGCCGGCCTTCGGCTCGAAACCTATGCCAGCGCTGCTTCCTGGCCTTCGGCCGGATTGTCGAGCTTGCGCCAGATCGCCTTTTCGCCAAGCCCTTCCACCAGCCGTGCATGGGCGGCAAGTTCGGCCTCGCTCAGGCGCGAGGGCAGCGGCTCCGGGCGCGGCGCGATCACGAAGTCTATCTGCGCGCCGCCGCTATCGACCGGCCCCAGATCGGTACTCGCCTCGAGTACCAGCGCGGCCTGCTTGCCGCCGATCAGCTCGATATAGACCTCGGCCAGTAGCTGGGAGTCCAGCAGCGCGCCGTGGAATGTGCGGTGGCTGTTGTTGATGCCATAGCGCCGGCACAGCGCGTCGAGCGAGTTCGGCCCCATCGGGTGCTTGCGCCGGGCGAGCACCAGCGAGTCGATCACCCTTTCGTCGTCGATCGCCGGATGGCCGAGCCGCGCCAGCTCAGCATTGATGAAACCCATGTCGAAGCTGGCATTGTGAGCGATCAGCTTGGCGCCTTCGAAGAAGGCCAGGAATTGTTCGACGATCTCCGGAAAGGTTGGCTCGTTGGCCAGGCGCTCGTTGCTGATGCCGTGCACGGCCAGCGCGTCGGGATGCACCTGCTTGCCCTGCGGATTGATGTAGACATGAAAAGTCTGGCCGGTCGGGAAGCGGTTGACCAGTTCGATCGCGCCGATCTCGATGATGCGGTCCTCGCGGGAATCCAGGCCTGTCGTTTCCGTATCGAAAATGATTTCGCGCAACGAATCACTCCATGCAGCGGCAGTGTGGCGGATCATATCCACATCCCGCCGCGTTTTTCTCATTTCGCAGCCGCTACCGTCGAAAAGAGCACGGCCTCATCGAGCCGTGCGGCGGCAGCGGCGGCGCCGGTATTACGATTTTTCGTCCGCGAGCGCAGCGGCGACGACCTGCCGCACGACATCTCTCGTGTGATCCAGCTCGTGTCCGGTGTCGATCACGAAATCCGCGCGGGCGCGTTTCTCGGCGTCGGGAACCTGCCGCGCGAGGATGCTGGCGAATTTCTCTTCGGTCATGCCCGGACGGCGCAGAACCCGTACGCGCTGCACGTCGGCCGGCGCGCTCACCACCACCACCTTGTCGACGCGGTCGCGGCCGCCGGTTTCGAACAGCAACGGAATGTCGAGCACCGCCAGCGGCGCCCCGGCAGCGCGATGCCGCGCCAGGAAGGCGTCGGCATCGGCGCGCACCAGCGGATGGATGATGGATTCCAGTTTCTTCATCGCCTCGGAATTGCCGAGCACCTTGCCGGCAAGCGCCGTGCGGTCGACCACGCCATCGCGCACCGTGCCGGGGAACGCAGCCTCCACCAGGGGGGCGGCCGCCCCGGCATAGAGGCGATGCACCGCTTCGTCGGAATCGTGCACGGGAATGCCGGCTTCGGCGAACATCTTCGCCGCGGTCGATTTGCCCATGCCGATCGATCCGGTCAGGCCGAGCACGATCATCTGGCGGCACCCAGGTCGGCCACGACCAGATCGCGCAGTTCGGCCGTCACCGCCGGGCGGATGCCGAACCAGTGCTCGAAGCCGGGAGCCGCCTGGTGAAGCAGCATGCCGAGGCCATCCACCGTCTTCAGCCCCCGCGCTTTGGCCGCGGCCAGAAGCGGCGTTTCCAGCGGCACATAGACGATGTCGGTGACCACGGCGCTGTCGGGCAAGGCCGACGGATCGACCGGCAGCTCTTCGTTGCCATGCATGCCGAGCGAGGTGGTGTTGATGAGAAGCCCCGTCTCGGGCAGGAACTCGCTTGCCGCCGCCAGCGGATGCGCCGAAACGCCAGCGGCGAAGCTGTCGGCCAGTTCCTGGGCCCGCGCGACCGTGCGGTTGACGATGCGGATGTTGCGGATGCCGCGAAGCTTCAGCGCATGAACGATGGCGCGCGCGGCGCCGCCCGCGCCCAGCACCAGTGCCGCATCGGTCTGGTCCCAACTGGGTGCATTTTCGTCGAGATTTTCGGCAAAGCCATAGGCGTCGGTGTTCCCGCCCCAAAGCTGACCATCTTCGAACCAGACCGTGTTCACCGCGCCGATGGCTTCGGCGGCCTCGTCGCGGCGGTCGACCAGGCGAAAGGCGGCCTCCTTGTGCGGAATGGTAACATTGCCGCCGGCAAAGCCTTGCGCCGCCAGCCCCGTCAGGAAGTCGCCGAACTTCTCGGGCGCGACGTCAATGGCGGTGTAGGTGCCGGCGAGGCCGTTGGCCTTCAGCCAGAAGCCGTGGATCTTGGGCGAACGCGAATGAGCGATGGGGTGGCCGCAGACGAAAGCCTTCGTTTCAGTCTCAGCCATCTATCGCTCCAAGCTTGCGCAGTTCCTCGAGCAGCGGCAGCAGCGGCAGCCCGACAATGGTGAAATAATCGCCCTCGATCTTCTCGAAAAGCTGGATGCCCTGGCCCTCGATCTGATAGGCGCCGACGCTCGACAGCGCCTTGGCGCCCACCTTGGCGAGGTGCCGGCCGATGAAGGCGGGTTCGAGCTTGCGCATGGTCAGCCGCGCCACCGGCACCGCGCTCCACAACAGCTTGCCGTCGCGCACCAGAACAACAGCGCTGTTGAGCTGATGCGTCTGGCCGGAAAGGTCCAAAAGATGCCGCCGCGCAGCTTCCATGTCGGCGGGCTTGTGGAAGATGCGGTCTTCCAGCGACAGCGTCTGGTCGCAGCCGATGACCAGCGCGCCGGGATGCTTTTCGCTGACATGCAGCGCCTTGGCCTCGGCCAATATCAGCGCCACCTCTTCCGGCGTCACGCCACTTTTTTCCAGCGGCGCCTCCAGCGCCCGCTCGTCCAAATCGGCCGGAACGGCCGAAAACTCCACGCCAGCATTTGCCAGGAGCGCCTTCCTGAAGGGGCTGCCCGACGCCAAGATGATCTTTTCCGCCATGCGGCTTCTCCTGTTGGCCGACCGATCGCCCCGCCCGAAGCACGATCCTTGGCAGCGTTTCACCCGCCGAAAAGATCATGCAGCAAAACAAAAGTTTAGGGCACGAGGCCGGTTCAAGCGAGAGGCGCCCCGCTCTAACGCGTCCTGCTGCGCAGGGCAACGATCGCGGCGGCCGTTTCCTCGATGGAGCGACGGCTGACATCGATCATCGGCCAGTTGTGGCGAGTGCAGATCTGCCTGGCATAGGCGAGTTCTTCGGCAATGGTGGCCCGATCGATATAAGTCTGCGAGTCGAAGCCTGCGCTGGTGCCCAGAAGCCGGTTCTGGCGCACCTGCGATATGCGCTCGGCGGTGGCGATCAGGCCGACGATGAGCGGCTTCCTGGCATGGATGAGGCTTGGCGGCAGCGGCACGCCCAGCACGATCGGCACATTGGCGGTCTTGATGCCGCGATTTGCCAGATAGATGCTGGTCGGCGTCTTGGAGGTGCGCGATATGCCGATCAGCACGATATCGGCTTCCTCGATGTCACTCGGAAGCTGGCCGTCGTCATGCTCCATGGTGAAGTTCAGCGCATCGATGCGCCTAAAATATTCGGCGTCCAGCACATGCTGCGCGCCCACGCGCCGCCCGGCCGGCGTGCCGAGATAGGACTGGAACACCGACAGCACCGGCTCCAGCACCGAAACATAGGGCAGGCCCATGGCCGCGCAGCGGCTGTCGATCATGCGGGCAAGCTTCTGGTCCACCACCGTGTAGAGCACGATGCCCGGCTCTTCCTCGATATCGTCGAACACCTTCATCAACTGCTTCTCGGTGCGGATCAGCGGATAGATGTGCTCGATGGCCCTGGCATCCTTGTATTGCGCGGAAGCCGCGCGCCCCGCGGCCAGCAGCGTCTCGCCGGTGGCGTCCGAGATCAGGTGGAGATGGAAGAAGCTCTGGGGTTTGTTCACAAGAGTCGCCCGGGTCTGTGGTCAAATGTGGATAAAGGGGGACCTTTGGGCCCCCCTGTGGGTTGAGACTGTATCAGATAGCCACTTGTCCACAATTCGCCCCGCTGTCAGTTCGGAATCCGCGCCGGGGATGAGAATGGGGATAAGTCTGACCACCATCGCCCGATCACCAATCGGCCCCAAATCGTCGACTCCGCAAGCCCTTGTAATCTTGGGCTCAATTCGGATAATCCCCAGACTTGTCCAATCCACACCGCCGAAAGCGCGACATTATGCTTTCTGGCGCTCGGGCCGCTCGGGTGGATAAGTGGCAATTCTCGATTCCAACAGAGTCTAATAATCAGAAGACTCTTCTCTCTTAGAAATTATATTTTTTAGAAGAACCGGGAGAACGAAGCTTCATGACGACAAGACGCGCCATGCTGGATGTCCTGAAAGGCGAACCGGTTTTCCCGCCGCCGCTCTGGATGATGCGCCAGGCGGGCCGCTATCTGCCGGAATACCGCGAGGCCAGGAAGAAGGCCGGCGGCTTCCTCGACCTGTGCTACAACCCCGACTTCGCGGTCGAAGTGACCTTGCAGCCGATCCGGCGCTTCGGCTTCGACGCATCGATCCTGTTCTCCGACATTCTGGTTGTTCCGCATGCGCTCGGGCGCGACCTCCGCTTCGAAGAGGGGCGCGGCCCGCTGATGACGCCGATGAGCGCTGCCGACGTCGACAGGCTCGACGGCTCGAGCTTCCACCAGCGGCTGGCGCCGGTCTACGAGACGGTAAGGCGGCTGCGCGCGGAACTGCCCCAGGAAACCACCCTGATCGGCTTCTGCGGCGCCCCCTGGACGCTGGCGACCTATATGATCGCCGGCCACGGCACGCCCGACCAGGCGCCCGCGCGGCTGTTCGCCTTCCGCCATCCGGAAGCGATGGAACGCCTGCTAGCGGTGCTGGTGGATTATTCCGCGCAATATCTGATCCGCCAGATCGAGGCGGGCGCCGACGTGGTCCAGATCTTTGACTCCTGGGCGGGCATTCTCGACGAGGCCACCTTCGAGGCGTTGTGCGTGAAGCCGGTGGCCGAGATCGTGCGCAGGGTTCATGCGGTTCACCCCGACGTGCCCGTAATCGCCTTCCCGCGGGGCGCCGGCACCCGCTATGACAGCTACAGGCAGAAGACGCAGGTTGCGGGGCTTGGCCTCGACTGGACCGTGCCGCTGTCGCAGGCGCGCCAGCTGCAGGCGGGCGGCGCCGTGCAGGGCAATCTCGATCCGCTGCGCCTGGTTGCCGGCGGCCGGGCACTGTCCGAGGGCGTCAGCGCCATTCTCGACGCGCTGGGCAAGGGCCCGCTTATCTTCAACCTCGGCCACGGCATCACGCCGGATACGCCGATCGAGCATGTCGAGGCGATGGTCCGCCAGGTGAGGAGCTTTTCCGGACGATGAGCGCGACGAACACGCCCGAGACCAGCGGAGCCAAGGCGATGCAGCGGGCGGCCGCGGCAATTGCGATCTTCGTGGTTCTGACCGCGCTGCTGTTCTACTTTGCGCCCGATAATCTCTATCTCTGGGCCAAGGCCATTCACGTGATCGCGGTGATCTCCTGGATGGCGGGCATGCTCTATCTGCCGCGGCTGTTCGTCTATCACGCCGACGCCGAGCCGGGCTCGGTGCAGTCGGAAACCTTCAAGGTGATGGAGCGCCGCCTGCTGCGGGCCATCATCAATCCGGCCATGATCGTCACCTGGGTTTTCGGCCTCTGGCTTGCCTGGAAGGGTTTTGCTTTCCACGGCGGCTGGCTGCACGCCAAGATCGCGCTGGTTGTGCTGATGTCGGGCGTGCACGGCTACCTCTCCGCCTCGGTGCGCCGTTTTGCCCAGGACAGGAACACCAGGGCTGCCCGGCACTGGCGGATGATCAACGAGATTCCCACCGTGCTGATGATCCTCATCGTCATTCTGGTGGTTGTAAAACCGTTCTGACGCCTTAAATCCTTATCAAAAGGTGCCTTGCCCTTTGTCACGGGGGCAGATAAAAGACGATTCTTCCTTCCCGCCTGCGCCTTCCTTGCTGACATAACGGTCGCGCCCGGCACTCCATCGCATTCGTCGATATCTTTCTCCCCGATCCCCCTTTCAGAGTCCGTCCATGCAGGAAATGAAACTCCAGGAGTTCAAGAACAAGAAACCGACCGATCTCGTTGCCTTCGCCGAGTCGCTGGAGGTCGAGAACGCCAGCGTCATGCGCAAGCAGGAGCTGATGTTCGCCATCCTCAAGAAGCTGGCGGCCCAGGATGTCGAGATCATCGGTGACGGCGTGGTCGAAGTGCTGCAGGACGGTTTCGGCTTCCTGCGCTCGGCCAATGCCAACTATCTGCCGGGCCCGGACGACATCTACATCTCGCCCTCGCAGATCCGTCGCTTTTCGCTGAAGACCGGCGACACCGTCGAAGGCCCGATCCGCAGCCCGAAGGAGGGCGAGCGCTATTTCGCCCTTCTCAAGGTCAACACCATCAATTTCGACGATCCGGAGAAGATCCGGCACAAGATCCACTTCGACAACCTGACCCCGCTCTATCCGAATGAGCGGATCAAGATGGAAGTCGACAACCCGACCACCAAGGACATCTCGCCGCGCGTCATCGACCTGGTGGCGCCGCTCGGCAAGGGCCAGCGCGGCCTGATCGTGGCGCCGCCGCGCACCGGTAAGACCGTTCTGCTGCAGAACATCGCGCATTCGATCACCACCAACCATCCGGAATGCTACCTGATCGTTCTCCTGATCGACGAGCGTCCGGAAGAAGTGACCGACATGCAGCGCTCGGTGAAGGGCGAGGTCGTGTCCTCGACCTTCGACGAGCCGGCCGCCCGCCACGTGCAGGTGGCCGAAATGGTCATCGAGAAAGCCAAGCGCCTGGTAGAGCACGGCCGCGACGTGGTCATCCTGCTGGATTCCATCACGCGCCTCGGCCGCGCCTACAACACTGTCGTGCCGTCCTCCGGCAAGGTGCTGACCGGCGGTGTCGATGCCAACGCGCTGCAGCGCCCCAAGCGCTTCTTCGGCGCGGCGCGCAACATCGAGGAAGGCGGTTCGCTGACCATCATCGCCACCGCGCTGATCGACACCGGCAGCCGCATGGACGAAGTGATCTTCGAAGAGTTCAAGGGTACCGGCAACTCGGAAATCGTGCTCGACCGCAAGGTGGCCGACAAGCGCATCTTCCCGGCCATCGATATCCTCAAGTCCGGAACGCGCAAGGAAGACCTGCTGGTGCCGCGTCAGGACCTGCAAAAGATCTTCGTTCTGCGCCGCATCCTGGCGCCGATGGGAACCACCGACGCGATCGAGTTCCTCATCGACAAGCTCAAGCAGACCAAAACCAACGGCGATTTCTTCGATTCGATGAACACCTGACCGGGTGCTCGCCAGGCGCGGTTCCAGCATGGCCGAGGCAGCGACGCTTCGGCCCCACTGGGATGGGCATCGGCGGAAGCCTTCGGGTTTATACTTCCCCGCGCAGACGGCGTTCGAGTTCCGCAGGATCGGAAATGACAGGTAGACAGAGCGGGCCGGTGCAAATATATGCGCCGGCCTGTTTCGTTGACGGATAGGTGCCGCCGGGCAGGTTGGGCAGGTCGTCGGCCTCGCCCACCGGGATTGAGATATCCACTCGCCTTGGGTCCGGGTATCGATTCGCTTCCGGAACGAATCTCGGCGCGGCTGGATCGTCCACCATGACCAGCTTCATTGGTGCCAGCACCAGCGCGCAGGCATTGACGATCCCAGCCTGTCCGAATTGCTGGCGGCTCGCCCTGCCGGCGGCATGCTCGGCGACACGCCAAAGCTTGTCCTGAAGTTCGACCGAACCGGTTACGCTTGCCAGCCTCGTCATTGCCTCGATGATCTGGCTGGTTGCGGAAGGGATGGCTTCGTCCACGTCGCCGCGAATGCGGATCGGCACGTCGGTGGCATCGGAGGCGGTGAGAAAATGGCCGTTGCCCTCGCCATCCAGATACCAGCGGTCGAGTTCCGCCACGAAGCGTTTTGCCTGCGCGACATAGGCCAGCTTGCCCGTCGCCTCGTAAAGGGCGATCGCGGCATTGGCCATCGCGGCATAATCGCTGGAGAGTGCCGGATAGAGTGCGCGGCTGCCAAGGATGGAATGCGGCAGGCGCCCGTCTGCATCCGCATGGGAGATCACGAGATCGAAGGCAGCCTCCCCCGCCGCGATCCATTCCTGGCGCGACAGCGCGCGACCGCATTCGGCAAGTGCAGTGATGAGCAGCCCGTTCCAGTCGGCCAGAACCTTGTCGTCGCGGCCGGGTCTCACGCGTTTCTCGCGAGCGGCAAGCAGCTGCTGTTTCAGGTGGGCGACTTCCTGCCGATGCTGCAGCTCATGCCGGTTCTGGTCCGGCGTCTGGTGGATGATCGGCTTGCCTTCCCAATTTGGTGGCTGGGCGAGGCTGAAGCTTTCGAAGAAGGCGGGCGCGTCACTGCCGAGAGTGGCTTCGATCTCGGCCTTGTTCCAGGTGTAAAACAGACCTTCTTCGCCCTCGCTGTCCGCATCGAGGCTTGAAGCAAAGCCCCCGCCTTCCACGCGCATTTCGCGCAAAAGCCAATTCGCCGTCTGTTCGATTCGTACCCGGAACAATTCATTTCCGGTTGCGGCGAAGACCCAGTTGGCCTGCCGCAGCAGCTGCGCATTGTCGTAGAGCATCTTTTCGAAATGGGGCACCAGCCATTCGGCGTCCGTGGAGTAGCGCGCGAGCCCGCCGCCGACATGGTCGTAGATGCCGCCGCGCAGCATGTGCTCGAAACTTCCGGCCACGGCATCGCGATGCTCGGTTGCGCCGTTCTTCAGCCAGCTCAGCCACAGCGTTTGCATAAATGGCGCGTTGGGGAATTTCGGTGCGCCGCGCAATCCGCCGGCCTCGCGGTCGATCATCCCGTTGATGCCGTCTGCAAGCGCGGCAAGTTGGGTATCGGAGAGTTGCGCCGGCGCATGGCTGGCTGCCAGACGCCCCGCGATGTGCGATTTCAACTGCTCGCCGCTTGCGGTCAGGCTTTCCTTCTTCTCCTGCCACGCCTTGTTCACTGCCTCGAGCACCTGGATGAAACCAGGGCGGCCGTAGCGCGTCTCTTTCGGAAAATAGGTGCCGCCCCAGAACGGCTTGGCATCGGGGGTCAGGAACATGGTCAGTGGCCAGCCGCCCTGCTCACCCATCGCGGTCAGGGCGGCCATGTAGATCTGGTCGATGTCGGGCCGTTCCTCGCGATCGACCTTGATATTGACGAACAGACGGTTCATGACGGCGGCGATATCTTCGCTCTCGAAGCTCTCATGCGCCATTACGTGGCACCAGTGGCAGGCTGCATAGCCGACCGACAGCAGGATCGGCTTCTGGGTTTCAATGGCCTCAGCCAGCGACTCTGGCGACCAGGCTCGCCAGTGCACGGGATTGTGGCTGTGCTGGCGCAGATAGGGGCTGGTTTCTTCGGACAGAAGATTTTCGGCCGGCAGCGGCAAGATGTGCACCTCACGCAAACAGTTGCAATTGGAAGATTAGGGCGCAAGGGAAACGCGAGCAAATGATATTCCAGGATACCATCGTAGCCCTGTCCAGCGGTCGACTGCCTTCCGGCATCGCGGTCATCCGTATTTCTGGTCCGCAGACTCGATTCGCTCTCGAAACGATGCTTGGGAAAGTACCCTCCCCGCGCAGCGCCCGCTTCACTGCTTTCCACGCCCCCGACGGCAGACTTTTGGATCAAGGTATTGCGCTGTTCTTCCCCGGCCCGGCCAGTTTTACCGGAGAGGATTCCGCGGAGTTTCATGCCCATGGCGGACGCGCCGTTGTCCAGGCCGTGACCGAAGCCCTCACATCGCTGGAGGGGCTTCGCCTGGCCGAGCCCGGCGAATTCACGCGGCGAGCGTTTCTCAACGGCAAGGTCGATCTATTGGAGGCCGAGTCCCTCGCTGATCTGGTTTCCGCTGAGACCGAGGCACAGCGGCGCTTTGCGGTGCTGAACGCCGAAGGCCGGCAAAGCGGGGTCTATCTCGATTGGCGCCATCGGCTGATTCATGCTCGGGCCATGATCGAGGCCGAAATGGATTTTGCCGACGAGGCCGACATTCCCGGTTCGGTCTCCTCGACCGTGTGGGCAGATGTGCGGGCCATGATCGACGAGATTCGCCGCCATGTGCAGGGCTTTCATCGCGCCGAGATTATCCGCGACGGCTTTGATGTCGTCATCATCGGCGCGCCCAACGCTGGTAAGTCGAGTCTTTTGAACATGCTTGCGCGTCGTGACGTGGCGATCGTCACCGACGAGCCGGGCACCACGCGCGACCTGGTGGAAGTGGTCCTCGATCTCGACGGCGTGAAAGTGCGGCTCACCGACACTGCCGGCATTCGCGAGGCCCCGGGCAAGGTGGAAGCGATCGGCATCGGCAGGGCATTGGAGCGGGCGCGAACTGCCGACCTCATCCTCCACCTGGAAGATGTCACCACTCCCGACCGGATACCCGATACGGAAAGCACCGCCCCAACCCTGCGGATTGGCACCAAGACTGATCTTCTGCCAGCGGCGGCTAAGCCGGATGGTTTCGACTGCCTGGTTTCCAGCACTTCCGGTGCCGGCGTCGATTCGCTGCTGGACATGATCACCGCGCGCGCCGTGACGGCAGTGGGCGACGTGGCCGACGTGCTGCCGTCACGCCAGCGCCATATCGACCTGCTCACGAAGACAACAGACTACCTCGAAGCAGCCCTCGCCCTGCCCGTGGACCAGCTCGAGCTCCGTTCGGAAAACTTGCGCCTTGCCTCCGATCGCCTCGGCCGTATCTCCGGTGCGGTCGACACCGAAGACCTTCTGGACGTCATCTTTTCGCAATTCTGCATCGGCAAATGACTCACGTGAAACACAACCGGCCGGGGTGACTCACGTGAAACATTTCTCCACATGAAATGACTCACGTGAAACACCGGCTTCGCTTCACTCTGTGTTTCACGTGAAACAAAATTACGCCCAGTTGCCTTGACTCCTGAGGCGAACACCAACATTGAGAGGTCGTGTTCCGGAGAGATATATGAACGGCAGCTACGATGTGATTGTTGTCGGCGGTGGCCATGCGGGCTGCGAAGCAGCCAGCGCAGCCGCCCGCGCGGGCGCCCGCACGGCGCTGGTCACGCTGAGCGCGGACACCATCGGCGTGATGTCCTGCAACCCGGCCATTGGCGGCTTGGGCAAGGGGCACCTCGTGCGGGAGATCGACGCGCTGGATGGCCTGATGGGCCGCGTGGCCGACGCCGCAGGCATCCAGTTCCGCCTCCTCAACCGCAAGAAGGGCCCTGCCGTGCGCGGTCCGCGTACCCAGGCCGACCGCAAGCTCTACCGCCTCGCCATGCAGGCGGCGATGGCCAAACAAGAAAATCTGGAGGTCGTCGAGGGCGAGGTCTTCGACCTGGACATCGCCGAAGGCCGGGTTACAGCCGTCATCCTGGCCGACGGCCGGCGCCTGAACTGCGGGGCGGTGGTGCTCACCACCGGAACATTCCTGCGCGGCCTGATCCATATCGGCGAGCGTAATTTCCCCGCCGGCCGCATGAACGAGCAGGCTTCCGTCGGCCTGTCGGTCACCATGACCCGTGCGGGTTTCAAGCTCGGCCGCCTCAAGACCGGCACGCCGCCGCGGCTGGACGGCCGCACCATCGACTGGGCGTCCCTGGACTGTCAGGCGGCAGACGAAGTGCCGGTCCCCTTCTCGCTGATGACCGACAAGATCGCCAACCCGCAGATCGACTGCGGCATCACCCGCACCACGTCGGCGAGCCATGATCTGATACGCCAGAACCTTGGCCGCTCGGCGATGTATTCCGGCAATATCGAAGGCATTGGTCCGCGCTATTGTCCATCTATCGAGGACAAGATCGTCAAGTTTGGAGACCGTGAAGGGCATCAGATATTTCTGGAGCCGGAAGGGCTGGACGACGATACGGTCTACCCCAATGGTATATCAACCTCGCTGCCCGAAGACGTGCAGCTTGATCTCCTGAAGACCATACCCGGTCTCGAGCAGGCGAAGATGCTGCAGCCGGGTTATGCGATTGAATACGACCACGTCGATCCGCGCGAGCTCGAGCTCACGTTAGAAACCCGTCGCGTCAGCAGCCTGTTCCTCGCCGGCCAGATCAACGGCACGACGGGCTATGAGGAGGCTGGCGCGCAAGGGCTTCTGGCCGGGTTGAACGCGGCGCGGAAAGCTTCGGGCGGTGAGGGTGTCGTGTTCAGCCGCACGGAAGCCTATATCGGCGTGATGATCGACGATCTGACCAGCCGCGGTATCACCGAACCCTATCGCATGTTCACCTCGCGCGCGGAGTTCCGCCTCTCGCTGCGCGCCGACAACGCCGACGAGCGGTTGACGCCGAAGGCGATGGCACTGGGGATTGCCGGGGAAGCCCGTTCGGCACGCTTCCACGAGATTGCCCAGCGGCTGGATCACGCGAGAGAAACGGCCAAGTCGATCAGCGTGACGCCTAATGAGGCACGCCGCCACGGTTTCGAAGTCAACATGGATGGCGTGCGGCGATCGGCTTACGACCTTCTCTCCTACCCCGATGTCACTCTGGAGCGGTTGGCGCAGGTCTGGCCGCAGTTTGGCGCCCTTGATGCGCGTTCTGCCGAGGCGCTGGAGATCGAGGCTCGTTACGCCGTTTATCTCGACCGGCAGAGTGCGGACGCCGTGCAGATCCGCAGGGAAGAAGAGCGTCTGATTCCGGCTGGCCTGGAGTTCGATTCGGTTCCGGGCCTGTCCAACGAACTGAAGCAGAAGCTGCGCGAGCGCCGGCCGCGCTCGGTGGCGGACGCTCAGCGTATAGATGGCATGACGCCGGCGGCGCTGGCGATCATCGTGGCGCATGTGCGTCACGCGGAAAGTGTGCAGCAGCGGAAGGGTGCGGCGTGACTTTGGCTGCCTTTGATGAGCTTTGCCAGGTGGCCGGGCCTGTTTCACGTGAAACGTTCGAGCGGTTGCAGGCTTTCGAAACCCTGTTCCGGAAATGGGCAGCGCGCATAAATCTGTCCGCGCCCTCCACTCTGGACGACACGTGGCAGCGCCATATCCTCGACAGCGCGCAGCTTGCCCGCCTTGCCCCCGATGCCAAACGCTGGGTCGATATCGGATCGGGCGGGGGCTTTCCGGGTCTGGTGCTCGGCTTTCTGTTGATGGAGCGGGAGGGCGCCAGTATCGATCTGGTCGAAAGCAACCGCAAGAAGGCCTCCTTCCTGCAGATGGTTTGCGGCGAATTCGGCCTGCCTGCGCGCGTTCACGCCAAGCGAATCGAAGACACCTATGCGGTGATTCGCCAGCCTGAAGTGGTCACGGCGCGTGCCCTGGCACCGCTGCCACTGCTTTTGCAGCTTTCCGCACCCTGGCTGATGGCTGGCGCGAAGGCGTTGTTCCATAAAGGCCGGGATTACCGGGCCGAGCTCGAAGAAAGCGCTCAACTGTGGTCTTTCGACCTGATAGAACACAAGAGCGTGATCGATCCGCAGAGTATCGTCCTAGAGATTTCCAGTCTGCGTCGAGTGTGAATTGCGTTCATCGAACAAGGATCACAAAAGAAGCATGATCATGATGACCGGTCCCCGTATCATTACCGTGGCAAACCAGAAGGGCGGCGTGGGCAAGACCACGACTGCCATCAATCTTGCCACCGCGCTTGCGGCAATCGGCGAGCAGGTGCTCATCGTCGACCTCGACCCGCAGGGCAATGCCAGCACCGGGCTCGGCATCGACCGCCGCGATCGTTCGGTTTCGTCTTATGACGTGCTCACCGGCGGAATGACGCTCGAGGACGCCGCAGTGGCCACGGCTGTGCCCGGCCTATCGATCGTGCCATCGACGCTCGATCTGCTGGGCGTCGAGATGGAGATTGCCGGGGCGCCCGATCGGGTGCTGCGCCTGCGCAATGCGGTGCGCGCGTCTTCGCAGCGGGCGGCACATTACTCCTATGTGCTGATCGACTGCCCCCCTTCCCTCAACCTCCTGACGCTGAACTCGATGGCGGCGGCCCACTCGGTGCTGGTGCCGCTGCAGTGCGAATTCTTCGCGCTGGAAGGCCTCAGCCAGCTTCTGGAGACGGTCAACCAGGTTCGGAACTCGATCAATCCCGACCTGGTCATCCAGGGGATCGTCATGACCATGTATGACGGCCGCAACAACCTGGCCAACCAGGTGGTGGAGGATGTGCGCGCTCACATGGGAGAGAAGGTCTACGAAACCATCATCCCGCGCAATGTCCGCGTTTCGGAAGCGCCGTCGCATGGGAAGCCCGCCATCCTCTACGATCTCAAATGCTCTGGCAGCCAGGCCTATTTGCAGCTTGCCTCCGAAGTCATTCGGCAGGAACGCAAGCTCAAGGCGGCATAGATTCGGTTGCGAAACAGTCTGGATAGGTCATGAACGAAGACATCTCGAAGAAGCGGCTCGGGCGTGGTCTCGCCGCACTGATTGGCGAAATCGACAAGCCGGCGGCTCCTGCGCAGCCCGTCGTGTCCTCGGATGGGCACGTGCCGATCGAATTCGTGGCGCCGAACCCGCGCAACCCGCGCCGCCATTTCGGTGATGCGGAACTCACCGATCTCGCGCAGTCCATCCGCGAGCACGGCGTCGTCCAGCCGGTGGTTGTTCGTCCCTCCCCCGCCGAGGCCGGGCGCTATGAGATCATCGCAGGTGAGCGACGCTGGCGCGCGGCGCAGCGCGCCGGTCTGGCCGAGATCCCGGTCATCGTCCGCGACGTCAATGACCGTACGGCGCTGGAGCTGGCGATCATCGAAAACGTGCAGCGCACCGATCTCAACCCGATTGAAGAAGCACTCGGCTATCAGCAACTGATCGACGACCACAATTATACGCAGGCCGACCTCGGCCAGGTGATCGGCAAGAGCCGCAGCCACGTGGCCAACACGCTGCGCCTGTTGAAACTGCCGGACGTGATCCGCGACATGCTGGTCGACGGCCAGCTGTCGGCGGGCCATGCTCGCGCGCTGGTCACTGCGGCCGATCCGGTCGGGCTGGCCAAGCGCATCGTCGAGGAAGGCCTTTCGGTCCGCCAGGCCGAAATGCTGGCGCAGCTGCCGCCGGAAGTCGTGCAGGAAGCGAAGGTTTCGGCCCCGGTCGAAAAGGATGCCGACACGCTGGCGCTCGAAAAGCTGCTGTCCGACGTTACCGGAATGCGCGTTGCCATCGCCCATAAGGCCAAGGGCGGCGAGCTCCGCATCGGCTACAAGACCCTCGAGCAGCTCGATGAGCTGTGCCGGCGGCTCAAAGCCTGATATTCAGGCTTTGTTATCCATCTAAGTTATTGATTCTTATACAATTCCGTCAGGCGGACGAGCAGTCGTCCGCCTGAAGTCGTTTTGAGGCAAGTAGCTATATAGTCAGCGCCGCTGGCGCAGGCGCGCACTTTCGACTGCAATGCCAAGCAGCGCCTGGCGGGCGATCGCGTCGGCAAGGTCGGGCCTGCGGCGGGTTTGCAGCACCGCGTCCTGCAATCGCACCAGCGCCCGGGCGAGCGCCGGGCCGTTCCAGCGCTCGACCGCGCCCTCCACGATCTTGCGGCGGGAGAAGAAGACGGGCGGGCGCGCCGCCGCCACGATCGCGGCGGCATTGCGGGCGCCGCTATTGTCCATCGCAGCGCGCATGAGCTGGATCGACTGCAACTGCCGCATTGCGGCTGCCAGCATCAGGAAAGGTTGCGCACCGGTCTGCGTGTGGCGGGTGAAGACGGTGTCGAAGGCCTCGACCCTGCCCTCCAGCACCGCGTCGATGGCGTCGTCGAAGGAGATGCCGGACACATCGCCGATCATCGCCTTCACGTCGTCGAGGTCGACCTGGCTCTTGCCCATGGCGTAGAGCGCGAGCTTCTGGATCTCGCCGCGCGAGGCGAGCCGGTCGCCGCCGAGGTTTTTTCTCAGGGCCTGCCGTGCTTCCATCGTCAGCGACATGCCCGCCTTCTGCATCTCGTCGTCGATTACCTGGTCGATGCTGCGCGCCTCGTCGGCATAGCAGGGCAGCGCCATGCCCCAGGCACAGCCCTCGACCACCGTGCGCAACGCCGCCCCCTTCTTCAGGTCGCCGGCCTCGATCAACACGATGGCGTCGCGCGGCGGCTCCTTGGAAAGCACCTTCACGTCGTCGGCCAGCCCCTTCTGACCGGCGGCGTTGCGCACCCACAGCAGGCGGCGCGAGGAAAACATCGGTACGGTGTGCGCCTCGTCGAGCAGGCGGCCGCTTTCTTTTTCCACCTCCGAACCTTCAAGGCGAACCACGGTGAAGGGGTCGTCCAGCGGCAGCTCGGTCTTTTCGGCGAAAGCGCGGGCGCGCTCGGCCACCAGGCCACGGTCCGGCCCGTAGATCAGGACGATGACGGCCTTCGGGTCGGGCCGCGCCAGCCAGGAATCGACTTCATGCGCTTTCTTTTGTGCCATGGCTTCCGGTTAGCACGACCGCGAGTGCAGGCAAAATGCAAAGGTTTGTCAGGCGCGATGCCTGAGCTTCGGCGCAGCCGCCACCAGCGCCTGCGCGGTGAGCGATTGTGGGTCGGCGATCACCTCGGCGGCCCTCCCCGTCTCCACGATCCGGCCCTTGTCCATGATGGCGACGCGATGGGCGATGGCCCGCACCACGCCGAGATCGTGCGAGATGAACAGATAGGCGATGTTTTGTGAGCGCTGCAGGTCGAGCAGCAGTTGAAGAATTTGCCCGCGCACGGAAACGTCGAGCGCTGACACCGCTTCGTCCAGCACGATCAGCTGCGGGCGCGTGGCAATGGCGCGGGCAATCGCGACGCGCTGGCGCTGCCCGCCGGAAATCTCATGAATCGCGCGGTTGGCAAGATCGGGTGACAGGGCGACGCGCTGGAGAAGCTGTGCAATTGCCTCCGGCCTCTCCCTGCGCGGCGCGATGCCGTGGATGCGCAGCGGGTCGTCTAGCACCCGCGCCACGGTGGCGCGCGGGTTGAAGGCGGCGCGCGGGTCCTGGAACACCATCTGCAGCCGGGCGCGGGTGGCCCGCAGCCGCCCTCCCCCGAGTGCCAGCAGATCCTCGCCGTCGAAGCGGATTTCCCCGCCGTCGAGCTCGGTCAGCCGCATCAGGGCTCGCGCGGCTGTGGTCTTGCCACTGCCCGAGGGGCCGACCAGCGCCAGCGTTTCGCCCGGCGCGACCTCGAAGCTGACATCGTCCAGCGCGGCGACCGCGCGGCCACGGCTGTCGAAGCGTTTTTGGAGGTTGGTGGCTGTGAGAAGCGGCGCGGTCATGCGACAGCCTCCGGCGCGAGCAGCGACGGCGTGTCGAGCCCCATATGCGCGGCGAGCAGGGTTTGGGTGTAGGCCTCGCGCGGCGCATCGACGATCTGCCCCGCTTCCCCGATCTCGACCAGCCGCCCGTGCCGGAACACCGCGATGCGGTCGGCGATCTGGCTGGCCAGCGCAATGTCGTGGCTGATGAACATCAGCGACATGCCGTCCTCGGCCACCAGCTCCTCGATCAGCCGCACGATCTCGGCCTGCACGATGGTGTCGAGCGCACTGGTCGCCTCGTCGGCGATGAGCAGGCTCGGCCGGGCCGCGATCGCCTCGGCAATCGCCACACGCTGGCGCTGGCCACCGGAAAGCTGGTGCGGGAATGCTCTCAGCGCCGAAGGCGGATCGGGCAGGCGCACGCGGCCGAGCAGCATTTCGGCATGCGCATATGCCTCTCGCCAGCCCATGCCGAGATGCGCGCGCGCCACCTCGGCGATCTGCTCGCCGACGGTCAGCACCGGGTTGAGGCTGGAGGATGGGTCCTGGAAGACAAAACCGAGGTCGCGGCCATTGGCCGGCGGCCGCCCGAGTTGGGGCCAGCGAATGTTTCCGTCAACGCGCGAATCTTGCGGCAGCAGGGCGGCAATGGCCAGCGCCAGCGTGCTCTTGCCCGAGCCGCTTTCGCCGATGACCGCCAGCCGCTCGCCGGAGCGGAGCTCGAAGGAGACGTCCTTCAGAACTTCGGTCGCGCGACCGCCGCTGCGATAGCTCACGCCGAGTTTTTCGACTGCGAGACGAACGCTCATGACTGGCGCTTCCTGGCGGCGGAGGCTTCGACAAAACCCTCGCCGGCGAGGTAGACGCCGAGCACTGTGAGCACCAGCGCGATGCCGGGGATGATCGACAGGAAGGGTGCCGAGCGCAGCACGGCGCGGCCTTCGGCGATCATGCCGCCCCAGGTCACGCGGTTGGGGTCGCCGAGGCCGAGGAAGGAGAGTGCTGCTTCGACGAGTATGGCGCCCGCGACGATGATGGACGACAGCGCCAGCACCGGCGGCAGCGCATTGGGCAGTACCTCGCGAAAGGCGATTTCCAGCGGATGCATGCCGATCACGCGGGCGCTGGCGACATAGTCGCGCTCGCGGATGGAGAGCACCTCTGCGCGGGCAACGCGCGCGGGGCCGGTCCAGGCACCGAGCGCGATGGCGATCACCACCACGGTAAGTGACGGCCCAACGACGCTGACGAAGGCCAGCGCCAGCAGAAAGCCGGGCACCGTCTGGAAGGCGTCGGTGATGCGCATCAGCACCTCGTCGGTCAGGCCGCCGGCGAAGCCAGCCAGCGTCCCGACGGTCGCGCCGATGGCGATGGAGGTTGCGGCTGCCGCAAGCCCGACGGCAATCGAGGTGCGCGCGCCGTGAAAGAGTTCGGCTAGCACGTCGCGGCCGAGCCGGTCGGTGCCGAGCGGCAGCGACCAGTCCTGGAAGGGCGGCAAAAGCGCCGGCCCGGCGATCGACAGCGGATCGCGCGGAAACAGCAATGGTGCGGCCAGCGCCATGGCGACAAGTGCTGCAAGGATCAGCGCGCCAGCCACCGCCTCGGGCGTGCGCAGGAAGCGGTGCCCAAAACTCATGCGCTCTCCTCGCTCGCGCCGACGCGCGGATCGAGCACGGCATAGAGCATGTCGACCACGAGATTAATGAGGATGACCAGCACGGCGCTGACCAGGATGATGCCGAGCAGCAGCGGCGTGTCGCGCGAGCTCACTGCCTCCTGCGCCAGCCGGCCGAGGCCGGGAATGGAGAACACGCTTTCGATGACCACGCTGCCGCCCAGCATGGCGGCCGACTGCAGGCCGAGCATCGTGACGAGCGGCAGAAGCGCATTGCGCGCCACATGCCGCCAGACGATGCGGCGGCGGGAAAGGCCCTTGGCGCGGGCGGCCAGCACAAAATCCATCCGCCAGATTTCGGCCATGCCGGCGCGCATGACGCGCAGATAGAGCGCCAGATAGATGATGCCGAGCGCGGTCACCGGCAGCACGAGGTGCTGGGCAATGTCGAGCGCGCGCGAAAAGCCGGTCTTGCCCGAGGCGATTGTCTCGATGCCGCTCGAAGGAAACCAGCGCAGCTGCACCGAAAACAGAACCGTCAGCACCAGCCCGAGCCAAAAACCCGGCACGGCGTAAAGCGCCAGCGAACCGACGGACAAAAAACGGTCGCGGAAGCTACCCGGCCGCGCGCCGGCAGCGATGCCGAGCAACGAGCCGACGCCGAAGGAGAGCGCGGTGGCGCTGCCCATGAGGAGCAGCGTGTTGGGCAGCCGTTCTAGGATCACGTCGCGGATCGGCCGCGAGAAGGTGACCGAATGGCCGAGGTCGAGATGCGCGAGCGACCAGAAATAGGCCGCGAGCCGCGCCAGCGCCGGCTGGTCGAGGCCCCATGTCTGGCGGAGTTCGGCGATCAGCCCGGCGTCGCCGCCGGTCATGCCGACATAGGCGTCCACCGCGTCGCCCGGCGCCGCCTCAAGCAGCAGGAATGTGCCGATGACGACGATCAGCAGCACCGGAATGGCGCCGACCAGCCGCCGGCGCAGGAGGCGAAGCGCGCGGGTCATGGGCGGGCAGGCTCCGCCCGGGTTGCGGGCGTCGTTGTACCCCCACCCCTGACCCCTCCGCACAAGGGGGAGCGGAACTCTTCTACACCACCGTCCAGTTCCGGTCGCCGCTGAATGAAGTGGCCTTCACGGTCAAACAATCCCCCTCCCCCTTGTGGGGAGGGGTTAGGGGTGGGGGTCATTTCTACAGTAGTTGTCCGGGCAGAGTTGGATGGAAGTGCCGAGCCCAAAGGGCGAGACGGAGTGGGGGTGCCAGGTCGTGCCGGAAATAACTCAACGACCCGCGAATTCGCAGGCGATGTCGGCCGCTTCAGCCGCCGGGACAAGCAAAGACGATACGAGCTTTTCACGACGCGACTTCAGCACCCGCGGCAAGGCGTTGCAAGCGTCTCAGCTCTCCAGCCAGGTGTCCGCCCAGTTCGACACCGCCCAGCGCGGATTGTTGGAGACGTTCTTCACCGTGTCGCGGGCGACGGTGATAAAGCTCCATTCGGCCACGTTGATCAGCGGCAGGTCTTCCACCACCTTCTTCTGGAACTCGCGGTAGAGCTCGGTGCGGGCGTCCGCTTCGATGGTCTGCGAGGCCTTTTCGATCAGCGCGTCGATCTCGGCGTTCTTGTAGCCGCCCTGGTTGGAGAAGGGCACGCCATCGGGAATGCCGCTCTGCACCAGTATGGTGGTGGAGATGGCCGGGTCGCCGCGGAATACCGGCGGCGCGACCGCGAGGTCGAAGTCGTGGTCGGTATAGACCGCCTTCTGGTGTGCTGCCGCATCGTTGTTGACGATCTGGGCGTCGATGCCGATGACGGCCAGCGCCTGGCGCAGATAGTCGCCGAACTGTTTTGTCTCGTTGAAATAGGGCGCGGGCAGCAGCTTCAGCTTGAAGCGCGTGCCGTCGGCGTCGCGCTTGTAACCGGCCTCGTCGAGAAGCGCATTGGCCTTGGCCGGGTCCAATTCATAGGCCGGCACGTCCTTGGTATAGAACTGCTTGTCGTTCTGCGGCACCGGCCCCGTCGCGGGCGCGGCATAGCCGAGGAAGATCGTCTTGACGACGAAATCCTTGTCGATGGCGTGCGCAATGGCCTGGCGCACCTTGAGATCGGCCAGCTCCTTGCGGCGGTGGTTGATCTCGACCACGAGCTGGTAGGTGAGGCCCTCATAGCCCTTGGTCACCACCTCGATGCCCGGCACCTTGGAGATGCGGGCCAGGTCGGCCAGCGGCACGGCCGAGAAGGCGGCAAGGTGGATTTCCTCGGCCTCCAATGCGCCGGCGGCCGCCGCGCGGTCGGGCAGCACGCGATAGACGATCTCGTCGAGATGCGGCTCGCCCTCGCTCCAGTATTTGTCGTTGCGCTCGAGCCGGTAATATTCGCCGGCCTTGTGTTCGGCGAGCTTGAACGGCCCGGTGCCGACGAGTGCGGTGTTGGCCGGGTTTTCGGCGATGTCGCTGCCTTCATAGATGTGCTTGGCGACAACGCTGGTCAGCGCCGGCAGCGCGTTGCGGATGAGCTGGAAGGGCGTCGGCTTGGAGAAGCGGAACACGGCGGTGTGCTCATCCGGCGTGTCGATCGCCTCGAGGTCCTTGAACACGACGCGGCCGAGATTCTGCAGCGGCTTCCACACCTGCAGCGCCGAGAAGGCGACGTCGGCTGAGGTGAACGGCTTGCCGTCATGCCAGGTCACGTTGTCGCGCAGTTTGAAGGTGACGCTCAGGCCATCTTCCGAGCCTTCCCAACTGAGCGCCAGGCGCGGCTCCAGCCCGTCCTTGCCGTCAAAGGAAGCCTCGGCCAGCGGCTCGATGACCTTGCTGGCAACGAAGAACACGCCGTTTGAAGCAACGATCGCCGGGTTGAGGTTGCGCGGCTCGGAATCGGCCGCCACGATCAACCGCCCTCCCCGCTTCGGCGCCTGCGCCCACAGCGTGCCCGGCAGTGCGGTTGAAGCGAGCAGGAAGGCCGAACCGGCCAGAACGCCGCGCCGGGAAATCCTGAAATCTGACATGACGTTCTCCTTGCGTTTTGCCATCCGCCCTCTATCGCAAGGGCTGGCTCGAAAAATCCTGACGACCGCGCTCGCTTGGCGAGATTAGTCGAATGTCGTGATCATCGATACGGCAACGCATTAAGCCAGCGATGGAATTGCCGTGGCCACGTCGTGGCGGGGAAAATCCATCCGAAGTAGGATGGCCGGCGGCCGGCTTTTTGCCGATGGCAAACAGTTACGGCCCGGCAATAAGTGCCGGGCCGTCGCAAGCTGCTTACGCTGCAGGCGTGTCAGAACGACATCTTGAGGCCCGCCGAAACGGTCGTCGCGCGGAAGCTCATGCCCGCTCCGCCCGTCATGGTCGGCCCCCGTTCGCCATCAACGATCCTGTACATCGAGGTGTCGCCGGTCTTGCGGAAGTAATTGTCGAAATTGCCGGCGACGAAGATGCCCGCCCGATCGTTCAGCGCATAGTCGGCCTTGGCAGCGAGCGACACGAAGGGGATTGCACCGTATTTCTCTTCAAAGCGGATGTTGCGCAGCCAGTGGTAATCGGTGTCGGACGCATCGATGGTCAGGCCGCCGCGCACGAGGCCGGTAAAGGTCCACGCGCCGCTCTTCGCCGTTGCCTCGGCGCCGACGAACACCCCCGGCAGGCGCTGTTCGAAGGTGATGCCGGGCCTGTCGGGGAAATTGCCGGTCCGGTTGCGGAAGCCATTTTTGCTGTAAATGAAGGAGCCGCCATAGGAGGTCCATTTCACATTGGTGTATTTGAAGCCGCCATGCAGGTTCACCACGGTGCTGTCGTTGACGGTGAAATCGCGGCCCAGCGCGATGTCGAGGTTGACGTAGCGGTCGAGACGGGTGTCGGGATGGATCGACTGATGCGACCAGTCGTCAAATTTGTAGCTCGGAGCATCCTCGAGCCAGTCATAGTCTTCCATGTGGCTGTTGCCGGAAAAGCTGACCGCCCCATTGGCCGAAACCACCCAGTCCTTCATCACCTCGGCCTTCAGGGCGCCCGTCACGACCGGGGCCTGTGATTCCCAGATGAGATGGCTGATACGGTTGCCGGACCTGTCGTAGACAAGCTCGTTGCCCTCCAGCCAAGTGTAGCCGACGCCGCCGATGAAAACGACCTCGTTGCCTGGGGTTGCGTACTGGATCTGGTCTAGGGAATCCGCAGCCAGGGCCGACTGTGAAATTACAAACAGGGAACCGAGAGCGAAAATTGTTTTAAGCGAATTGCGAATCAAGATGTCATGTCCTTGCGATTAAATGCTCCGCGGCGCCTCTGCTAACGTAGGGGCAGCGCATGCCGCTAGTGCCTGCCGGGCATTGACGTTGAAAAAATCTTGCGCCGGGCCGGCTGCTATGGGCGCGGCAGGCAAGCTAAACGGCTTAGGTGGTGGACGCGGGCCGTGCCAGGCGTTCGGCAACTTGCTCGTCGTCGTTTGGAGCACATCGAGGGGAGATTTTCTGCGCAATGTCGCGCTGACGGTCGTGATTTCAACCGCCCAAAAACGAAAAAGCCGCGGAAAACCGCGGCCTTTCGATGCTTAACTTCCCGAAGGAAACTGGAGCGGGTGAAGCGATTCGAACGCTCGACCCCAACCTTGGCAACCCCTTGATTCGACGACATATTCTGTCACGCCCGGTAAACTATTTGGCCAAAAATTGATTGCCGTAGCTCCGGGGAGCGGACACGATTCGTTCCGTGGGGTTCCACCGGAAACCGATTTCTTCGGCTCCCCGTGGAAACCCTCGAACTAACAACACGACCGATTCCACAACCCCGGGGGAGCAACGGCGATGACAACCAAGAAGCGCCTGACCAGCCAAATGCTGGAACGTATGACGCCACCCAAGTCGGGGCGACTGGAGATTGGCGACGAGCTTTGCCCTGGGCTCGTACTGCGAGTGACCGAGCAAGGAGCCAAATCGTTCTCCGTGATCTATCGAGTGCTGGGCGAAGGTGGGGAGACAGCAGCCGGTCGGCCTCTTGCTGGCAAGCAGCACCGCATCACCCTTGGCAAATGGCCGATCATTAGTCTTACCCATGCAAGAGAGAGGGCGCGGGCAATCCTTGCCAAAGCAAGCGAGGGGGGCGACCCAAGAGCCGAACTGGTCGCGGCCGTCAAAGAGCGGCGGGCAAATACCTTCTCCGCCGTGCTCGAACGCCACGTGAAGCAGGACGCGATGCGAACAATATCGAGTTGGCAGAACGTCGAGCGCGTACTCCGCTTGCATGTCGTGCCGCGTCTTGGCGACACGTCGATAGCCGACATACGACGATCCGACGTTCATGAAATCATGGATGACCTCGTCGCCAGCGGCCGCATTGGCACCGCTCGTGAGGTGCGCAAGCAGATGTCACGCATTTTCAACTGGGCGGCGGACAGGGAGATCATCGAGACCAACCCGCTGAGCGGCATGAAGCGCACCGACCTCGCCCGCAACACCGAGGCGGGTCGCGCGCTCTCCGACGTCGAGCTGCGGGCGATCTGGGCAGCGGCCGAGGCGCTGCGCTACCCCTTCGGCAGCCTCTATCAGTTTCTCATGCTCACCGGCCAGCGCCGGGCGGAGTGGGCCTTCTGCAAGCGCTCGGAGATCGACGGCGAGAATCGCTGGCTCGACCTTGGCAAGGAGCGCTTCAAGAGCCGCCGCGAGCATATCGTGCCGATGTCGGACGCCCTCTGGGCTCTGTTCGAGCGACTTCCGGTCTGGACGGACGCCAACGACTACTTCGTGTTCTCGTCCCGGCACGGCCGGGTACCCGTCGCGGGGTTCTCGCAGGGCAAGCGGTCGCTCGACGAGCTGGCGCAGGAGCATCTGCGGAAGGAGATGGGCAAGCCCGCGGCGGTGCTCCAGCACTTTCGCGTGCACGACTTCCGGGTGACCTGCGAGACCCGCCTTGCTCACCTAGGATTCAACCAGGAAATTCGTGACGCTGTGCTCGGCCACGCCAAGCCAGGCCTGCAGAAGACCTATAACAAGCATGACTACTTAGAGGAAAAGCGCCGGGCGCTGCAGGCATATGCTGAGCACCTGCTGACGATTGTACTCATGGACAAGCCTCGCCAGCCCGTCGCTGCCTAGGGTTGGAAGGCGGTGGCGACACCTCGACCGTGGACTTGAACTTCCGGGACTGAGTCCGTCCAGGTAGCAAGCCACTCGCTGTAGCTGCATGCTGCAAAGGCCACGGCAGACCCCGCTACTTCGGTGCCAAATCTGGTTATCTCGTCGCGATGACGGCGGAACAACTCTCCCGCGTTCGTCGCCACTGACGACGGCTCGGCAAAAAGGTAAAGCAATATCGGACGTTTTCGCCGTCGCTTTGACTCAGTGATGAGGCCGAAGGCGTGTTTCACCAGCTGAGTAGCATCGAGCTGAGCGAAACCTATGTCGCAGCTGCGCAGTTGGTCTCGCATGCGCTCGTACTTGCATATCGTCGCCCCACACGGGGCGGTGCGTAAGCACTGGACGCTTGACTGGCTTCCGGTCTCGATAAGGCTCGTATCGCTGATTCGACGCCTATGATTGCTGTGGCGGTTCGACCATCGCGTCTAGCCAGGGGTGTTACCACCTCGCCATGGAAAGCGGGCACAGTACTCGACCTCGACGCGGATTGGTGGTCAATCGAGATGCAAACCCAGAAATTCCGGCAACAATTCCGAATGCTCGATGAACCAGCCGAGGTGTTTACAGCCAAGGCCGCAGAACTGTTTGGGCTCCCAGCTTACCGCTGCCGACCTCGTTTCCTCCGGCTCTGTTCAAGCGCGTCAGGACATGGTGAACTGGCACTCCGGGCAGAAATATTGAGCCGGGCACAGACTCTATCTTGATCAAGCCATCCCCGCCGACACCGGTGACGATCTCTTATGACAGAAAGCAATCCTCCGAAAAAGCCCATCGCAAGTTCCAAGCGCCCCGCAACATCACGCAGAAATCCTCGTCCCAAGGTGACTCAGGATGTAATGCGCGATATCGAGGAAGAGGTCCTTCGCGATCCAGACCTGAGCCAGCAATCCGCTGCCGTCGGCCAAATTCTGGAAGATACGCGTGTTGCGCTCGATGAGATTAATCAAAGGCTCGTTTTGACGCACGGAATATCTGCTGTCAGAGAACACAGGGACCTCTTGCTCGAACTCAAGCGTATAACGCTTCAGGTGTCCATAGTGAGCCTATCGCCTAACGACTGGGAAATACCTAAAGATGCTATGGGTTGGAAGGAAACCAAGGAGCAACAGATCAAGCCAGCGTTTTGGCAGACGTCCGATCTTATCGACCGGATCGATGGCGATCTGCAGAACGAAACGTTTTTCGAAGCGCTTCGAGTAGCCGACCCGGATATGCGCTTCCCAGATGCCTTTTCCGCCCTCTACATTCTGCAAGAAATCTTTGCCGCAGCCATGAGCATCCGGAGTTCCCCGGACGTGGGGCAGCCGCCGCGCGGCGGAAATCGGCCGAACCCAAAATGGATGCGCGACTTCGGCGCGGCGGCGCAGCGATTTTGGTACACCCATGTAAGCAAGAAAGGTACACGACCGCGCTTCGTACCGGGGGGCACTGCAGACGAAGGCGACAACGATATCACGAGATGGATAATAGACGTCTACAACGCCCTCGTGCCCATGTCGCGCAGGAATTATGCGATGTTGCGTACCGAGCTTCTGGCCCTTCGCGCTTATGAGGGCAATGGGGTTAAATCCGACCCTAGTTAAGCTGGACAGCCAAGACCGAAAGAGCCTGCCAAGTTGCGTCCATCGAAACGAACTGGAGGCGCGATGGTGCCAAGTTGCCGGTCTGGGGTGATTCTCCTACCCCCGGCCGGCAACATTCGTGTCCACTGTCGCTAACGTGTCCTGGCTTCTCGCGCGTGTCGAGGAAAGGCTCGGGCATCGGGGGTCTGCTAGCCCCCCAATAAGCAAATATTTTGGATCCTGCCGTTGAGGCAAGTTCCGCTCCGTCACCCGAACGGAGTAGAAGTAAATGGCAGAACGCTTCATAAGCATGGACGAGGTGGTTCGCCGCGTCTGCTTCTCCAGAACCCACATCTACCGCAAAATCGCCGACGGCAGTTTTCCTCGCCAGGTGCCGCTTGGCGACCACAAGGTCGCCTTCCTGGAGCGAGAGATCGAGGAATGGATCTCTAGCCGGCTACAGGCGCGCGATCATGATGGTGAAAGGTCAGCGCGCGCCGAACGTGGCCGGATTCTCGCGCTTGGCAAAGGGAGCGGCCGATGAACGCCCCCGTCGATATTTCGCCAACGGAATTTGTCCAGACCGAGCACGTAATCCGATTTCTGCAACTTTACCAACCACAGGGACCGTGGGTCCTCTGGGCTAAGGAGGCAGATGGGACAGGCCTATGGTGCAGCGAAGCCTTCTATCCCGGCGACGAGGAAAAGATAGAAGCGTGGGTCATCCATCATGCGTTTCACAACCAATACTACCATGTGAATCCATATCCCGCCGTTAGGCGAAGCCCTCGCGGCGCGTTGGTCAAGGCCAACAAGACAGACATTCCGAAGGTGCGCTATCTCCACGTGGACGTTGATCCTGCAACGCCGCCTGTCAGCGCGTCGGACGAAGAGAAGAAGGGCCATACCGAGGCCGAGAGAGGTCGCATCTATGCGCTGTTGGCCGAGGCCGATCCGACGTTCCTCGTCGACAGCGGTGGTGGATTCCAGGCGCTATTTGGCCTGGCCCATCCGATTGAGCTGGATGGCACTGAGGAGATGGCGAACGAAGTCGCTCGCCTAAATCATGAACTGGCGATGCGATTTGGCGGTGATGTTGCGGCGAAGGACGTGAGCCGAGTTCTTCGCCTGCCCGGCACAACGAACTGGCCGGACAAGAAGAAACGCGAGAAGGGGCGCAAGCTGGCGCCTACTGCGTTGATCCGCCATTGCGAGAAGGCATTCCCGCTGTCTGACTTTCCGTTGACCGAGGCTGGTCGCCCAACGAGCAAATCCATCGTGCTTTCACCGGAGCCGGTCGCCGCCGGCTTGGACAAACCAAACGAACACACGATCAGTAAGCCAATGTCGCCTACCGGTCCGGACGGGTTGCTCGCGCGGCTAACCAACGACCTCGCTGCAATCATAAGGACAGGGGGCGATCCACATGACTCGACACGCTGGCCGTCACGATCCGAAGCCGTCTATTTCGTTGCCTGTTCTCTGGTCCGCCTCGGTTGCTCCGACGAGGAGATTGTTGGTGTCCTGACGAATAGCGACTACAGGATTAGCGAACATGTCCGCGATCAGAAGAACAGCCCGCGTGAATACGCACTAAGGCAGGCACGCAGCGCTCGCGCAGACGTCAGCTCTGGGCCACTGGTGCTAAGTCGCGCAAATCCGCCTCACAGCGCGGCGGAATTCGTCCGCGGTTGCAGACCGAACCTGATGCACACGAACGGCGAGTGGCTGGATTACAATGGCTCCAGCTATCAAGAGGTCGAGGAAGCTACGATCAAGGCCGAGACGTACCGGCTCGTCGCCAACGCCGTCGAGCGTAATTCCCAAGGCGAAGACAAGCCATTTCAAGCGAACAAGAAGTCGATCGCCGATATTCTCGACGCACTGCAGGCTCAGACACACAGGCCGCGCGACAGCTATTTTCCGCCATGCTGGCTGCATGGCGAGGGGCCGCCCCCCGGTGAGATATTGGCCTGCGCAAACGGTCTCGTGCACCTGCCCACGGGAGAGCTGCTTGCCCCCACGCCAGCCTTCTACACGCGAAACGCGTTGGCGTTTCCATACGATCGCGACGCGCCGCCGCCGGAGCGCTGGCTGGAAATCCTAGGGAATTATTGGCCAAACAGCAGCGCGGCGATCGCGACGCTGCAGGAAATCATGGGCTACCTCTTGGTGCCGGACACCTCCCTCCATAAGATTTTTATGTTCATCGGCCCGCCGCGTTGCGGCAAGAGCACGATCGCACAGGTGATCACCCATCTGGTAGGGCAGCAAAACTCGTCTGGTCCGAGCGTGAACAGCCTCGCTACTCCGTTCGGCATGGAGCCGCTGATCGGGAAGCAACTCGCCATTATCGGAGATATGCGCATCGGTAGGCGGACAGATGAAGCCGCCATCGCCGAGAACCTGCTGCGGGTCAGTGGCGGCGACATGGTCACGATCCACAGAAAGTACAAGTCGGCGTGGGATGGACGCCTTCCGACGCGGTTTCTGATTCTTAGCAACGAACTGCCGCAGCTAACCGACGCGTCGACCGCGTTGGCGAATCGATACCTGCCGCTTGTCTTCACGGAGAGCTTCCTCGGCCGGGAAGATCCCGAGTTGCTGGGCAAGCTGCTTGCGGAGCGGCCCGGAATACTCAAATGGGCCATCGAAGGGTGGCGACGGCTAAAACAGCGCGGTCGCTTCGAGTTGCCGGCCGAGTCACGGGAGGCGCTTGGCTCGCTGGTGGATATGGGATCGCCAATCATCAGCTTCGTCGACGAGCATTGCGAACTCGACGTCCATGCATTGATCGCGAAGGACGAGCTTTTCCAGGTTTGGCGCGCCTACTGCGAGGCGCGCGGCCTACATGCCGGCACGATCAGTAGATTCAGCAGCAATCTCATGGCGGCCTTCCCTGGCAAGGTGAAGCCCAGCAAAGAGCGCCGTGGCGGCAAGACGAGGATTCCAGTGTACCAAGGTGTTCGGCTTCTGCAAGCTAATCCGGATATCCCGTTCTAGGCCGAGCGGTCCGGTCGGTCCGAGGTTAAAGCGATTGTGGTATCATATGGTAGTTTAACCCACCTTTGTCGCGCTTAGAATTGTAGTCTGCCCAGACCGGTCGGACCGCTGGCCCGTCTCTCTTTAATGGGCGCTATTGCTCCATGCTGCGGCCCATGAACCTAGCCTGGATGGCATCTGCAGCCAGTGCTGCTGTTTCAGCGCAGGCCTAGGCCGATAGTCCTCTCCGTTCCGCGCGCCAACCACCTGCTCGCTGCTACCTTCCGATGTCGCAGCCGCTACCTATGCCTGCGCATCGGTCAGTCCGAGGTCCGAGCAACTCCCTACGAGCCTGATTCCTGGCGGATGCCGGTCAGGAGGCCCGGTCCGGTCGGTCCGGTGTTTGCCTTCAGGAAGCCGGCTGATGCCTCGCCCGCGCGTGCGACTAGAACGACGGATCTGTCTGAACCGATCGGACCGCACGGACTGGACGACGGGTGGGCGGACCGGCCGCTAGAACCTCGCGATTTGCCGAGGAGGGGGCCCTCAGGCTTGCCGAAGGCGTTCTCTTTTTGGCCTGGGGAGGGGGAGGTTATCGTGCGCGGAGCGACAGACCGCCTGCACCGGATGGCTCTCCTGGCGTCTGGACTATGACCGCTTTTTGCCTAGGTAATGATCGTGAAACGAACATGGGAACCGGAAATGAATGCCAAGCAGATGGCAGAAATTGTGGAACGGGTGCTGACCCCAAGACCACAGCGCGTACCGCACATCGCGCATCTAACGAATTTAAGCGAGGATCAGGTCCGAGACGGCATAGACTTCCTTCGCGAACGGTCTGCTGTGTGGCGCGCCAAAGGCGGTTTTTGGATGGACGGTAGCCCTCCGCCCGCCGTGGGAGCCGGCAATGGTGGCGGTTCGAAGCGGTGGATAAAAGAGCCGCCTCGCGCTTAGCGTAAGGGCCGCACTGGCCCAGATCATCAGCGGGACTGTCCTCTTACAACTCAGTTTCCTTCGCCGGGCATTAACCAGCCTCCGCCTTAGTTTTTGCTACCGGGAGGGGCCCAGGAACCGGGTTGGGTTGTGTGCACCGGCCGATCGGGCCGCGCGGACCCGGACGACAGGAGGCGGACTGGCCCCCAGTTCGTCGCGGTTGCCGAGGAGGGGACCCGCTGACAGCCGGAAGAAGCGCTTTTTTTGACCGGGGAAGGGGTGGCATCATAACTAGGCGCCGAGCGTTCCCGACCCCGGCAACGCTGCCTCCCTTCCGGAGTTGATCTGGCGTATGCAGAACTCCCCCAACACCCTCCCCTTGGGGCAGAGCTCCAGCGGTGCCCTGTCGCCGGTGGAGACGGAACAGCAGACCGGACGCGCTAAACCGCTGTGCCACGACAGCAGGAACAATGCAGGCTGCCGGCGACGACACAGCCACCGGTGAGGCAAGTCGCACTTCAGCACCGGTCGCGTTGGCCATCGGTAGGTCGCGCTTTGTGCCGTCCAGCCGTACGCCCCTTCACGCCGCAGCGGCTCTCGGGCCTGCGAGGCACTCTCACGGCCCCGATGCCGCCCGGGCCCGAGGGCGGCCAAGCGCCCGGCAGGGGCGCTGCGAAGCTGCAGAACGGCGCAACGCTCCCCCTGCGCTCCCCGTGACGTGAGGAACGCAAGATCCGCCCCAGCCTTCGCGCGGGTTTGCAAGGGGGCACCCTAACCTTGGCTGGAGTATGGTGGACCGGTAATCCTTTCACGCCGACCTTCTCGGTAAACCAGCGATATGTAAGCTCCGCCCGCCGTAGCTTCGGCGGTCGAGACGACCAGAAGACTATCCCGATCGCTGCATCGAATGCCGGGGCAATGAACCCAGGTTTTCAGACAATCGTGGCTTGCATGCCAAAGGTTGGCTAGGCGCCGCGGCGCTATTCTGCGATGATGCCCGCCGGCAAGCCGCGTCACTTAGGCTACCCCCCTAACGCTTACTCACCCCCGCTTCAGGTCGCTGGTCCATTGGGGGTGACCGACAACGGCCAGGGACTCGCCATCGAAACCTACAGCGCACGTTCCCTATGGGATGCCTGGAGGGGCCACCCAATGCAGACCAACCGGACGGGAGCCGAAGCCGCGACTATGTAGGGATGGGCCGCATCGTGGAAGATATCCGCACAGAAAAAGACCTCGTTTTTCCCGCATTCGCCAACGAGAAAACGTCCGCGGCTCTTCTTGGTGCCGTTGACCAGCTACGTGGATGTCTGATCGGCTCGCATCTGGGTTGTTAGACCTAGCCGTTTCCGGAGCGCCGCCGCCAGCTTCGGCCCGTCGCTGATCTTGGCGATGTCCGGCCCCAGGTCCAGACCGTGATACTGGCCGTATTCCTTGCGCACGGGTTCCATGACGAACAGCTTCCAAGTGCTGGGCTCCAGCATGATGACGCCGGCGTCGAACAGCCGGTGCAGGTCGGCGCGCAGCGGGATGCCGTTCCATCCTTCGTCGCGGCCGCCGCTGGACACGGGCAGAATGTGTGCGGCCTCCAAGGCCATCAGCGTCTCGCATCCGGTCACCAGACAGCGCGCGCCGAACAATTCGAAGACCGCGCGGCGAAACTTGGCTTGGCCCGGGCGCTCCCAAACTTCCGCCAGACGGCGCTGACGCTTGGCCGCGCTCTCCGCCTCGTCCTCCGGGCTGTCTATCAGTTGGAACTGCAAGTTCTCGAAATATCTCCGGAATACGTTGGTAATCGGGTTGCTTGTCATGGGACTCCCAGCGATCTCGTTCGCCAGACGCCCCAGCGGTTTAACGGGGGATGAGGCACGCCCTCGTGCATCAGGAATCCCGTGCTGGATCTACGCATCTGCCCGTTCGGTTTGGGATAGCTCTCATACAGCCATTCCCGCCCGTTGGCTTTTGCCAAGCGGATCGCCTCCAAGGCGTGCTTCCGTTCGAAAATCAGGTCAGTCACCAGTCGGCTGCGCTCCCGTCGCTCTCGGATGCCTGTCTACGCTATCGCGAGATTCCTGCGGCATGCAAGCCGTCGGCGTACTCAGCCGAGGCGCGGCGAGGACACCGTTGCCAAGCGACGCGAGCTACTTCTTCTTTTGACCGGGAAGGAGCCAGGCCGATGAAAGAAGCGCTGCCGCCCCCACGCTCCCAGGTGACCGTCCAGCGCTGGCAAGATGCCCGGATCAATCTTCGTGCCCTCCGCCAAGTACAAGGAGAGACGAGGGACAGTTCACCCTTAGTGAAAGCTCGAACACCTTTGGCAGTTTCAGCGTCCAGGCCATTAAGGTTAAGTGAATGCAAACAAGAATATGGTTTTCAACCGGTAAAGATTAGTATAGCAATCACGTGGGGAGTGCCTGCCCAGTGATCTGGTGGCAGGGCAACATGTGGGAGTGTGAGCGCGCAAGCGCTGCGGGAGAGGGCAAAAGTCTTCACGATCGGTCAGAGCAGCTCGGTCCTGACGAACGGTCGCAGGCGAAAGCAAACGCTTGTGGCTACGATAGGACGCGCGTTCGATCAACAGTACCCGTTGAAAGCGAACACTTCCGACGTTCGCAAAGGCATCACCGAGAGGAACTGGAAATGGCGACCACGACAATCTCAGGCTCGACCGTCACGTTTTCGAATTCGGGCGCGGCAGCCAATATAACTAAAACAGGCAACGAGGATGAAACCCTCGCATTCACCTTCGATGTTCTGGCGGCGAGCGGCGGCGGCAAAAACACCACGATCTACTCGGTCGACGATGGGATCAAGAACGACGATGGCGGGGCTGCGATCAACGTCACCAACAAGGCGTTCGCCGAATACAACAAAGATCTTCTGATCCAGGATGGGGTTGGTATTGAATCTGCAGAAACCAGCGCCAAAGGTGCCAAGTTCTGGATAGGGGCCGACAACAAGATTCACTACGACGCGGCCGCCCTGAGTGTGGAGATCAACGCGCTCGGTGCCGGAGAGAAGTTCACGGACACGATCCAATATACGATCAAAATGTCGAACGGCACGCTCTCCGTCGGCACACTGACGGTGGTGATCAGTGGCACGAACGACGCGCCGGTGATCGATCTCGTTGGTTCCGACAGCGCCGCGGCGACCCTCACCGAGACCGACGCGGGGCTGAAGACCTGCGGCACGCTGACCGTCACCGACGCCGACACCAGCGACAGCATAACCGCCTCCGTGACCGGCGTTACGCTGAGCGGCTCCTCCGGCAAGCTCTCGGCGGCCGACGTCCAAGCCATGCTGACGGTCACCTCCGGTGCAATCGCCGCCGATGCGGGCGATACCCACAACCTCGCCTGGCAATTCAACTCCGGCTCCGAGGCATTTGACTTCCTGGCCGCCGGGGAGCACCTCACGCTCACCTACACGGTGAAGGTCGATGATGGCCATCGTGGCGCCGCGACCCGGGAGGTCGTGATCACCATCCACGGCAGCAACGACGCGGCTGTGATCACCGGCACGAGCACGGCCGAGCTGACCGAGACGGACCAGGCGCAGAGCACCGGCGGCAAGCTGAAAGCCACCGACGTCGACAGTTCCGCCGACTTCGTGGTGCAGACCGACGTGGCCGGCAGCAACGGCTACGGCAAGTTCTCGATCGCGGCCGACGGCACCTGGACCTATGTCATGGACGACGCCCATGACGAGTTCGTCGAGGGGCTGGACTACACCGACAGCATCACCGTGCACACCGCCGACGGCACCGCGCAGCTCATCACCGTCACCATCCACGGCAGCAACGACGCGGCTGTGATCACCGGCACGAGCACGGCCGAGCTGACCGAGACGGACCAGGCGCAGAGCACCGGCGGCAAGCTGAAAGCCACCGACGTCGACAGTTCCG
>NZ_JBDZDR010000003.1:0-135851 GCF_040049255.1 Mesorhizobium sp. KR2-14 | reverse complement strand
TCGTCGAGGGGCTGGACTACACCGACAGCATCACCGTGCACACCGCCGACGGCACCGCGCAGCTCATCACCGTCACCATCCACGGCAGCAACGACGCGGCTGTGATCACCGGCACGAGCACGGGATCAGTTACGGAGGACGCCACGCTCACCACAAGCGGCAAGCTGACGATCAGCGACCCCGATGCGGACGAGAGTTCTTTCCAAGTGCGCGAAAGCAACAACCCGATCAAGGGCACATACGGGTCGCTGACCATCGACGCCACCGGAAACTGGGTCTATACGCTCAACAACGGTGCGGCCAACGTGCAGGCTCTGACGTCCGCGGACCATCCACACGATCTGATCCATGTGAAGTCGGCCGATGGCACGGACCATGTCATCGACATCACGGTGAACGGTGCGGACGAGCCGGTGACGAACCACGCGCCCAGTGCTCCGATCTTTGTTCCAAGCTCGAGCCCGTCACCGGATGGACCGAATCCCACCCTCGGTTCCTTTGTCGCAACAGACCAGGACCCGCAGGACGTCGTTACTTACACAGGCAGCTTCAGCCCGAGCCCCACCAGCAAGGGTTCGGTCTCCGTTTCCAGCAACGGTGCATTGAGTATCAACGTAGGTAACGGGAATATACTGGACGGGGCACTCACCGTTACCGCCACTGACAGCCACGGGGCGGTGTCATCCCAAACGTTCAACATCTGGGTCGGCAATGGTTCCGGTGGCGATCGAATTGTTCTCAGCAGCACCAATCCCAACATCGCCGACGGTCGAGCTGGCGCCGACAGCCTGACGGGCTCCAGCGGAGTCGATTACATCTTCGGCGGGAGCGGCAACGACACGATCAAGGGCTTGGGTGGCGCTGACTGGCTGAGTGGCGGAGCCGGCGATGATCATTTTGTCTACACTGCGGTGGAAGACTCGAACCGCGCTGCCTTCGACACGATTCTCGACTTTCAACACGGAACGGGGAATTCGGGTCACGACTTCATCGAGTTTGCGCAAAGCTTGGGTCTAAAGGGCTTTGGCACCGTCTCTGATGGACTTGTCGCCGCCCAAACCGTGGCCTGGCAGAGCGATGGTGCCGGCAATATGGTTGTTTACGCCAATACCGGAAGTTCGGCGCAGAGCGTAACAAGCGGGGCCGATATAATCGAAATCCACCTGATGGGGGTCTCCACACTCACCTCTAGCGACTTCAATCTGAACGCCTGACGCCTTCATGGAGGGCAATAGGCAGAGATCAGCACGATGCAATGTCAGTCTCCGCTCAAGCATGCCCTCTCCAGTTGCCGCGGCGGTTTCGCCGCGGTGGCGGCTTTCAGCTTCTTCATCAACCTGCTCGTGCTGTCGACATCGGTCTACATGCTGCAGGTCTATGACCGAGTGCTGACCGGCCGCAGCGTGGAGACGCTCGTCTATCTGACGCTGATCGCGACCGCCGCGCTCGCAGCGATGGGAGGGCTCGAATTCTTCCGCTCGCGTCTCTTGGTGCAACTAGGCACTTGGATCGACCGTGTGCTGTCGCCGCAGGTGCTGGGGCGCGGGCTTGAAAACGCGCTGCGCGGCGCAGCCTATCGGACAGAGGCGCTGCGTGACCTCGCCACCTTGCGTGGCTACCTAAGCGGCGGCGGCATCATGGCGCTGTTCGATGCCCCGTGGATGCCGCTCTATCTCATCTTCATTTTCCTGCTGCACCCGCTGCTTGGGCTGCTGGCGCTCGGCGGCGGGATAATCCTGTTTGCGTTGGCGCTCGCCAACAACGCGTTGACGGCGGGGGCGCTCAAGCAAGCCACTGCGGGTTCCGCCCGTGCTTACCAAGCGGCTGATGCGGGCTTCCGCAACGCCGAGGTGATTGACGGCATGGGGATGGGTGGCACGCTATTGCGGCGGTGGGACGCGGCGAACGTCGAGGTGCTTGCGCTGCAGTCGCTCGCCAGCGAGCGCGCCGGCCTCATCAATGCGTTCACTAAGCCGTTCCGCATGTTTCTGCAGGTCGCGGTGCTCGGGCTTGGCGCCTGGCTTTCGCTACGCCACGAGGTTTCACCCGGTGCGATGATTGCGGCCTCGATCATCATGTCGCGCGCGCTCGCTCCGGTCGAACAGGCGATTGCCACATGGAAACAGACAACCGGCGCACGTGAGGCATGGGGCAGGCTCAACCGGCTGTTCGATGCCCCGCCGCTACGCCCGACCGGGATGGAGCTGCCGCGCCCGCAGGGACGCCTTACGGTCGAAGCTGTGACCTATGTGCCGCCGGGTGCGAGAGCAGCGGTGCTGAAGAACGTCGCGTTCGCGCTCTCGCCCGGCCAGGTGCTGGCGGTGATCGGCCCCTCGGCGGCGGGCAAATCGACCCTCGCCCGGCTGCTCGTCGGCATGGCTTCGCCGCAGCACGGCCAGGTGCGACTCGACGGTGCGGACGTGTTTGCTTGGAGCCGAGCCGATTTCGGCCGCCACGTCGGCTACTTGCCGCAGGATGTCGAGCTCTTCCCCGGCACGATCCGCGAGAACATTGCCCGCATGGAGGAAGGCGTCCCGGCCGAGGTCGTCGCCGCAGCGAAGATGGCCGGTGTGCATGAGATGATCCTGAGACTTCCCAGGGGGTACGACACCGAGATCGGCGAGCAGGGCTCGGTGCTTTCCGGCGGCCAGCGCCAGCGCATCGGCCTCGCCCGAGCACTCTACGGCCACCCCGCGCTGGTGGTGCTTGACGAGCCAAATTCCAGCCTCGATGCTGCCGGAGAGGAGGCGCTGAACGAGGCAATTGCCAAATTGAAAGCTGCCGGCTCCACTGTCGTGATAGTTGCCCACCGGCCATCGCTGATGACGCATGTCGACTCCGTGCTGGTGCTCAATGAAGGCCACGCGCAGATGTTCGGCCCGCGCGACGCAGTGCTCGCTCAGCTGCGTCGTCCGGAGCCTCAGATAAGGGTCGTCAGCTCCGAAAGGAGCGCATAATGAGAACGGCCCCGCACTTGGGAACCCTGGAGCTGGCGCCGCCGCCCACCCACCCACCGGTTCACAGCCATGTCGTCGGCGGCCTTGCCGTGATCGGACTGATGTTCGGCTGCTTCGGCTTCTGGGCGGCGACTGCTCCGCTGACGAGTGCGGCGGTTGCGCCAGGCGTCGTCAAGGCCGACAGCAACCGCAAGACCGTCCAGCATCTGGAGGGCGGGATCATCCAGGAAATCCTGGTCCGCGAGGGGGATGCGGTCAAAAAGGGGCAGGTGCTGGTCCGGCTCGACGGACTCGATGCCGAGTCCGACCGCAATTCTGCACGTGATGAGCTAGATGCACTGCTAGCTAGCGAAGCCCGTCTCTCGGCGCAGCGCAACGGTCTCACCGAGATTACGTTTTCGGCGGAGCTGGTAGCCCGGCGGAACGAGCCGGCCGTCGCCGAGGCGATCACCGGGCAGGAGCGCATCTTCTCGGACCAGGCCGAGGTGCTGAAGGCCCAGGTCGAGGTCTGGCGACAGCGGATCGCTCAGCACCAGGCCTTGATCTCGGCGCTGGTCTCTCAGATCTACGCGATCGAGCAGCAGCTCCCTTCGCTTCGAGAGGAGCTGGAGGATGCCCGGACGCTTCTTAAGAAGGGCTACGGGGTGAAGTCCCGCGCGTTAGGCTTGGAGCGACAGATCACCGCCAATGAAGGCGACGCGGAGGGGAATCGGGCGCGGATCGAAGGCCTCAGGCAGCAGATCGCAGAGGCCGAGGCGCAGATCGAGAACTTACGGGCCTCACAGGTCAAGACCGCCTCCGAGGACCTTCGCGCAGTTCAGATCAAGCGCTCCGAGCTCGAAAAGACGCTCGCGAAGTCCGGCGCGCGTGTCGAGCGCCGGGAGATATCCGCTCCCGAGGACGGGGTGGTTATGAACCTCCGCTATTTCACGTCGGGCGGGGTGGTCGCGCCGGGTGGCGCCCTTCTCGACCTCGTACCGTTACAGGACAAGATGGTGCTGGACGTGAAGATCCAGCCGCTGGATATTGATGTCGTGCGCCCTGGCCTGCCGGCAGCGGTGCGCCTCGTGGCTTTCAAGCAGCGGGTGACACCGACGCTGGAAGGAATGCTCACCCGCGTCTCGGCTGATGCGGTGGTCGAGGAGCGAACCGGAACGACATATTTCACGGCGACGGTCGAGGTGGATGCCGCCCAGTTCAAGCACCTTCCCTACGTGAAGCTTTATCCGGGCATGCCGGTTGATGTGTCCATTGTGACGGGTGAGCGCACGATGCTCGAATATCTCTTTCAGCCTTTTGCCGACAGCTTCGCTCACGCCTTCCAGGAAGATTAAGCAGGAAGAATGATATAACGGTGATCTGATAAGTCACCGCAATGTGAACTACTGCTGGACATTTCGACAGCAAGCAGTGGTGATTTGTTAGCCCGCTATGGGTGGGGGATCGCTCTCTACATCGTCGCGATTGCCGCGAACGGGGGGATGGGCTGAGCCCTCGGGGAGTTTTTTTGAGGGGGTGGGGACTTCAAAACTAGCTATAAGGCTTTGCCCCCACCGACTAGCGACTGATTGCAGGAGACGGCATTGAGGCACGGCATCCTAACCTTGGTTGGTGTATGGTGGAGCAGTAATCCGTTCACGCCGACCTTCCTAACATGATCGCAGTAGAGTGGCGTCCTCCGCTTGCCCGCATCATGCGTTCACTAGCAAGGCCTTTAACTCATCAACTGTGAGCCAGGGCTTTGCCTTGTGGATCATGCGGTGGCAATTCGAGCAGAGGAGCGAGAGGTCTTCGGGCGCCGTTTCGTCACCTTCCTTCATCGCGTGGACAGGGTTGGTGTGGTGAGCTTCGATAAAGCCATAACCGCGCGGCCCATAGACCGCTACGAAATCGAAGCCGCACGCCTCACAATCCAACTTTCCGTGCTTCGTCAGCGCAGCTCGCTTCCGCAAAGACACCACCGCCCCCTTGCGTTCAAGCACGCGGTGGTAGCGATAAGATACTTTGCCTTCTTTGACGCTGTAGCTCTGAATCTCATCAGATTCGTCGTCGGATAGGTTCTCTACCACGGCCGCGCGCACAGCTTCCGCAGCAATGGCCAGCTGCTGGGGCTTACCGTAGAACTCAGACCAAACCGCCTTGTCCAACTTGCTTGCTCCATCCAGCCCTTTGCCACCCTTGCCGGTGAATGCAGGATCCAGGCTGCGGAAGTTCATCAGTTTCATGATAACCCCGTTGGGATTGCGAAAGGTCGCCTGCCCGATCTCGGTCGCCATCTGCTTCAGCAGCGCTGATATTTCGATCACTTCAGGATGATTGGCGCCCGGATCGCGACCATCATGCCTCACGTAGAGGTCAAGCGCGAGGATGAGCTGATCGCGCGTCCAAAGCGGGTTCTTCCCCTTTGTCACGACGTCCGCAGGTTGATCAAAGCTGAAGCCCAATTCCTTCAGGACGGGAACGACGTGGACCAGACCACCGCTGAATTCATCATAGCGGAGCGGCTTGGGGCTACCTGGAAGATAGCCAAACGCTGCCCCTATGATTGCCTTGCTGTCGTAGGGCTCACCCTCGTGCCAGAGTCGATAGGTCCGAGCAGGTTTGTAGCCATACTTCTTGAGGAACGCCTTCTGGCCGATTTTCTTGTATTCGGCCAAGGCAGCGAGAACCGCCGGTCGCGTTACGTTGCGCGTGCTCCGTTCTAAAGCCATTTCCCCCTCCCAAGTCAGTTTAAGTTTCGTCACAACGAGGCTCGCTGCGCAAGAAGTGTCCTTGCAGCGCTCTTTGTTTGTTGGAAGCGCGCTGCGTTTAGACGTCTAATCGACGCAGGCGATCCTCAATACGTACCAGGGCATCGGCTTCTCTGATCTGGGCCTTGGTCACTGGACGTTGCCCTAGCCAGCTCTTAGGCATCTTGGCCAGTGCGATCCTCTCCGGACCATTAAAAACGATCTTGCCTCGCAGCTTGCCGAAATCGATATCAAAGAACAGCAAGTGGTCGGCCCGGGTATCGACACATCTGAAAACCGGACCTCGTCCCGTTCCCGTCACCTTTACCTGGACAGATCTCCCGTCAGCTGCGTGACCGTCCACCCCGGCACCGTTTGCAGCGACTAGCTTGATACCAAACAGCTCGGCCGCGACCGCTTCCCCGATGTCGCCCACCAGGTTGCCGTCTAGCGTGAAATTCAGACCAGCACCCTTGTAGTGTTCCCGCAATTTATTGCGGGCAGTGACTAGCTCAGCGACGACTGGCGGTAATTCAAATTCGCGTCTGTAAGGCATATCTCACCGATTTTTCATGCAATACGATTGTGCAATTCTATTTCTCTAGGTTTTCCTAAGAGAGTTGGAAACAGGTAGCCAGGCATGCCTCTCCGATGCCTCCACTCAAGTGGTAACAGCATTCAATCGTTCGATTTATCGGACGTAGAATGGCGAGCACTGTTACTCGAAAACAGACGGTTTCAAAATTTGCGCATGCCATGCTGCCAGGCATCAGTTGTGCTTAAGCGATCTACCCGAGGAACGAGGTTTTTCGCCCACAAGGTCATTGGTCAGTGCGACCGGGTTCCGGAAACTGAGGAGCATTTGCACCTGAAGCGACTCACCGTGGAGGCAGTCCGTGCATGTGGGTGGGATGCTGAAACAGAGCACGCCGGGGCGGCACCCGACGGCACATTGTGGAAAGCTGACGTCCTTGCAAAGAGAGGAGATCTCAGGATCGCGATAGAAATTCAATGGTCAGGACAGACGCCGGAGGAGACTCTCGGGCGGCAAGAACGCTACCGTCGCTCGGGTGTTCGCGGGCTTTGGTTGCTGCGCCAACCGGGCTTTCCGATTACCAAAAGCCTTCCGGCCGTCTGCATAGGCGGGAACATCCAGGAAGGGATGACAGCGCTAATTCCCAAAACAGAAGACGTGCATGCTCGAGACCGGGAGAAGCCCGATCGGTGGCATCAGGTGTTGCCAATGGACCAGTTCCTTAAGGCTGCCGTCGGCGGAAAATTTAGGTTTGGCATCGACCCTGCTGATGAGATCACGGTTCGTATTCGAACCGGCACGATGTTCTGCTGGTCCTGCGGGGCCGAAACTCGCATTGTGACGGTCGTGCAAATCGTGCTGGGCGGCAAGGAATTCCTAGTCACTATTCCGAGCCTCGGAGAATACCCGCAGCCGGCAGAAATGATCCGCGACCGTGTATCATCGCACCATAGCGTTGGACCGATAAAGGAACGGTCCAGCAGGGCTCAAGGGAGAAGATACCTGAGCAATGGCTGCGCTCATTGTGATAGCCTCATAGGGCAGTTTCATGAACTAGATGCCGTTTGGGATGACGAGCCGGTTGATGCGTTTCGAGTGCCTGTCTCGCATGGTTGGAAAGAGGTTCTCGATAGCTGCGGCTGGAAGGACATCTGGTGGGTGCGCTCCTAAGAGAACGGTTGCGTCCTGCGCGAGACGCAAGACCTCCGTCACCTAACCTTTGCAGGGGCAGGCTTTTTCGATACCAATCGCTTCATATGCTATCGTAGCGACGTCGCGGCGCTCTTTGCACCCTTTGTTGGGAGGGCTTCCTAGCCAAAGCCATGTGGCCATTTCTACAAGCAAGCGAGCGTGACAGAAAGAATTGGTTGGAGCTTTTCAAAGCGCCGTTCGATCCTTACGTCGAGATGATCTCACACGGCGATCTGTTTGTCTTAAAGGCCAATAGCCTCTCTGGCGTAACGGAGCCCAGAGAGATGTACGACGCAGCAAAGCTGCTTGTCCGACAAATGAACAGCATTGTGATTGCGATGATTGGAGAGTCTGAAGTCGTCGTAAATGGCACTTGCGAAGATCGCGATGGACGGCTCCACCGCACAGTCCATCTTGAGCCTGAATCAATTCACTTCCAGTTTGGGATGGGATCCCCGGAACTCTGCATCTATGACTCACTTGGAAGGTTGATCGAACCACCCCCCTCCCCCACACGCGCGCAACAACGGATGACGGTTGCGTTAGCACACGAGTCAATTTCGCAGGCTTTGCTGTATTGCGGATCGAACCCCGATTGGTTCGAGCTCTATAAGGCTTTTGAATGTCTGCGCGATGCCGACTTGCTTGGGAGCGCTCCCACCAAGAATTTCACACAAACAGCCAACGCCATGTTCCGGCACCGAGCCGGGAAACATGAGATGGCTAAAAAACCCATGACATTGGAAGAGGCACGGTCGCTTGTGCGCCGATGGATATTTGAAGCAGCGGATAAGCTGGCTAAGTCTGGGGCCTGAAGCCGGCGCCAAAATCGAAAAAGGTCACGTGATCGGAACGTGTCTGCACAGCCTATTGCAGTGGAATTGTCTCGACATAGAAGTTCGGGTTGGCGCGATGCCATGCGACGCACACAGGAAGGCTTCAGCCAGCACCTCGCTCCTGTAGAAGTGACGCGACTGGTCGCCGTCGTACTGATTTGGTCGAAGAATGCCTGTGTTGTTCAAACCGTCGGCGGGTTCGAACAATGTCATCTGAGCGTATCCCGCTGATCGACGAAAGCCGCCACTTAGCTCAAATGGTCGAAATTAGATATGGCGTCGGCCGATCGCATACGATTTCTTGTTTCTTCGAATTCCTCGGTCGGACTACCGGTGAGCGCAAAGCTCTTGATACGGTCGTAGACCTTACGCGAGGCGACACGCGAGACCGTTCGACCGCAATTGATACTGGTGGCGAGCGACTCCGGGCTATCGCAGCCCTCGCGCACAATGCTTCCCATTGTCGCAAGGACTGTGCGCAGGGGCGGGGGTGGTTCAAGTCCGGTCCTGTCGCGCGCGGCTATCAGGCGTGCCGGAAGGCCGGCCAGGAAAGCTAGGTCGGGAACGATTCGCGCAACGAAGTGTCGGGCGTATTCGCATTTATCGAGCTGATCGGGACGCCCAAGATATGCAGCTTCGATCTCGCACAAGGGCGCACCTGCCATCCAATGCGGCAAAAGCTGAGTGATGGTTGCGAGCGCCAGCTCGGCTCGCTCCTTGTCACTAGGGAGTTTCTTATATTTCTCCCCGAACATCTCTTCTAGGCTTTGCGACCGGACAAGGTCTAAGAGGACCGCCGGTTTGGTCGAGAGCCATCCAAGCAGGGTGTTCATGACATCAATGGCCGAACCGTCGAAACTGCCCGCATCTGCGAGGTCGACGAGCTCTTGCAGCAAACTGACGGGCAGGCCTGTCGCGGTTGCGACCTGCTCGATCCACTTTCTCTCTTGTGGCTGCTCGACCATCGCGCGTGCCGCGACAGCCGCTGCAACCCGGCTCTCCAACCAAGCCTCATTCCCGGCCTCCTTTGCCTTGAATGCCGCGAATGAGCGCTTGAGAAGGCTTACGGCGGGATCATCAGCCGCCGGCGAGAGTTTAAACGGAAGTTTACTGAGCAGATATGCGCTCAAGCCGCTCGTAGTGATGCCATTGTGGATCTGATCGAGGATAGCCGTCATCGGATCATCGATCACGAGACACTGATCCGACTGCTGGAAGATGGCCTGCAGTTCCATCCAATGCCCATTAATTTCATTCTTCTTGTCATCGAAATCGATGACTTTGCTCGGAACTAGGAGCACAAACCCCTGGGCGCCTTCGCCAGCTCGCCCTGCCCTGCCGGCCGCGTTCAACAGCTCATGGGCCTCGAGAGCTTTTAGCCTGTCAGCGCCGGGGTCGAACCGGCTGTCTCCAGATATGATCACCACTTCGCTCGGCAGGTTCATCCCCTGCGCCAGCGTCGATGTCGCGAATAGCACATCAATGCCGTCGCGCCTCTTGAACAGCGATTCATGCAGCTCTCGCTCGTCTTTCAAAAGGAGTGCATGGTGGCTGGCGGCACCAGTACGGAGCACACCATCATCGTCGAGTTTGAGGTAGCAGTGATCCGGGCCGCCCATCTCCTCGACGACCAGATTGCGCCAATGAATTTCCTCGTCGGTGAGGGTTACGGCGCGCGGTGTCAGCCTGTCGGGAAAGTTCTTGACGCAGCTCTCGCAAAACACCGTGGTCTGGAGAAAGACGAGCGTCTTCATCCCGGCGCCGACTGCCGAGGCGGCGATTGCGCCGCTCACCTCATTTCCATTTGGAGTCAAATACCAGTCGCCGCTTTTCCGCCTGCCCGTCGAGAGCGACTGGCGATCGGGCAACAGCGGGAGCAATGCGTAATCCTCCCGGTTCGTCGTGCTCCACGTCTGAAGCAGGCCGAAGAGCCCGAAAGGATGGGCGAGTAACTGCCGCTTCACGGGTGCTGGCGTCGTCTTTTGCGTGGGCTTGTCGCGACGTGCCTGCGCTAAGATTTCATTCAATCGCGCAATCTCGTCGGCTGGGTAAACGACGCACCCGCGGACCTGCCGGGTCGGTTTCCATGCCAGATCGAGTGGAAGGCACTCTCGACCGGTGAGGGACTTGACCCAAGCCGCAATCTCGGCCGTGTTCTTCATCATGGCCGATAGAAGAAGGAGGTCTGCGTTTGGCGCAATCTGCGTCAGGTTGAGCAGACACAGCATGGAATCTAGCCCGCGCCGACTGCGGTCATCTTCGCGAGGATGGAGCAAGTGGCATTCGTCGAAAACGATCAGACCCAGATCAGCAAATGCTTCAGGCTGGATGGAGAGCAGCATTAGACACCGCTCCGGCGTTGTCACGGTCACCTCGGGCAGCTCGACGGAGTCCACAAAGGTGAGGTCTTCGTCGAGGCTCTCAAGAATGTCGTAGTCTCGGAACGCCTTCTGAAGCGTGCGCGCGGTTTGGCCTACAAGAGCGTTGGTCGGCGCCAGGAAGACGACCTTTTGCTCCCGCAAGAGCGCTGTCGCGATCTTCAATTCGGCTAAGGTCGACTTCCCGGCACCTGTCGGAAAGCTGATCGACGACGATACGCCTGGCGTGAGATACCCCTTATCAATCGCCTCACGATGATTGCGCCACAGGAAGGGTCGCTGGCCTGCCAATCGGCGGATAGTCCGCCACCACCCATCTTCAGACACATCTGGGGGCGTCGGAATTCTGGTGAGGGCTGTTTCGATCAGGTCGCGCTCTACCGACAGCAGCAAGTTCGCCAAGTGAAGCGGACCTGGGTAAAGACTGAAGACCTGGTCGCCCGACGTCAGCACGCCGTCGATCCGCTCGGCGCAAAGGCTTTTGGCATGCAAGAAGATAGACATGGCGGTCTCTGCACCGCCTTCGCTCTTCGATGGATCTCGACGGAGACGGAGTTGGATTGCAAGCCGATGGACACCCCGCAACAGCAGGAGCTGCAGCGCCTGCAGCGCACGCTCGCTGGTGTCTTCTCCCGGTCCGGCGATTTCGGGTAGATCGGAACTTACAATCGCTCTGAGCCTGCCCTGGGCCAGATTTTTGATGGCGAACAGGAGAGCCCTCTCGACCGGATTGGCATCAGGATGAGGAATGATGCGCTTAGCCGCTTCGGCAGCGTCCGCATGCGCCTCTGCAATAAGGAAGAGGAGCGTCGAGCATATCTCGGGAGAAAGAGCGGCGGCGTCGACGCGGCTGCCGGGATCGTCAGCAGGCTCTGCGAGCATGCAAGCTTGGTGCGCGGATGCAGCCACGAACGCGGCTGCAGCTCGATTTTCGCGGTCCGGCAGCAGTGCGACATAGGATTCGTGAGCGGCAGACACGCGGCGCAGTTCGGCAAATGTTTCGACCAGTTCCGTGCGCTCGCCCGGCTCCACTGCCGTCCGCAATCGAATCCGAGCGGAGACAATATCGGCGAATGCGTTGGTCAGCCGCTTAGGAAGCCCTTCGATGTCGAGGCCTTCCAGAGCGGGCGCGCTTCGGACAAGCAACGTCGTGATCGGATCAAACATCTGCCGCTATCACCTTCACCTGAGCGATAGCCCGCTCAGCAAATTTCTGCATCCATTGGCGTAGCTTGGGTATATGGATGGTCTCGGCGCGTCGACGTTTGATGTCTCCCGGCGCCTGTTCATCATAGCCCTTGAACAAGCGCTTGCGAGCGGCGGCCTCGACATGCGTGTCGCTTACCGTGATACTGACGCGGTAACGGCGAGCATCCTTCCAAAGAATGTTGCTGATGGCAGCGTCGATATCGAGCTCGGGATCGAACTGCTTTTGAGCCTCGAGCGCTGCCGTCACATCTTGTGTCAGCTGATTGACGCGCCTACCCGACTCCAACTTCGCGATGCCGGGCCATACGTCTTTACGGATCGTATCGCGCGCATTGTCAGTAGCTTTGTCTTCAAAGATAATCACCGCCGCTATGGTCTTGCCATCGTCGGAAAGCTCGAGCTGCAGTCCGTCGAAGCCTTTATGAGCCTTGATGATATGGGGCGGCCGCGTCACCGCGCCGTGGGAGTTTTGGTGCGCGGCGATCCAGGAGATGGTCTGGAAGATCCATCCGTCACGATGCCACGGATCTTCGCCGTCTTCGACAGTAAGAAGCTCGATGGCGTCGGCGGCATGGTCAAGGGTTGTCGAGGGCACCGCGCCTTCGACGCCCGCCAAAATCTTACTGACATGTCGGAATTGACCCAAAGCAACCCGCGCGACCTGCTGTGCTAGACTGTCAATGTCTTCGACGACCCATGACCAGCCATGGCAGAGGTCGTCGTGATCGACTTGCGTAAGAGTAAGCATCATCCCCCTGCTATTCCCCCCGCGGGAGACCGTGTTCGTGGCACGACCTACATAATTCATCAAGTGGTGCGGCGGCGGTGGACGCGATCTACATGGCAATCTGCTTCCAGGGTCTCGCCCAAGCGTCCAATGTGTCGATGGTAAGCGTGCACTTGGCCGGAGACTACACCATCTTGGTCGTCTCGAGTGCGATCGACGATGCAATTTTGCGAAAGAAGGGCCAACGTTCGGGAACTAGCTTCAGGCGCAGGATCAAACCTTCAGCTACAAGAGCGAAATTTGGTCAATGCATCATGGCCAGATGCGAAATCAAGAACCATGCAGTGGACTCCCCCGCACACTCCCCGGCTCTAGAAAGCAAAACGGCCACCCGAAGGTGGCCGATTTAAATGCTTGTTTTCCCGAAGGAAACTGGAGCGGGTGAAGCGATTCGAACGCTCGACCCCAACCTTGGCAAGGTTGTGCTCTACCCCTGAGCTACACCCGCTCGCCCGACCCGTTGTGTGCCGGAAGCCGCGCCTATATGGCCGAAGAGCTGATCGATTGCAACAGGGAAAATTGCGGTCTTCGAAACTTCCGTCCGCCACCGGCCAAAAAGCCTTTTGGCTCAGGCGTTTCGCCGGTGCGAAATCCCGGTGGGCAGGGCCCGAGGGGTTGTTTCGGTGGCTTCTTTGGCCGTAAACCATTGCGAATCGGATCCAGCAGCCAGGAAGTCACATGCCCAAAAGTCCCGATGAGCTTTTCGCATTTCTCGATTCGCTCGGGATTTCGGTCAGCACCACAAGACACCCCCCGCTTTACACGGTGGCCGATTCGCAGGCCTTGCGCGGTGAGATCGCCGGCGGCCACACCAAGAACCTGTTCCTGAAGGACCGGAAGGACAATTTCTTCCTGGTGACGGTGGACGAAGACGCCGAGGTCGATCTCAAGCAGATTCATCATGTCATCGGCGCTTCCGGAAAGGTTTCGTTCGGCAAGCCGGAGGCGCTGATGGAACTCCTGGGCGTGGTGCCCGGCGCAGTTACCGTTTTCGGCCTCATCAACGACACTGTCGGCAAGGTGAAGCTCGTCCTGGACAGCGCATTGATGGAGAACGACATCATCAATGCCCATCCGCTGACCAACGAGGCGACGACGTCGATCGCCAATGCCGATCTGGTCAGATTCGTGAAGGAGACGGGCCACGAACCGCTTGTCTTGAAAGTTGCGGCATGATCGCCACATGGTGGGCGAAGGTGTGTTTCGCCGGTGGTCCGGCGGCGGCATGATGAAAAGGCGCGCACGCGTTTGAAAGGGCAGCGATGAGCAACCAGGACAATTCATTCGGCGGCGGCGCCGGCCACTATTCGACGAACATCACCTATGGCGGGTCCGAACCGGCCAGCCAGGCGGCGGGCGCGGCCAAACCATTCGAGGTGAAGGACATCACCACCGCGAGCTTCGCCGCGGATGTGCTTCAGGAATCGAGGCGCCAGCCCGTTCTCGTCGACTTCTGGGCGCCCTGGTGCGGGCCGTGCAAGCAACTTGCCCCCGCGCTGGAAAAGGCGGTTCAGGAAGCGGGCGGCCGGGTCAAGTTGGTCAAGATGAACATCGACGATCATCCGGCCGTCGCCGGCCAACTCGGCATCCAGTCGATTCCCGCCGTCATCGCCTTCAAGGATGGCCAGCCGGTGGACGGGTTCATGGGCGCCGTGCCGGAGAGCCAGATCCGCACCTTCATCGACAAGGTGGCCGGCAAGGGGCCGGGGCCGCAGATTGCGGATGCGCTGGCCGCTGCCGCGGAGGCGCGCGGCGCCGGCGACATGCAGACGGCGGCCGACCTTTTCGGCGCGGTGCTGCAGCAGGCGCCGGACAATGTCGACGCATTGGCCGGCCTCGCCGACCTCTTGTTCGAGATGGGCGACGTCGAGGCCGCCAGGCAGATGCTGGAGCGCGCGCCGGCGGACAAGGCCGATGCGCCGGCGCTTTCGGCCGTCCGCGCCAAGCTGGCGCTGGCCGAACAGGCTGCCGCGCTCGGCAACCCGGCGGAGCTCGAGTCCCGGCTGGCCGCGAACCCGAACGATCACGAGGCACGATTCGACCTCGCCATGATCCAGAACGCGCTGGGCATGCGCATGGAGGCGGCCGACAATCTGCTGGCGATTGTGAAGGCGGACCGGACGTGGAAAGATGACGGCGCGCGGGCCCAGCTTCTGCAGTTTTTCGAGGCCTGGGGCATGGCCGACGAGGTGACGCTCGCCACCCGGCGCAAACTGTCGTCGCTTCTGTTTTCCTAAAGCGGGATACGGCAGGGCTTGCGCCGGCAGCGCTGCGCACCAGATCATTAGCGGGACGGTGCGGAGGAGAGAAATTGCAAGCGGGAAATGCGCATTACCGGTTTGGAAAGGACATTCCGGCGACCGTGCCGGTTTTTCCGCTCGCAGGCGCCCTGCTGCTTCCCGGCGGGCGCATGCCGCTCAACATCTTCGAGCCGCGCTACCTGCAGATGATCGACGAGACGATCGGCGGGGCGCGGCTCATCGGCATGATCCAGCCCTCGCTGGACGAGGCGCTGCGTGATGATGGCGAGCCGGAAATCTGCGCCGTCGGCTGTCTCGGCCGCATCACTTCCTTCGCCGAGACCGGAGACGGACGCTATCTCATTTCGCTGCAGGGGGTTTGCCGTTTCCGGGTCGCGCAGGAACTGGCTGTCAAGGCGCCGTTCCGCCAATGCCGGATAATGCCCTTCGTGACCGACCTGTCCGACGACCCGAGCGGCGGCGAGGTCAACCGGCTGTCGCTGCTGCGGGTGTTTAGGGCCTATCTGGAGGCCAACGATCTCGAGGCGGATTGGGAAGGCGTCAGCCGCGCCGACAACGCCATGCTGGTCAATGCGCTGTCGATGATGGCGCCCTATGGCGCGGCCGAAAAGCAGGCGCTGCTGGAGGCGCCGGACCTGAAGACGCGGGCCGATACGCTGATCGCCATCACCGAAATGGTGCTGGCGCGCGAGAACGACGAGTTCGGTTCGGGGCTGCAATAGGGGCGGCGAGGCGGAGCAAGCATCATGCGAGAGGAAAACACCCCGGTGGACGTAAAGCTGCTCGAGCTGCTTGCCTGCCCGCTCACCAAGGGGCCTCTGGTCTGGGACGAGGAGCACCAGGAACTGGTGTCGCGGCAGGCGCGGCTTGCCTACCCGGTGCGCGACGGCATCCCGATCATGCTGCCGTCGGAAGCGCGCACGCTCGACATCGACGAGAAGCCCCGGCCCGGCAAGGGGCGCTAGATCCACCAGGCATCTTAGCGTCGCGTATACGGTCGCGCCGGGATCCGTCGCTCGAGAGAGGCGAAAATCGCCATCTGAGGTCGTCGGTCCTTGAAAGGTCGCTGGCGCTCACTGGAAATTGCGCCCCTTGGGCATGACATTGTGGACGCCCTCGGCCAGGATCTTTTGGTCGCGCTCGGGGGAATTTCCGGCGGCCCGCGTCTTCGGCCGTCCGCCGCTTTCGTCGCCCTGGCGCTGTTCTGCTTGGCCTTCCGGCTGGGCCGCTTCCGAAAGCGCGCCCAGCCAGAGCGACAGGTCCTCGACCGTGTCGGCCACGACATGGATGACGCCTGAAACCGACTGCAGCCGGCCGTTCACCCGCACGAAGCGCCCGCCCAGCACCGCGGCCCGGAAGCGCTCGAACACCTTCTGCCAGACGACGATGTTGGCGGTCGCGCCCTCGTCTTCCAGCGTCATGAAGATGACGCCGTTGGCCGAGCCCGGCCGCTGGCGCACCAGCACCAGCCCCGCCACCGAAAGACGCTGGCCGTTGGCCATCTGGCCCAGCCGCGCACTGGGGGTGATGCCGGCGCGGTCGAGTTTCGCGCGCAGGAAGGAAACGGGGTGCGCCTTCAGCGAAAGCCCGAGGGAGCGATAGTCATGCACGACATGCTCGCCGAGCGGCATGGAGGGCAGCTTCATTTCCGGCTCGTTGTCGCGCAGGCGAAGCTCGGTCCGGTCGAACAGCGGCAGTCGCTCGGCCCCACTTCCGCGCAGCGCGCGCACGGCCCACAGGGCGTCGCGCCGGTCGAGCCCCAGCGAGCGGAAGGCGTCGGCCTCGGCCAGGCGTTCGATGGCGTGGATGCGCAGGCCCGAGCGCAGCCACACGTCGCGCAGCGAATCGTAGCCGATGCCGCGGCGCTTCACGAAAATTTCCATGTCGGCCTGACTGAGCCCCTTGATCTGGCAGAAGCCGAGGCGAACCGCATGCGCGGACCTGATCACGCCGCGCATCTCGGTGTGGGGGGGCGCGATCCGCATCGGGTCGAAGGGCATGGCCTCCAGCGTGCAGTCCCAGTCCGACGCATTGATGTCGACGGGCCGGACCTCGACGCCATGCTCCTGGGCATCGCGCACGAGCTGCGCCGGGCGGTAAAAACCCATGGGCTGCGAGTTGACGATCGCGGCGCAAAAGACATCCGGATAGAAGGTCTTGAACCAGCAGGAGGCATAGACCAGCAGGGCGAATGAGGCGGCGTGGCTTTCGGGGAATCCGTATTCGCCAAAACCCTCGATCTGCTTGAAGCAGCGCTCGGCGAAATCTTTCGGATAGCCCTTCGCGACCATGCCCTTGACCATGCGGTCGCGATAGTTGCCGATGGTGCCGGTGCGCCGGAACGTGGCCATGGCCCGGCGCAGCTGGTCGGCCTCGCCCGGCGAGAAGCCGCCGGCTTCGATGGCGATGCTCATGGCCTGTTCTTGGAACAGCGGCACGCCCAGGGTTCGCTTGAGGATCTTCTTCAGCTCGGGGCGGTAATACTCCACTTTCTCCTTTTCCTCGCGCCGGCGCAGATAGGGATGCACCATGTCGCCCTGGATCGGGCCTGGCCGCACGATCGCCACCTCGATGACGAGATCGTAGAATTTTCTCGGCTTCAGGCGCGGCAGCATCGACATCTGCGCGCGGCTTTCGATCTGGAAGACGCCGATCGTGTCGGCGCGGCAGATCATGTCGTAGACCCGCCTGTCCTCCTTGGGGATCGTCGCCAGCGTCAGCCGCCTGCCATAGCGGTCGCGCACCCTGTAGTGGGTTTCCAGCAGGTCGAAGGCGCGCCTGAGGCACGACAGCATGCCGAGCGCGAGGATGTCGACCTTCAGGATGCCGATGGTGTCGAGGTCGTCCTTGTCCCATTCGACCATCTTGCGCTCGTCCATCGCCGTCTTGACGATGGGGACGATCTCGTCCAGCCGGTCCTTGGTGATGACGAAGCCGCCGACATGCTGCGACAGATGGCGGGGAAAGCCCATGATGTCGTTGGCGCGGTCGATCACGTGTCGCGCCAGCGGGTCGGCGCGGTCGAGGCCGCCTGCCCTCGCCTCCCTTTCTCCAACTTCAGAGGAAGACCAGCCCCAGACGGAGCCGGAAAGCGCGTCGCGGACATCGTCCGACAGGCCCATCGCCTTGGCCACCTCGCGCAACGCCGAGCGGCCGCGATAGCTGACCACCGCGGCGGCGAGCGCGGTGCGCTCCTCGCTGTATTTCTCGTAGATATAGGCGATGATCTGGTCGCGCCGCTCATGCTCGAAATCGACGTCGATGTCGGGCGGCTCGTCGCGCTCGGTCGAGACGAAGCGCTCGAAAAGCACCTCGGTCAGGTTGGGATCGACCTCGGTGATGCCCAGGCAATAGCAGATGACCGAATTGGCGGCCGAGCCGCGCCCCTGGCACAGGATGCCGACTGCTTCCGAGCGCGCATAACGAACGATGTCCTGAACGGTCAGGAAATAGCGGGCGTATTTTTTTTCGGCGACGATTGCGAGCTCGTGCCGGATCAGGCCCTGCACCTTCGCGGAAATGCCTTCGGGGTAGCGGGCGCGCGCGCCTTCCCAGGTCAGCCTCTCCAGTTCTTCCTGTGGGTCCACGCCCTCCTTCGTGGTTTCGTCGGGATAGTTGTGGCTGAGTTCGCTGAGCGAAAAGGAAAGCGTTTCGGCAAAGCGCAGCGTCTCGGCAATGGCCTGGGGCCAGGCCTTGAACAGCCGCGCCATTTCGGCCGACGACTTCAAATGGCGCTCGGCATTGGCGGCAAGCTCGAAGCCCGCTTCGGCGACGGGCTTGTTCAGCCGGATCGCGGTCACCACGTCCTGCAGCGGGCGTCGGTCGGCCGAATGGTAGAGAACGTCGTTGGTCGCCATCAGCGGAACGCCGGCGGCATGGGCAATTGCGGCGGCCTGGGCGATGCGGAAGCGGTCGTTGCCGCTATAGTCGGGCGCGACGGCGAGCCAGACATTTTTGTCGAACCGCTGCCTCAGCTGGCGCATGAGGGCAAGCTGGTCGGCGGCCTCCGTCGCCGCAAGGTTGGGCAGCACGGCAAGCGACATGTGCTCGCCCCACTCGAAAAGATCCTCCGCATAGACCAGCGGCGCGCCCTTCGGGCTTTCCTCGCGCATATTGGCCTGGGTCAGCAGGCGGCACAGGTGCCCCCAGCCCTTCCGGTCCTGCGGATAGGCCAATATGTCGGGCGTGCCATCGGCAAAGACCAGCCGGCAGCCGGGGTGGTAGTCAAGCCTCACCGGCTCCAGGCGCGCACCACGCCGGCCACCGTGTTGCGGTCGGCAAGGCCCGTGCCGGCATGGCCGAGCAGGCAGGCGGCCACCACCAGTTCCTCCGGCCGCGAGGCGCCGCGCAGGAAGGAGAAATTAGACTGCACGCCGAACTCCACATAGGCCGGCGAAGCAACGGGCGCGCGGGGGATGTTCTCCTTTTTCATGCGAACAGTCCCTGCATGAACCAACGCGGGCCGGTGTCGCCGGTGCCGTAAAACCCCCGGCGGAACAGCCAGTAGCGGCGGCCGGCGCCGTCCTCGACGCGGAAATAGTCGCGGGTCGGCGCATCCGCCTCTTCGCGCCACCATTCCGGCGCGATGCGCTCCGGGCCTTCGGCGCGCACCACGTCGTAGAGCACGCGGCGCCAGCGGAAGCGCGCGGGCGGGCCTTCCGGCATCTCGGCGGCCACCACCTCCACCGGCTCGGGATGGGCAAGCAGGCGGATCGGCCGCTCCGAGGCCGCGAGGGGCGAGTGCTTGGCCCTTGCCGGCATCGCCGCATCGGCGGCGGCAAAGGGCATGGCGGCGACCGCGCGTTCCGGCAAATGGCTGGCCACGAGAACCGGCTTCTGCACCACATCTGCGCCAAGCCGGGCGCCGACGCGGTCGGCGAAGAGGGCGAGGTCTTCGTCATTGCCGCACACCTCGCCGGCAAGATCGGTCTGGACCATGTCAAAGGAGGCTGCCGCCAGCACCGAGAGCCGGACGAGGTCGAAGCCGTAGCCGGCGTCCAGCGCATCCTCCAGCGCCGTCAGCCGTTCGTGGAACAGCCTTGCGATGAGATCCGGCGCGCGCAGCGGCCGCGAGGTGCCGACACCGATGCGGCTGACCATGCCGTCGACCCGGAACAGCAAGAGCTGCAGGGCGCGCGCGCCCTCGCCGCGCCGCTCCAGATCCGCCTTCAGGCTCGTGGCCAGCAGAAGCACCAGCCGCTCGATGTCTTCCATCAGCCCGATCGGCTCGGCCAGGTGCCGCTCCACCGAAAGCGGCGCGACGGGCAGGCGCGGCGAAATAGCCTCCTCGATGCGCCCCAGCGCTTGGTCGATGCGGGCCATCAGGCCGGCGCCGAAGCGGCGCGCCAGCGGCGCGCGGGGGCTGCGCAGAACCGAGCCCGCATTGCGCAGCCCCACGCTTTCGAGGCCGGAGACGGTCGCCGGCTCCAGCCGAAGTGCTGCCAGCGGCAGGGGCCCCAGAGCTCTCTCCTCGCCCCCAGGCTCGACGATCTCGGGGCTGCGGAAGCGCGCCGTCGCCCAGGCCGCCCCCGGCGTCGAGGCCAGTCCTGCGCGCACGTCGAACCCCTGGTGGAAGAAGCGTGCCAGCAGGTCGTCGAGCAGCGCCTTTTCGCCGCCGAACAGATGGGCGCAGCCGGTGATGTCGAGGAACAGGCCGTCTGCCCCGTCCAGCGCCACCAGTGGCGTGTAGCGGTCGCACCAGTCGGCCAGGCTTTCCAGCAGCCGGCGGTCGGCGGCCGGATCCGCCTCGACGATCTCGATGCCGGGGTGCATGGCGCGGGCGTCGGCGATGCCCATGCCGGGCTTCAGCCCCAGCCGCTCAGCCTGCTCGTCGAGGGCTGCGATGCGCTGCGTGTTCTTTTCGCGATGGCTGACGACCAGCGGCGGGCGGGCCGCCTGCGGCTGCGAACGCCACGACCGCCCCAGCCGCTGGCGCAGGATGCGCTCCGTGCAAAGATGCGGAAACCACAGCGCCAGAATCCGCTGGCCCGAAGGCCGGCTGCTGTCTTTCGGAAAATGAGCGTTCATCGGCGTTCCACTCCAGGGTGAACTGTCCGGGCAGGGCAAGGCGGCTTTTGTCGATCCTGACGACAAAGCCCGGCGGACCGATGGAGCCGGCCAGCGGCCCGGCGATGGTGTGGCGGGGTGCTGCGGTTGCCGGCGAGACGACGAGTCGCAGCGGGGCTGCGGTCGGCTCGGGTCTGGCTGCCTGCCGCAGCAGGAAGACCGGTCGACCCGCGCCCAGTGCGCGCCGGTGCAGCCGGCGCGTGGCGGTGAGGTCGAGCTTTTGCGGGTTGCCGCGGATCTCCAGCAGCACGGCCGAGAAGGCCTTCAGGCCGGCGGCCTCCTCGGCGATCCACAAGGCGTCGGCGAGTCTCGGCGCCTCTGCGATCAGAACCTCGTCCGCTCCGATGCCGAAGCGAGCACACAGGCCCGGCGCATAGGGCATACCGGCCTCGCGGAAAATTTCTGCCGTGCCGATCCAGAGCATGGGTGTCCTTTGCCGCGCCTGCGCCAGCAAAAGCCCGGTCAGCGCCAGGGCAAGCCCGGTAGCAGCCCCGGCATCGCGCGTTTCGGTGCCATGGATTTCGGTCAGCGCGGCCAGCGGCAAGCCGCCGCCGAGGGCCGCATCGAAAGCCTGCGCGCCGGTTGCCAAGCACGGTTCCGCCGCGATGCCATGGCGCCGCATCAGCACCGTGCCTTCGCCGGCCCGCGCCTCGGCGGAAGGCACCAGCCGCTCCGGCAGGGTGCCCTCGATGCGTGCTATTTTCTGGCGCAAGGCAAAAACAGTTGCCTGCGCCACGGCGGACGTCGCCATGACGGTGTGCTTTCCGATATTTGTTCCTGTTATGTTCTTATTGATTCCAGAGCGCCCCGGCAGAGTCAAGCGCTTGAAAAGGAATTTATTCCTCTCTCGAAATGTTGATTGAAGCTTTCTCGCGCAGCCTTCAGGCCTATTTCCCCAGCCTCGCGTAAAAAACTCGAAAGGCACCAGCCAAAAGGCTATATGCGGTCAAAAGGAAACAGAATGGCCCGTATCTATAAGAACCGCGCATGGCACGACCAGCTTTCTCCGTCATTGGAGGAACTGGAATTTCTGGCGCTGGAAGCCTATGCGCATCTGCCGGAGGAGTTCCGCACGCTGACCGGCGAGGTCGTCATCCAGGTCGCCGAATTTCCCACCGACGAGATCATGGACGATCTGGCCCTGGAGACACCTTTCGACCTGCTCGGCCTGTTCGAGGGCCGCGGCATCGCCGAGCGCTGGAACCCGCAGACCGGCGAGGGGCCCAACCGCGTCACGCTCTATCGCCGCGCCATTCTGGACTACTGGGCCGAGAATGAGGAGACGCTGGGCGACATCGTCACCCATGTGCTGATCCACGAGATCGGCCACCATTTCGGCCTCAGCGACGACGACATGGAGCGCATCGAGGAAGCAACATAGCGGCTCAGTTGCCGATAGGACTGGACTGCCTCTTTTCGTAAGCCGTCTTGATGAGTGCCGAGACGCGCAAGGTCTCATCCTCGACCGTATACGAATACTCTTCCATCACACCTTGGAACGGCCTCGTAACTCCAAGGTTTTCATGCATGTCAGCGTGGAACCGTTCGAATTTTTCAAACTTTTCCTGTTCAAACTGCGGCCCTCCCTGTCGAGCCGGCGAAAAGATATGTATCGGCTTTCCTGACATCGAGGCCTCGCAGACCATCGTTACAGTGTCTGCCGTAATGACGAAAGCGTCGGCGGCTGCGAGATAGTTGATGTACGGATTGTCGCCGGTACGGTCCCAAACGATCATACGCGGATCATTTATTTCCGTCAGCCGAGCAAGAATTTCCGGCTCCGAGCGGCGAGAAGTCGATGCGAGAACGACGTAACCTCGTTCAACCAGATTAGTTGCTGTGGCGATAATCCCATCTATGGTCTGCCGGTCGAAAGCGTAGGCCCAAGTCGATCCGCCGATGAGCAGGGTAACGACAGGCTCCCCGCCAGGAGCAAAGCGCGCTCGCGCACTCTCCCTTCGCGTCGCAAGGAGAGCTGGGCTGATCCGATGAGGGACACCGGACATCCTGAAATATTTCGGCTTGTGCTCCATCGCCTTCGTCCAGTCATGACGGGAGACGAACACCATGTCGAACAAGTCCAGGTCGCGCCGGGGCGGTTGAAGGTGCACGGCAAACGGCCGGCCACCATAGGCCTTCTTGATCTCCGCAACATAACGCTCGGAGATGCTTCCGCATGAGATGAGGATGTCCGGAGCTTTCTCTGCAACGCTTTGCCGAAATGCAGAAAATATCCGCTCCGCTCGGGTTTGTTTCCTGAAAATCCTGGCAGTCGGGTTCGGGTCCAGGTTTTGCGCGACACCGAGGCACTGGGTCAGCGTCCCGGCCTTCTCTTCGCTTACAGTCCACACCCTCATACTTGCTATTGTTCCCCAAGCTTCATGTTGGGGTCGTATTCCTGGCCCTCGACATCCTTCACCACCGCCTGGCCGCATTTCATGGTCTTGGTTTCGGCGTCATAGGCATAGGTGGTCGAGCCGAACAGGTGCCAGCCCTTGTTCAGGGCGGCCGTCACCTTGTGGCAGAAGCTCGCGTCGTCCGGGCCGGTGAGAAAGCGGTAGAGTTTCATCTGTCATTCCCCGTCATGGCTGTTGCCTTGAGCATCGTTTCGGCCGTGGCCATGCAGTTTGGCCCGAAGCCATGATGTCCTGTTTGGCGTCGTTCTCTGAAAAGCCGTTTCCCGAACGAAGTTCCATTCCACGCCTTTTCGGCTCACTTGGCAATCATCGCCGCCTTGGCCAGAAGCCTTTCGGCCTGCACGCAATGCAGCAGCTCGACCATGCGGCCGTCGAGGCCGATCGCGCCCTTGCCGGCGTTTTCCGGCAGCGCGAAGGCGGCCACGATCCGCTCGGCCTCGGCCAGCGCAGCTGGCGAAGGCGAGAACGCGGCTTCCGCCGGCGCGATCTGGGCGGGGTGGATCAGCGTCTTGCCGTCGAAGCCCATGGCGGCGCCGTGCCCGCATTCCGCCGCAAAGGCGTCGAGGTCGCGGAAATCGTTGCTGACGCCGTCGAGCATGTCGAGCCCGCCGGCGCGCGCGGCCAGCACCATCTGCATCAGCCAGGGCATCAGGTAGCGCCGGTCGGGTGTGGCCAGCACGCCGGTCATGGCCGCCAGGTCGTTGGTCCCGGCCACCAGGCACGACAGGCGAGGGTTGGCGTCGCGGCCGAGCTCGGCGATCGCGCCGAGGTTCATGAGCCCGCGCGGCGTCTCGACCATCGCCCACAGGCGCAGGCTCTCGGGCGCGCCGGCCTCGTCCAGCAGGTCGCCGGCCTCCAGCACGTCGCGCGGCGTCTCCACCTTGGGCAGCAATATGCCGTCGGGCCGGCAGGCGATTGCGGCTGCAAGGTCGTCGGCACCCCATTCGCTCGATAGCGCGTTGACGCGCACCACAATCTCGCGAACCCCCGCTGGGCGGTTGCCGAGGATTTTTGCCAGTTTTTCGCGGGCTGCAGCCTTTTCGCCAGGGGCTACCGCGTCCTCCAGGTCGATCACCACCGCATCGCAGGAAAGCGAGGCAAGCTTGGCCAGTGCCTTGTCGTTGGAGGCGGGGACATAGAGCACCGAGCGGCGCAGACGGGGGGCTTGCATCATTGGCCTTTCTTGCCCGGCAATGCTGGCTCTTGCAAGACGGGCGCGCAAAACCCTGATAAGGCACGACCAGACAACGCAAGCATTGGGGAACATGCATATGGCGCGTTACGACGTCATCATCATCGGCGGGGCGATCGTCGGCAGCTCCATCGCCTACTATCTGCGCGAGGAGGGCTTTACCGGCTCCATCGCGCTGATCGAGCGCGACCCGCAATTCACCTACTCGTCCACCACGCTGTCCTGCGCCTCGATCCGCCAGCAGTTCTCGATCCCCGAAAACATCCGCCTGTCGCAGTTCACGCTGGGCCTGTTCCGCCGCCTGGAGCAAGAGTTCGGCGCCGGTGCCGATATCGGTTTCCGCGAAGGCGGCTATCTCATCCTTGCCGGTGAGAACGGCCAGTCGATCCTCGAGCAGAACCACGCCGCGCAGATGGCCGAGGGCGCCGACATCGTGCTGGAGGACGCGGCCGCGCTTCAGAAGCGGTTTTCCTGGATCTCCACCGAGGGCATCACCGCCGGCGCCTATGGGCGCTCGGGAGAGGGCTGGTTCGACGCGCACGCCATGCTAATGCTGTTCCGCAAGGCCCTGCGCGAGAGACGAGTCGATTTCATCACCCAAGCCGTCGCGGGGATCGAGCGCGAAGGCAACCGCGTCACCGCGGTCACGCTCGAAAACGGCGAGCGGCTGGAAGCCGGCACCGTCTTCAACGCCGCCGGCCCGTCGGCCGGCAAGGTGGCGGCTATGGCGGGGCTCAAGCTGCCGGTCGAGCCGCGCAAGCGCAGCGTCTTCGTCTTCGAGGCGCATGACAAGTTCGCCGACATGCCGCTGATGGTCGACCCCAGCGGCATCTATGTGCGCCCGGAAGGCAGCGTCTACATCACCGGCGGGGCGGAGAACGAGGAAGGCGAAGGCCCGGCCGCCGCAAACGATTTCGATCCCGACTGGTCGCTGTTCGAGGAAAATATCTGGCCGGTGCTGGCCACGCGCGTGCCCGCCTTCGAGGCGATCAAGGCCACCCGCGCCTGGGCCGGGCACTACGACTACAACACGCTCGACCAAAACGCGGTGATCGGGCCGCATCCGGAGGTCGAAAACTTCGTCTTCGCCAACGGTTTTTCCGGCCACGGTCTGCAGCAGGCGCCGGCGGTGGGCAAGGCGCTGGCCGAGTTTCTGGTCCATGGCGGCTATCGCAGCATCGACTGCTCGGCGTTCTCCTACGCCCGCATCGCCGAGGGCCGGCCGTTCCGCGAACTCAACGTCATCTGAGGGTGGGCTGTTGCCGGACATGTCGCATGCGGTGCCTCTTTGATTCACCGCATGCTTTGTGTAAAGCAGGGGCGAAACATTCCCCGGAAACAGAACGGGTCAGATACGATGGAAAAGTTCACCAAGCTCACCGGCGTCGCCGCTCCCTTGCCGATCGTCAATGTCGACACCGACATGATCATCCCCAAGGACTATCTCAAGACGATCAAGCGCACCGGGCTCGGAACCGGGCTTTTCGCCGAGATGCGCTACAATGAGGACGGTTCGGAAAATCCCGATTTCGTGCTCAACAAGCCGGCCTACCGCAAGGCGCAGATCCTCGTCGCCGGTGACAATTTCGGCTGCGGCTCCAGCCGCGAGCATGCGCCGTGGGCGCTGCTCGACTTCGGCATCCGCTGCGTGATCTCGACCTCGTTCGCCGACATCTTCTACAACAACTGCTTCAAGAACGGCATCTTGCCGATCACGGTCAGCCAGGAAGACCTCGACAAGCTGATGGACGACGCCTCGCGCGGCGCCAACGCCACCATCTCCATCGATCTCGAAGCCAAGGAAATCCACGGGCCCGATGGCGGCGTGGTCAAGTTCGACCTCGACGACTTCAAGCGCCATTGCCTGCTCAACGGCCTCGACGACATCGGCCTGACCATGGAAAGGGCCCCGTCGATCGACAGCTTTGAGAAGAAATACGCCGAAACCCGCCCCTGGGCGTAAGCTGCGGCATCCGTGGCGCGCCGCTTCGGATTGAAACATATGCAAAGGGCCGCCTCGTGCGGCCTTTTTTCATTCAGGCAGGCACCCGGCCGGCAATGGGCACAGGACAAAAATACCGGTCGAGATGAAAACTGGTAGCTCCCGCGGGCCTGTGGCATGGTCGGGGCAGATTCGTCGCCTCGGGCCGATATTGCCGGCCATGTCGAAACTCCTGATTCGGGGTTGCCATGAACCGGACCGTTTTCTCCCTCGCCGCCGGGCTTGCCCTTGCCGCAAGTGCGCCCGCCTTCGCGCAGGAAGACCCGCCGACCTCGATCCCCTTTGCGGGCGGAACGCTGACCATCACCGAAACCCCGAACCTGGACAGGATCCTTGCCTTCAACGGCAAGCAGCTCGCGCGCAACTATGTCGTGCTCTACGACCGCACGGTCGAGCGGCAGGGTACGAAGGTGGCACTGTTTGCGGTTGGCGACGGCGGCAATGCCTGCGGCCCGGCCACGGTCATCGTCTGGAAGCCGGAGGGCGGGGGTCTCAAGACCACGACAGTGGGCGAGGACTGCGGCGCGCCGCCGGCCGCCGTCACCGACGACAACATCTATTTCGTGCCCTACCTGCGCCCCGGCGCCACCGCCGACGTGCAGAACTGGTCGCCCGAGGACGGGCTGCGCGTGGCCGGACAGATGAGCTATGTGCCCCAACCCGGCACGCGCTGGGGCGATCTCGACCCGGCGAAAGTCGCCCACCCCTACGATCTCTTCGCCAATGGCGACTTCTACGCCGCCGCCCGCAAACTGCTGGGCGACAAGTTCTCCGATGTCGTCCTGGCGCTCTCGGTTTCCGGCGGGCTGGAAGCAACCGCTTCCGGCGTCTTCTACGGCAGCGGCTGCATCCCGCATGCCTGCGGCGAGGGCAACGGCTTCGTCGCCGTCGACCCCAAGGAAAGGGCGGTCTATTTCGCGCAGGAAAGCGGCGGCGCCACCCCCCGCGCCTGGCCGCCGCTCGATAACTGGCCGGCGGAGGTCCGCGCGGCGATGACAAAATCCTTCAGCGAAGAATAGACGGAGGTTTCATGCGCAAGCTCATCTCCACCGGATCGCCCTTCGAGAAGACCGCCGGCTATTCGCGCGCGGTGGTGCAGGGCGACTGGTGTTTTGTCTCCGGCACCACCGGCTACGACTACGCCACCATGACCATGCCCGACAGCGTGGAAGACCAGACCCGCAACTGCCTCGCCACCATCGCCAGAGCGCTGGAGGAGGGCGGCTTCGCGCTCGCCGACGTGGTGCGCGCGCATTACTACATCACCGACCAGAGTTTCGTCGACGTCGTCTTCCCCATCCTCGGCGAGGCGTTTGGCGAGATCCGGCCGGCGGCGACCATGATCGTGTGCCAGCTTAACAAGCCGGAGATGAAGATCGAGATCGAGGTGACGGCGTTGAGGCGGGCGTGATGTCGATCGGTTCGACAGGCTCCCGGGACACCCCGCCTGTCGTGATTACGTCGTGCGCGCCACAGCCCGCGCCCCTCGTGAAGGTACACGCGGACCACAGCGCATTTTTTGCTGCGGCAGACTGAGCAACACCCGAAAGCCGATCGCGTTTCAAGCCATCCGCTCGACCCATTGAACCCGCGAAGGGCCCGGCTCGAACGGATCAGCGAAGTATTGGGTTTCGCGGGCCACCTGCCCGTCCCTGAATTCCATGATGCTTACCGTGTAAGACGGTCGCCCGTCGTAGGTCAGGATCAATTCCGTGATCCAGAGGTCAGCAGCGCCGAGTATCCGCCGCACCGTGAAGCGCTTCTTGTTCGGCTGTGCGCAACGAGATGACTGGATGTTGTGCCGACCGCGGATGCGTTCCCCCGACTGCGGATACTCGAGCACCGCGTCCTCTCGGTAAATCCGATGCTCCTCTTCGAAGTCGTTCGCGTCGGAGGCGGCCCAATGGCGATCGAGAGCAGCTCGAATCTCGCTGTCTTCCATCTCAATCTTCCTCCCGTTTTCGGTAGACGCGCGGGGCCTCTTGGCCCCTCGCATTCGAGGATACCGCTGCAAGCGCTTCAAAGTCCAAGGTTACACGATCCGGGAACCCCCTTGCGCCGGCGCGCCCCATCTGAACTTGGCGCTATCCGAAAGCGCCCAGCAGCGCACCCGAAAACACTTCCATCCCTGCACCAAGCCTTTCCGTCTTGCGCGCCGGGCGCTTGGCGTTTAGCAAGACCCCGGTTCACCCGCTTCCTGAAAGGTTTTCTCCGATGGCAACGCGCAAGCTTCTTCTCCTGCCGGGCGACGGCATTGGCCCCGAGGCAATGAACGAGGTTCGCAAGCTGATCTCGGTGATGAACGACAAGTTCGGCGCCGGCTTCGAGACCGAGGAAGGCCTGGTCGGCGGCTGCGCCTACGACGCGCATGGCCAGTCGATCTCCGATGCCGACATGGAAAAGGCGATGGCCGCGGATGCGGTTCTGTTCGGCGCCGTCGGCGGTCCGAAGTGGGCCGACGTGCCCTACGAGGTGCGCCCCGAGGCCGGCCTGCTGCGCCTGCGCAAGGACATGCAGCTCTTCGCCAATCTGCGTCCGGCGATCTGCTATCCGGCGCTGGCTTCGTCCTCGTCGCTCAAGCCCGAAGTGGTCGAGGGCCTCGACATCCTCATCCTGCGCGAGCTGACCGGCGGCGTCTATTTCGGCGAGCCCAAGGAGATCATCGATCTCGGCAACAGCCAGAAGCGCGGCATCGACACGCAGGTCTACGACACCTACGAGATCGAGCGCATCGCCGGCGTGGCCTTCGAGCTGGCGCGTACGCGCGGCAACAAGGTCACCTCGATGGAAAAGCACAACGTGATGAAGTCGGGCGTGCTGTGGAAGGAAGTGGTCACCCAGACCCACAAGGCCAAATATGCCGACGTCCAGCTCGAGCACATGCTGGCCGACGCCGGCGGCATGCAGTTGGTTCGCTGGCCCAAGCAGTTCGACGTCATTCTCACCGACAATCTGTTCGGCGACATGCTGTCGGACGTGGCCGCCATGCTCACCGGCTCGCTCGGCATGCTGCCGTCGGCCTCGCTCGGTGCGCCGGATGCCGCCACCGGCAAGCGCAAGGCGCTTTATGAGCCGGTGCACGGCTCCGCACCCGACATTGCCGGCAAGGGTATCGCCAACCCGATCGCCATGATCGCGTCGTTCGCCATGTGCCTGCGCTATTCCTTCAACTTGGTGGCCGAGGCCGACCGTCTCGAAGCGGCGATCGCCGCCGTGCTGGACGATGGCCTGCGCACCAAGGACATCATGTCGGAAGGCAAGACCGAGGTCGGCACCGTCCAGATGGGCGACGCCATCGTGGCGAAGTTCCTGTCGCTCTCGGCATAACGCCCTGGCGCTCTCTGCATTTCCCGGCAAGGCTGCGGCCTGGCCGGGGAATGTCCGGGCCGTCTTCATGGCGGCCCGCTCATTGACTATTTGCGCAAACCGCGTAAAAGCGGCGGCGAACAGGGAACCCTCCGATGCGCGGCCATTTTTCGGCTCATCTCGCATTCGACGTCCCCGGCCTCGATGACAGCCATCGGGTCGGGCGCGGAGCCGCATCCCTGCTTTCGACCAAAACCATGGCCAAAAAAACGACCACTACGGTCTGATTTCCCTTGGCCTGCTCACCCTCTCCCGGGTCTGGCCCGGGGGTGAAGAGCCCGCAACGGCCGGCGGGCTTTCTCCAAGAAGCGAGCGGAGAGGGACAGGAGTAATCTGAGATGGGTTTCAAGGTTGCGATCGCTGGCGCCACGGGCAATGTGGGCCGGGAAATGCTCAATATCCTCGAGGAACGAGGTTTTCCGGCTGATGAGGTGGTGCCGCTTGCCTCGCGGCGCAGCCAGGGCACCGAAGTGTCCTATGGCGACAAGACGCTGAAGGTGAAGGCGCTCGACACCTACGACTTCTCCGACACCGACATCTGCCTGATGTCGGCCGGCGGCAACATCTCCAAGGAGTGGTCGCCCAAGATCGGCAAGCAGGGCTGTGTCGTCATCGACAACTCGTCTGCCTGGCGCTACGACCAGGACGTGCCGCTGATCGTGCCGGAAGTGAATCCGGATGCCATCGTCGGCTTCTCCAAGAAGAACATCATCGCCAATCCGAACTGCTCGACCGCCCAGCTCGTCGTGGCGCTGAAGCCGCTGCACGACAAGGCCAAGATCAAGCGCGTCGTCGTCTCCACCTACCAGTCGGTCTCCGGCGCCGGCAAGGAAGGCATGGACGAGCTCTTCACCCAGACCCGCGCCGTCTTCGTGGCCGACCCGGTCGAGGCCAAGAAGTTCACCAAGCGCATCGCCTTCAACGTCATCCCGCACATCGATGTGTTCATGGAGGACGGCTACACGAAGGAAGAGTGGAAGATGGTGGCCGAGACCAAGAAGATGCTCGACCCCAAGATCAAGCTGACGGCGACCGCCGTGCGCGTGCCGGTGTTCATCGGCCATTCCGAAGCCGTCAACATCGAGTTCGAGAACCCGATTACGCCGGAGGAAGCGCGCGAGATCCTGCGCGAGGCACCGGGCTGCCTGGTCATCGACAAGCACGAGGACGGCGGCTACGTCACGCCGATCGACGCTGCGGGCGAGGACGCCACCTACATCTCGCGCATTCGCGAGGATGCCACCGTCGAGAACGGCCTTGCCATGTGGATCGTCTCCGACAATCTGCGCAAGGGGGCTGCGCTGAACACGGTACAGATCGCCGAGCTGCTGGTTGCGCGCGGCCTGATCACGCCGAAGAAGAAGGCGGCCTGACCGCATTTCCTGTTCCCCAGCGCGCCGGACCTGTCCGGCGCGCTGCGTTACTCCAGCTCGGCCCCGGACTGCCGGTTGAGAGATCGAGGCATGGATCCCCGCGATCCTTCGCCTGCTCGCTCTGCTCGCGCTCAGGACGCGAGGATGACGGGCTTGGGCATCGGTCTCCCACAAGCGCCAGGCCCAATCGCGAACGCAGGAGATTGTCCGAAAGCCGCAACACCTCCGTCATCCTCGGGCCGGAGCACGAGCGCAGGGAAGTGTGGAGGTTCCGGGGAACCATGCCTCGACGGCCGCGCCGTCGGAAACGGTCCCGAACGATCCCGGTGGTCAGATGCGCCAAGGCGGTTTTCTCGTCTCTCAGGCCCGCAAAACGCGCGGTTTGCCTTGACTCCGCCCGCGTTTTCCTGTCTACACGCCCACAATTCCGCGACGAGTAGTCCACTCCGAGCAGCCGACCGGGACCCATAGCGGTATAAAGAGATCCCGGAGGCCAACACCCGGCAGCGCGATGCGCCCCCGGGTGCTTTTCGGCTTTGGGCTTTTGTCTGGCCCCGATGCTTGGCTCTTGCGCGCGGAACCATTACCTCTGGCGGGGAAACCAGTCAGAGACAGAAGGAAGAACGATGTTCGATTCGCTGCAAGAGCGACTTGGCTCCATTCTCAACGGCCTCACCGGCCGTGGCGCGCTGTCGGAGGCCGATGTCTCGGCTGCCCTGCGCGAGGTGCGCCGCGCCCTGATCGAGGCCGACGTGGCGCTGGATGTCGTGCGTTCCTTCGTCGATCGCGTGCGCGAGAAGGCCGTCGGCGCGGCCGTGCTCAAGTCGATCAAACCCGGCCAGATGGTCGTCAAGATCGTCCATGACGAGCTGATCGAGATGCTGGGCGCCGAGGGCGTCGCCATCGACCTCAACGCCCCTGCCCCGGTCGTCATCATGATGGTCGGCCTGCAGGGCTCGGGCAAGACCACCACCTCGGCCAAGATCGCCAAGCGGCTGACCGAGCGCCAGGGCAAGAAAGTGCTCATGGCCTCGCTCGACACGCGCCGTCCGGCCGCGCAGGAGCAGTTGCGCCAGCTCGGCGAGCAGACCAATGTCGCCACGCTGCCGATCATCGCCGGCCAGAGCCCGGTCGACATCGCCAGGCGCGCCGTGCAGGCGGCCAAGCTCGGCGGCCATGACGTCGTCATCCTCGACACCGCCGGCCGCACCCATATCGACGAGCCGCTGATGGTCGAGATGGCCGACATCAAGCGCGCGTCGAACCCGCATGAGATCCTGCTCGTCGCCGACAGCCTCACCGGTCAGGACGCCGTCAACCTCGCCAAGAATTTTGACGAGCGCGTCGGCATCAGCGGCCTGGTGCTCACCCGCATGGACGGCGACGGCCGCGGCGGCGCGGCGCTCTCCATGCGCGCCGTCACCGGCAAGCCGATCAAGCTGATCGGCGTCGGCGAAAAGATGGATGCGCTGGAGGAGTTTTATCCCAAGCGCATCGCCGACCGCATCCTCGGCATGGGCGACATCGTTTCGCTGGTTGAGAAGGCTGCCGAAACCATCGACGCGGAAAAGGCCGCGGCGATGGCCAAAAAGATGCAGTCGGGCAAGTTCGACCTGAACGACCTCGCCGGCCAGTTGCAGCAGATGCAGAAGATGGGCGGCATGGGAGGCATCATGGGAATGATGCCCGGCATGGGCAAGATGAAGGACCAGATCGCCGCCGCCGGCTTCGACGACAAGATGTTCGCGCGCCAGCTCGCCATCATCTCCTCGATGACCAAGGCCGAGCGCGCCAACCCGGACATTCTCAAGCACAGCCGCAAGAAGCGTATCGCGAGCGGCTCGGGCACCGACGCTGCCGAGATCAACAAGCTGCTCAAGATGCACCGACAGATGGCCGACATGATGAAGGCCATGGGCGGCAAGGGCAAAGGCGGCGGCATGATGCGCGGCCTGATGGGCGGCATGGCACAGAAGATGGGCCTTGGCGGCATGATGCCCGGGATGGGCGGCATGCCCGATCTCTCCAAGATGGACCCCAAGCAGCTCGAGGCGCTGAAGAAGCAGGCGGAAGCCGCCGGCCTCGGCAAGGGCCTGCCGGGTGGTCTGCCCGGTCTCGGCGGCAATGGCGGTTTGCCGGGCCTTCCCGGCGGCATGAAGCTGCCTGGCCTCGGCGGCGGGCTTCCGGGGTTGGGTAAGAAGAAATGAGCGCTGCGATGAACGATTTGGACGTCAAGAACCTGCTCACCCAGTATCGCGCCTCGATCGACAATATCGACGCCGCGCTGGTCCACATGCTGGCCGAGCGCTTCCGCTGCACCCAGGCGGTGGGCCTCCTCAAGGCGACCTATGGACTGCCGCCGGCAGACCCGGCGCGCGAGCAGGCGCAAATCGCCCGCCTGCGCCGCCTTGCCGACGACGCGCAGCTTGACCCCGATTTCGCGGAAAAGTTCCTCAATTTCATCATCCGCGAAGTGATCCGCCATCACGAGGCCATCGCCGCTTCGTCGAACGGCTCCGAGAATTCCTCCGCATCACGCGGCGGACAATAGACCACCTGATTAGAACGAACCCTAGGAGAAAAAAATGTCGTTGAAGATCCGTCTGGCCCGCGCGGGCTCCAAGAAGCGTCCCTACTACCACATCGTCATCGCCGACGTGCGTTCGCCGCGCGATGGCCGCTTCATCGAGACCGTGGGCGCCTGGAACCCGATGCTGGCCAAGGACGCCGAGCGCGTCAAGATCGACGAAGAGCGCGTCAAGCACTGGCTTGGCCACGGCGCCCTGCCGACCGACCGCGTCGCCCGCTTCCTCGCCGAAGCCGGCCTGACCAAGCGCGAAGCCCGCAACAACCCGACCAAGGGCGAGCCGGGCAAGAAGGCGCAGGAACGCGCCGCCGCGATCAAGGCTGCGCAGGAAGCTGCCGCTGCCGCCCTGGCCGCCGCCAACGCTGCTCCTGCCGAAGAAGCTTCGGCCGAGTAATCCTTCGGCTTCGGCTGAAATTGCAGACGGCGGGTTCTGGCCCGCCGTTTTCTTTTCTCGCGTCGTCCCCCCAAAACCTGTCCGCGCTGGCGCCCGTCGCCGGCCAGTCTGCCGCCGCAACTTCACAGCGTTCGAAACCATGATTCGCATCGAAAACGTCAGCAAGCAGAACAGCCACCGGCTTCTCTTCATCGAGGCCTCCGCGACCTTGCAGAAGCAGGAGAAGATCGGCCTGGTCGGCCCCAACGGTGCCGGCAAGACGACGCTGTTTCGCATGATCACCGGCGCGGATCTGCCCGACGAGGGCCAGGTCTCGGTCGAGCGCGGCGTCACCATTGGCTATTTCAACCAGGACGTGGGCGAGATGGCCGGCCGCAGCGCGGTGGCTGAGGTGATGGAGGGCGCCGGCCCGGTGAGCCAGGTGGCCGCCGAGCTGCGCGAGCTGGAGGCCGCGATGGTCGATCCGGACCGCGCCGATGAGCTCGAGGCTGTCATCGAGCGCTATGGCGAGGTGCAGGCGCGCTACGAGGAGCTGGACGGCTATTCGCTCGATGGCCGCGCCCGCGAGGTGCTGTCAGGCCTCGGCTTCAGCCAGGAGATGATGGACGCCGATGTCGGTGGCCTGTCCGGCGGCTGGAAGATGCGCGTGGCGCTTGCCCGCATCCTCCTGATGCGGCCAGACGTGATGCTGCTCGACGAGCCGTCGAACCATCTCGACATCGAAAGCCTGATCTGGCTCGAGGAGTTCCTGAAGGGCTATGACGGCGCCCTGCTGATGACCTCGCATGACCGCGCCTTCATGAACCGCATCGTCAACAAGATAATCGAGATCGATGGCGGCTCGCTGACGACCTATTCCGGCGATTACGAATTCTACGAGCAGCAGCGCCAGCTGGCCGACAAGCAGCAGCAGGCCCAGTTCGAGCGCCAGCAGGCGATGCTCGCCAAGGAGATCAAGTTCATCGAGCGTTTCAAGGCGCGCGCGTCCCACGCTTCCCAGGTGCAGAGCCGTGTGAAGAAGCTCGAAAAGATCGATCGAGTGGAGCCGCCCAAGCGCCGCCAGACGGTGGCCTTCGAGTTCCAGCCGGCCCCGCGCTCGGGCGAGGACGTGGTCACGCTCAGGAATGTGCACAAGCGCTACGGCAGCCGGATCATCTATGAGGGCCTGGATTTCCAGGTTCGCCGCAAGGAGCGCTGGTGCATCATGGGCATCAATGGCGCCGGCAAGTCGACGCTGTTGAAACTGGTTGCCGGTGCCTCCGAGCCCGACGACGGCACTGTTGCCCGCGGCCCGAGCGTCAAGATGGGCTATTTCGCCCAGCACGCCATGGATCTGCTCGACGGAGACAGGACCGTGTTCCAGCAGCTGGAGGACTCCTTCCCTCAAGCCGGGCAGGCGCCGCTGCGTGCGCTCGCCGGCTGCTTCGGCTTTTCAGGCGACGAGATCGAGAAGAAATGCCGGGTCCTGTCGGGCGGCGAGAAGGCGCGGCTGGTCATGGCGATCATGCTGTTCGACCCGCCGAACCTTCTGGTGCTGGACGAGCCGACCAACCATCTCGACATCGCCACCAAGGAGATGCTGATCGAGGCGCTGTCGCGCTACGAGGGCACCATGCTTTTCGTCTCGCACGATCGCCACTTCCTGGCCGCACTGTCCAATCGCGTGCTCGAGCTCACGCCCGACGGCGTCCACCAGTATGGCGGCGGCTATGTCGAATATGTCGAGCGCACTGGCCAAGAAGCCCCAGGCCTGCGGGGCTGAGCGGGGGAAACGTCGACGTTCAAATTGGCGCGGGAAGTCGTTCGACGGCAACCTGCCTGAGACGGCATCTAGGAATAATAAAACCGCTCGGGCGCGGTCATCTTGGGCGGAGCCTCGCCCAGCGCCTCGAACACCGAGATCTCGCAGACGCGGCACAGCCCGTCCAGCGCGAGGTCGTTGGCCTGGGTGCCGAACGGGTCTTCCAACTCTTCGGACAGCGCATCGAGACCGAAGAAGGAATAGGCGATCAGCGCGGTGAAGAACGGCGTGGCCCATCCTGCCGAGAAGGCCAGGCCGAAGGGCAGCAACATGCAGAATATGTAGGCCGAGCGCTGCAGAAGCAGCGTGTAGGCGAAGGGCAGCGGCGTGCCGGCGATGCGTTCGCAGCCGGCTTGCAGCGCCGTGATCGACGCCAGGCGTTCGTCGAGTATGCGGAAGTCCATCGCCTCGATCCGGCCCTCCCGCTTGAGCGCGCCGATGCGGCGTCCCATGCGGCGCACCATCTCGTCGGGCCTGTTGGTGAAGGCCGGCACGGTATCGGCTTCGGCGCCGATGAAGGCGCGCGCCTCTTCCACCGCGTCGACTTTGCGCAGCTCGCCGCGCAGGAAGTGGCAGAAAGCCAGCGCGTCCATCAGCAGCGGCCGCACCTGGCCGCTTTCGGCCGGCACCAGGGCCAGCGCGGCGCGCGAGAAATTCCTGATCTCGAACACCAGCTGCCCCCAGAGCTTCCGGGCCTCCCACCAGCGGTCATAGGCGGCGTTGTTGCGGAAGCCGAGATAGAGCGACAGCGTCACGCCGAGCAGGCCGAAGGGCGCGAGGCCGTAATTGCCGAAGTCGAGCCCCAGCGCCTTGATGGTCGCCACCACCGCCAGCGCATATAGGCCGAAGCCGATGATATGCGGCGTGATGCGGGGCACGATGGAGCCGCGCATGATGAAAAACAGCTTCAGCAGCCCTGGACGGGGACGAACGATCATCGGCGGCGGGCTCTCCAAGAGCGGGAATTTGCGGCCATTATGGCCGGCGGCGAGGGTGCGGCATGGCATGATCCGCGACGCTTTTTGTCGCGCGCTTCGGCGGTCTTGTCGACGTGGCATTATGACGAGAGTGTGACAACCCGCTTAATCGAATGGTAAGTCGCCTCGCATAGGTTTCGGCCCAGGCAGCCCGCACGGATCCCGGCGCGGAGGCATGATGCCGAGCCGCCGCACCGGCCCGCCCGGTATGAAAAACCAGCCACCGATTTGCCGCCCCAGGCGCCCTTTCCCGACGTTTATCGCGGCGGCCCGTGCGCGTGTCCGGTCTTTCGGCTACGAACGACACCCGGAGTCCCATGCCGACGACACAGCTCCTGCCGCACCGCCAGCTTCCGGCCCCGGAAGCCGAGGCCGCCGAGCGGGATTTTTTGCGCATCGACACCGAGTTCGACGACGTCAGGTTGATCCTGCGCCGCTGGCAGTCCGTGCGCCCACCCTCCGGCGGCCTGCCGCAATATGAAGAGATGGCGCTGGGCAGCGTCGGCCGATTCGCCGACGAGATGGCCGTGGTGCGCCAGCTGGAGGGCGACGAGCCCGTCATACTGCGTGCCGGCCCGCGCTTCGAGGCGATCGTGGGCGAGGCTTGCGTCGGTCGGATGGCCACGCGGCTGCTCGGGCCCCACGCGCTGGCCATAGGCGAGGCGCTGGCGGCGGCGCGGGAAGCAGCAAGTCCGCGCCTGACACTGTGCCGGGCGCTGGTCGATGGTATGGTCTCAACGGTCGAGACCCTCGCGTTGCCGCTCGCCTGCCGCTGGCGCGGCGACTATTTCATGCTCTTCCTGCGTCCGCGCCGCAGCCAGCTCAACCTGGCGCGCCTGCTCATCAACGCCACCGGCGAAGGCATCATGGCCCTCAGCGCCGTCGAGCGCGGCGGCGTCATCCGCGACTTCTCCATCCTCAGCATCAACGAGGCGGCCGCGCATCATCTCGGCTCGCAGGCCGACCGGCTGCAGTTCGCCCTCCTGTCCGAGGCGCTGGTGCGGCCCGGTCTGTCCGATGCCTTCGCCCGCTTCCGCGAGGCGGCACAGCATCGCCGCGCCACCAGTTTCGAGCTGGAATACAGGCTCGAAGGCCGCCAGGTCTCGCTCAAGGTAGGGGTGGCGATCGCCGACGATCTCCTGGCCGTGACCTTCACCGATGTCGGCGAGCTAAAGGCGCGCGAAACCCTGTTCCGCTCGCTGTTCGACGAAAACCCGGTGCCGATGTATGTGCGCGACGAAAGCGGCGAGCATTTCCTGAACGTCAACGAGGCGGCACTGCGCCTCTACGGCTATGAGCGCGAGGCCTTCTTCACCCTCGGCCTGGCCGGACTTCGCGCTGACGCCGACGCCGGGCAGCACCCGCCCGGGGAAGCAAGCTCCCGCCATGTAACTGCCGACGGCCGCCTGCTCGACGTGGTGGAATATGCGCGCGGCATCGTGGTGGACCATGCGCCGGCCACGCTGTCGACCATAGTCGACGTCACCGAGCGCAAGCGCGCCGAAGAGCACGTTACCTTCCTGGCGCTGCACGATCCGCTGACCGGCGTGGCCAATCGCACATTGTTCACCCGCGAGCTTGCGCGCGCCGCCCAGAACGAGGCGGCCTTCGCGGTGCTGCTGCTCGATCTCGACGACTTCAAGGTGGTCAACGACACGCTCGGCCATGCCGCCGGCGACGCGCTTCTGGTCGAGATCACCGGCCGCCTGCGCAAACTGCTGCGTGGCTCCGACCTTATCGCGCGGCTCGGCGGTGACGAATTCGCCGTGCTGCTTCCGGGCGCGGCTTCGCGCGAAGCGGTCTGCGGCCTGGCCGGGCGGCTGCTCGACGAGATTGCCGCCATCCGTACCGTCCAGGGCTCGCAGGTTTCGGTCACCGCCAGCGTCGGCGCTGCGCTTTCACCGCAGGATGCGACGGATACTGAAAGCCTGCTCAAATGCGCGGACCTTGCCCTCTATCGCGCCAAGAACGTTGCCAAGGGCTCGCTACGCTTCTTCGAGCCGGAGATGGACAGCCAGGTGCGCGACCGGCGCGCGCTGGAGATGGAGCTGCGCGGCGCCGACATAGGCAGGGAGTTCGAGCTGCATTTCCAGCCCATCTTCGCGGTCAAGACCGGGCAGCTGCGCGGCTTTGAGGCGCTGTTGCGCTGGAACAACCCCAGGCGCGGCATGGTTTCGCCCGGCGTCTTCATCCCGCTTGCCGAGGAAACCGGGATGATCGACGCGCTCGGCCGCTGGGTGCTGCGCGAGGCCTGCCGCCAGGCGGCCGGCTGGCCGGGACAGCTCGTCGTCGCCGTCAACGTCTCGCCGGTGCAGTTCCGCGGAACGGCATTGGTCGCCACCATCGGCGAAGCGCTGGCGCTGTCGGGGTTGCAGCCGACGCGGCTGGAAATCGAGGTCACCGAATCCGTGCTGCTGGCCGACACCGAGTCCAACCTGGCCACGCTGCGCCGCATCCGCGACCTTGGCGCCCGCATCGCGCTGGACGATTTCGGCACCGGCTATTCCAGCCTCAGCTATCTGCGGCAGTTCCAGTTCAGCCGCCTGAAGATCGACCGGTCCTTCATCCGCGAGATCAGCGCCAGCCCCGAAGCGCTCGCCATCGTGCGCGCCATCATTGGCCTTGGCGCCAGCCTCGGCATCGACACCACTGCCGAAGGGGTCGAGACGGTGGAGCAATTGCACGCCCTACAAAAGGAGCAGTGCGGCGAGCTGCAGGGTTTCCTGTTCAGCCCGCCCGTGGCCAGGGATCGCGTGGCCGAGGTCATCGGCACCTATTACGAAACGTCAGCGGCCTGACGAGCGCGGGGCGGAATGCGTCCCTCTCCGATTTGACGGGCGGCACAAATGAAACGGGCGGCGGAGCTGAAAACTCCGCCGCCCGTTGCGTTCGCTCGTCTTGGGAGGTGACTTAGCGAGCCTTGCCCGCCGGCAGCGCCACCGACCCGGCGCTGTCGCCGGAGGTCTGGCGCGACGACACCGGTTCGGTGGTCTTTTCCGTGCCTACGGTCTTGATCGAGGCGGTCGTGGAGTAGTCGAGCCTGGGTGCCGCGGCCTCGAAGCGGGGGGAATCGGGATAGCGCAGCGTGTCGGCAAAATCGGCGGCGAATGCGGTACCCGACAGGGTCAGAAGGGCGGCGATGCCAACAAGGGTCTTTTGCATCATCATTTCTCCAAAAAAATCTGTACGTGTATAATATGACGTACATATACGGAGGTGAATTCGCCTTTGCAAGCCAAAATCGTACGCGTACGAAAAATTGTCCGGTCGCGGTGCGGCTTCAGAAAAAAACGGGAAAGGGCGCCGGGCGTGCATGGTCGGCCCGTGGCGGCATCTGCGCGCCCGCCAGGATCTGCCGCGCGTCGTTGCGCGGCCGCAGGATGTCGGGTCTATGGCGGGCCAGGCTAGCAGCGCTCTTCCGGCGGCACGAGGGCTTCGACCTTCTGCGCCATCAGCCCGGCCAGCGCCACTTCCATGGAGGCCGCCAGAAATTTACCGGGCTCGCCGAAAGGATAGAAGGGAAAGGCAAGCTGGAGGGAAATGGCGCCGTGGCCGCAGCTCCACAAGAGGGTGGAGATGGCATGCACATCGCCCTTGAAAATGCCGGCGTCGATGCAGGCCTGCACGCGCTTCAGCAGGATGCGCAGCGCCGGGTTCCCGCTTTCGAGCTTGCCGAGCTCGGTCACCTCTTGCCCGCGGAGCCCCGCCGGGTCGCGGGTCATGAAGATGGTGCGGTACTCGTTGGGGTTCTCCAGCGCGAAGACCGCATATTCCTCCATGATCTTGCGCAGCGCCGCCAGCGGCTCGGCCGGTGCGTCGCGTTCCATGCGCTGGGCAAGGGTCTCGAAGGCGTCCTCCGCCAGCGCCAGCAATATCTCATGCTTGTCGGCGAAATAAGAATAGACCGACATCGGCGCATAGCCGACGCGCTGGGCGAGCTTGCGGATTGTCAGGCCCTCATAGCCTTCCTCCTTCACCAGCTCATGCGCGGCCTCCAGCAGTTCCGCGCGCAAAAGCGCCTTCTTGCGTTCGCGGGGGCTGGCGGGTGTTGGTGTAGGCTGGGTCATGGGATCCTGACAGGGCGACGGGCAGAAACAATATACGCCGTACGGCGGCCCAGCAAGCGCGGCCGGGGTTTCGCCCCAGCGGGAGGGTCGGACCGAGGCTCCGGGCGGGGTGAATTGCTGACAGCTTCACGCGCCCACCCGCGCCCTGCAGCGGATATTCCCCTCAAGCGGGGATGGAAAGGGCCCCGCAAGACATATGAGCCAGCTTGCCACATTATGCCCTTGATCATGGGGAATTTGCTCCCCAGTGCCAGCGGGACGGGCTGTACACGTCATTTTAACCATGACGCGACAAGCGTGCGGCGCGCGGCTGGCGGAAGACGCAACAGCGACGTGATTCAGGCATTCAGGAGAACAGCATGGCCTTCATAGCCAAGGGAAAGATTTTTGCGGCTGCCGCCTTTGCCGTGCTCGGTCTGGCGACCGGCAGCGCCCATGCGGCGCAGTGCGGCAACGACAGCAGCGGCTTCGCCGCCTGGCTGGAAAGCTATAAGGCAGAGGCTAGGGCCCGCGGCATCGATACCTCGCCGCTTGCCGGCGTGAAATATGACACCGGCGTCATCAAGATCGACCGCAACCAGAAGGGCGCCTTCAAGGGCACGCTCGACCAGTTCATGGCGCGCCGCGCGCCGGCATCCTACGTCAAGAAGGCCAAGGGGCTGATGAAGACCCACGCCGCCACCTTCGCCAAGATCCAGCAGCATTATGGCGTCCAGCCCGAGGTTCTGCTGGCCATCTGGGGCATGGAGACCGGCTTTGGCGCCAATTCCGGCAACAGGAGCGTGTTCCAGCCGCTGGCCACGCTGGCCTATGACTGCCGCCGCTCGGCCTTCTTCACGCACGAGCTCGACGCCGCGCTGGAGATCGCCCAGAAGGGCTACATCACTGCCGACCAGATGCGGGGCGCGGGCTTCGGCGAACTTGGTCAGACCCAGTTCCTGCCCTCCAAATACCTGCAATATGCGGTCGATTTCGACGGCAACGGCCGCCGCGACCTGATCCATTCCACCGGCGACGTGCTGGCCTCGACGGCGAACTTCCTGAAGGGCCACGGCTGGCAGGCCGGTGGCGGCTACGGCCCCGGCGAGGTCAACTACGCCATCTGGAACGAATGGAACCGCGCCACGATCTACCAGCAGGCGCTGTCCAGATTCGCCACCCTGATCGCCAACTGATCCTTTCGGCGAAGGACACAAAAAACCCGGCGGAAACGCCGGGTTTTTCTTTGCGCGATCAAGGTCGCCTCAGCCCCTGCGGTCGCGAGCGGCCAGCGTGCGCAGGCGCAGGGCGTTGAGCTTGATGAAGCCGGCGGCGTCCTTCTGGTCGTAGGCGCCCTGGTCGTCCTCGAAGGTGACCAGCTTGTCGGAGTAGAGCGACTTTTCGCTCTCGCGGCCGATGACCATGACGTTGCCCTTGTAGAGCTTCAGCGTCACTTCGCCCTCGACGTCCTTCTGGCTGAGGTCGATCGCCGCCTGCAGCATCTCGCGCTCCGGCGAGAACCAGAAGCCGTAATAGATGAGCTCGGCATAGCGCGGCATCAGCTCGTCCTTGAGATGCGCTGCACCCCGGTCGAGCGTGATCGACTCGATGGCGCGGTGCGCGGCAAGCAGGATCGTGCCGCCGGGGGTCTCGTAGACGCCGCGGCTCTTCATGCCGACGAAACGGTTTTCGACCAGGTCGATGCGGCCAATGCCGTTGTCGCGGCCATAGTCGTTGAGCTTGGCCAGAAGCGTCGCCGGGCTCATGCGCACGCCATTGATGGAGACGGCGTCGCCCTTCTCGAAGCCGATCTTGATGACGGTCGCCTGGTCAGGCGCGGATTCGGGCGAAATCGTGCGCATATGCACGTATTCGGGAGCCTCAACCGCCGGGTCTTCCAGCACCTTGCCCTCGGAGGAGGAGTGCAGCAGGTTGGCGTCGACGGAGAAGGGCGCCTCGCCCTTCTTGTCCTTGGCGACCGGGATCTGGTGCTTTTCCGCGAAGTCGAGCAGGTCGGTGCGGCTCTTGAACGCCCAGTCGCGCCACGGCGCGATGATCTTGATGTCGGGGTTCAGCGCATAGGCCGAAAGCTCGAAGCGGACCTGGTCGTTGCCCTTGCCGGTGGCGCCGTGGGCGATGGCGTCGGCGCCGGTCTTCTCGGCGATCTCGACCAGATGCTTCGAGATCAGCGGGCGGGCGATGGAGGTGCCGAGCAGATAGACGCCCTCGTAGACGGCATTGGCGCGGAACATCGGGAAAACGAAGTCACGCACGAACTCCTCGCGCACGTCCTCGATGAAGATTTCCTTTATGCCGAGCATCTCGGCTTTCTTGCGGGCCGGCTCGAGTTCCTCGCCTTGGCCAAGATCGGCGGTGAAGGTCACCACTTCGGCGCCGAGCTCGGTCTGCAGCCATTTCAGGATGATGGAGGTGTCGAGGCCGCCCGAATAGGCGAGCACGACCTTTTTGACGTCTTTCCACTTGGACATTGTCGATCCGCTTCCGTTGCCGCGCAGCCGCCCTTGCGGCACCGCGCTTTCTGGCGGCACTTTTAGCAGGAACGGCGAGGCGGGCAAGCTTTGTGCGATCCGGTTTCCGCTGGCCGAGCAGGGTGGATTCGATTAACTTGCCGCCTTCTCAGCCGGGCCCGCGCAAAATGTCGTTCATCCCCGAAGTCGCCGTCATCCTGCAATTCGCCGTCGCCACCTATCTCATCGCCATCACGCCGGGCCCGGACATGACCCTGTTTGTCGGGCGGGCGCTTTCCGAGGGCCGCCGCGCGGGCTTTGCCTGCATGCTGGGCACCTTCACCGGCATCGTCGTTCACACCATGCTGGTGTCGGTCGGCCTCTCGGCGCTCATCGTGGCCGCGCCGCAGGCCTTCATGGCTCTCAAGATCGTCGGCGCCGGCTATCTGGTGTGGCTCGCCTGGCAGGCTCTCCGGAACGGCTCGGCCTTTTCACCGGAGACGGTGAAGCGCGCGCCGCGCTCGCTGTTCCAGAACTGGGCGACAGGCGTCGGCATCAACCTGCTCAATCCGAAGATCGTGCTGTTCTTCATGACGTTCCTGCCGCAGTTCGTCTCGGCCCACGAACCGCATGCGCCAGGCAAGCTGTTCTTCCTCGGCATGCTGTTCATCGTGCTGTCGCTGCCGCTTGCCGTGCCGATGGTGGTCGCCGCAGACAAATTCGCCGGCCTGCTCAGGAAGAGCCCGCGGGTGACGCGCATTGTCGACTATCTGTTCGCAGGCGTGTTTTCCGCTCTCGCGCTGAAGATGCTCGCGGCGCAGGCGCGCTAAGGCAAGGGCATACCCTGCCGCCAGCCTCCGGCCGTGCGGCCGGCGATCAGCCAGTAGACCAAGCCTCCGATCATGCCCGCGCCGATGAGCAGCAATGCCATGCGCGGGTCGTCCGGGGGCAGCCAGTAGGGCTCGAGGCCATTGCCGGACACCTCCTGCCAGACTGTGCCGGTACCGAATGCGAAGCCGACGACGCTGAACGCCACCGCCCCACCGCCGAGCGCATGGACGAGCCAGTCGCGCTTGCCGAGAAATTCGGTGAGCAGGATGACCAGAAGCGACGGGAAGAAGGCGAAATAGGCGATGACCAGCGCCATCAAGGGTATCATGAACACCAGCGAGGCGGCGGCGACGGGATCGCCCGGCTCCGCACCAAGCGCACCGAGCGCCAGGATGTTGATGAATGCGCTGGCTGCGAGCGCCGCGCCGATATAGCCGAGAAGGACGACCGCCAGCCGGAAGATGATGGCGAGAACGCCGTTCACGCCTCGCCGTGCCCCGCAATCATCATGGCTTCCAGTGCCAGGCGCTCGGATTTCTTCAGGCGCTCCGATTCCGACTTCAGCTGGCCGCAGGCGGCAAGGATGTCGCGGCCGCGGGGGGTGCGGATCGGCGAGGCATAACCAGCCGCGTTGATGAAGTCGGCGAACTTCTCGATCTGCTCCCAGTCCGAGCACTGATAGTTGCTGCCGGGCCAGGGGTTGAAGGGGATCAGGTTGATCTTGGCCGGAATGCCCCGGAGCAGCTTCACCAGCGCCTTGGCGTCTTCGAGGCTGTCGTTGACGTCCTTCAGCATCACATATTCGAAGGTGATGCGCCGCGCGTTGGAGAGGCCGGGATACTTGCGGCAGGCTTCCATCAGTTCCTTGAGCGGGAACTTCTTGTTGATCGGCACCAGCAGGTCGCGCAGGTCGTCGTTGGTGGCATGCAGCGAGATCGCCAGCATGACGCCGATCTCCTCGCCGGTGCGGTAGATTTCCGGCACGACGCCGGAGGTGGACAGCGTGATGCGGCGCTTCGAAAGCGCCAGGCCGTCGCCGTCGGACGCGATCAGCAGCGCCTTCTTCACCGCATCGAAATTGTAGAGCGGCTCGCCCATTCCCATCATGACGATGTTGGACACCTTGCGGCCCTCGCTCGGCACGATCGCGCCGGCGGGTGTATCACGGTCAGGAAAGTCGCCCAGCCGGTCGCGGGCGGAGAGAAGCTGCGCGAGAATTTCCTCTGAGGTGAGATTGCGCACCAGCTTCTGCGTGCCGGTGTGGCAGAACGAGCAGGTCAGCGTGCAGCCGACCTGGCTGGAAATGCACAGCGTGCCGCGGCCTTCCTCGGGGATGTAAACGGTTTCGATCTCGACAGGGCGGCCGGCACCGCGCGGCGGAAAGCGGAACAGCCACTTGCGCGTGCCGTCATTGGAGATCTGCTCTTCCACGATCTCCGGCCGTGCGATGGAGAAGTGCTCGGCCAACGCCGCGCGCAAATCCTTCGATATGTTGAACATATGCGCGAAGTCGGAAACGCCGCGCACATAGAGCCAGTGCCACAGCTGCTGCACGCGCATCTTGGCCTGGCGCTCCGGCACGATGCCGGCGGCGACCAGCGCCTCGGCCATCTCGGCGCGCGTCAGGCCGATCAGCGATGCCTTTTCCGGCGCGGCGCTGGGGCGCAATGCGTTGCGGGTGCTGTCGGCGGTGAGATCGAGCGAAAAAGCCATTGTACCGGAATTTTCAGGGTTGAGGCGGATGCTTCCAAAGCTCCGAATGCGCGCACATAGCACGACTTGGCGCCCGCGTCACGGCCTGTGAGATGGGGCGGGCCGCCGCCAATTCCAAGAGGTCTCCGAGTGCGTGGGCAAGCGATGCCCCTCAACCCTCTTGAGAAAAAGGCCGGATCAACGACCCGGCCTTTGAAGAAAAAAGTGCAAGCGGGCTTACTTGCAGGCCGAGATCGACTGCAGCGCCGCCGAAATGCCCTTCAGCGAGAAGGTGTAGGTGGTGGGATTGCCGCGTCCGGACTTGGCCGCAATCTTCATGTCGGCGCCGCCCTTCATGGCGGCGATCAGCAGCGGCTCCTCGGCGGCGTTTTCCACCCAGGCCGACTTGCCGCGCGTGAACATGGTGAAGTTCTTGTCGCCGACGCTGACCGTCACCTTCGAATTGGCCTGCAGGTCATAGGAAGCGATGAACTGCGGCTCGTAGGAAACCGACTGCCCGGGGCGCTGGCTGACGAAGAAGAAAATGTCGCCATGGTCGAGATTGGCCGGCTGCTTGTCGGTCGGAACCGTCAGCACATAGCAGACCTTCCCGGTGTTGGCCTGATAGCTGTAGGTGCCCCATGCATTGTGCTGGCCGATCTTGGTGGCTGACTGGGCCAGCGAGGGGGCGGCGCTGGCAATCAGAAACAGGCTCGAAGCGAGAGCAACGAATGGGCGCATTGTTTTTTGGATCCCTGTTCTTTGCGTAATGTGCGGGGGCAGGCAGGAGTCGCGCCGCCCGTGGTAGAGTTCAATTTGGTTTAATCTGGGTTACCAAAGCGTGAATATATCTGACAAGGGTTGGTTTTCGCCATGGTATCGCCGCCTTTTCGCGCGGCCCCGCAAGGGGAAGCGCCGTCCCTGCGGACGTTTGAAGATGACGAAAACGGCAAGAATTTGACTGCCCCTGCCCCGCGATGAAGTGCCGCTATCTGGCAAAAAAAGGCTTCCGGTCGAGCGCGGCGATGAAGCGACTGTCAGTCGAGCGCCGCTAGCGATTCCTGGGCGGCAAGGCGGTGGGCGGGGGTGATGTTGGAGCGAACGGCCGCGATTGCCGCCGCCAGCACCGCGATGTCGTCGGTGAAACCAATTCCCACCATCACGTCGGGAATGGCGTCGACCGGCAGCACGAAATAGGCCAGGGCTGCCAGCAGGATTGCCTTGGCTCGCAGCGGCGTCTGCGCATCCATCGCGCAATAATACGCCGCGACCACCTCTTCCATGAACGGCACCTGTCGAGCTGCCTTCCTGGCGGTTCGCCAGAATCCATCGCGCACGTTCTTTTCGTTGCTGGCAGGATCGCCGGTGTCGAATCTTGCTTTGGCCATCTGAACCCTCCGGTTCGCGCTATGTGGTAAGTATTGCCTTCGCATGCAAGTTGTGCGCGCGGCGGCTGCAGCGGGGCAAGGTCCCGATGCTATCGGCCTTTTCCACTTCCGTGTTATGGGAGGGCTGTTTCCATCGAGCCCGCAAGCACCATGACCGCGAGACTTCCGCTTTCGATCCTCTTTGTCTGCCTCGGCAATATTTGCCGATCGCCGCTGGCAGAAGGGGTTTTTCGTGACGTTCTGGCCGAGCGCGGCTCGGAAGAACTGTTCCTGCTCGATTCGGCCGGCACCGGCGGCTGGCATGCAGGGTCAAGCCCGGACCCGCGCTCCATCGCGGTTGCCGCGCATCACGGTCTGGATATTACGGGCCAGCGCGCCCGCAAGGTGACGTCGGAAGATTTCGCAAGCTTCGATCTGATCCTCGGCATGGACCGTTCGAATGTAGAGGACATGCGCCGCGTCGCGCCTGTCGAGTACCGTCGGAAAATCCACCTCTTCCTCGACTTTGCCGCAGGCCGGCCGAACGATGTTCCAGACCCGTATTACGGCGGCCCTGACGGCTTCTTCGACCTCTACCGCATGATCCGCGCGGCTTCGGAAGCGCTCGCCGACAGGCTGGAGCGAGACTCCCTGCCGGTCAAAGGCCAGGCTTCTTCCACGACATAGGGTCCGCCGCCGACCGAGTCGCGCGAGGACATCAGAACGAAGCGGCCGACCTTGAAGGGCGCCGCGGAGAAATTGCCGCGTTCCGACAGATACTTCGCCACGTCCTGGGTATTGGGATTTTTCAACCGGGCCAGGGTGACATGCGGCATGAACTTGCGAGCATCGGCCGAAAGGCCGAGGCGCTGGCAGATGCGCTCGATCTCGCCCTGTAGCGCGTGAAGATCGGGCGAGGGCGATACGCCGGCCCACACGGCATGCGGCTTCCTGGAGCCGAAGGCGCCGACGCCGGAAAGCTCGAGATGGAAGGCGGGGCGCCGCACCCGGTCCAGCGCATTGGCGATCTCGTCGGCCACATGGCCCTCGATGTCGCCGAAGAAGCGGAGCGTCAGATGGTAATTCTCGACGTCGATCCAGCGGGCTCCCGGAAGGCCTCCGCGCAGCAGTGAGAGAGAAAGCGCTGCGTCACGCGGGATTTCGAGGGCGGTGAACAATCGCGGCATCTCAGCCTCCCCGAATCGAGTTCTTGCCCCTAGCGAATCATCGATCACCGCCGGGGGCAAGCCGTTTGTTGCTCATTTCCGTTCAAGTGACGGCGAGCGCCGCGTCACGACTCCTTCGCATGGGCAGCGATCGCGCTTTCCACCACGGGCAGAATACGCTTCACCATGCGGTCGATTCCGCCGGCGTTGGGGTGCATTCCGTCCTCAAGCAGGGCGGTCTGGTCGGACGCCACGCCGTCGAGGAAAAACGGATAGAGCGGAACGCCGTATTTTTCCGCAAGTCGCGGATAGATCGCATCGAACGCCGCGGCGTAGTCGCTGCCGAGGTTGGGTGCGGCGCGCATGCCGGCAAGCAGCACCGGAATGTTCCGCGCCTTCAGGCGCTGCAGCATGGCGTCAAGGTTCTTTTCGGTGATGTCGGGAGAGATGCCGCGCAGCATGTCGTTGGCGCCGAGCTCGAGGATGACGAGCCGCGTGCCATCCGGAACCGACCAGTCGAGCCGCGACAGGCCGCCGCTGGAGGTGTCGCCCGAAACGCCGGCATTGGCGATCACCACATCGTGACCGTTCTTGCGTAGCGCTGCCTGGAGCTTTTCGGGAAAGCTGTCGCCTGGGTCAAGGCCGTAGCCTGCCATGAGGCTGTCGCCGAAGCCGACAATCTGGAAGGGTTCGGCGCGGGCCGGCCCTTGCCCCGAGAATATAACCACGCATGCGGCAAAGAGCGCGAAAATCAAATGTTTGAATGCCATGCCGCAAAACCCATATGATGAAAAATCCTGCATTGCCCTACTCCATATAGGATCGGATAGCCGTGACAGAAGCCGTCATCGACTTGAAGGATGTTTCGCTGACGCTGGGCAGCGGTGCCTCCTCGGTACATGTACTGAAGGGTGTCAGCCTGAGCGTGGCGGCCGGCGAGGCAACGGGCATCGTCGGGCCGTCCGGCTCGGGCAAGTCGACGCTGCTGATGGTTCTGGCCGGACTTGAGCGGGTCGATTCGGGAACGGTACGGATTGCCGGCGAGGTTCTGAACGGCAAGAGCGAGGACCAGGTCGCGGCGTTTCGCGGCCGCAATGTCGGCATCGTCTTCCAGTCTTTTCACCTGATCCCCAATATGACGGCGCTGGAAAACGTCGCCGTTCCGCTGGAGCTGGCGGGCCGGCGCGACGCCTTTGCGGTGGCCGAGCGCGAGCTTGCCGCCGTTGGGCTCTCCGATCGTGTCACCCACTATCCCGGCGAACTGTCGGGCGGCGAGCAGCAACGCGTCGCCATTGCGCGCGCACTGGCGCCCGAGCCGCGCATCCTGATCGCCGACGAACCCACCGGAAACCTCGACCAGGCGACCGGACGGCAGATTGCCGACCTCTTGTTCGCCAAGGCCAGGGAACGCGGCATGACGCTGGTGCTTGTCACGCATGATCCCGCGCTCGCAGCGCGCTGCACCCGACAGGTGGCCATGCGCTCGGGCCGCATCGAGGCCGAGCCCTCGCTTGCCGTCGTTTCGGCTTGAGGCGCCTGCCGATGCCGCTTTCGCAAACCCTTCGGCTGGCCATCCGCTTTTCGCTGCGCGAGATGCGCGGCGGGCTCTCCGGCTTCCTGATCTTTCTCACCTGCATCACGCTGGGGGTTGCTGCCATAGGCGGCGTCAATTCTGTGGCGCGCTCGATCACCGCCGGCGTCGCCAACCAGGGCCAGGTGCTTCTGGGCGGCGACATGCGCTTTCAGCTCAACCAGCGCGAGGCGAGTGCCGAGGAGGCCGGCTTCCTGCGCGGGCTGGGCACGGTTTCGGAAAGCATCAACATGCGCTCCATGGCGCGGCTGGAGAACGGTTCGGACCAGTCCCTGGCCGAGGTCAAGGCGGTGGATGCCGCCTACCCGCTGTTCGGTGCGCTGAAGACCGATCCGGCGCTACCGCGCGACGAGCTTTTCGCTGAAAGGGATGGGGCGTTCGGCGCCATTGCATCCGACCTGCTGTTCGAGCGCCTGGGCCTGAAACCCGGCGACCGCATCAGGCTTGGAACCGCCACCTTCCAGCTTCGTGCCAAGATCGCCAGCGAGCCGGACGCGATCTCGGAAGGTTTTGGCTTTGCGCCGCGGCTGATGGTTTCAATCGAGGGCATGCGGGCATCCGGCCTGGTACAGCCCGGCAGCCTGGTCGAATATGCCTACAAGCTGCGCCTGCCCACTGGCAGCAGCGAGGCACGGATTGCCGACATCCGCCAGCAGGCTGGCGATGAATTTCCGCAGGCCGGCTGGAGCATCCGCACGCGCACCAACGCCGCACCGGCGCTTTCGACCAACATCGAGCGCTTCTCGCAGTTCCTCACGCTGGTCGGGCTCACCGCGCTGGTGGTCGGGGGCGTCGGCGTTGCCAATGCCGTTCGGGCCTATCTGGATGGCAAGCGCGGCGTGATTGCCACATTCAAGAGCCTCGGAGCCTCCGGCGGCTGCGTCTTCGCGGTCTATCTGGTGCAGATACTGATGATCGCCGCCATCGGCGTTGCGGTCGGCTTGGTGGTCGGCGCGTTGATGCCGCTGGCGGCGAACGCGGCGCTGTCTTCGGTCATTCCGGTGCCGGCCGAGGGCGGCATCTATCCCGGCGCGCTGGCGATTGCCGCCTTGTTCGGCTTCCTGGTGACGCTGGCCTTTGCGCTGCTTCCGCTTGGCCACGCACGCGGCGTGCCGGCAACTGCGCTTTTTCGCGAGATGGGCTTTGGCAGCGGCGGCCTGCCCCGCCTGCCCTATGTCGCGGCGGCCCTGGCGCTGGCTGCGTTGCTGGCCGCTCTGGCGATCTGGTTTTCCGGCGATCGGCGCATCGCCGCGACCTTCCTCGGCGCGATGGTGTTCGCCTTCGTGGTGCTGCACGGCGTCGGCATGGCTGTGCAGTGGATCGCCCGCAGAAGCCCGCGCGTGCGCTCGACAGCACTTCGCCTGGCAATCGGCAACATCCACCGCCCAGGCGCTTTGACCCCGTCAGTGGTGCTGTCGCTCGGGCTCGGCCTGACGCTGCTGGTGACGCTGGCGCTGATCGACGGCGACCTGCGCCGCCAGATCGCGGGCAGCCTGCCGAAGGAAGCACCCAACTTCTTCTTCGTCGACATCCAGCCAAGCGAGGTCGACGCCTTCGCCGCGCTGCTTGGCAAGGAGGCGCCCGACGGAAAGCTCGTGCGGGTGCCCATGCTGCGCGGCCGCGTCATGGCGTTGAACGGCGTCGACGTGCAGAAGCTGCAGGTGCCCCCGGCCGGCGCCTGGGTGCTGCGCGGCGACCGCGGCCTCAGCTACACGAAGAACCTTCCCGAAAACTCGACGCTGTCGGCCGGCATCTGGTGGCCGCAGGACTATCAGGGCGAGCCGCTGGTTTCCTTCGCCGCGCAGGAGGCGGGCGAACTCGGCCTCAAGCTCGGCGATACGGTGACCGTGAATGTGCTCGGCCGCAATGTCACGGCCAAGATCGCCAACTTCCGCGAGGTGAAGTGGGAATCGATGGGCATCAACTTCGTCATGGTGTTTTCGCCCAATACATTCGCCGGCGCGCCGCATTCCTGGCTGGCGACGCTGACCACCAGGGATACGGATGTCGGCGAGGAGGCCCGCATCCTCAACGCCGTCACCCGCGCTTTCCCGGCGGTCACCAGCGTTCGCGTCAAGGACGCGCTGGAGGTGGTCAACCATCTCGTCGGCCAGCTCGGCACGGCGATACGGGTCGCCGCCAGCGTGGCGCTGATCGCTTCTGTGCTGGTGCTGGCGGGGGCGCTTGCCGCCGGCAACCGCGCCCGGATCCACGACGCGGTGGTGCTGAAGACGCTGGGCGCCACACGCCGTACGCTGATTGCCGCCTTCTCGCTCGAATACATGCTGATCGGGCTTGCGACCGCTGTTTTCGCGCTCGCGGCGGGCGGCGTTGCGGCGTGGTTTGTTGTCGCACGGATCATGAAGCTGCCTTCGTCCTTCCAGCCCGAGGTCGCGGTGGCCACGCTTTTGATCGCGCTTGCGGTCACCGTCGGGATGGGATTGCTGGGAACCTGGCACGTGCTTGGCCACAAGGCGGCCCCGGTGCTGCGCAATCTCTAACGGAGAGACGAGCGGCGGTGCTGCGGCCCGGCGCACATTAAATCTGGTTCATGAAACAATTTTCCGAAGCTTTTCAGGACAATCACGTTGCATTGCGTGCTGTAACGGGTCTTGTTCTTGCCCAAAAGAATCATCATATTTGCCAGCAGGCATGCTGGAGTCCCGCCAGCGGCGCCTGGGCTCGTGAGAACCCGACACCGGACGGGGCAGAAGCAACAGAGGAAATCAATGGCTGACCTTCGCAACTATCAGACACGGGCAGCGCCAGCGGGCGTCCGCACCGCCGGTGTCATCGACGAGGGCCTGCGCGCCTATATGCTCAAGGTCTACAACCTTATGGCGCTTGGCCTCGCAATCACCGGCGTAGCCGCCCTGGCTACGATGATGATGACAACGACGAATGACCCGGCAACGGCCGTGGCGACGTTGGCCAACGGCAAGATGCTGACCAGCGCCGGCGTGGCGCTCTATGGCTCGCCGCTGAAGTGGCTGGTCATGCTGGCGCCGCTCGGCATGGTGTTCTTCCTGAGCGCGCGCATCCAGACCATGACGGTTTCGGGCGCGCAGACGGCGTTTTGGGTGTTTTCGGCCCTGATGGGCCTGTCGCTGTCGTCGATCTTCCTGGTCTTCACGGCGCAGAGCATCGTCCAGACCTTCTTCATCACCGCCGCCGCCTTCGGCGCACTGTCGCTGTGGGGCTACACGACACGCCGCGACCTGAGCGCCATGGGCACCTTCATGGTGATGGGCCTGTTCGGCCTGATCATCGCCATGCTGGTCAACCTGTTCCTGCAGTCCTCGGCGCTACAGTTCGCCATCTCGGGCATCGGCGTGCTGGTGTTTGCCGGCCTGACCGCCTACGACACGCAGAGCATCAAGGAAATGTATTTCGAGGGCGACGACGTGCTGGTCGCCGGCCGCAAGGCCATCATGGGCGCGCTGAGGCTCTACCTCGACTTCATCAACCTGTTCACCTTCCTGCTGCAGTTCCTCGGCAACCGCGAATAAGTGGGGCGCGAGGCGCAGGCCGGAAACGGCTGGATCAGAAACAAGATCGGGGCGGCCTAAAAGGCCGCCCTTTTCTTTTGGCCGGCTTGCCGCTTAAAATCGGGCATCAATGTCATGGTGCCTAAAAAATGAGCAGAATTGAAATCCGGTCGGCAGAGGAAGACGATCTCGATGCCATCACCGCAATCTATGCCGACGCGGTCTTGCACGGCACGGCCAGCTACGAGTTGGAGCCGCCGTCGCGCGGGGAAATGGAACTGCGCTTCGCAGCACTTCGCGATCCCGGCTATCCCTATCTGGTCGCGGTGCGCGACGGGGCGATCCTTGGCTTTGCCTATGCCGGGCCGTTCCGGCAGCGCCCGGCCTACCGTTTCATCGTCGAGGATTCTATCTATGTCGCCCCCGAGGCCAAGGGACAGGGGATAGGAAGCCTGCTGCTGGAGCGTCTCGTGGCCGAGACGGAAGCACTGGGCTTCCGCCAGGTCGTCGCGGTCATCGGCGATGGCTCGCCGGAGAGTGCCTCGGTGCGGCTGCACGAGAGGCTTGGCTTCCGCCACTCGGGCATGCTGGAAGGGTCAGGCTACAAGCACGGCCGCTGGCTGGACACGGTGTTCATGCAGCTTGCGCTGAACGGCGGTTCTTCCGTTTCGCCCGATCCGGCTTCGCTGCCCGCCCGCATGGGGCCGCCGCAGGGCTGAGCCAGCCGCCCGCAGCCTCGGCCTGCTCAGGCCTGGTGGATCACCCGGAGCTTCTTGTCGAACACTCCGAGCACGCGGGCCAGCTCGTGCCCACGCTTTACGACGAGACCTCCGGCGGCGACCACGCTGAACGCCCCCTGCTTGCGCGCAAGCTGCGGGTCCTTCACGATCTGGTACAAGGGCGTTTCGCTGGTCCGGCGGAACACCGAGAACACGGCGCGATCGTTCAGGTGGTCGATCGCATAGTCGCGCCATTCGTTGGCGGCGACCATGCGGCCGTAAACCCTGAGGATCTGGTCGAGCTCGCGTCTTTCGAATGAAACGTTCTGGGCGCGCGTTTCGCGCCGTGCCTCGGGAAAGGGAATCAATATTCCTATTTCTTCCCCACCCTCCCCTGCGGTTCCGCGTTTCGACATCCGGCGCGCTTCCCATGACAGTTTGGCAACGACCAAGGTTGCGCTTTCGCGCAGCAATTGCAAGCCCGCAGCCGGCTAAAGTGCGCCGCTTCGGCAGGCATTTCGGTAGATAAAGCCTGGCGCCGCAGCCTTCGGCATGCTGCCCCGCCGAAGCCGGCGCTCACGAACGGGTACAGCGTGTTTTCAATGGTGATTCAGCGCCATAATTCCGCCGTTTTTTACCCGCGTTCGCGCCCCATTGTCGGACAAACTTATCAACGTTGCCTGAGACGGTTCGGTCCGGCACCGGCCTGTAAACCCCAAGCCCCCCGCCCACGGGCCAGCGTCGGATCGAACCAACCTCGGTTCTCTTCCTTGAACCCCGGGTACGACGATCCCCTAAACTCCAGCCGGCGCCTGCGTTTTATGGGTGCCGGTTTTTTGCAGCGGCCTATCCCCGGGGCTGGGCCTCGAGCTTGCGATAGGATGCGGCGCCGAGAACAGGGCCAGGCACTCCGTCCTTGCCGACGGCTTGGAGCAGTACCGCGCAACCGCCACTTTCGGGAATGTTCCGGGCTGGCACCTCGTAGGTCGTCGCCTCGCCGCGCCAGACCCCGGCGGCCTGCACATTGGTCACGGAGTTCCAGTAGGTGATGACCCTGCCTTCGTTCTCGCCTTCCTTCATGCGCACCGCCTGTGGCGGCGCGAAAAAGACCAGCATCACATAGGCCTTGGGGGCGATTCCCTGCGCCGGGCCGGCGTTGATTATCAGGCTGTCGCCGTGGTGGCGAACGCTGACGTCCACGCTAAGCCCCTCGCCCGAGCTGTTCAGTTGCCGAAATGCCGCGTCGATTTCGCTGCGCTTGCCCCCGTTCACATGCACGCGCCCATTGATAACGGCCTGCGGCGTGTAGACCGATCGGGCGCCGAATGCGCGCATATAGGAATATTGGCGATCGGTGCTTTCCGAATTGCTCAGTGTGTCGCGCCAGCCGAGATAATCCCAATAGTCGACATGATAGGCGATCGCGACAAGGTCGGTGCTGTTGGCCAGTTTTTCGAAGATCTTGTCGGCCGGGGGGCAGGTTGCGCAGCCCTGGCTGGTGAACAGCTCGATGACGCCTCGCGGCCGCGCGCTTTCGCCCGCCGTGGCCTCCTCGCCCAACAGGGGCAGCGCCAGCAGCACAAGTGCCACCCGAAATACATAACCAAATGTCATGACCGTTCCAAAAGACAGCGTCTGGCAGTGTGCCTGCCCTTCCTCCGCCGGAAGAATAGCCAGATGGCGGCTCAAACGTGAAGTCACGTTGCGGTGACATGTGTCAGGGATTACCGCGGCCACTTTCGGCAGCCCAATAAAAAACCGCCGGTGCTGGCACCGGCGGTTTCGATGTTGCGGTTGCGTTCCGGCGTCAGGCGGCCAGGTCGCGCAGAACGTATTGCAGGATGCCGCCGTTCTTGAAGTAGTCGAGCTCGTCCACCGTATCGATGCGGCACAGGATCGGAACATCCTTCACCGTGCCATCCGCGAAGGTGACCTTGGCGATCATCTTCTGGCGCGGGCGGATGTTTTCCAGGCCGTCGATCGTCACGGTCTCGTCGCCCTTGAGGCCGAGGGTGGCCCAGGAGGTACCTTCCTCGAACACGAAGGGGATGACGCCCATGCCGACCAGGTTCGAGCGGTGGATGCGCTCGAAGGACTGGGCGATCACCGCGCGCACGCCGAGCAGGTTGGTGCCCTTGGCCGCCCAGTCGCGCGAGGAGCCGTTGCCGTACTCGATGCCGGCGAAGATGACCAGCGGCACGCCTTCCTGGCGATACTGCATGGCCGCGTCGTAGATCGGCATCTCTTCCTTGGACGGATAGTGGATGGTGTAGCCGCCTTCGCGCCCGTTCTCGCCCAGCATGTGGTTGCGGATACGGATGTTGGCGAAGGTGCCGCGCATCATCACCTCATGGTTGCCGCGGCGCGTGCCGTACTGGTTGAAGTCGGCAACCGCCACGCCGTTGTCGGTGAGGTACTTGCCGGCCGGCGAGGCCGCCTTGATCGAACCGGCCGGCGAGATGTGGTCGGTGGTGATCTTGTCGCCGAACAGGCCGAGCACGCGCGCACCCTTGATGTCGCTGATCGCGCCGGGCTTCAGCCCCATGCCCGCGAAATAGGGCGGGTTCTGCACATAGGTCGAGGCATCGTCCCAGGTGTAGGTCTGGCCGCTCGGTGCCTGCACCTTCTGCCAGTTCTCGTCGCCCTTGAAAACGTCGGCATATTTGCGGGCGAACAGCTCGCGGGTGACGTTCTTGGCGATGAACTCGTCGATCTCCTGGGTGGAAGGCCAGATGTCCTTGAGGAACACCGGCTTGCCGTCCTTGCCCTCGCCGATCGGCTCGGTGGTGAGGTCCTTGGTGACGGTTCCGGCGAGCGCATAGGCGACCACCAGCGGCGGCGAGGCAAGGTAGTTGGCCTGCACGTCAGGCGAGACGCGGCCTTCGAAGTTGCGGTTGCCGGAAAGCACGGCGGCCGCGATCAGGCCCTTGTCGTTGATGGTCTTGGAAATCGGCGCCGGCAGCGGGCCGGAGTTGCCGATGCAGGTGGTGCAGCCGAAGCCGACGAGATTGAAGCCGATCTGGTCGAGCTCCTTCTGCAGGCCCGACTTTTCCAGATATTCGGCAACGACCTGCGATCCGGGAGCCAGCGAGGTCTTGACCCAGGGCTGCTGCTTGAGGCCGAGGCGATTGGCGTTGCGGGCAAGCAGGCCCGCGCCGATCAGCACGCTCGGGTTCGAGGTGTTGGTGCAGGAGGTGATCGCCGCGATCACCACGTCGCCGTGGCCGAGATCGTGGTCCGTGCCTTCCACTGCATAGCGCTTGGCGATCTCGGACGTCTTCTTGTACTCGGTCTCCATCGCCATGGTGAAGCCGGCTGGGATGGTCTCCAGCGCGGCGCGGCCCTCGGGGCGCTTCGGGCCGGCCATGGAGGGCACCACCTCGCCAAGGTCGAGCTCGAGCGTGTCCGTGAAGACCGGGTCAGCCGAAGAGGTGTCGCGCCACATGCCCTGGGCCTGGGAATAGGCCTCGACCAGCGCGATGCGGTCTTCGGCGCGGCCGGACATGGTGAGATAGCGCACGGTCTCCGAATCGACCGGGAAGAAGCCGCATGTCGCGCCATATTCGGGAGCCATGTTGCCGATGGTTGCGCGGTCGGCCAGCGTCATGTTGGAGAGGCCGGGACCGAAGAACTCGACGAACTTGCCCACCACGCCCTTCTTGCGCAGCATCTGGGTGACGGTGAGCACCAGGTCGGTGGCGGTGACGCCTTCCTTGAGCTTGCCGGTGAGGCGGAAGCCGATCACCTCCGGCAGCAGCATGGAAACCGGCTGGCCGAGCATGGCGGCTTCAGCCTCGATGCCGCCCACGCCCCAGCCCAGCACGCCGAGACCATTGACCATGGTGGTGTGCGAATCAGTGCCGACGCAGGTGTCCGGATAGGCCGTGGTCACGCCGTCCTCGGTGTTGGTCCACACCGTCTGGGCGAGATATTCGAGGTTCACCTGGTGGCAGATGCCGGTGCCGGGCGGCACGACACGGAAGTTGCGGAACGCCTGCTGGCCCCACTTCAGGAACTTGTAGCGCTCTTCGTTGCGCTCATATTCGAGCTCGACGTTGCGGGCAAAGGCGCGGGGCGTGCCGAACTCGTCGACGATGACGGAGTGGTCGATGACCAGGTCGACCGGCACCAGCGGGTTGATCTTCTCGGGGTCGCCGCCGAGGTTCTTGATGCCGTCGCGCATCGCGGCAAGGTCGACTACGGCCGGAACGCCGGTAAAGTCCTGCATCAGAACGCGGGCCGGGCGATAGGCGATCTCGACGCCGGCGGTGCCCTTGTCGGTCAGCCAGCTGGCAACCGCCTGGATGCTTTCCTTGGTGACGGATCGTCCGTCCTCGTTGCGAAGAAGATTCTCGAGAAGCACCTTCATCGAATAGGGAAGCTTGGAAATGCCAGCCAGGCCGTTCTTTTCGGCCTCGGGCAGGCTGTAATAGACATATTCCGCCCCGCCCGCCTGAAGCGTCCTGCGGCAATTGAAGCTGTCGAGAGATTTGGACATTTGCGATCCCATCCTGGTCGTTCTGCCTGAGCGGGAACGGACTCCTGTGGCATGCAAATCACGCGCAAAGGTGCGGGTACGGCCATTTCCGCTGTCCGCTCCCGAGCGTTCCGGCCGTTTGAAGGCGGCAGGGCAGCTGGCTCGGCGCTAATTCTAATACCACGCCGACCGCTGGCATGGTTGGCTGGCATATAGAGAATTTTCTAGAATAGTTCTAGAGCGATAAAGGCAAATTTGCTGCAATGCACATCGGCCGCGGGGGCCATCAGGAAGCATGAGGAACCGATGCGGCTGATCGCCGAAAATATCGAGGGGCGGCGCGGCGGCGAAGCGATCTTTTCCGGCCTCGGCTTCACGCTGGGCGAGGGTGGCGGCCTCGTCGTCACCGGCCCGAACGGCGCCGGCAAGTCGACGCTGCTGCGTATCGTGGCCGGGCTTCTGCCGCTCGCCGCCGGGCATTTGGCGCTTGAGGACGGCGGCGAGGATTTCCCCTCCGTTTCGTCTGCGTGCCACTATCTCGGGCCCGAGAACGCGATGAAGACAGCACTTTCGGTTTCCGAAAACCTCGCCTTCTGGCAGGCCTTTTTCGGGCGGCCGCACCTTTCCGTCATCGAGGCGCTGGAGATGGTGGAGCTGGAAACGATCGGCCACCTACCCTTCGGCTATCTCTCCACCGGGCAGAGACGGCGCGTTTCCATCGCCAAGCTTCTGGTCAGCCATCGCCCGGTGTGGCTGCTCGACGAGCCGACTTCGGGGCTGGACAAGCGTTCGGAGGCGCAGTTTTCCGGATTGATGCGCACGCATCTTCTTGGAGGCGGGATCATCGTGGCCGCGACTCACCTGCCGCTCGGGCTGGAAGGCGTGCAGGAACTCAGGATGGGGGGACGCTGATGTTTGCGCTCTACCTCCGCGATGTCAGGCTCGGCATCCGCGCCGGCGGCGGTGCGCTGACCGGCGTGCTGTTCTTCCTCGCCGTCATCGCCACCATCCCTTTCGGCGTCGGTCCCGATCTCAATCTGCTGGCGCGCATCGGCCCGGCGATTCTGTGGGTCGGCGCGTTGCTGGCCTCGCTGCTCGGCCTCGACCGTCTGTTCCAGGCCGACCGCGAGGACGGCTCGCTCGACCTCCTGCTCCTCAACCACGACCGGCATCTGCTGGCCTTCACCGTCTTCGTCAAATGCCTGGCCCATTGGACCGCAAGCGTGCTGCCGCTGGTGGTGGCTGCCCCGCTGCTCGGACTGTTCATGAACATGGAGCCGCTGGGCATCGGTGCGGCTGCGCTGACGCTTCTGGTCGGCACGCCGGCCATCACCTTCATCGGGGCCGCGGGCGCGGCGGTCGCGGTGGCGCTGCCGCGCGGCGGCCTGCTGGTTTCCGTGCTGGTGCTGCCGCTGGTAATCCCGGTGCTGATCTTCGGTGTCTCGGCCAGCTATGGCGCGGTGAACCACCCGAACCCGTTCCTGCAGCCTTTCCTCATCCTGTGCGCGCTGACGCTTTTTCTGGCCGTCATCGGCCCGGTGGCCGCGGCGCTTGCCCTGCGATCAAGCTCGGACTGATGGAGATCACGATCAGGTCCCCTCGAATTCGTCGCAGGTGATTCGATTGCGGAGCCGCATCGTCGCGGCTATGTAACGGCCATGAGCAAAGCATGTTCTCATAGCGCGGAGTGCGGCGGATGCCGCGCATTGCCGCGCGGCAGGAGGGCTCGATGAGCGCCCATGCGCTTTATGTCACGGCTGCCTATGGCATTTCGGCGCTGGCGATCGTCGGGCTGGTGGCGTGGATTCTTGCCGACCAGCGCGCCAGACGCCGCGAAATGGCCGAGCTGGAAGCAAGCGGCGCCCGCCGCCGCTCCGACCGCAAGGGAGCGTCGAAATGAGCGCCCAGGGCGAACCGGCAAGGCCGCGCCGGCGGCTGCTGGTGCTGCTGCCGCTGCTGGTGTTTCTCGGATTGGCGGGCGTGTTCCTGAGCCAGCTTCTTTCCGGCCGGGATATCTCCGCGGTGCCTTCGGCGCTGATCGGCCACATGGCCCCTGAAACCAAACTGCCGCCGCTGGAAGGCATTTCGATGCCGGGCCTCGATTCCTCGGCCTTCGTCGGCAAGGTCACGCTGGTGAACGTCTTCGCTTCCTGGTGCGCGCCCTGCCGCGAGGAGCACCCTGTGCTGATGGCGCTGTCGCAGGACAACCGCTTCGACGTGGTCGGGCTGAACTACAAGGACAAGCCCGACAATGCGCGCCGTTTCCTCGGTGATCTCGGCAACCCCTACAAGGCCGTCGGTGTCGATGCGGCCGGCCGTGCGGCAATCGACTGGGGCGTCTACGGCGTGCCCGAAACTTTTGTCATCGGCCGCGACGGCAAGGTTCTGTTCAAGCATGTCGGGCCGGTCACGCCGCAATCCGTCCAGAGGCTGCTGATGCCCGAAATCGAAAAGGCGTTGGCCGCGCCGACGTCCTGACCGATCCGCACAAGGGGCGGCCAGGCCCCTCGCCTTAGCCGTAGATTTCGCGATAGGCCTGATAGAGCATCTCGCTGCGGTTGCCGTTCATGTCGGAGAGATCGCGCGGGGTCAGGCTCTGGATCTCGGCAACAAGTGCGTTGTAGCGGCGGCGCTTGGCGATGCGGTTCTTGGCCTGGGCGATGACATTCGAAAAGATCATGGCGGGTTCTCCTTCTGGGCCGCCGCTTTCCGGCGGCGGTTCGGCTCCTCTCTCACGGGGCCGATGATCGCCGCGATCATGCTGCAATGCAACATGCGTTGCTGCAATGCAGCATTGCATGGCCTGCAACTCCGGTTAACGAAGTCCAAACAACAACGCGCCCACGAGGCTTATCGCGGGCGCGCTTTGGCAAAAGTGCTGGAAGTGTCGGTCTACTTCTTGAACTGCTCGTCCAGCGAGTGCCGCATGATCAGCGGCATCTGGCTGAAGGTGAACAGGAGTGTGATGGGCATGATGCCCCAGACCTTGAAGGCCACCCAGGCGTCGGTCGAAAAATTCCGCCACACCACCTCGTTGGCAACCGCCAGGAACAGGAAGAAGAAGCCCCAGCGCAGGGTAAGCAGCCTCCAGCCTTCCTCATCGAGGCGGAAGGCGCTGTCGAAAATATAGCCCAGCAGCGACTTGCCGAACAGCAGCCCGCCCAGAAGCGTGACGCCGAACAGCGTGTTGACGATTGTGGGCTTCATCTTGATGAAGATGTCATCCTGCAGCCAAAGCGTCAGCGCGCCGAAGACGAAGACGACGATACCCGACACCAGCGGCATGATCGGCAGAGTGCGCATCAGCGCCCAGGACACGGCGAGCGCCAGGGCGGTGGCGATCATGAACAGGCCGGTGGCAACGAAGATCGGGCCGCCGAAATCGCCGAGCACCGGGAACTTTTCCACCAGCCAGGCGCCGCGCGCATTGGCGAAGAAAAACACCAGCAGCGGCCCGAGCTCGAGTGCGAGCTTTAGCAGCGGGTTGACTTCCTTCTTCTTCGGGTCGGACGGGTCGCGTTCGAAGACGGGTTCGGTCATGGTTTCCTTTCAGATCCCCGGCGGGGGTCCGGTCTAGGCTACTCCAGCGATCGCTTTTGCGAAATCGCCTGCGGAAAATGGTTCGAGGTCGTCCACCTGCTCGCCCACGCCGATGAAATAGACCGGCAGGCGGTGCTTGGCGGCGATGGCGACCAGAATGCCGCCGCGCGCTGTGCCGTCGAGCTTGGTCATCACCAGCCCGTTGACGCCGGCGATGTTGCGGAAGATCTCGACCTGGTTCAGCGCGTTCTGGCCGGTGGTGGCGTCGACCGTCTGCAGCACCGTGTGCGGGGCTTCCGGATCGAGCTTGCCCAGCACGCGCACGATCTTCTCCAGCTCCGCCATCAGTTCGGCCTTGTTCTGGAGCCGGCCGGCCGTGTCGATGATCAGCACGTCTGAGCCTGCCGCCTTGGCCTTCTCGAAGGCGTCGTAGGCGAGGCCGGCGGCATCGGCGCCGAGCTTGGAGGAGACGACCGGCGAGCCGGTGCGCTCGCCCCAGATCTTCAGCTGTTCGATGGCCGCTGCGCGAAAAGTGTCGCCGGCGGCCAGCATCACCGAGAGGCCGCCTTCGGTCAGCTTGGCGGCCAACTTGCCGATGGTGGTGGTCTTGCCGGTGCCGTTGACGCCCACCACCAGGATGACATGCGGCTTGTGCGACAGGTCGAGTTCGAGCGGCATGGCGACCGGCTTCAGCACCTTCTCGACCTGCTCGGCCATGATTGTACGCACTTCGGTGTCGGAGACGTCCTTGCCGTAGCGGCTGGACGAGAGCGCATCGGTGATGCGGATCGCCGTCTCCATGCCGAGGTCGGCGCGGATCAGCACCTCCTCCAGCTCCTCCAGCGTGTCCTCGTCCAGCTTGCGCTTGGTGAAGACGCCGGCGATGCTGCTGGAAAGCTCCTTCGAGGAGCGCGAAAGCCCCTGCCTGAGCCGCTGGAACCAGCTGGACCTGGGCTCGGGCGCTGCGGGCGCGGCCGGCTGTGCCTTTTCTTCGACCTTCCTGGCAACAGTGACCTTGCCGGCCGCTAGAGCGGCCGCGCCGGAAGCCGGGGATTTCGGTGCTTCGGCAAGAGCTGCTACCGCATGCGGCTGCACAGCCTGGGACACGGGAGGCTCGATCGCCGCGATCTCAGGGGCGACCTCGTCGCGCAGCGGATCAATCTCAACCGGCGACGGCTGGCGCAGCGGTGGCAAGATCTCGGCAGGCGGCAGTTCCCCCGTCGGTTCCTGCGGCGGCGTGCTGGGCTCGGCGGGAACCTCGATGAATTTGGAAACCGGCTCGGGCTGCTGCAACACCGATCCGGGAATTTCGATAGGCGATGTCCCGGGCTGTTCCGCCGGTTGCGTCGGCACCTCCTGGGGCGGTTCGGGAATTTCGGCCGGGGCGGGCTCTGGCACGACCGGCGCCGGCTCGGGTTCGGCAGGCGTGGGGGCGGGAGCCGGCTCGTCCGGCTGCGGGGTCGGCGCGGGCTCCTGCGGTCCAGGCACAGCCTCTTCTGAGGGGGCCTTTTCAACCGGCGCCTCGGTTTCGTGCGTCAGCTGCTCCAAAGCTTCTGTTATCGGAGCTTCCGCCTCCGGCGCAGCTTCCTCGCCCGGCTTCTTGCCGAAGGAAAAGACTTTCTTGATGAAGCCGAATGCCATGTCGTGTCTTCTTCAGGCCGCGGCCATTGCGGCGGGCGCGGCAATCAGCCGGGCGCCGTCCTGGCCGGTGATTGTGGCGGCGAGGATGCTGCCGGGCGTCCCGCCATCGATCGCCGCCAGCGTGAACCCTTCCGTGCGACCGAGCCCGTCGCGCTCGACCAGGATCGACTGGCCGGTGCCGACGAGCTTTTCCAGATGCCGCTGATACGCCGCCTCGCCGGCGGCGCGCAGCCTTGCTGCGCGCTCCTTGATGGCGCGCCCGTCAACCTGCGGCATGCGCGCGGCAGGGGTGCCTTCACGCGGGCTGAACGGGAAGACGTGCAGATGGGTCAGCCCGCATTCCTCCACGATCTTCAGCGAATTCTCGAACATCGCCTCGGTTTCAGTGGGGAAGCCGGCGATCATGTCGGCGCCGAAGACGATGTCGGGGCGCAGCCGCCGCACTTCCTCGCAGAAGCGGATGGAATCGTCGCGCAGATGGCGCCGCTTCATGCGCTTCAGGATCATGTCGTCACCCGCTTGCAGCGAGAGGTGCAGGTGCGGCATCAGCCGTTTTTCGGTGGCGATCGCGTCCATGAGGTCGTCATCGGCCTCGATGGAATCGATGGAAGAGAGCCGCAGCCGCTGCACGTCCGGCACCTGGCGCAGGATCGTCTTCACCAGTTTGCCGAGCTTGGTCGCGCCCGGCAGGTCGCCGCCATAGCTCGTCATATCGACACCGGTCAGCACCACTTCGGCATAGCCGTTGCCGGTCAGGCGCTTGACCTGATCGACCACCGCGCCCATGGGCACGGAGCGCGAATTGCCGCGGCCGTAAGGGATGATGCAGAAGGTGCAGCGATGGTCGCAGCCGTTCTGCACCTGCACAAAGGCGCGCGCGCGGCCCTCGATGGCGTCGACCATATGGCCGGCCGTCTCGCGCACGGAGAAAATGTCGTTGACGCGCGCCTTCTCGGTATCGTTGACGCCGAAATCGGGCAAGGCGCGATAATTGTGCGCCTTCAGCTTCTCCTCGTTGCCGAGCACGAGGTCCACCTCGCCCATGGCGGCGAAGGCATCCGGGTCGGTCTGGGCGGCGCAGCCGGTGACGATGATGCGCGCATCCGGGTTTTCGCGCCGCGCCTTGCGGATCGACTGCTTGGCCTGGCGCACGGCTTCCGCCGTGACTGCGCAGGTGTTGAAGATGACGGCGCCGTTCTTCAGCGCGCCCAGCCCGGCGGCCTCCGCCTCGCGGCGCATCACTTCAGACTCGTAGGTGTTGAGCCGGCAGCCGAAGGTGACGATGTCGATACCCATCAGGCAACGTCCTGCTGGTCGCGCCGCCACGCGCCGGTGGCGGGGTCGAAGGTTCCAGAGAATTCCCATTCCGCAGGGCCGGTCATGACGACGTGGTCGTCCTCGCGCCATTCGATCACCAGCGGGCCGCCGGGAACGGTGACGGTGACCTTGCGGTCGGTGCGCCGTGTGCGCGCACCGCAGACGGCGGCCGCGCAGGCGGCCGAGCCGCAGGCGCGCGTCAGGCCGGCGCCGCGCTCCCAGGTGCGCAGCGAAATCGCGTCGCGCGCGGTGACCTGGGCAATGGAGATGTTGGCGCGCTCGGGAAAGATCGGGTGGTTTTCCAGCAGGGGCCCGAAGCGTTCCAGCTCATAGGACCAGACGTCGCCGTCGACCCAGAAGATGGCGTGGGGGTTGCCCATCGAGGCAACCGAGGGGGAGTGCAGGACCGGCGCATCGATCGGTCCGATCTGCAGCTCGATCATGCGGGTGTCGCGGAATTCCTCGGCAAGCGGAATGTCCTGCCAGCCGAAACGCGGCTTGCCCATGTCGACCGAGATCAACCCGTCTTCATGCTCCTCGGCATTGAGGATTCCGGCGACCGTCTCGAAGGTGAAGACCTTTTCTCCGGTTTCGGCGGCCAGCGCCTGCACCACGCACCTTGTGCCGTTGCCGCAAGCCTGCGCCCGGCTGCCGTCGGAGTTGATGATCTCGATGTAATTCATGGTGCCCGGCGTGCGCGGGTCATGAATGGCCATGATCTGGTCAAACCTGGTCGCGGGGTCGGCATTGAGGGCGACGGCCGCCGCCGGCGTCACGCGGTCGGCACGGCTACGCATGTCGGCAACGATGATTTCGTTGCCGAGTCCGTTCATCTTGGCGAAGGGTGCTGCGCTTTCCATTGCGGCCTATATGGCGGAAACCACGGCGGATTACCAGTGCAGAAGGGCTTTGCGAGGCCGCCACTTGGCCCTGGCGCCTATGCCTTGCGGCTCGCCTCGAACAGGAACCAGGCGCGGCGCTCGGCCTCGTCGATGAAGGTTTCCAGCAGGCTCGTGGTGGCGACGTCGTTCTCCTCGCTGCAAAGATCGTGGGCGCTGCGCATGCTGGCGATCAGCGCCTCGTTGTCCTCGCGCAGTTCGCCCAGCATGTCCTGCGGCGACACGAAGTCGGCGTCGTTGTCCTCGATGCGCTGCAGGCGAGCAATATGGCCGATCGAGCGCAGTGTGGTGCCGCCCAGCTTGCGGGCGCGTTCGGCCAGTTCGTCGGTCATTTCGAAGATCTGTTCCGACTGCTCGTCCAACAGCAGGTGATAGTCGCGGAAATGCGGCCCGCTGACATGCCAGTGGAAATTCTTGGTCTTCAGATAAAGGGCAAAGACGTCAGCCAGGAGTGCGTTGAGCGCGCCGGTAATGTCGCGGCGGGCATTGTCGCCCAGGCTGGTGGGCGTGGTGAGCGGGGCTTTGCGGCGGCTTTTGGCAGTGGCGGTGTCCGGCATTGTGGAAGCTCCCTTTGAAAAGTGCGTTGCCATCCAGAAATGCAGACCCGGCAACTCCGTTCCCTGTGGGACGCTCCCTTCAAGCAGCCGGAGGAATGTCCCAAACCTCGCCAGCCAGCATGGCGCGAAAGGTCTCTCCCGAGACGTCATGGGTCTCCAGCGCTTCCTGCAGTCTCGTGCGGGGCTCCTCGATCGGCTCGTTGGTCAGGTGGAACGTGCCCCAGTGGCAACCGGCGGCGAAGGCGGCGTTGCATAGCAGCATGGCACGCACCGCCTCGTCGGGGTTCTGGTGGTGCGGCGCCATGAACCAGCGCGGCTCATAGGCGCCGATCGGCAGGATGGCCAGGCGCAGCCTGCCGTGCTTTTCGGCTATTCGCCGGTAGTTCGCGCCATCGTGAAAGCCGGTGTCGCCGGCGAAATAGATCTTGCCAGCCGTGGTCTCGACGACGAAGCCGGACCACAGCGCCATGCGCCGGTCCTTGGTTCCACGTGCCGACCAGTGATGGGCGGGTTCCACGTGGATGGCCGCGCCGTCCAGCTCGAACCTGTCGCCCCAGTCCCCGGTTGCCACCCGAGCCTCCGGCACGCGGCGGCGGATGATCGTGTCATTGCCGAGCGGGGTGATGACCAGCGGGTCGTGCGCGGAATGCAGGCGCTTCAAGGTGGCCAGGTCCAGATGGTCATAATGATTATGGCTGACCAGCACGATGTCGATCGGCGGCAGGTCGCTGAACGCTATGCCCGGCGGGCTGACGCGCTTCGGCCCGGCAAAGCGCAGTGGCGACACCCGCGCCGACCATACCGGGTCGGTGAGGATGTTGAGGCCTGCCGTCTGGATCAGCAGCGAGGCATGGCCAATCATGGTGATGCGCAGGCCGCCGCCGTCAATTCGTGGCGCGGGCCTTGCCGGCGGGAAGGGGCTCGGCCACCTGGCCGGCCATTTGGGGCGGGGTGCGCCCGTTTTCGGTTCGCTGCCAAAGATAAGGATGGCGGGCGCTGGCGCAAGCATTTGCCGGCGGAAAGGCCAATGACTGGAGCGCCAATTTGCTAGGCAGTGCCCGAACGAGAAGGAGAGGGAAGGTGAAGAAGCGCACGAAGGAACCGTGGATGGCGGCGGATGAATTCGGCCGCTCCCTGCCGATGGGAGTGGGCATCAATCTGCTGGTCGACGAGATCGAGCCGATGGCGATGTTCTGTCGCGACGTGCTGGGCGCAACCCTCATCTATTCAGACGAGGATTTCGCGGCCGTGCAGTTGCTCGGCTCGGTATTTATGCTTCATGCCGACCACAGCTATCGCGCCAATCCGATGGCCGGCGTCCTTGCAGGCCTCGAAACGCGGGGCGCGGGCCTGGAAATCCGGCTTTACGGGGCCGATCCCGATCGAGCGGAAGCCTTGGCGCGCCAGCACGACCACATCGTACTCTCGGGAGCCGTGGACAAACCGCACGGGCTGCGCGAGTGCCATCTGGTTGGGCCTTGCGGTTATATTTTCGTGCCAAGTGTGCGGATTGGCGGATAGCGCCCGGGACCCCGCTGCTGCGGCAATTTTGCAACAATCTCTGCCGCAAACCGTATTTTAACCATATGCGGTTGAAATATCGCCAACATCATACTGTGTGTGGGGCGACTGATAATGCACGGCGTGGCCGTTTCCCCCGGAGGTTAGGCATGATTTTTTCGAGGACGGGCCTTTTGGCAGTTTCGCTGGCGGCATTGGCGGTGAGCGGGTGTCAGAGTTCGCGCATGGCTCCCTGGGAAGGGCAGCAGCCGGCTCCGCTTACCGCTGCGCCGTCGGGCCAGGTGACGAGCGGCGCGCTTCCGCCGCCGGTTGCCCCCGGAGCTGTCGACCCCTCGCAATTCCCCCCGGCGCCCGGGGCTGACACCCAGATGGCCGGCCTGCCGCCGGCAGCCGAGGCTTCCGCCAATGCGCCGGAGCTGACCGCCGGCAGCGTTGCCGGCGTCTGGAACGCCACCGTTGCGGGCCAGAGCTGCCGCGTGGCCACCCCGCAGACCAAATTCGGCCAAGGCTATCGCGCCGGGCCGCTGCGCTGCCCCGCGCCCATCGACAGCGTCAAGTCGTGGAGCGTCTCCGGCAAGCAACTTACGCTCTACGACGAGAACGGCAGCACGCTGGCCAGGCTCTATTCGTCCGGTGCCGAAAGGTTCGACGGCCAGACCGAAACCGGGATTCCGATCTCGCTGAGCAGATAAAGCGTGACGAACCTCTGTCTTTGCGCTTCGATAGGACCGTCGAAGCGCCTGGCCTTCCGAGACAAGACTGATGCATCTGCGTGACGGCATACAGACGCGTGCCACCGTCAGGCAGCGTTATGACCACCTGGTGGAGACCCGCGCGATTGCGCGCGATCCCGCCCAGGAAGAGATCGTTGCCGCGCTGGACCAGCTGATCGACGAACTCTGCGCGAAGCGGCTGGCGAAAAAATCGAGCGCGCTTGGCTGGCTGTTCGGCAAGAAGCGCGACCGCCACGCGCATGTCGAGGGGCTCTACATCCACGGCCATGTCGGTCGCGGCAAGACCATGCTGATGGACATGTTCTTCGAACTGGTTCCGGTCCGTCGCAAGCGCCGCATGCACTTCAACGACTTCATGGCCGACGTGCAGGACCGGATCCAGAAGCAGCGGCTGGCGCGCAAGAACGGCGAGACCAAGCAGGACGACCCGATACCGCCCGTGGCTGCTGCGCTCGCCGAAGAAGCCTGGGTCCTGTGCTTCGACGAGTTCACCGTCACCGATATCGCCGACGCGATGATCCTGTCGCGGCTGTTCTCGGCGCTGTTCGCCAACGGCGTGGTGCTCGTGGCGACGTCCAACGTCGCTCCCGACGATCTTTATCGCGACGGGCTCAACCGGGGGCTCTTCCTGCCGTTCATCAATGTGCTGAAGCGGCACGTGCAGGTGCTGGACCTCGATGCCGACAAGGACTATCGCCTGGAAAAGCTGAACCGCATGCCGGTTTATCTCACCCCCGCCGGCCTCGCAGCCGACAGGCAGATGGACGAGGCCTGGCACTCGGTGACGAAGGGGCAGGCGGTCGCGCCAGCCACGCTGACGGTCAAGGGGCGGCATGTCGCCGTGCCGCTGGCGACCGGGGATGCGGCGCGCTTCACCTTTGCCGACCTTTGCGAACACCCGCATGGCGCGCGTGACTTTCTCGCCATCGCGGCCCGCTACTCGACCATCTTTCTCGACCACGTCCCGGTACTGGCCGAAGGCAAGCGTAACGAGGCCAAGCGCTTCATCCTGCTCATCGACACGCTCTACGACCATCAGGTGCGCCTTGTGCTCAGCGCCGAAGCGCCGCCCCAGCACCTTTACGCGGGCAAGCGGGGCACCGAGGCCTTCGAATTCGACCGCACCGTTTCGCGGCTGATGGAGATGCAGAGCAGCGATTGGCTGGACGGCTGGGCGGCGCGCCACGGGGCGAAGCCGGCGCATGCAGAAGAAGCGGGCAAAACTGCGTCAGTGTAAGACATTTTTTACGATAAAGTTTGACGTTTACGTAAATCCCGACCTATCTAACCGATTGAAATAATTGGGGCCAAAATAATCGGTTGAATTTCCGCGCCCGTGAGGCTATTTCACCCTGCGGACTTCTGGCTACATACCCCTGTTCAATCTGGCCTAAGCGCTCATTTCCGGCGCCACCATGCGCCCGGACACAGCAAAGGGAAAACATCCTCACATGGCACGCAACAAGATAGCCCTCATCGGTTCCGGCATGATCGGCGGGACGCTCGCCCACATGATCGGTCTCAAGGAACTTGGCGACGTCGTTCTGTTCGACATTGCGGAAGGCATCCCGCAGGGCAAAGGATTGGACATTGCTGAATCGTCGCCTGTCGACGGCTTCGACGCGAGCTATGTCGGCGTCAACGACTATGCCGGCATCGAGGGCGCGGACGTCTGCATTGTCACCGCTGGCGTGCCGCGCAAACCCGGCATGAGCCGCGATGACCTGCTGGGCATCAACCTGAAGGTCATGGAGCAGGTCGGCGCTGGCATCAAGAAATACGCTCCCAACGCTTTCGTCATCTGCATCACCAACCCGCTCGACGCCATGGTCTGGGCGCTGCAGAAGTTCTCGGGGCTGCCAAAGAGCCACGTCGTCGGCATGGCCGGCGTGCTCGACAGCGCCCGCTTCCGCTACTTCCTGGCCGACGAGTTCAAGGTCTCGGTCGAGGACGTTTCGGCCATGACGCTTGGCGGTCACGGCGACGACATGGTGCCGATGGTGCGCTACTCCACCGTCGCCGGCATCCCGCTGCCGGACCTCGTCAAGATGGGCTGGACCAGCCAGGAAAAGCTGGACGCCATCGTCGAGCGCACCCGCAAGGGCGGCGGCGAGATCGTCGGCCTGCTCAAGACCGGCTCGGCCTTCTACGCCCCGGCCGCCTCGGCCATCGCCATGGTCGAAAGCTATCTCAAGGACAAGAAGCGCGTCCTGCCCTGCGCGGCCTATCTCAGCGGCCAGTACGGCATCAAGGACATGTATGTCGGCGTGCCGGTGGTGATCGGCGCCAACGGCGTGGAGCGCATCATCGAGCTCGACTTCAACAAGGACGAACAGAAGATGTTCGAGAAGTCCGTCGATGCGGTGAAGGGGCTCTGCGAAGCCTGCGTGACGATCGCTCCGAACCTCGGCAACAAGTAAGGGCTGGCCGATGAACATTCATGAATATCAAGCCAAGGCGCTGCTGAAGCAATTCGGCGCGCCGGTGGCCGATGGCGTTGCCATCTTCAGCGCCGACGAGGCGGAAGCCGCAGCCAGGAAGCTGCCCGGGCCGCTCTATGTGGTGAAGAGCCAGATCCATGCCGGCGGTCGCGGCAAGGGCAAGTTCAAGGAACTGTCGCCCGACGCCAAGGGCGGCGTGCGGCTGTCCAAGTCCATTGACGAGGTGGTCGCCAACGTCAGGGAAATGCTCGGCAACACGCTGGTGACCCAGCAGACCGGCCCGGCCGGCAAGCAGGTCAACCGCCTCTATATCGAGGACGGCGCTGACATTGCGCGTGAGCTCTACCTCTCCATCCTGGTCGACCGTTCGGTCGGTCGTGTCGCCTTCGTGGTTTCCACCGAAGGCGGCATGGACATCGAGCAGGTGGCGCACGACACGCCGGAGAAGATCATCACCGTGGCGATCGACCCCGATACGGGCGTGACCGCTGCCGATGTGGCCAAGCTCAACGAAGCGCTGAAGCTCTCGGGCGAGGCGGCCGCCGACGGCGAAAAGCTGTTCCCGGTCCTCTACAAGGCCTTTGTCGAGACGGACATGAGCCTGCTCGAGGTCAATCCGCTGATCGTCATGACCAGCGGCCGGTTGCGCGTGCTCGACGCCAAGGTCTCGTTCGACAACAACGCGCTGTTCCGCCACCCGGACATTCTCGAACTGCGCGACACCACCGAAGAGGACGAGAAGGAGATCGAGGCGTCGAAATACGACCTCGCCTATGTCGCCCTCGACGGCAACATCGGCTGCATGGTCAACGGCGCCGGCCTGGCGATGGCCACCATGGACATCATCAAGCTCTACGGTGCCGAGCCTGCCAACTTCCTCGACGTTGGCGGCGGCGCCTCCAAGGAGAAGGTGACGGCGGCGTTCAAGATCATCACCGCCGACCCGGCGGTCGAAGGCATCCTGGTCAACATCTTCGGCGGCATCATGAAGTGCGATGTCATCGCCGAGGGCGTGATCGCGGCGGTCAAGGAAGTGGGCCTCAAGGTTCCGCTGGTGGTGCGCCTCGAAGGCACCAATGTCGAGCTTGGCAAGAAGATCATCGACGAGAGCGGGCTGAACGTGATTTCCGCCGACGACCTCGACGACGCCGCCAAGAAGATCGTCGCGGCGGTGAAGGGAAACTGAGCTCATGTCCATTCTCATCGACAAGAACACCAAGGTTCTGGTTCAGGGCCTGACCGGCAAGACCGGCACCTTCCACACCGAGCAGGCGCTGGCCTATCACGGCACGCAGATGGTGGGCGGCATCAACCCCAAGAAGGGCGGCGAGACCTGGACCGGTTCCAGGGGCGAAGCGCTGCCGATCTTTTCCAGCGTTGCCGAGGGCAGGGAGCGCACGGGCGCCAACGCATCGGTGGTCTATGTGCCGCCGGCAGGCGCTGCCGCCGCGATCATTGAGGCGATCGAGGCCGAGATCCCGCTGATCGTCTGCATCACCGAGGGCATCCCGGTGGCCGACATGGTCAAGGTCAAGGCCCGGCTGGAAAAGTCGAAGTCGCGTCTGATCGGCCCGAACTGCCCCGGCATCGTGACGCCCGACCAGTGCAAGATCGGCATCATGCCCGGCAACATCTTCCGCAAGGGCTCGGTGGGCGTGGTTTCGCGCTCGGGCACGCTTACCTATGAAGCGGTGTTCCAGACGACGAATGCCGGGCTCGGCCAGTCCACGGCGGTGGGCATCGGCGGCGATCCGGTCAAGGGCACGGAATTCATCGACGTGCTCGAGATGTTCCTGGCCGACGACGAAACCAAGTCGATCATCATGATCGGCGAGATCGGCGGCTCGGCCGAGGAAGACGCTGCCCAGTTCCTGATCGACGAGGCCAAGCGCGGGCGCAAGAAGCCGATGGCCGGTTTCATCGCCGGCCGCACCGCCCCTCCCGGCCGCACCATGGGCCATGCCGGCGCGGTGATCTCCGGCGGCAAGGGCGGCGCCGAGGACAAGATCGCGGCAATGGAAGCCGCGGGCATCCGCGTCTCTCCGTCGCCGGCCCGTCTCGGCACCACGCTCGTCGAGGCGCTCAAGGGCTGAGCCTCTGCAATGCGCCGGACGGTCATCAGGCCGGCGCATTCAAGTTCGAGAAAGGACGGGAAACCGTTCATTCGCGGCGGTGGCCGCATGCTAGGCAAGGAGACGGAGCGGCAGGCTCCGGAGTTAGTATGTCGCGACAAGATCAGGTCAACGACCAATTTTCTCTCACCTCGTTCCTCTATGGCGGCAACGCCGATTACATCGACGCCCTCTATGCCGCCTACCAGGACGATCCGCAGTCGGTCGACCCTGAGTGGCAGGCATTCTTCGGTTCGCTGAAGGATGATGCCGGCGACATCCGCAAGAACGCGCGGGGCGCCTCCTGGGCAAAGGATGGCTGGCCGCTCCAGGTCAATGGCGAGCTGGTGTCCGCCCTGGACGGAAACTGGGGCCTGATCGAGAAGCACATCGAAAAGAAGGTGAAGGACAAGGCCGTCGCCAAGGGCGAGCCGCTGTCCGACAAGGACGTGCTGCAGGCCACCCGCGATTCGGTTCGCGCCATCATGATGATCCGCGCCTATCGCATGCGCGGCCACCTGCACGCCAAGCTCGACCCGCTCGGCATCGCCAACCCGATCGAGGACTACGACGAGCTTTCGCCGGCCTCCTACGGCTTCACCGAGGCCGACTACGACCGCAAGATCTTCATCGACCACGTGCTGGGGCTGGAATACGCGACCATCCGCGAGATGCTCGACATCCTGCAGCGCACCTACTGCTCGACGCTCGGCGTCGAGTTCATGCACATCTCCCACCCCGAGGAAAAGGCCTGGATCCAGGCCCGCATCGAGGGCCCGGACAAGGGCATCGCCTTCACCGCCGAGGGCAAGAAGGCGATCCTGCACAAGCTGCTCGAGGCGGAAGGCTTCGAGCAGTTCATCGACGTCAAGTACAAGGGCACCAAGCGCTTCGGCCTCGACGGCGGTGAGTCGCTGATCCCAGCGCTGGAGCAGATCGTCAAGCGGGGCGGCCAGCTGGGCATGAAGGAAATCGTGTTCGGCATGGCCCATCGCGGCCGCCTCAACGTGCTGTCGCAGGTGATGGCCAAGCCGCACCGCGCCATCTTCCACGAATTCAAGGGCGGCTCCTTCGCCCCGGACGACGTCGAAGGCTCGGGCGACGTGAAGTACCACCTCGGTGCTTCGTCGGACCGCGAGTTCGACGGCAACAAGGTTCACCTGTCGCTGACTGCCAACCCCTCTCACCTGGAAATCGTCGACCCGGTGGTGATGGGCAAGGCCCGTGCCAAGCAGGACCAGCTCTACGGCCGCAACCCGCGCCACGAGATCGTGCCGCTGGAAGAGCGCGCCAAGGTGCTGCCGCTGCTGCTGCACGGCGATGCCGCCTTTGCCGGGCAGGGCGTGGTTGCTGAAATCCTCGGGCTTTCCGGCCTGCGCGGCCACCGCGTTGCCGGCACGCTGCATTTCATCATCAACAACCAGATCGGCTTCACCACCAACCCGCGCTTCTCGCGCTCTTCGCCCTATCCGTCGGACGTGGCCAAGATGATCGAGGCGCCGATCTTCCACGTCAACGGCGACGACCCGGAAGCGGTGGTCTTCGCCGCCAAGGTGGCGACCGAATTCCGCATGAAGTTCCACAAGCCGGTGGTTGTGGACATGCTCTGCTATCGCCGCTTCGGCCACAACGAGGGCGACGAGCCGGCGTTCACCCAGCCGATCATGTATCGCAGTATCCGCAACCACAAGACGACGTTCCAGCTCTACGCAGAGAAGCTGATCGCCGAAGGGCTGGTGACGCAGGCCGAAATCGAGAAGATGAAGGCCGAGTGGCGCGCGCATCTGGAGGCCGAGTTCGAGGCCGGGCAGAGCTACAAGCCCAACAAGGCCGACTGGCTGGACGGCGCGTGGTCGGGCCTGCGTGCGGCCGACAATCAGGATGAGCTGCGCCGCGGCAAGACCGCCGTGCCGGTGAAGACGCTGAAGGAGATCGGCAAGAAGCTGACCGAGGTGCCTGCCGGCTTCGAGGCGCACAGGACCATCGTCCGCTTCCTCGATGCTCGCCGCAAGATGATCGAATCGGGCGAGGGGCTAGACTGGTCGACGGCCGAGGCCCTGGCCTTCGGCTCGATCGTGCTCGAGGGGCATCCGGTGCGTCTGTCGGGCCAGGATTCCGAGCGCGGCACCTTCTCGCAGCGCCATTCGGTGCTCTATGACCAGCGCGACGAGAGCCGCTACATTCCGCTCAACAACCTGTCGCCCGCCCAGGCCAACTACGAAGTCATCAACTCCATGCTTTCGGAAGAGGCCGTGCTCGGCTTCGAATACGGCTATTCGCTGGCCGATCCGAAGGCGCTGACCCTGTGGGAAGCCCAGTTCGGCGACTTCGCCAATGGCGCGCAGGTGGTGTTCGACCAGTTCATCTCGTCGGGCGAGCGCAAGTGGCTGCGCATGTCGGGCCTGGTCTGCCTGTTGCCGCACGGCTTCGAAGGGCAGGGGCCGGAGCACTCTTCCGCAAGGCTGGAGCGCTTCCTGCAGCTTTGCGCGGAAGACAACATGCAGGTCGCAAACTGCACCACGCCGGCGAACTACTTCCACATCCTGCGGCGTCAGCTGAAGCGCGACTTCCGCAAGCCGCTGATCCTGATGACGCCGAAGTCGCTGCTGCGCCACAAGCGCGCGGTCTCGACGCTGGCCGAACTGTCGGCCGAGAGTTCGTTCCACCGCCTGCTGTGGGACGATGCGCAGTTCCTGCCCGATCAGCCGATCAAGCTGGTCAAGGATTCGAAGATCCGCCGTGTCGTGCTCTGCTCGGGCAAGGTCTATTACGACCTCTACGAGGAGCGCGAGAAGCGCGGCATCAACGACATCTACCTGCTGCGGGTGGAACAGCTCTACCCGTTCCCGGCCAAGGCGCTCATCACCGAGCTGTCGCGCTTCCGCGGTGCGGAAATGGTGTGGTGCCAGGAAGAGCCCAAGAACATGGGCGCCTGGTCCTTCATCGACCCGTACCTGGAATGGGTGCTGGCGCATATCGACGCCAAGCATCAGCGGGTGCGCTACACCGGCCGCCCGGCGGCGGCATCGCCCGCCACCGGCCTGATGTCGAAGCATCTCGAGCAACTCCAGGCTTTCCTGGACGACGCTCTCGGCGAATAATTACTCAGTTCAGAAAACGGATAGGCAAAAACAATGGCTACCGAAATCCGCGTCCCGACCCTTGGCGAATCCGTCAGCGAGGCAACCATCGGCAAGTGGTTCAAGAAGGTCGGCGACGCGATCGCCGCGGACGAGCCGCTGGTGGAGCTCGAAACCGACAAGGTGACGATCGAAGTGCCGGCCCCCGCCGCCGGCCGGCTGGCGGAAATCGCCGTGCAGGAAGGCGACACCGTAGGCGTCAGCGCCCTGCTCGGCACCATCTCGGAAGGTGCGGCGGCTGAAGCAAAGCCGGCTGCCGCCGCCGCCGCGGCGACCGTGGGCGAAGCGGTCGAAATGACCGCCAGGCTCGCCGGTGCCAGCGCGATCGAGGAGCGCAAGATGCCGCCCGCGCCGGCTGCCGCCAAGCTGATCGCTGAAAGCCACCTCGCTGTCGACCAGATTGCCGGTTCCGGCAAGCGCGGCCAGGTGCTCAAGGGCGACGTGCTCGGCGCGATCGCGAAGGGTATCGCGGCCGCGCCGGTTGCTCCTGCGGCCGCACCGGCTCCCGCCGTCGCGCGTGCGCCGGCACCGGCGGCCGACGAGGTGCGCGAAGAGCGCGTGCGCATGACCAAGCTGCGCCAGACCATCGCGCGCCGCCTGAAGGACGCCCAGTCGACCGCCGCCATGCTCACCACCTTCAATGAGGTGGACATGAAGGCTGTGATGGATCTGCGCGCCAAGTACAAGGACGTGTTCGAGAAGAAGCACGGCGTGAAGCTCGGCTTCATGGGCTTCTTCACCAAGGCCGTGACGCATGCGCTGAAGGAAATCCCGGCGGTCAATGCCGAGATCGACGGCACCGACATCATCTATAAGAACTACGCCCATATCGGCGTGGCTGTGGGCACCGAAAAGGGCCTCGTGGTGCCGGTGGTGCGTGACGCCGACCAGATGTCGATCGCCCAGATCGAGAAGGAAATCGGCCGCCTCGGCATCGCCGCGCGCGACGGCAAGCTCTCGGTCGCCGACATGCAGGGCGGTACCTTCACCATCTCCAACGGTGGCGTCTACGGCTCGCTGATGTCGACGCCGATCCTCAATGCACCGCAGTCCGGCATCCTCGGCATGCACAAGATCCAGGAGCGGCCGATGGTCGTCGGCGGGCAGATCGTCATCCGCCCGATGATGTATCTGGCGCTGTCCTACGATCACCGCATCGTCGACGGCAAGGAAGCCGTGACCTTCCTGGTACGCGTCAAGGAAAGCCTGGAGGACCCGGAACGCCTGGTGCTGGACCTCTAAGGTCCGGCCACACGAAGCGCCGGCGCGCTCGCTCGTTCGGACGCGCCGCGGCTTCTGCTTGGAACGACGCATGAGCCTTTTCCGAAAACCGATTCCGGTTTGCAGGGTCATGCGCTAGGCTTGCTGCCGACAGGAGCGGATCAATGGCCTTCAAACCCGACATCTCGCCGATCCAGGTGCATCTGTGCGCCAAGGGCGGTCGCCATGTCTGGGCCTTCAACGCACCGCTCGAAACGGGGTGGTGATGGGGGCACGGGGGCTGGTCATGCTTCGGAATGTTGCGCTGGCGCTGGCGGGCAGTGCCGGCGCGCTGCCTGCAGGCGCTGCATCAGCAGCCTGCCCGATGGAGCTTGCCGTCTATGGCGATCGCGACAAGGCGGCCACGATCGATTTCGTGCCGCGCGGCGAGGGGGCGGTGAGCAATCGCTTCCGCATGGCGCTCGACAATGACGTGGTGCTGGATGGCATCGTGATGTGGAGCGACGCCGTCGCGCGACCGAACGGCATGCTGATGTACAAGTGCCCGGAGGGCGACGTGACCGGCGAAGAACTGGCGGCCTGCACGGTCTGGCAGGGCGTGATCTACTCCAGCGACAAGACCGGCAAGATCGATCTGCTGCCGGCGGAACAGGCTGATGCGCCTGAGACGCTCATTTTCCCCGACCTCGCCTATTCGCTGCGCTTTTCCTCGGCCTATGAGCAAGGCGGCTTCTCCAGGCTGCCGTGGGACGTCTTCGCCTTTCAGGGTTGTCAGGAATGAGTGCTGGCGAACGGGTTCTGCTGGTGACGGGCGGCGGGCGCGGCATCGGCGCCGCTGTCTGCCGGCTCGCCGCCAAGGCCGGCTATCGGGTCGCGGTCAACTACGCTTCCAATGATGCGGCAGCCGCTGCACTTGTGCGCGAGATCGAGGCCGATGGCGGCAAGGCGATCGCGGTCAAGGGCGATGTCGGCAGCGAAGCCGATGTCGTTGCCATGTTCGAGGCGGTCGACCGTGCCTTCGGACGGCTCGACGGGCTCGTCAACAACGCCGGCATCGTCGACATGAAGGCGCGCGTCGACGAAATGAGCGCGGCGCGCCTGGAGCGCATGATGCGCGTCAACGTCATCGGCTCGATGCTGTGCGCCCGCGAGGCGGTGAAGCGCATGTCGACGCTTCATGGCGGCAAGGGCGGCGCCATCGTCAACATTTCTTCTGCGGCCTCGCAGCTCGGCTCGCCGGGCGAATATGTCGACTACGCCGCCTCCAAAGGCGCGATAGACACCTTCACCATAGGCCTTGCCCGGGAGGTGGCGGAGGAGGGCGTTCGTGTCAACGCCGTGCGGCCGGGCATCATCGATACAGAGATCCATGCCTCCGGCGGCCAGCCGGATCGCATTGCGGCGATACGCGGCTTCGTGCCGATGAAGCGGGAAGGCAAGGCTGAGGAAGTTGCCCGTGCCGTGCTCTGGCTCTTGTCGGACGAGGCATCCTATACGACGGGCGGAATTTTGAACGTAAGCGGCGGTCGCTGATCGCCAGGCAGAAGGACAGAGAAATGGCATATGATGTGGTGGTGATCGGTTCGGGCCCGGGCGGCTATGTGTGCGCCATCAAGGCAGCACAGCTCGGCCTGAAGACGGCCGTGGTGGAGAAGCGCGAAACCTTCGGCGGCACCTGCCTCAACATCGGCTGCATCCCTTCCAAGGCACTGCTGCATGCGTCCGAGGTGTTTGCCGAGGCCAGCCATTCCTTCGACACGCTTGGCGTCGAGGTCGAGCCGAAGCTCAACCTGAAGAAGATGCTGGCGCACAAGGACACGACGGTGGCGGCCAATGTCAGCGGCGTGGCCTTCCTGTTCAAGAAGAACAAGATCGACAGTTTCCGCGGCACCGGCAAGGTCGTTTCGGCCGGCAAGGTTTCCGTCACGGCGGAAGACGGCAGCGTGCAGGAGATCGAGACGAAGAACATCGTCATCGCCACGGGCTCCGATGTTGCGGGCATCCCCGGCGTGAAGGTCGACATCGACGAGAAGGTGATCGTCTCCTCCACCGGCGCGCTCGAACTCGACAAGGTGCCGGAGAACATGGTGGTGGTCGGCGGCGGCGTCATCGGCCTGGAGCTTGGCTCAGTCTGGGCGCGTCTGGGCGCCAAGGTCACCGTGGTCGAATATCTCGACACCATCCTCGGCGGCATGGACGGCGAGGTGGCAAAACAGTTCCAGCGCATGCTGGGCAAGCAGGGGCTTGCCTTCAAGCTCGGCTCCAAGGTGACCGGCGTTGCCAGGACGGACAAGGGCGCGAGCGTGACCTTCGAGCCGGTCAAGGGCGGCGACGCCGAAACCATCGAGGCCGACGTGGTGCTCGTTGCCACCGGCCGCGCGCCTTACACCAACGGGCTTGGCCTCAAGGAAGCCGGCGTCGAGATGGACGAGCGCGGCCGCGTGAAGATCGACGCACATCTGCAGACCAACGTGCCGGGCATCTATGCGATCGGCGACGTGATTGCCGGGCCGATGCTCGCCCACAAGGCCGAGGATGAAGGCGTGGCCGTGGCCGAGATCATCGCCGGCCAGGCCGGCCATGTGAACTACGACGTCATCCCGAGCGTGGTCTACACGAGCCCGGAGGTGGCTTCCGTCGGCAAGACAGAGGAAGAGCTGAAGAAGGCCGGCGTCGAATACAAGGTCGGCAAGTTCCCCTTCACCGCCAATGGCCGCGCGCGCGCCATGCTGCACACCGACGGTTTTGTGAAGATCCTGGCCGACAAGACGACCGACAAGGTGCTTGGCGCTCATATCGTCGGCTTCGGCGCTGGCGAGATGATCCACGAGGCGGCGGTGCTGATGGAATTCGGCGGCTCGGCGGAAGACCTTGCCCGCACCTGCCACGCGCACCCGACCATGTCGGAAGCGGTCAAGGAAGCCGCGCTGGCGACCTTCTTCAAGCCGATCCACATCTGATCGGAAATCTCTCTCCGGAAACGAGACGGGCGCCGTAAGGCGCCCGTTTTCGTTTGGCGGGTCAGTGTGCCGCAATCCCCTCGTGCGCCGCCTTGCCCCATACCTCTTGCACGCGCGCATCGCGCCCGCAGGCATAGCGGTAGTATTTGTAGCGGATCGGGTTCTTCTTGTAATAGTTCTGGTGGTAGTCCTCGGCCGGCCAGAAGGTCGGCGCCATGACGATTTCGGTGGCGATCGGCTTCTTCAGCGCCGCCGCTATCGCGGTCTTGGCTTTCTCGGCCTCCGCAAGCTGTTCCTGGTTCACCGCGTAGATGGCGGTGGTGTAGCTGTGCCCGCGGTCGCAGAACTGGCCGCCACCGTCGGTCGGATCGACCGAATGCCAGAACGCGTCGAGCAGCTTGGCGTAGCTGGTCTTCGAATCGTCGAACTCGATCTTCACCGCCTCACGATGCCCGGCTGCGGTGTGGTTTTCATAAGTCGGGTGGTCGTTCTTGCCGCCGATATAGCCGGATGTGGTGGCGATCACGCCGGGCACGTGGTCGAAGTCGCTTTCCACGCACCAGAAGCAGCCGCCGGCGAAGATGGCCGTCTGGGTCTTTGCCTGCGCGCCAGCGAAGGGCGTCAGGGCGAGCAAGGCAGCGCTGAGGCAAAGGACATGACGCGACATGAAAAAGCTCCTCCTGCAGCGACAAGCATCGGAGCAGTGCAAGCTTCTGAAATCAAGCCGGAACACGCTCATGTGATGAATCGGCCGAGAAAAAAGCCGCACGGGTCGGGCCCATGCGGGCTTTTGTGTTCCGTGGTCGCGAACCTGCCGTCTCGCCGTTCCGTGCAAAAATGTTCGCTCAGCCGCCCAGCGCGTCAAGGCGGGCGCGCAAGGCCGCGACCTCTTCCTCCAGCGCCTGCAGTCGCGCTTCGAGGTCCGACGCCGGCATGGCCGTCGGGCCGCGCTGCGCCGCAAGTGCGGCGACATCGATCGGTCCGCTCAGGAGATGCGCATACCGGTCCTCGCGCTGGCCTGGGCCACGGCCGATTTCCTGTACCAGCGCCGGACGCTTGCCGATCAGCATGTCGAGTTCCGTGCGCAGGTCTTCCAGCGACTGGAAACGGGCCATGCGCTCGCTGCGGGCCATCAACTCCCCGGCCGTCTGGGCCCCGCGCAGAAGCAGGAGGCCAAGAATGGCGATCTGCGGCGAAGTAAGCGAAAAGCGCTGCGCGGCAAGATGCTCGTACCGCTCCACGCGCGAACCGAACACCTGGCGGACCAGGCCCTTCTGCTCGAGTGACTTCAGCCCACGATGCACCTCCATCTGCTCCAGAGCCATGACCGGCTCTCGGGCCGTCTTCTGGTTGGCGGCGGAATGGGCAGCATTGAGGGTCAGCGGATAGACGTCCGGCGTCAGTTCCTTCTTCTCGATCAGGCAGCCAAGCACACGGGCTTCGACGGGGGTGAGGATGGGGAGGTCTGTCGTTTCCATGCCGCAGCTATTGGCACAAAATGGCGCGGGCAACAACGTTGCCGCAATTCGGCTTAAGGCGAAGCCCAACCGAGATCGACCTTTGGAAATGACCGCCCTCAAACAAAATAGAGCGCAACGACGGAGGTCATTGCGCTCTATTGATCGGATTTCCGGAACATCGATCCGGAAGGGGAGTCCCCGAAGGCTTAAACCCGGCGCTCGACCATCATCTTCTTGATCTCCGCGATCGCCTTGGCGGGATTAAGTCCCTTGGGGCAGGTCTGCGTGCAGTTCATGATCGTGTGGCAGCGATAGAGCCGGAACGGGTCCTCGAGGTTGTCGAGGCGCTCGCCGGTCGCTTCGTCGCGGGAATCGATCAGCCAGCGATAGGCTTGCAGCAGCACGGCCGGGCCCAGATAGCGGTCGCCGTTCCACCAGTAGCTCGGGCAGGAGGTGGAGCAGCAGGCGCACAGGATGCACTCGTAGAGCCCGTCCAGCTTGGCGCGGTCCTCGTGGCTCTGCAGCCACTCCTTGGCTGGCTCCGGCGACACCGTCTTGAGCCACGGCTCGATCGAGCGGTGCTGGGCGTAGAAGTTGGTGAGGTCGGGCACAAGGTCCTTCACCACCGGCATATGCGGCAGCGGGTAGATCTTCACCGCACCCGAGATGTCGTCGCAGCCCTTGGTGCAGGCGAGCGTGTTCGAGCCGTCGATGTTCATGGCGCAGGAACCGCAGATGCCTTCGCGGCAGGAGCGGCGCAGCGTCAGCGTCGGGTCGATCTTGTTCTTGATCCAGAGTAGCGCGTCGAGCACCATCGGCCCGCAATCGTCCATGTCGACGAAATAGGTGTCGATGCTCGGGTTCTCGCCGTCGTCCGGCGACCAGCGGTAGATGCGGAACTCGCGCAGGTTGGTCGCGCCTTCAGGCTTCGGCCAGGTCTTGCCCTGCTTGATCTGGGAGTTCTTGGGAAGAGCCAGTTCAACCATCTCGATCTCCCGTAATCAGTACACGCGCGCCTTGGGCGCGATCTTGGCCAGGCTGATGCCGCCTTCTGCTTCCGGCAGCAGCGTTTCGGTGTGCACCGGGCGGTAGCTCAGCGTCACCTTTCCGTCCTCGGCGACATGGGCCAGCGTGTGCTGGCGCCAGTTGGCGTCGTCGCGCGAGGAGAAGTCCTCGCGGGCATGCGCGCCGCGGCTTTCCTTGCGGGCTTCGGCGCCATAGACGGTGGGCAACGCATTGGCCATCAGGTTTTCCAATTCCAGCGTTTCCACCAGATCGGAGTTCCAGATCATCGAGCGGTCGGTGACCTTGAGGTCCTTCAGTTCGCCCCACAGCGCCGACATGCGCTGGCAGCCCTGCTCCAGCGATTCCTGGGTGCGGAACACGGCGGCGTCTTCCTGCATGGTGCGCTGCATCTTCTCGCGCAGCACGGCCGTCGGCGTGCCGCCATTGGCATGGCGCAGACGGTCGAAGCGATCCATGATCTTCTCGACGGCCTTTTCGTTGATCGCCGGAATGGGTGCTGCGCGGTCGATCACCTCGCCGGCGCGGATGGCGGCGGCACGGCCGAACACCACCAGGTCGATCAGCGAGTTGGAGCCGAGACGGTTGGCGCCGTGGACGGAGGCGCAACCGGCTTCGCCCACGGCCATCAAGCCGGGCTGCACGCGGTCGGGGTTGTCGGGGGTCGGGTTCAGCACCTCGCCCCAATAGTTCGTGGGAACGCCGCCCATATTGTAGTGCACGGTCGGCAGAACCGGGATCGGCTCGCGGGTCACGTCGACGCCGGCGAAGATCTTGGCCGATTCCGAAATGCCCGGCAGGCGCTCGTGCAGCACGGCGGGGTCCAGATGGTCGAGGTGCAGGTAGATGTGGTCCTTGTTCTTGCCGACGCCGCGTCCCTCGCGGATTTCCAGCGTCATGCAGCGCGAAACCACGTCGCGCGAGGCAAGGTCCTTGGCCGAGGGGGCGTAGCGTTCCATGAAGCGCTCGCCTTCGGAGTTCACCAGATAGCCGCCCTCGCCGCGGGCGCCTTCGGTGATCAGGCAGCCGGAGCCGTAGATGCCGGTCGGGTGGAACTGCACGAACTCCATGTCCTGGAGCGGCAGGCCGGCGCGGGCCGCCATTCCGCCGCCGTCGCCGGTGCAGGTGTGCGCGGAAGTGGCCGAGAAATAGGCGCGGCCATAGCCGCCGGTGGCCAGAACCACCATCTTGGCCGAGAAGCGGTGGATGGTGCCGTCATCGAGGTTCCAGGCAACGACGCCGGTGCAGACACCGTCGGTCATGATCAGGTCGAGCGCGAAATACTCGATGAAGAACTGCGCGTTGTGCTTCAGCGACTGGCCGTAGAGCGTGTGCAGGATGGCGTGGCCGGTACGGTCGGCGGCCGCGCAGGTGCGCTGCACCGGCGGGCCGTCGCCAAAGTTCTGCATGTGGCCGCCGAAGGGGCGCTGGTAGATCTTGCCTTCCTCGGTGCGCGAGAACGGCACGCCGTAGTGCTCGAGTTCGTAGACCGCGGCCGGCGCCTGGCGCACCATATATTCCATGGCATCGACGTCGCCGAGCCAGTCGGAGCCCTTGACCGTGTCATACATATGCCACTGCCAGTTGTCGGGGCCCATGTTGGAGAGCGAGGCGGCGATGCCGCCCTGCGCCGCCACCGTGTGCGAGCGGGTCGGGAAGACCTTGGTGATGCAGGCCGTCTTCAGCCCCTGCTCGGCCATGCCGAGGGTCGCGCGCAGGCCCGAACCGCCGGCGCCAACAACCACCACGTCAAACTTGTGGTCGACATAGGTGTAGCTCTTGCCGGCCGATGCCTTGCCGTTGCCTGTGATGTCCTTGGCCACTGGTCAGCCCCCGAATGCTAGTTTGAGCAGGGCGAAGATGGATGCGACGCCTACCGCGATCGTGAAAAAGGTGTTGAGCATGATGAGGACGACCTTCGTTCCCTCATTGTGCACATAGTCCTCGATGATGACCTGCATGCCGAGCCGCATGTGATAGAGGGCCGAAAGCAGCATCAGAATGAGCACCAGCGCCACAAACGGATTGGAGAGCGTGGCGCGGACCTCGGCGAAGCCCGCGCCGTTTAGCGCCACGAGCAGGCCGACGAAGAACAGGGTGAGCGGCACGTTGGCCACCGCCGTCAGTCGCTGGCGCCAGAAATGGTCGGTGCCTTCATGGGCGGAGCCAAGTCCGCGAACCTTTTTGAGGGGTGTACGCATGTCCGACATGATCAGGCTCCCCGCGCCATATAGCCGATGATCCAGATGGCCAGCGTCAGCAGCACCGACGCGACGATGGTGGCCCAGGCGATCTTCGAGGCGGTGTGTTTTTCAAGGCCGAAGCCGGCGTCCCAGATGAAGTGGCGAATGCCGCCCATCATGTGGTGCATCAGGACCCAGGTGTAGCCGAACAGTACGAGCCGGCCGATCCAGGAGCCGAAAATCCAGTCGACAAAATTGAAGTAGCTTTCAGATGTCGCCGCCGCAACCAGCCACCAGGCGACCAGCAGCGTGCCGAAATAAAGCGCGCCGCCGGTAATGCGGTGCATGATCGACATCGTCATCGTGATCGGCGGCTTGTAGATCGTCAGATGCGGCGAAAGCGGCCTTGCTTGGGTGGCTGGTATCTTGCTCATGGCTCCCCTTTCCGGCGCACGGACATTTCGACGCGCAAAAACGGCATGCTCTTCCCGGAATGCGACTTAGGATAGCGGCGTTCTAATGCGCTTTTTGCACCGCGTCAAAGCCGGATGGCATTTCCGCTCGCCAATTTGATCCAAAGGCATGGGCGTTCAAGTCACTGATCTTGCTTCAACCGATTGAAGTCATGTCCAGGACCGGCTGCTGGCCGGTAGAATGCTGCAGGAAACTACCATGTGGTTGCCATGTTTCTTTGCTGCACCGCACGCTTGGGGCGAATCAGCGGCAGCGGTTCGGCGGTCCCCGCGTCATGGGCAGGTCGCCGCGGCCTCATTGCACTCCGACAGCAGGACGCGTCAGCGGTGTTCCGGCCGCTTTTTCGCTCCTGGCCCTTAACAAAGGCTTCGAAAAAGTTAATTCTCGGCGCGGAAATCCACTGCGGTGAGGGAGGCAGCCCCATGGGTGCAAGAGGTCCGAGAATGCTCGTTCTGCCGGTCCTGTCGATCGGACTTGCGGCCTTCGCGACGGCGGCCTTCGCCGACAACCGCATCCGCGACCTTACCTATGCCGATACTTTCGGCAACATCATCATCGACAGCGCATCGGGCTACAAGCGGATCGTCGTGGGACAGGGCCGTATTGCCCGCCGGCTTGCCGAAGGCCCGCGAAAGAGCGAGCCGAAAATCGCGCAATCCGAACCGGGCGCCCCTATGCCGGGCGAGCCCTATTGCTATGCGCCGCCGGTTCTCGTGAAGGGGCGCAGCTATATGTACGGCTTTTCCGAGGGCATATTGCCAACGCTGGGTGCCTCCTGCCAATAAGGCGACGCTCGCGGGACCTTTCTTCGCGCTCGATCAGGCCGACTTGTGCCCGCGTCTGGTCTCGACGGGCGAGGCGGCTGTGCGCACGCAGTCGCGGCCGTCCTTCTTGGCCGCGTAGAGCGCCTTGTCGGCGCGCGAAAGCAGTTCCGACAGATCGTCTCCCGGCGCGCATTCGCTGACCCCGAAGCTCGCGGTGAACCGCAGGCCATCCGGTAGTCCCTCTATCGGCAAGGTGGAGAACGCAGTACGCGTGCATTCGGCAAACAGGCGCGCGGCCGCCAGGTTGGCACCTGGCAGGATGATGGCAAACTCCTCGCCGCCGATGCGCCCGGCAATGTGGTGGTCCGCCGCTGTCCTGCTGAGGAAGCTCGCAAAGGCCTTGATCACCTTGTCTCCGGAAGCATGACCGAAAGTGTCGTTGATCGTCTTGAAGTAATCGAGATCGCAGATGACCAGCGAAACCGGCTGGCCCCTCCGTGCCTCCTGGCGCAGCACTGTGTTTGCGTAGCGCTCGAAGCCGCCCCGGTTGAGCAAGCCGGACAAGGAATCCGTTTGGGAAAGCGTCGTGACGTCGGCGATGACGTCGCGCGCCAGGATGACCAGGAACAGCAAAGCAGTGGCGACGGCGGTAACCGTCCCCATGGACTGCGAGATGAGCGCATAGGTGGTTGTAAGATAGGACTGCGCGCTGGCGCCCGTTCCGCCCAGCAGGTCCGAAAGAAACGGCTTGCTGAGGAACTGCAGCGAACTCGCAGCCAGCAGCAGCATCAATGCGTTGTCGAGCCACCTGCGTGAACGCGCCGACCACACTATCCAGGCGCCGATAAGCTGCATCGCGAAATAGGGCGCCTGATAAGCCATCATCCTTGTGAAGGACTGCCGCGGGATGTCCTGTATGGCGTCACAGGCCACGACGGAAAACAGGAATAGCGCAGACAGCAGGCGCCAGGGCACAGGCACCTGGTATTTGCGCGCGACGCCGACATTGAACAGCAGCAGTGCCGCCAGGAACAGCGAAAACGAGAAGACCACGGCGACGCGCGGGGCACCGAACCTGGCGAGCAGGAACTCGGTCAAGCAATAGACGACGCCCATCCCGTAGACCACGGCCATCCAGCGTGCCGCTTCCTGCTTGCGATCATAGACGGCGACCATGGCGAAGGATGCCGACAACAACCCCGTGACAATCAGATTGATTATCAGGACAACCGCTGCTCCGCTCATCGGACGCGCCCCCCAAGCGCACGGCTTCATTCAGATGGAAAAGCTGCAAGAAAAAAGCCACGCAGTTCCCACGGCGAACCACACGGCCGGGGAAACTGCGAAGCCGAAGCAATCAATCACGTTTGCACGAAAAAGCCGTTAACGCTGGGGCAGTTTTGCGCGCGCCGAGAAATTCTTGAGAGCGGACGGTACTCCAGCCGGCCAGGAGTCGGAGAGGGAACCGCACCGCGGTATCCGCGTTGCGATGCTAAGGCGACAAGGAGGCCTGCGATGAAGACCGTGATGCTCGTCGATCACGAAGCAATACGCGACTGGGTTGCGGCGAGGGCGGGCAGTCCTGCGCTTCAGGAGGCCACCGCCTCGGGAGGCGAGCCGGTCCTGCGCATCATGTTCGGGCAAAGCGCCTATGAAGACGATGACCGGCCGGAGCGTTCCGACGCCACGGGCGCGATCGAGCTGATCGATTGGGACGAGTGGTTTCAGCTTTTCGACAGGCGCCGTCTTGCGCTGGTCGTGCCCGAGGACAGGCCGGGCATTCGCGACGAGTTCCACGAACTCGTCAGAAGGTTCGAGCCGGGCGACTGAGCGTCGCCCGGGTCTTCTTCAACTGCTTAGTTCCAGTCGCGAATGTCGACGAAATGGCCGGCGATCGCCGCCGCCGCCGCCATTGCGGGCGACACGAGATGGGTGCGGCCCTTGAAGCCCTGGCGGCCCTCGAAGTTGCGGTTCGAAGTGGAGGCGCAGCGCTCGCCCGGCTTCAGCCGGTCGTCGTTCATGGCCAGGCACATGGAGCAGCCCGGCTCGCGCCAGTCGAAGCCTGCTTCGATGAAGATCTTGTCGAGGCCTTCGGCCTCGGCCTGCTCCTTCACCAGGCCGGAGCCCGGAACGATCATGGCCGACACGGTCGAAGCGACTTTTCTGCCCTCGACGACCTTGGCCACTGCGCGCAGGTCCTCGATGCGGCCGTTGGTGCAGGAGCCGATGAAGACGCGGTCGATGGCGATGTCGGTGATCTTGGTGCCGGCGGTCAGGCCCATATATTCGAGCGCGCGCTTCTTGGAGTTGCGCTTGTTCTCGTCGGCGATGTCGTCCGGGTTCGGCACCACGCCGGTGATGGAAGCGACGTCCTCCGGCGAGGAGCCCCAGGTGACGATGGGCGGCAGCTTGGCTGCGTCGAGCACCACAACCTTGTCGAAATGCGCGCCTTCGTCGGTGTGCAGCGTCTTCCAGTGATCCAGCGCCATGTCCCAAGCCTTGCCCTTCGGCGCACGCGGCTTGTCCTTGACGTAGGCGAAAGTGGTCTCGTCCGGAGCGATCAGGCCGGCACGGGCGCCGCCTTCGATCGACATGTTGCAAATGGTCATGCGGCCTTCCATCGACAGCGCGCGGATCGCTTCGCCGGCATATTCGATGACGTAGCCGGTGCCGCCGGCGGTGCCGATCTCGCCGATGATGGCCAGCACGATATCCTTGGCGGTGACGCCGGCCGGCAGCTGGCCGTCGACGCGCACCAGCATGTTCTTGGCCTTCTTCTGGATCAGCGTCTGGGTGGCCAGCACGTGCTCGACCTCGGAGGTGCCGATGCCGTGCGCCAGTGCGCCGAAGGCACCATGCGTCGAGGTATGGCTGTCACCGCAGACGATGGTCATGCCCGGCAGTGTGAAGCCTTGCTCGGGGCCGACGATGTGGACGATGCCCTGGCGGACGTCGTTCTCGGAATAGTATTCCACGCCGAAGTCGGCCGCGTTCTTGGCCAGCGCCTCGACCTGGATGCGGCTTTCCTCGTTCTTGATGCCGTTCTTGCGGTCGGGCGAGGTCGGCACGTTGTGGTCGACCACGGCCAGCGTGCGCTCCGGGTGGCGCACCTTGCGGCCCGACATGCGCAGCCCCTCGAAAGCCTGCGGGCTGGTCACTTCGTGCACCAGATGGCGGTCGATGTAGAGCAGGCAGGTGCCGTCGTCCTGGCGGTCGACAACGTGGTCGTCAAAAATCTTGTCGTAGAGGGTGCGGGGTGCGCTCATTGTCTAAATCCCTGGATAGAGCGGAAAACTGGAATGACCCGGCAGCAAAGGCGCCGGCAGCCTGGTCCGCTCAGGATAGGCGGCTGGTCTGCGCGCCGGAAATCCGCGCAAAGAATCGGCCCGGCAGGCGCTTGTGGTCCTGCAGCACGAAACCCTTGTAGGCTGGATCTCCAAAGAGCTGTTCCATGGCCGGGCACATACCAGCATTTTGGCCGGTCGGCAATTGGCAGCCTTGTCACGCCAGCGCGACCGCCTCACAAGATCTCGAAAACGAAAGCCTTGACGAGGACATCCGCTTCATCGACCGCGAAGGCGCGAAACAAAGGGCTTTCCTCGACAGGGCGCCAGCGCCCGGCTTGTTCGAGCTCGGCGAACTTGGTGCGGAAGCCGCCCTTGTCCAGAACCACGTCGCGCACCGTGAAGATGGCATGGCCACCGGCGCGGGTGATCCGCGCCAGCTCGTCGAGGCTGGATGCGGGGACATGCCCTTCGGTGAAGACGCCGGTCGAGAAGAAGGCGGCGAAGTGCCCGTCGCGCCAGGGCAGCGGGCGGCCAAGTACAGCCTCGGTCAGCGCGCCATAGGCGCCGCGCGTCCCGGCTATCGCCAGCATGTCCCTCGAGAAGTCGAGGCCCTCGATGTCGCAATAGCCGAGCGCCTGCAGATAGGCGCCTGAGAGGCCGGTGCCGCAGCCGGCATCGAGGATCGGGCCGGTGCCCGGCCGCACATGCCGGGCGACCCAGGCCGTGATCATGAATGGCAGGCAATAGCCGGAGGCGGCCGTCTCGCGGTCATAGTCGCTCGACCATGCCGCATAGGCCTGCGTCAGCTCGGCCTCGTTGCGGGCGGCGTAAACCTGCTCCAGCCCTTCGCTGTGGCGGTGTTGGCTCATGCCCGGTGCCCCTTGCGCATCCGCCGTTCAAGCGCCCTCAATGCCAGCGACAGGCCGACCGTGAGCACGAGATAGATATAAGCGACGATGGAATAGGTCTCGAAGAAGCGGAAGGAGCCGGAGGCGTAGACCTTGCCCATCTGGGTTATGTCGGCCACGCCGAGCACCGAGACCAGCGAGGAATCCTTGACCATCGCGACGAAGTCGTTGCCGAGCGGGGGCAGGATGGTGCGGATGGCCTGCGGCAGGATGATCAGGCGGAAGCGCTGGAAACGCGTCAGGCCGAGCGCCTTGGCGGCCTCGATCTGGCCGGCATCGACCGACTGGATGCCGGCGCGGAACACTTCGGAAATGAAAGCCGAATAGCCGATGGTAAGCGCCATGATGGCGCGCCAGAGAAGCGAGACGTCGCGCACCTGGAGCGGCGGCAAGAGGCCCGCTTCCTGCAGCGGCGCCGTGGTGGCGTTCCATCCGGCCACGAAGGCTGGCGCACCGACGAACGCGATCCAGAACAGCAGCACCAAGATCGGCACGCCGCGGATGATCTCGACATAGAAGCGTGAGATCTGGCGTAGCCAGACCGATCCGGAAAGGCCCATCAGCGCGATGCCCAGCCCGAGCATCGAGGCAAGGCTGAAGCCGACTAGCGTGACAAAGACAGTGATGCCGATGCCCTTGGCGACCGTCGAAAAGACCTGGGCGTAGATGTCACTGGTGGCGACGAACACGGCGACCGCGACGGCAATCGCCGCGGCGACCGCCAGCCACCAGGGGAATTCTTTCTTCTCGGGCGAAGTCGTGGAGAGCAGGTGCATCTGAAAATGCGAGGGCCGGGAGCCCGGCCTCAGCCGAAACTCCCGGCCCCGCTTGGCCCGTTATTCGCCCATCTTGTAGTCGAGGAACCACTTCTTGTTCAGGGCATCGATGGTGCCGTCGGCCTTCATCGATTCAATGGCCGCGTTGATCGGCGCTACGAGATCGGAACCCTTCTGGAAGATAAAGCCGAAATCCTCGGTGCCGAGCGGCTCGCCCACCACCTTCAGGGCGCCGTTCGACGAGTCGACATAGCCCTTGGCGGCGACGCTGTCGGTCAGCACCAGGTCGACGTCGCCCGACTTCAGGGCCTGCACGGTCGCGCCGAAGGTCTCGAGCAGCTTGATGCGCGGGTTCTGTTCGTTGCCGTCCAGAATTTCGTAGACGGCGGTGTAGAAGGGGGAGGTGCCCGCCTGCGCGCCGACCAGGCCGTCCTCGAGTGCCGCGAAGCTCTTGGCGTCATTGAAGCGGCTTTCGTCGCCGCGCACGAGCATGAACTGCTGCGAACGCATGTAGGGGTCGGAGAAGTCGACCTTCTCCTTGCGGTCGTCCTTGATGGTAATGCCGGTCATGCCGATGTTGTACTGCCCGTCGGAGACGGCCTGGATCATCGCGTCCCAGGAGGTGTTCTGGTAATCGACCTTGAAGTTCAGGCGCTTGGCCATCTCGTTCATGGCGTCGTATTCCCAGCCGATCTGCTCGCCCGTCTTCGGGTCCACGAACTGCAGGGGCGGATAGGCATTCTCGGTCACCACCGTCACCGTCTTTCCGCCGAGGTCGGGCAGCGCGTCGGCGCTTGCCGCCGCGGGTGCGAGAACGCAGGCCAGCAGCCCGGCCAGTGCGAATTTGAACCTGTTCATGGGGCGCGCTCCAGTTCGGAAATTTCTTTGGGTCGAAAAGGCAGGATTTCGCGCATGATTAGCCAACTGCCCACGGCTTGCAAGAGACGGGCTTGCTTCCCTGCCGCAGTAGAATGAAAAGGTTTCGCTATCCCGCGCGCTTCGTTGCTGCGATGGAGAAGGACATCGGGATTTTCGGATAGCCTTCCGGCAGTGCGAACTGGTCATCGCCGAGTTCGACCACATCCGCAAAGGCCCGCCAGACAACGATCTCGTGTTCGTTGAGGTGGTCGATGCTCATTCCAGCCCTGATCAGCGCGTTGACGATGTCGCTCAGCGGGTGAATCCACTCGTAGCAGCGCGTATGCGTCAATTGCCGGTCGTCGCCGGTATAGGTCTGGGCGTCATCCCAGGTAAGCGGCTCGGCGCTCGGTGTGCGCCAGTGATAGGCGAGCTCAAGGGTGCCGTTGCGCGCCTCTACCTGGCCGAGCTGCGGATGGCCCTCGAGCAGGTAGAGCCGGCCGCCGGGGCGCAGCAGCGCCGACACCACCTCGGCCCAGCGGAAGATGTCGTCCAGCCAGTTGATGGCGCCCCACGTGACGAAGACCATGTCGTAGGTTTCGCCCAGCGCCTGCGGCGCGTCATAGACCGAGGCTTCGACGAAGCGCGCCGGCGTTCCGGCCCTCTCGGCGAAAGCCCTCGCTGCTGCGATCGCCTTGGGTGAAAAATCAAGGCCGGTGACGCTTTTCGCGCCGAGGTGCTTGAGGCTGAGCGTATCCAGGCCGATGTGGCATTGCAGATGGACAATGTCCTTGCCCGTCACGTCACCGATCTCGCTGGCCTCCAGCGGATTCAGCGAGGAGCCGCCAGCGAGGACCTGAACGATCCGGTAGGTGCCGGTGGTATCGGACGAATGGAGCTCGGCGCGATTGTCCCAGTTGCGCAGATTGGCCTTGGCAAACTCGCTCATCGTTCTCCCCCCTTGGACATGAGCACGGGACGAAAAAAGGCGGCCGAAGCCGCCTTTTTCCAAATAGAATCTCCCGAGGAAGATTATTCGGCGGCCTTCTCGGCCTCGGCAGCGGCTGCTGCTTCGGCGGCAGCCTTCTTCTCGGCGGCTTCCTGGGCGGCCTTCTCGGCAGCCAGTGCCTCGGCGGCGGCGATCTTCTCGGCCTCGATGCGCGCCTTCTCGGCGTTGGCTGCTTCGCGCTCGGCGTCGTTCAGCTTGCGGGCGCGCACGCTGGTGTTCTCGACGATACGCGCAGACTTGCCGCGACGATCACGCAGGTAATAGAGCTTGGCGCGGCGAACCTTGCCGCGGCGGACGATCTCGACGCCTTCGACCATCGGCGAGTAGACCGGGAACACGCGCTCCACGCCTTCGCCGTAGGAGATCTTGCGGACCGTGAAGTTTTCCTGGAAGCCCGAGCCCGAACGCGCGATCACCACGCCTTCATAGGCCTGCACGCGGGTGCGCGTACCTTCGGTGACGCGGACCAGGACGCGGACGGTGTCGCCCGGCTGGAATTCGGGAAGCTTGCGCTTCGCTTCGATCTTGGCGGCCTGTTCGGCCTCGATCTGACGGATGATATCCATCGCAATAACCTCTTCTTCGTTCTCAACAGCCAGAGCGCCCGGCACTTGCCACCCAGTTCGACGACCGTTTGGCTATGCCTTTACTTCTCGCCGAGAAGCCGAGGCAGGGGCGATTTCACCGTCATTGTTGACGGGCCCGGAAGCATCATACTCCCGGTTGCGGTCGCGCACATACACGCTTCCGCGTGCATTGTCACCTCTTGGGTGACGGTTTTTTGGCGGAAGCGGCCGATTCATGGGCCGAAAACAGGTCCGGGCGCCGTTCTCTGGTCAGAAGCTCGGCCTGGGCGCGGCGCCAGGTGGCGATCTTGCCATGGTTGCCGGAGGTGAGCACCTCGGGGATCGGCCGCCCCTCGAATTCCTGCGGGCGAGTGTAGTGCGGGTGTTCGAGCAGCCCGTTCTCAAAACTCTCCTCGTCGCCGGAAGTGTCGTTGCCCATCACGCCGGGCAGCAGCCGCACCACCGCGTCCAGCAGCACAAGCGCTGCCGGTTCGCCGCCAGAGAGGATGAAATCGCCGATCGACACTTCCTCCAGCGCGCGCGCCTCGATGATGCGCTGGTCGACGCCCTCGAAGCGGCCGCAAAGTATCACCGCGCCGGGGCCGGCCGCCAGTTCGCGCACCCGCGCCTGCGTCAGCGGTTTCCCGCGCGGGCTCATCAGCAGCTTTGGGCGCGGGTCGCCCGCCGGGGCGGTCGCGTCGATGGCCTTGGCCAGTATGTCTGCTCGCATGACCATGCCGGCGCCGCCGCCTGCGGGTGTGTCGTCCACGGTCCGGTGCTTGTCGGTGGCAAAATCGCGGATATGCACGGCTTCCAGCGACCAGTCGCCACGCTCAAGCGCGCGCCCAGCCAGCGAAAGGCCCAGCGCCCCCGGAAACATCTCCGGGTAAAGCGTCAGCACAGAGGCGCGGAAGCCGCTCAACTGTCGCCCCCTTCGCCTTCGCGGCCGCGCGGCCGCTCAAGAGCCTCGCCGCCTTCCTCGTCTTCTCCACTGGCGTCTTCGACCAGCCCCGCCGCCGCAGTGTCGACGCGCAGGAAACCTGCTTTCACGTCGATGTCCGGCACTGCCGCCTGTGTGAAGGGGATAAGCACGCCCTTCCTGCCGGCATGCACGATCTCGAGAATATCGCCGCCGCCGAAATTCTGCACCGCCGAGACCTTGCCGATCGTGGCGCCGGTCTCGTCTTTCACGGCAAGGCCGATCAGGTCGGCGTGGTAGAACTCGTCTTCCTCGCCTTCATCGGGCAGGGCCGAGCGGTCGATGAAAAGCTCGGTGCCGGCCAGTGCCTCGGCCGCGTTGCGGTCCTTCACGTTCTTGAAGCGGACGATCACCACAGTGTTCGCCGGCCGGATGTCGATCACTTCAAAGGCGCGCCCGTCTCGGGAATAGAGCGGCCCGTAGTCGCCGAGCGCCAGCGGGTCGGCGGTGAAGGTTTTCACGCGCAGTTCCCCCTTGATGCCATGGGCGGCACCGATAACGGCCATCTGGATGGGATTTTCTGGCTTGGGCATGGGCATTTCGATCCTTTGCCCGTCTCTATCCCTCGCTCGGCGCGTTTTCAATCGCGCGCTTTCATCCGTTGCTAACCTGGAGGCCTCAGCATGGCAGTGGATGATTTTTCGAAAGCCCATGCAGCAAGAATTCCTCGTCGTCGCCAAGCCCGAACTCCAGTCGGCCCGCGAATGCTGGCTGAAGTCGCTGGCGCATGAGCGCCGGCTTTCGGCGCTGACCGTGGAAGCCTATGAGCGCGATACGCGCCAGTTCCTTCAGTTTCTCACCGGCCATTGCGGCGGCGCGCCGGGGCTGGCCGATATAAGGGAGCTTCGCCCTGCGGACCTGCGCGCGTTTCTGGCGTCGCGCCGTGGCGATGGGGCCGGTGCACGCACGCTGGGGCGGGGGCTAGCCGGGGTGCGTTCTTTCCTGCGTTTCCTAGAGCGGCGCGGCCTTGCCAATGCGGCGGGGGCGGCCGCTTTGCGCGCGCCCAGGCAGCCGAAGTCATTGCCCAAGCCGCTGACGGCATCGGACGCCAAGCGTGTCGTATCCGCAGGCGAGCAGCTTGCGGAGGAGCCGTGGATCGCGGCTCGCAATGCCGCGGTGCTGACGCTGCTCTACGGCTGCGGGTTGCGCATTTCGGAGGCGCTCAGCCTCGATGGCGACGATCTTGGCGCGTCCGGCGATAGGGTGCTTCGGATTACCGGCAAGGGCGGCAAGACGCGGCTGGTGCCGGTTCTGCCGGCGGCGCTGGCGGCGGTCGCCGAGTACCGCAAGCTCTGCCCCTATCACCTTGGGCCGGACGCGCCGCTGTTTCGCGGTGCGCGCGGCGGGCCGCTCAACCCGGCGATCATCCAGCGCGAGATGCAGAAGCTGCGCTCGGCGCTGAACCTGCCGGACACCGCAACGCCGCATGCGCTGCGCCATTCCTTCGCCACGCACCTGCTCGGGCGCGGCGGCGACCTGCGCACCATCCAGGAACTGCTCGGCCATGCCAGCCTGTCGACAACGCAGGTCTATACCGGCGTGGACACTGCGCGCCTGCTCGACATCTACGAGGCGGCACACCCGCGCGCCTGATGGCGCAACGCGACAATTTGGCCGCGGCAATTAACGGTTTCGCCGTCTTTTGGCGTTAATGCTGGAAACATGAAACGCGCTATCGCCATTGCCGACCGTACCGCGCTCACAGCCTTGCTGCTGATCGTGGCGCTCAATGTGCTGTTCCTCATCTCCTTCGTCGCCGTCACGATCATCGCCATGGGCAAGGCCCACGCCGAGGTGTCGGCCTGCAAGGGCGCCGACATGCTGGCGGCGCTGCAGAAGAGCAACCCGGCGCTGGTGGATCAGATTGCGGTCGAGGCGGCGCAGACGCCCAACGGCAAGGGGCTGTTGTGGACGGTCGAGAAGGCGGGCGCAAAGCCGTCGTTCCTTTTCGGCACGATGCACATGACCGATCCGCGCGTGGTGGCCCTGACGCCGGCTGCGCAGAAGGCTTTCGATGCATCAAGCACCGTTGTCATCGAGACGACGGAAATACTGGACCAGTCGAGCATGATGGCCGCCATCATGAAGGAGCCGGACCTGACCATGTTCACCGACAGCACGACGCTGACGTCGCTGCTGTCGCCGGAAGACGCGGCGGTCGTGGAGAAGGCGCTCGACGCACGCGGCATTCCGCCGGCGAGCGTCTCCAAGATGAAGCCGTGGATGCTGTCGGCGATGGTGGCGCTTCCGGCGTGCGAGCTTTCGCGAAAGGCCGCAGGCGCGCCCGTTCTCGATATCAAGCTCGCCCAGGATGCGCTGGCCATGGGCAAGAAGGTCGAGGGGCTGGAGACGGTGGCCGACCAGCTTCGCGCCATGGCGTCCCTGCCGATGGACTTTCACATGAAAGGCCTTGTCGACACGCTGAAGCTCGGCGACCGGATGGACGATGTCATCGAAACGATGATCGTGCTCTATCAGCGGGGCGAAACCGGCATGTTCTGGCCTCTGTTCCGCGCAGTTCTACCCGACGAGGCCGGTGGCGATGACGGTTACGCCGCCTTCGACGAGGCGATGATCAAGGCCCGCAACCGAACCATGGCCGAAAGGGCTGAAACCATTCTCGCGCAGGGCGACGCCTTCATCGCGGTCGGGGCAATGCATCTGCCGGGCGAGGATGGATTGGTCGCGCTCTTGCGCGACGACGGCTACGAGGTAACCGCAGTCGACTGAGCTTCCTCGCCAAGTCGCTGCGGCTTGCGACCCGGCCTCTCGGGCCGATCTGAAACCAAACCGCACCTCGTTCGTTGTATCTCCGTAAAACAGACGGAGACCCGATCATGGCCAAGTCCGACCGTATTCCGGATCCGAGGATGAACGATCCGTTGAACCCTGCGTCGCCCGCTGGCTCTCGAGATCCAGCGAATTCACCCGAGCCTCCGCTCAATGATCGCCCGGCGCCTTCCGGTTCCGGCGGCAGCGGGGTGCTGATTGCCGCGATCGTGGTCGTGCTTGCCGTGATTGCCTATTTCATTTTCTTCCCAAGCAAGTCGCATACGCCCGGCGAGCCGGCCCAGCCGACGACCAGCGAGACGACGACACCGGCGCCTGCGCCCCAGACCACCGCCCCGGCGACCCCGGCTCCGAGCACGACGGCTCCCGCCGCGCCCACGGCTCCGACAACAACACCGCCGCCCGAGCAGACCGCGCCGGCGACGCCGCCCGCGCCTGAAACCACCACCCCTGCACCGCCCACGCAGCCGGCTCCGGCGCCCGCACCTGGGCAGCCCGCGGCACCGGCGCAGTAAGGGTCGGCATTCAGTGAAAAGCCAAGCGGCCCGTCCGGTGGGGCGGGCCGCTTGGTTGCAGATGGGACCTCGGGCGCGCGAGCTAGGCCAGCCGCGCCTCCAATGTAATCTTGATTGCGCCGAGCGCCTTGGAAACGGGACAGCCGGCCTTTGCCTGCTCCGCGAGCTCCTTGAATTTCGCTGCGTCGATCCCCGGCACCTTGCCCGTCAGGGCAAGTGCGCTTTCGGTGATCTCGAAGCCGCCGTCCGCCGCCGGGCCGTAAGTGACGACCGCCTTGGCGTCGAGTTCCTCAGCCGGCGTGCCGTTCTCGGCCAGGAAGTGCGAAAGCTGCATGGCGAAGCAGCCGGCATGGGCAGCGGCGATCAGTTCCTCCGGATTGGTGCCGGACTTGCCGCTCTCGTCCTGAAAGCGGCCCTTGAACGAATAGGGCGTGCCGCTGAACGCGCCGCTTTGCGTTTCGAGCGTGCCGCTGCCTTCGGTCAGCGATCCCTTCCAGACGGCGGTTGCTTGACGATGCATGATTATCCTCCTCCCTCTTGGTGATGGGCCGCGCGTGCGGCGACCCCGCGAATATAGGGCCTGCGGCGGCTCGGGCCATGAGCACTTTGGCGCAAGCCGGTTCCGGCTAGATCGCTTCGCCCTTGAGCAGCCGGGGCATGTCGCCGGAGAGCCCCGACGCCTGGCGGATGAAATAGGATTTCAGCTGCGGCATGCGGTCGACGAGGCCGAGCCCGAAATCGCGCAAGGCGCGCAACGGGCCGAAGTCGTTGGAGAACAGCCGGTTGAGCACGTCGGTGGTGACGCCCATCTGCACCGTGTCGAACCGGCGCCACTGCTCGTAGCGTTGCAGCACGTCCAGCGCGCCGATGTCCTGGCCGAGGCGGTCGGCCTCCACGATGGTTTCGGCGAGGGCTGCGACGTCCTTGAAGCCGAGGTTCAGGCCCTGGCCGGCAATGGGGTGGATGCCGTGCGCTGCGTCTCCCGCCAGCGCAAAGCGCGGCGCCACGAAATCGCGGGCGAGCATAAGGCCGAGGGGCCATGCGCGCGGCTTGCCCTCGACGCGAAGCTCGCCCAGCTTCAGCCCGAAGCGGTGCTCCAGTTCCGTTTCGAAAACCAGCTCGTCGCTGGCGAGCAGCCTTTCGGCATCTTCCGTGCGCTCGGTCCACACGATGCAGGAGCGATTGCCGGTGAGCGGCAGTATGGCGAATGGACCGGCCGGCAGGAAGTGCTCCTCGGCGCGGCCGTTGTGGGGCCGCTCATGCGCCACCGTGCAGACGATGCCGGACTGCCCATACTCCCACTTCACCGTCTTGATGCCGGCCATGTCGCGCAGGCGAGAATTCACGCCATCGGCTGCAACCAGCAGCCGGGCGTCGAGCGAAGTGCCGTCGGCAAGATGGATCGCCACGCTGGCGATGCCGGTTTCGAAGGCCTGGACCGCCACACCCTCGATGATGTCGATGCCGAGTTCGCCAGCACGGCGGCGAAGCGCGGCGTTGATCACCTTGTTGGCCACCATGTACGCGAAGGGTTCGCCGGGCGCGACCTCGCCCTCGAAGGTCAGATAGACCGGGCGCACCGGGTCGGCGGTGCGCGAATCGGTGATCAGCATGTCGACGATCGGCTGCGCCTCGGGCCGGATCTCGTCCCAGCAGCCGAGCTGGCCCAGCATTCGGCAGGCCGCCGCGGCAACCGCCGACGAGCGGGTGTCGCGCTGCCAGACGCCCTTGGGAGCCGCGTCGACCACGGCAACGGCCAGGTTGGGTCGCGCCTGCTTCAGCGACACCGCGGCCGCAAGGCCGACATAGCCGGCGCCGGCAATCAGCACATCGAGCATGGGATGCCTTTCGGCAGCTGATTCGTTCTCGACCATTGCCCTGTCCTCCGGGTCTTGCGCCTGCGTCTGTTGCCTTGACTTGGCCGGACGTTCCGTTGAAACCGTTCCGGTTCGAGTGTTCGGAAAGGTGCGAAACATGACGGCGGCCATGCAAGAGCTTCTCGCCATTCTTGACCTCGAGAAGCTGGAACACAACCTCTATCGTGGTCGCAGCCCCCAGTCGGACTGGCAGCGCGTGTTTGGCGGCCAGACCATCGCGCAGGCCCTGGTCGCTGCCCAGCGTACCGTCTCGCCGGATCGCCACGTCCACTCGCTGCACGGCTACTTCATGCGGCCGGGCGACACCAAGGTGCCGATCGTCTACGAGGTCGATCGCATTCGCGACGGCGCCAGCTTCACCACGCGCCGCGTCGTGGCCATCCAGCACGGCCACGCCATCTTCTCGCTTGAGGCGTCATTCCAGGTGGACGAGGACGGGCTGAACCATCAGATGCCGATGCCGCTCGACGTGCCTGCGCCCGAAACGCTGGGAACCCAGCAGGAACTGATCGCCAAGTTTGGCGATGCAGTACCGGAAGGCATCCGCCGCTACTGGGAGCGTGACCGGCCGATCGAGATGAAGCCGGTGTTTCTCAAGCACTACACCAGTCGCGAAAAGCTGGCGCCGCAACAGAAGATCTGGATCCGCACCACGGGGCCGGTGCCGGACGATCGCGCCATGCAGGCGGCGGTGCTGGCCTATCTGTCGGACATGACGCTTCTGGACACCTCCACCTTCGCGCATGGCCGGGCGATCTTCGACCGCGACATCCAGGCGGCGAGCCTTGACCACGCCATGTGGTTCCATCGCTCGCACCCGCTGGACGGCTGGCTGCTCTATACGCAGGACAGCCCCTCAACTTCCGGCGCGCGCGGCTTCACGCGCGGCGCGCTCTATGCGCAGGACGGCACCTTGATCGCTTCCGTGGCCCAGGAGGGCCTGATTCGGCTGCGACATTCGCCTGCAGAATAGGCATTTTCGCAGCATCGCCTAATTTCTAGGCATTTCGAGGCCGCCGGTTTCGATGCCCGGAAAACGGCAGCGCTGAATACGTATTATTTCCAGACGTTTATGGCGCACCCGCCAGTTTGGCACGGAGCTTGATTCACCTGAATGCGCACGGCGCGTGTCGTGCGCGTCAGCAAAGGGTGAAGCCGATGAAAATCGTGATGGCTATCATCAAGCCGTTCAAGCTCGAGGTGGTGCGCGAAGCGCTGACCGCGATCGGCGTCGAAGGCATGACCGTCACCGAGGTCAAAGGTTACGGGCGCCAGAAGGGGCACACGGAAATCTACCGCGGTGCCGAATACGCTTTCAGCTTCCTGCCAAAGGTCAAGATCGAAGTCGCCGTGGCCAGCGAGATGGTCGACAAGACCGTCGATGCCATCATCGCCGCGGCGAAGACAGGCCAGATCGGCGACGGCAAGATCTTCGTCTTCGGCATAGACCAGGCCGTGCGGATCCGCACCGGCGAGACCGATGCCGATGCGCTCTGAGCTTTCGAAGCCTGCCTTTTCCGGTGCCGGCCCTCACTTGCCCGCCGCAACACATTTCCGCCAGCCAAACCATAAACGATGGAGATTTCGATGAAAATTCCGCCTTCCATTGCGCTGCCGGCGCGCGTGGCCCTTCTGGGGCTGCTCGCGCTCGGCGCCCTGGGCACGCTCTCGGCCTTCGCGCAGGAGGTTGCGCCCGCCGCCGCGCCTGCGCTGCCGGTGCCAGACAAGGGCGACACAGCCTGGATGCTGGCCTCGACCGTGCTGGTGTTGTTCATGACGCTGCCGGGGGTCGCGCTGTTCTATGGCGGGCTGGTGCGCGCCAAGAACATGCTTTCCGTGCTCATGCAGTGCACGATGATCGTGGCGGTCGTCATCGTCATCTGGGTGCTCTACGGCTATTCGGTCGCCTTCGGCGGCGGCACCAGCCCGTTCTGGGGCGGGCTCGGCAAGGCTTTCCTCGCCGGCGTCACCCCGCGCAGCACGGTGCCCACCCTCACCACCGGCGTGGTCATCCCCGAACTCGTCTATGTCTGTTTCCAGATGACCTTCGCCTGCATCACGCCGGCGCTGATCATCGGCGCATTTGCCGAACGCATCCGGTTCCCGGCCGTGGTGCTGTTCGTGGCCCTGTGGGTGACCTTCGTCTATTTCCCCATCGCACACATGGTCTGGGACCCGCACGGCCTGCTGTTCGGCTGGGGCGCGCTCGATTTCGCCGGCGGCACCGTGGTGCACATCAATGCCGGCATCGCCGCCCTGGTGGGGGCCCTGCTGGTTGGCAGGCGCAACGGCTACGGCCGTGACAACATGGCGCCGCACTCGATGACGCTGACCATGGTCGGCGCCTCTATCCTGTGGGTGGGCTGGTTCGGCTTCAACGCCGGCTCCAACCTGGAAGCCAATGGTGGCGCGGCGCTCGCCATGATCAACAGCTTCACCGCCACGGCCGGCGCCATCATCGCCTGGTCGGTGGTGGAGGCGCTGGTCCGCGGCAAGGCGTCGATGCTCGGCGCTGCCTCGGGCATGGTCGCCGGCCTCGTGGCGGTGACGCCCGCTGCCGGTTTCGTCGGCCCGGTCGGGGCAATCGTGCTCGGCGCCATCGCCAGCGTCTGCTGCTACTTCTTCGTCACCGTCGTGAAGATCAGGATGGGCTACGACGATTCTCTCGACGTGTTCGGCGTACACGGCATCGGCGGAACCGTCGGCGCGATCGGCACCGGCATCTTCGCCTCCACGACGCTCGGCGGCGTCGGCTATGCCGATGGCGTGACGATGGGCGGCCAGGTTTCGACCCAGATAATGGCGGTGCTGGTCACCTACGCCTGGTGCGGCATCGGCTCGGTCATACTCTACAAGATCGTCGACGTGGCGATCGGCCTGCGCCCGAGCCCCGAAGCCGAAGCGCAGGGGCTCGACCTGTCGTCTCACGGCGAGGTGGCCTACCACTCGTGAGAGCTTCCCGGCGGCTGCGGCCGCCGGAGCAAACTTGCCCCGCCTGGCAGTCCTGGCGCATGGGAAGGCCCGGCTCGCCCGGGCCAGTCCTGCCCGGTTTTGCGACGCCTGCATGGTTAATGCGACCTTAACCTTCCCGCCGGTAATCTGACGGCCGACTCTGGCCAGGGTGCGCTCGCGCCGTGGCGTCTTCTTTGCGGACGGGGAAAGCAGCATGCGTTCGGCCACTCAATTCGCGCTGACCGACACCGGGCACGGCCTGAAGGACTTTGCGTGGCGTCAGGCCGCGCGGGTGGCAGGGTTGGCGCTGTTCGCCTTCGTGGCCTTCGCGCTTGCCAGCCTTGGCACGTGGAACGTTGCCGATCCGAGCTTCAGCCACGCCACGGACAACCCCGTCACCAATGCGATGGACTATCCGGGCGCGGTCCTTTCCGACCTCGCCATGCAGTTCTACGGCCTGTCGTCGGTGGCGGCGCTGGTCCCGGCGGTGATCTGGGGCGTGCTGCTGATCACCGCGCGCGGGGTGGATCGCATGCCGCGTCGCGCCTTCGCCTGGTTCGGCGCGTCGCTTCTCTCCGCTGCGATTGCCGGTTGCGTCACGCCGCCGCCCACCTGGCCGCTGCCCAGCGGGCTCGGCGGCGTGCTCGGCGACATGGTGCTGAAGATCCCGGGCATGCTGACCGGAGACTACCCGGCCGGATGGGTTGGCACCGCAGTTGCCGCCGCGCTGGCGGTGCCGGCATTGTGGCTCTACGGCTATGGTTCCGGCCTGCTGTTGCGCCGGACCGACCGCGAGCTCGAGGAACTGGCCGAGAAGGAACAGCGCGAGCGCGACCTGGCGTCCCTTGTCGATGAAGACGATGAAGGCGAGGGCATCCTTGCATTCGGCGTGATTGCCCACTGGTGGCTGTCGTTCAGGGCATTCCTGCACCGCCGCAGCGCGCGCCGCAGGGGCCATGATGAGTTCGGATCCGGCGGCGTGCGGCCCGAAAGCGCCTGGCGCCGTGCGGCCGAGCGCGTCGAGTTTGCCGAACAGGCGGAGGCGCGGGTCGCGTCGCCGGGCAGGGCGCGGGTGGAGCCCGAATTCTTCGCCTCGATGGTGGCAAGCCGCGCCGCTGCCAACGAGGACGACGAAGACGCGGAAGATGTCGATTTCGCGCCGGATGGCGTGATTGCAGCACCTGCCGCTCGCCCGACCCGGGTGCAGAATTTCCGCACGCCCGCGGCCGGGCCTCTCGCTGCAAGTGGGCGTGTTGAGGGGCCGGCGCCACGACCGGCGCAGGGCGCGCGCGCCCAGCGCGAGGCCCAGGCTTCGCTTATCGGCTCGGACAGCTTCGAGATGCCCTCGCTTCACTTCCTGGCGGAACCGAAGAACGTCTCGCGCGACCCCAGCCTGTCGCAGGACGCGCTTGAGCAGAATGCGCGGCTGCTGGAAGGCGTGCTGGAGGATTTTGGCGTCAAGGGCGAGATCATCCACGTCCGGCCGGGGCCGGTCGTCACCCTCTATGAGCTGGAGCCCGCGCCGGGCATCAAGTCATCGCGCGTTATCGGCCTGGCCGACGACATCGCCCGCTCGATGAGCGCAATCGCCGCGCGCGTCGCTGTTGTGCCCGGGCGCAACGCCATCGGCATCGAACTGCCCAACGCCAGGCGCGAAACCGTCTATCTGCGCGAAATCCTGGCCAGCCGCGACTTCGAAACCACCAAGGCGAAGCTCGCGCTGGCGCTAGGCAAGACGATCAATGGCGAGGCGGTCATCGTCGACATCGCCAAGATGCCGCACGTGCTGGTTGCCGGCACCACCGGCTCGGGCAAGTCGGTGGCGATCAACACCATGATCCTGTCGCTGCTCTACCGCATGACGCCGCAGGAATGCCGGCTGATCATGATCGATCCGAAGATGCTGGAGCTTTCCGTCTATGACGGCATTCCGCATCTGTTGACGCCGGTGGTCACCGATCCGAAGAAGGCGGTGGTGGCGCTGAAATGGACGGTGCGGGAGATGGAGGACCGCTATCGCAAGATGTCCAAGGTGGGCGTGCGCAATATCGACGGCTTCAACGCCCGCGTCGCGCAGGCACAGAAGAAGGGCGAGCAGATCCAGCGCACCGTGCAGACCGGCTTCGACCGCCAGACCGGCGAGGCGATCTACGAGACCGAGGAGCTGGATCTCGAGCCGCTGCCCTACATCGTCGTCATCATCGACGAGATGGCCGACCTGATGATGGTCGCCGGCAAGGACATCGAGGGCGCCGTGCAGCGCCTGGCCCAGATGGCGCGCGCGGCCGGCATCCATGTCATCATGGCCACGCAGCGCCCGTCGGTGGACGTCATCACCGGCACCATCAAAGCCAATTTCCCGACCCGCATCTCCTTCCAGGTGACGTCGAAGATCGATAGCCGCACCATTCTGGGCGAGCAGGGCGCCGAGCAGCTGCTGGGCATGGGCGACATGCTCTACATGGCCGGCGGCGGTCGCATCCAGCGCGTCCACGGCCCCTTCGTCTCCGACGACGAGGTCGAGAACGTCGTGGCCCATCTCAAGCTGCAGGGCGTGCCTGAATATCTCGACGCCATCACCGAGGACGACGGCGAGGACGAGGGCGAATCGCCATCGAAGGGCGGTGGCGGCGGCAATCTGGAGGATTCGGACGATCCCTACGACCAGGCCGTGGCCGTGGTGTTGCGCGACGGCAAGGCATCCACCAGCTACATCCAGCGCCGCCTCGGCATCGGCTACAATCGCGCCGCCTCCATCATCGAGCGGATGGAGCAGGAGGGCATAGTGGGCCCGGCCAACCATGCCGGCAAGCGCGAGATCCTCGTTCCGACCGAAGACGACCAGCTTTGAGGCGGGCGCGCCTGACAAGAGATTGATGACGTCGTGACCTTGCCAAGGCCAAACTTCAGCCCAACTACCGCGCTATCAGCTTCGAACGGAACGCAACCGAGAGTGAAACCGGCATGACCAAAGATGCTTTGACCCTGAACTGGAAGCAAAGGACGCGCCGCCGTTTCATGGGCATTGCCGGCGCCGCTGCCTGTCTGGCCGCGCTGCCGTCGCTCCCCGGCTTCGACGCACGCGCACAGGCCACGCCTACTGAAACCGCCCAGAAGATCGCGGATCATTTCGCCGGTGTTCGCACCATGGCCGGCGAGTTCGTCCAGTTCGGTCCGCGCGGCGAACAGACCGGCGGCAAGTTCTATATCGAGCGGCCGGGCAAGATCCGCTTCAACTATGACGGAGCCTCCGGCTTCAAGGTAATCTCCGATGGCGAATCGGTAGCTCTCGACAACAAGAAAATGAACACGATGGACCTCTATCCGCTGTCGAAGACGCCGCTGAAGCTGCTGCTCGACCAGCGCATCGACCTGTCCGGCGACAAGGTCAAGAGCGTGAAGGAAGAGGACGACCTGACCACGATCCAGCTCGCCGACAAGTCGGTCTTCGGCAATTCGAGGATCACCATGATGTTCGATCCGAAGACCTATGAGCTGCGGCAGTGGACCATCACCGACGCCCAGGGCAAAGACACCACGGTGATGATCTTCAACGTCCAGGAAGGCGTGCGGCTGGATCAGAACCTGTTCAAGATCGATTACCGGCGCAATCTTGAGGTCAACCGCAAGTCCAGGCAGTAAACTGGCGTGGATAGCAGGGCCGGAACCTGTGGACAGCAGCGGCTGCGCCCGCTCGCGTCTCGCATGAGCTTGTAATTGCCGGCCTTGCCTGCCAGTTTCCGGGCGAAAATTCCCGGAACCGGATTCTCCATGCCTCTTTCGATTGCTACCTGGAACATCAACTCCGTCCGTTTGCGCATGCCTCTGGTCGAGCGGTTCCTGCTCGAGAAGGCCCCGGACGTCCTCTGCCTGCAGGAAACCAAATGCCCCGACGACCAGTTCCCGTCGGCGGCCTTTCGCAAGCTCGGCTATGAGCACGTCGCCATAAGCGGCCAGAAGGGCTATCACGGCGTCGCAACCGTCGCCCGGCGGCCGATCGAGCTGGTCGAGAAACGCGATTTCTGCGAGATGGGCGACTGCCGCCATCTGTCGGTCCGCTTCGCGGCCGGCGGCAAGCAGGTGCTGCTGCACAATTTCTACGTACCGGCGGGTGGCGACGAACCGGACCCCGAGATCAATCCCAAGTTCCGCCACAAGCTCGATTTCGTCGAAGAGATGAACGCGATCCGCGCCGACCACGACGAAACATCTGCCTCGATCCTGGTGGGCGACCTCAACATCGCGCCGCTGGAGCACGATGTCTGGTCGCACAAGCAGCTTCTGAAGGTCGTCAGCCACACGCCGGTCGAGACCGAGAATTTCGAGGCGATGCGCAAGGCCGGCAACTGGGTCGACCTGATGCGGCTGAACGTTCCCTACGAGCAGAAGATCTACACCTGGTGGAGCTATCGCGCGCAGGACTGGGAAGCCTCCGACCGCGGCCGGCGCCTGGACCACATATGGTCGTCGCAAAATCTGGCGCCGAGCCTGGCCGGCATCGAGATCCTGCGCGAGGCGCGCGGCTGGGAGCGGCCTTCCGACCACGTGCCGGTGATTGCCCGGTTCGACCTCGACTGAGCCCACGCGTCCACATGATGCGAAGCCGGAGCCTGCGAATCAGGGCGTGAAGCGCGAAGCCATTTCCTCGATACGCCGGATCAGCGCTTGAAGTTCATCGGTGATGTGCCGGTGCAGGCGCACCGCCAGCTCGGGATATTCCGCGAGCATGCGGTGGAACATCTTGCGGTTGAGCCGGAGCACCTCCGAATCGGTTGCCGCGGCTGCGCTGGTCAGGCGCCTTGTGTCGGCGATGAGCGCCAGCTCGCCCAGGATCGCGCCGGACTTCACAGTCGTGATCGGCGTCCGATTTTTGTCATTTTCGCGAAATAGAACAATGCTCCCGCTGGCAACGACATAGGCGCAATCGGCCTCGTCGTCTTCGAGATAGAGCTTGCGGCCGGCCGGCAGGTGCATTGATTCGGTGCCGAAGGCGAGCAGGCGCAACTGTTCCTGCGTGAAGCCCTTGAACAGCTCCACGCCGGACAGAGTGCGGATGTCGTCGTCCAGCGCCATTGCGCCCCCAAGTCCCAGGCCTGGCGTTCCTGTGCTGCGTGCGGCTGCCCGAGCCGCGAACCGGTCACGGAACCAGCTTGTATCCGCCGCTTTCTGTCACAAGAATTTCCGCATTGGAAGGATCGCGCTCGATCTTCTGTCGCAGCCTGTAGACATGTGTCTCCAGCGTATGGGTCGTAACCCCGGAATTGTAGCCCCAGACCTCTTCCAGGAGAACATCGCGGGTAACGACCTTCTGGTCGGCGCGATAGAGGTATTTGATGATCGAGGCTTCCTTTTCGGTCAGCCGCACCTTGGCTCCGCGCTGGTCCAGCAAGAGCTTCTGGCTGGGCTTGAAAGTATAGGGGCCGACGGAGAAGGTGGCGTCCTCGCTCTGCTCGTGCTGGCGCAGTTGTGCGCGGATGCGGGCGAGCAGCACCGCGAAGCGGAATGGCTTGGTCACATAGTCGTTGGCGCCGGCCTCCAGGCCCAGGATCGTGTCCGAATCGGTATCGTGCCCGGTCAGCATGATGATGGGTGCCTTGTAGCCGCCCTTGCGCAGGATCTTCACCGCCTCGCGGCCATCCATGTCGGGCAGGCCGACATCCATGATCAAAAGGTCGATAAGACCGCCACGGGCGACCGCTATGCCCTTGGAAGCAGTCGATTCCTGCAAGACGTCGAATTCCTCATAGAGAGAAAGTTGCTCGACAAGCGTTGAGCGCAGGTCTTCATCGTCATCGACGATCAGGATGGTGCGAGAGCTCATGGATCAATCCGTTTTTTCAGTGATTAGTCTGTTGACCCGAAATCGTTTGTGCGGAACCTAGTCACCAGAACAGCCATCACGGTGATTTGTTCCGCATGCGATCATACTCCAAAAAAAGTGAACGCAATGAGGCGTGTAAGAAAAACAGGGGCCGGATCGGCCTGATCACCGTGCGGGCTCGTCCCGGGCAGCGCTCGCAGGGGCTGCTGAATGCGGCCGGCACGGTGTTTCCCTGCGCGCTGGGCAGCGGCGGCATCACCGCAAACAAGCGAGAGGGCGACGGCGGCACGCCGCTGGCGGCGATGCGCATCCTGTCGGGCTATTACCGCCGTGGTCATTTCAATGGCGCCCCAACGAGGCTCGCGATGCGCGAGATCCAGGCCGCCCTGGGCTGGTGCGACCTTCCCGGCGACCGCAACTACAACCGGCCGGTCCGGCTGCCCTATGTCGCAAGTCACGAACGGATGCTGCGCGATGACAGGCTCTACGACGCGTGCCTGGTGCTGGACTGGAATATCGCGCCGCGGCGGCGCGGGCGTGGCAGCGCCATCTTCTTTCATCTCGCCCGGCCGGGCTTTCCGCCCACGCAGGGCTGCGTGGCGGTGACCCCAAAGGTAATGGCGCGGCTGCTGCCTCGTCTTTCCAGCCGCACCGTGCTGAAGGTGGTGCGCTGAGAGCGTCCGGTGCGCCTGGTCTTCAACCGAATCGCCAGACCGTGGTGCGCTTGACCTCAGCATCCTCCAGCGCGCGGGTGACGGGCACCTGGTAGACGGCAAGCGGGTCCAGCCTTTCCTTGGGAAGATAGGAGCGGCCGGGATCGCCGACGACAATATCGGCCCCGCGCCGGCGAAGCTCGGAAAACCACTCCACCAGACGTTCAGCGAAGTCCTTCTGATAAAACACGTCACCCGCCAGCACGATCTCCCAGCCGTCGTCGGTGCCGATGATGTCGTTGCCGACGAAGAGTGGGGATACGCCGTTGGCCTCGCCATTGAGGGCGATGGCGGCCGCGCAGAACGGATCGATATCGGCGGCCACGACCTCGCATGCGCCGGCCATCGCCGCGGCTATGGCCACCAAGCCGGAACCGGAGGCGAAGTCCAGAACACGCTTTCCTCGAACCGAATCGGGATGATCGAGGATGTAGCGCGCCAGTCCTTGCCCGCCCGCCCAGGCAAAGGCCCAGAACGGCGGCGGCAGACCGATCTCGGCCAGCTCTTCCTCGGTCTTCTCCCACAGTTCATGCGCTTCGTCGGCCAGATGCAGCCGGATTTCGGGCACATGCGGTGGCGCCATAAGGGCTGTGTTGGCGCGGATGAAGCGCTTTGCGTCCTCAGGCGTCACGGCGCGGGAACGAGGCCGCCCATGCGGCAGACCTCCTGCCATTCCTCGGCGGTCACCGGTTGCACCGAAAGGCGCATCGAAGTGACCAGCGACATCTTCTCAAGCTTCGGATTGGCCTTGACCTCGGCAAGCGTCACCGGGCGAGGCATGTCGCGCACGGCGCGCACGTCCACGCATTCCCAGCGCGGGTCTTCCGTGGTCGTGTCGTGGTGGGCCAACGCGCAGACCTCGCAGATGCCGACGACGTTGAGCCCCTCATTGGAATGGTAGAAGAATCCGAGATCGCCTATCTGCATGGCGCGCATGTTGTTGCGGGCCTGGTAGTTGCGCACGCCGTCCCATTGCGTGCCCTTGTCTCCAAGCGCCTTGAGCATGTCGAAGGAAAACTTGAACGGCTCGGACTTGAACAGCCAGTAGTTCATTTCAGCTTCCTCAAGCGCTTGCCGGATTGTTGAACACCCAGTTCCACGGCCGGATCTCGACGCTGTCGAACAGGCCGGCCTTCGCATAGGGGTCCCTCGCTGCGAGTTCGGCGGCGGATTGCTTGTCGGCGGCGTCGACCACCACCAGGCTGCCGCAGGGCTTGCCGTCGTCATCAAGGAAGGGGCCGGCAAACTTCAGCGTGCCATCGGCATTGAGGCCGTTCAGGAACTCGACGTGGTCGGGGCGCACGTCGAGCCGCAGCTGCAAATGATCCGGCTTGTCCTTGCAGATGAACGCAAACAGCATGGTTTTCCGCTCCTGTTTTCTTATTCGGCTTCGGGGCGCAGCGGGCGCGACATCAGCGCCTCGACCGCTTCGTGAATGGTGAGGGCGCCGGCGAGAATCTGCGCCACCGCGGTGGTGATCGGCGCGTCGATGCCCCGCTCGCGGGCGATGCGTGCGGCAATCGCGGCAGTGGCCACGCCTTCGGCCAGCGGCCGGCCGGCAAGCGGCTCGCCGCGCCCCAGCGCCAGCCCGTAGGAGAAATTGCGCGACTGCGCCGACGAGCAGGTCAGCATCAGGTCGCCGAAGCCCGAGAGCCCCATCAGCGTTTCCGGCCGCACGTCGAAGGCGGCGCCGATGCGGCGCAACTCGGCGAAGGCGCGCGTGACCATGGCGGCCTGCGCGCTGGCACCCAGTCCGGCCCCGGTGACGGCTCCTGCGGCAATCGCAAAAACGTTCTTCAGCGCGCCGCCAAGCTCTACGCCGACGAGGTCGTCGGTCGAATAGCAGCGGAAGCTGCCGGTCGAAAAACGCTGCGCCAGCGCCGCGGCCTGGCTTTCCTCGCGCGCGGCGATCACCACGGCTGTCGGCAGGCCGCGCGCCACGTCCGTGGCAAAGCTTGGTCCGGAGAGGGCCGCGACCGGATTGCCCGGAAGAATCTCTTCCGCGATCTGAGACAGCAGCGTGCCGGTGTCGCGCTCGATGCCCTTGGCGCACAGCACCAGCGGCACGCCGGCCGGCATATGCGGCTTGGCCTGGGTCAGAACCGCGCGCAGAGCCTGGGCCGGCGTGACCACGAGCACGCAATCGGCACCGCGCAGCGCCTCATCGAGATCCGTGGTGGCGTCCAGCGGCGGGTCGAGGCGGATTCCAGGCAGGTAGTGCGGATTTTCGCCTTGCCTGATTGCCGCTACCATTGCCGCGTCACGCGCCCAGAGACGCACGGCATTGCCGGCGCGGGCCATGGTCAGGGCAAGTGCCGTGCCCCAGGCGCCGCCGCCCAGCACCGTGATGCGATAGTCGCTCATGCCTTTGCTCCCCTTCGTCCCGAGCCCACAATCGGCGCCGACACGCTGTCGAGCGGCCAGCGCGAACGCGGCACGAAATCCATTGCTCCGGGCTCTACCAGCCCGGCGCGCATGCGTTCAATTCCCGCCCAGGCGATCATCGCCGCATTGTCCGTGCACAATGCATGCGGCGGCGCCACGAAGGAGAAGCCGTGGTTCCGGCAGAGCGTTTCCAGCGTTGCCCGGATCGCCCGGTTGGCCGCGACCCCGCCGGCGACGACCAGCCCGGGCGTCTTCGCGTCGGGATATTCCTCGCGGAATCGTGCCAGCGCCCGGCCGACCCGGTCGCCCAGCGCATCCGAAACCGCCGCCTGGAAGGAGGCGCAGATGTCGGCCACGTCCTGCTCGGTCAGCGGCGCTATTGCGGTCGCGGCCTGCCGCACAGCGGTCTTCAGACCGGAGAACGAAAAGTCCGGCCGCGCCTCGCCCTTCATCGGCCTGGGGAAGGCAAAGCGCGCAGCATCGCCGCTTGCCGCGGCCTTTTCCACGTTCGGGCCGCCGGGATAGGGCAGGCCGAGCATCTTGGCGGTCTTGTCGAAGGCCTCGCCCAGCGCGTCATCGATGGTCGTGGCCCAGCGCTGATAGTCGCCGACGCCGCGCACCAGCAGGATCTGGGTGTGGCCGCCGGAGACGAGCAGCAGCAGATAGGGAAACGAGAGCTGGTCGGTGAGCCGCGCCGTGAGCGCATGGCCCTCGAGGTGGTTGACCGCGATCAGCGGCTTGTCCGCGGCGGCGGCGATGGCCTTTGCGGTCATCAGGCCAACGATCAGCCCGCCGACGAGCCCCGGGCCGGCGGTGGCGGCGACGGCGTCGATCTCGGCCAGGCCGGTGCCCGCATTGGCCAGCGCAGCCTCTACGATGCCGTCCAGCGCCTCGACATGGGCGCGCGCCGCGATCTCAGGCACCACGCCGCCGAAGGCTGCATGCTCCTCGATCTGGCTCAGAACGACATTGGACAGGATCTGCGGCGCCGAGCCTTCGCCGAGCGCGACGACGCTGGCAGCCGTCTCGTCGCAGCTTGTCTCTATTCCGAGCACGCGGATCATGGCGTCATTTGGTTGCATTGCCCGACTGTGATTTCCTCGATAGGAGAATTGGAGGAAGAAACATTCCCGTTCGCCGGGTGGGTATCACGGACCGAGCGCCATGCAAACAAGAGCCTTGAAAATCGGAACACGCGCCAGCCCCCTGGCAATGGCGCAGGCCACGGAAACCCGCGCCAGGCTGATGGCCGCGCACGGCCTTGGCGAAGAAGCCTTCGAGATCGTGCCGCTGACCACAACTGGCGACCGTATACTGGATCGGCCGCTTTCGGAGGTGGGAGGCAAGGGCCTCTTCACCAAGGAGCTCGAGGAGGCCCTGTTCGACGGCCGCATCGACATCGCCGTCCATTCCTCCAAGGACATGGCAACCGTTCTTCCCGAGGGCCTCGAGGCCACGACATTCCTGCCGCGCGAGGACACGCGCGACGCCTTCATCGGCAAGCTCGCGCCTTCCATCGCCGAACTGCCGCAAGGCGCCACTGTCGGTTCCGCCTCGCTGCGCCGGCAGGCGCTGATCCGGCGCATGCGCCCCGACCTTAATGTGGTGATCTTCCGCGGCAACGTGCAGACGCGCCTGCGCAAGCTCGAAGAGGGCATCGCCGCCGGCACGCTGCTCGCCAATGCGGGCCTGCGCCGCCTGGGCATGGAGCATATCATCACCGACCTGATGCCGCTGGAAATGTTCCCGCCGGCGCCAGGCCAGGGCGCCATCGGCATCGAGATCCGCTCTGCGGACGCGTGGGTAAAGCAGATGCTCGCGCCCATCAATCACGAACCCACCGGACAGGCGCTCGCCTGCGAGCGTGCCTATCTGCGCGTGCTCGACGGGTCCTGCCGCACGCCCATCGCCGGTCATGCGGTGATCGACGGTGATCGTCTGTCGTTCAGCGGCGTCATCCTGTCCGTCGACGGCAAGGAGGCGCACGAGGTGCGGCGCGAAGGCAAGGCGTCGGACGCGGCGGAGATCGGCCGGGCTGCTGGCGAGGAAGTGCGGGACAGGGCCGGAACGCGTTTCTTCGAGGGCTGGGGCTGAATGCGGGGCCGGGTCCTTGTGACACGGCCTGAGCCGGCCGCGTCGGCAACGGCGCGGCTGCTCGCAGAGGCGGGATTTTCGCCAATCGTCCTGCCGCTTTCACAGACCCGGCCGCTTCCAGTCGACGCGGATACCCTTCCTGATCACATGGATGCCGTCGCCGTCACCAGCGCCAATGCCATTCGGCATGCACCGGCGGAGCTGGTGGCCGCCCTGCATGTGAGGCGGTGCCTCGCGGTGGGCCGGAAGACCGCCAAGGCGGCGCGCGATGCCGGCTTCGGGCTCGTCACGGAAGGTCCGGGAGATGCCAGCGGACTTGCCGCGATGATTGCCGCCGAACTGCCGACGGGCGCGCGCATTACCTATCTTACCGGGCGCGTGCGGATGCCCGAGTTCGAGCGAACGCTGGCGGGTGCCGGATATCGGCTGGACGTTATCGAAACCTACGACACATGCCCTGCTGAGCATTCGGCGGAAACCCTGTCCGGATTGCCGAAGGATACGCCGATCGATGCGGTGCTGCTCTATTCGGCCAAGGCTGCCGAGGCCTTTTCTGCACTTGCGAAAGAAGATCCCCGGCTTGCGTCGGCGTGTTGCCTTTGCCTGTCCGGTCGGGTCGCTGAGGCTCTCCAAGGGGCGCAGAGCGAAAAGATTTTCGTGGCGGACGAGCCGTCCGAGAAGGCGCTGATGGCCCTTCTGGAGGCCGTCTGCCGGCCCACTTCATGACCGCGCCTATTTTCACGCCCCGCTGGTGTGGTACTGATCCTTGCGCGGTTCTCGTGGCCGGGAATATTTGAAAACAACAAGCATTGCGGAGTTCTCACATGGTCAAGACGCCGAAGACGCGGCACTCGAAGACACAGCGGGAACCGGTGACGATCGAGCTGGAACCGGGCGAGGTCTCCCGCATTTCCGAACCGCAGGAAGAGTCCTCCGAGCCCCAGTCCGAGACCCCAACGACACAGGATTCCACAATGGCTGAAGAGACCGCCGCGGCGTCGGACGCCCCGAGCAAACCCGATTTGCAGCCCGAATCCGAGGCGGCCGCGGGCGAAGCTGCTGCCGCAACTGCCGCCCCGCAGACCGCCGAAGCCGCAGCGGAAAGGCACGAAGCAGGGCCTTCAGCCGGGCAGCCGAAAAACAGGCGCGGAGGCTTCGCGCCGCTCGTCGCAGGCGTCGTCGGCGGGCTGATCGCCCTCGCTGGCGCCGGCGGGTTGCAATATGCCGGCGTGCTGCCGGCTCCCGGCACGAGCAATGCGGCTGCGCCGGCGCTGGATGCGCTGCATTCCGAGCTTGCAGGGATGCGTCGGGACATCGACACGTTGAAGGGTGCCAGCGGCCAGCCGGATGCGCGGGTGACCGGCGAGATCGAGGCGGTGACCCAGTCGCTCGACCAGGTGAAATCGGACATTGCCAACCTGCGCCAGACCGTCGAGGCTTCGTCGGCCGGCGGGAACGCCGCTGAGGCGCTGGACGGTCGCCTCAAGGAGGTCGAGTCGCAACTTGCCGCCTTGCGCGAGCAGGCCGCGCACCAGGCGGCTTCCAGCGACGTCACGGCGATCGGCGAGCGAATCACGGGCCTGGAGACGCAGGAGAAGGCCAACGGCGAGGCGATCACCGCAAGCAGCGGCAAGCTTTCGGCGCTGGAGCAGAAGGTCAACGACCTGTCCGGCAAGGTCGAGGCACTCGCCGGGCAGCCCAAGGTGGCGCTGGCCATCGCCGCTTCGGCGCTCAAGTCGGCCGTCGAGCGCGGCGCGCCGTTCGAAGCGGAGCTGGAAACTTTCGCAGCACTTTCGCCCGATGCACCCGGTCTCGGCGGCTTGCGTGCCTATGCAAAGTCGGGCGTGCCGCCGATGGCGGAGATTCTCGGCGAGGCCGACGCGGCGGTCAGGGCGATGATCGCCGCCGGCAGGCCGGTCGACGAGAAGGCTGGCCTGGTCGACAGGCTTCTGAACAGCGCCGCTTCGCTGGTGACGGTGCGGCCGGTCGGCCCCGTCGAAGGCGCCGGCGTGCCGGAGATAGTGGCGCGCATGGAATTCGAGCTGAAGGCCGGCGAACTCGACAAGGCGCTGGCCGAGTACAACTCCCTGCCCGAGCCGGCCAAGGCGGCAGGCAGCGCCTTCGCCGACAAGATCCGCGCACGCGCCGAGGCGCAGAAGCTGGTCGATGAGGCGGTTGCCGGCGCGATGAAGGCATAGGGGGAAGCCGATGATCCGTATCCTCTTCTTCCTCCTGGTCGTATTCGTGCTCGCGCTGGGCTTTACCTGGCTTGCCGACCGGCCGGGTGACATGGTCGTCACCTTCAACGGCTATCAATACGAGGTGAAGCTCATCGTCGCGGCTGTCGCGGTCACGGCTACCGTCGCGGCCGTGATGTTGCTGTGGTGGCTCACCAGGTCGATCTGGAACAGCCCCTACACCATCGCCCGCTATTTTCGCGTCCGCCGCCGCGACCGCGGCTACCAAGCGCTGTCGACGGGCATGATCGCTGCCGGGTCCGGCGACGCCGAACTGGCGCGCAAGATGAATAGGCAGGCGGCCAAGTTGATCCGCTCCGACCAGGAGCCGTTGATCCAGTTGCTGGACGCGCAAGCCTCGCTTCTGGAAGGCGACCACGAGGCGGCGCGCAGCAAGTTCGAGGCTATGCTGGACGATCCCGAAATGCGGCTCCTCGGATTGCGCGGGCTCTACCTCGAGGCCGAACGGCTTGGGCACCGCGAGGCCGCAAGGCACTATGCCAGCCGCGCAGCCGACGTCGCACCACAACTCGGCTGGGCATCGGAATCGACCATGGAAGAGAAGGTCGAGCGCGGCGACTGGGACGGCGCGCTGAAGCTCGTCGAGGCGCAGAAATCCACGCGCCACATCGAGCCCGCCGTCGCCAATCGCCGTCGCGCCGTCCTGCTGACGGCAAAGGCCATGTCTTTGCTCGACACCGATCTGCCGGCGGCGAGGCAGGCGGCCCTCGAAGCCAATCGTCTCGCGCCGGAATTCGCGCCGGCTGCGGCTGTGGCCGCACGCGCCCTGTTCCGGCAGGACGACATCCGCAAGGGCTCCAAAATCATCGAAACGGCCTGGAAGGCGGAGCCGCATCCCGAACTTGCCGATCTCTACGTCCACGCGCGTCCGGGCGATGCCGTGCTCGACCGCCTGTCGCGGGCGCGCCGGCTTCAGTCGCTGAAGCAGAACCATCCCGAATCGTCGCTCGCCGTGGCGCGTGCGGCCCTCGATGCCGGCGAATACAGGACGGCGCGCGATGAGGCGGAGGCCGCTATCCGCATGCAGCCGCGCGAAAGCGCCTACCTGCTGCTGGCCGATATCGAGGAAGCCGAGACGGGGGATCAGGGCAAGGTGCGCCATTTCCTCGCCAAGGCACGGTGGGCGCCGCGCGATCCGGCGTGGGTCGCCGACGGCGTTGCCTCCGAACGCTGGGCACCGACATCGCCGGTGACCGGCAAGCTCGACGCCTTCGAATGGCAGGCGCCGGTCGAGCGACTGGGCCACCTCATCGATCAGCACGAGGAGGACCTGCCAGTCGCCCCGCGCGCAATCGAGCCTCCGGCGAAGCCTGGGCCGTCCATGGTCGAAGTCTCGCCCGAGCCGGCGGAGCCCGCCCGCGAGCATCACGCCGAAGCGGTTCGCGAAGTCGCCACCGCCTCAATGACCGATGCCGTGGTGGAGGAAGTGCCTCAGCCGACGCGACTGCCCGACGACCCCGGCGTGACGCCGGAGGAAGCCGAGAAGGCCCAGCGACGTTTCCGGCTGTTCTGAGGCCTCTTGCCGCCGGTGCACTTTTGCAAATCCTGTGGCTGCCGCGCGATGGACACATGCGTCGCGGGCGCGCTAGCTTCGGCTCGATTTGAAGGAAACACGGATGTTCGAACGCATTCTGTCCTTTCTGAAGGAACTGCCTGCCGGCAGGGCCGGCGTCCCCGCTCCTGGTGCCGATGACCCTCGCGTTGCCGCAGCCGCCCTTCTCTACCATGTCGTCGGCGCGGACGGCGTGCGCCAGGACGCCGAATGGGAACGGCTGAAGCAGGTCCTGTCCGAAGCCTACGGCGTCACGGGCCACGAGCTTTCGGCGCTGATCGCCGCCGGCAAGAAGGCCGACGCCGAAGCGGTCGATCTCTACGCGTTCACCAGCGTTCTGGCCCGACATCTGGACGAGGGCGGCCGCGTCGAATTCATCCGGTTGATGTGGGAAGTCGTCTATTCCGACGGCCAGCTGCACGAGCTGGAAGACAACACCATATGGCGCGTGGCCGAGCTGCTCGGCGTCGATCGGCGCGACCGCATCGCCATGCGGCAGCAGGTTGCCGAGGCCGCGGCGCAAAATAGTCCCGGCGGTTCCTCGGAAGAATGACCTCCATGCCTGGGATGCAGCCAAGCAGCAGACCGAAAATCCTCGTCGTTCTGCATCAGGAAAGCTCCAGTGCCGGGCGGGTCGGCCATCTTCTCCTGGAAAACGGTTTCGACCTGGACATCCGGCGCCCGCCGCTTGGCGACGATCTGCCCGAGACGCTGGAAGGCCATGCCGGCGCGGTGGTGTTCGGCGGGCCGATGAGCGCCAACGACACGGACGACTTCATCCGTCGCGAGACTGACTGGCTCTCGGTGCCATTGAGGGAGAACCGTCCCCTCCTCGGCATCTGCCTGGGTGCGCAGATGCTGGTCAATCATCTTGGCGGCCGGGTCGAGGGGCACGACGAGGGGCTTGTTGAAATCGGCTGGTACCCGCTGAAGGCGACCGACGAGGGCAAGAAGCTGATGCACTGGCCGGAAATGGTCTATCAGTTCCACCGCGAAGGCTTTTCGCTGCCCTCGGGCGCCACCCTGCTGGCCACTTCGGAAACCTATCCGAATCAGGCCTTCCGCTATGGCGACAACGCCTGGGGCATTCAGTTTCACGCCGAACTCACCCGCATCATGATGCATCGCTGGGTGGTGCGCGGCGCCCACCGTTTCGAGCTGCCGGGCGCGCAGCCCGGGCGTGACCATCTCGGCGGCCGGCTGATCTGGGACATGCACCTGAAGCGCTGGCTGGGGGAGTTCCTGCACATGATCTTCGGCACGCCGGCACAGGACCCGACGGCTGGATAGTGCACCTTCAGGTGGACTCGTCGCCCAGCGCGATCAGCACCCCCGCAATCGCCGCGCCGGCGGCAAGACCGATGGTGAAGCCGAGATTGGGACTGCTCAACACCACGCCGATCGCGGTTCCGACCAGTGCGCAGCCTACCAGGCAGATGGCGAACTGCAGCGTATTCATGTCCTTACCTCACGCCTTTGTCCAGGCCAGGTGTGTGGGGCGTTCCGGCGGCAGGTTTGCGAGGGGAATTTTCTTCGATGACGCGCATGGTCACATAGGCCGCCAGCGCCAGCAATAGTATCCGCATCGCCAGGCACCTCCTCTTTGCTGCCCAAGACCAATGTCGGCCGCCGGGGCGGCTCGCGGCGAAGAATTTTGGAACTGTGGCGTGCCGCAATAACTGGCGCGCCCGATGCTGGTTAAGGTTTCAATCGCCAGATGGTTCCCGCTTTTGTGATCTCGTTTGCCGTCGATCCCGAAAAACCAACCGCGTGGCGGCCGAAGCTTCGACCTATGCAGCGCTACGCAACCATCGTGAATCCGGTTAATGTGACGGCTCTGGCGAGGATGCGGCGTCAATGTCGCAGTCACGAAACCGGCAGGCTCCGACGGAGGGAAGATCCGTGCTGGAAAAATACTTCGACCTGAGCGCACAAGGCACGTCGGTCCGAACCGAGGTCATAGCCGGCCTCACCACCTTCCTCACCATGGCCTACATCATGTTCGTCAATCCGGCGATCCTGTCTACCACCGGCATGGACCGCGACGCGGTGTTCGTGGCCACATGCCTTGCGGCAGCGCTCGGCTCGCTCATCATGGCGCTGGTCGCGAAATGGCCGATCGGCATGGCGCCGGGCATGGGGCTCAACGCCTTCTTCGCCTTCACTGTCGTCGGGGCGCTGGGCTTTTCCTGGCAGCAGGCGCTCGGTGCGGTCTTCATCTCGGGCGTCATCTTCCTCATACTGACGCTGACCGGCATCCGCAGCTGGCTGATTGCGGGCATTCCCCACTCGATGCGAAGTGCGGTTGCGGCCGGCATCGGGCTGTTCCTGGGCATCGTGGCGCTGAAAAGCTCGGGCATAGTCGTGGCCAACGAAGCCACCTTCGTTGCGATGGGCGACGTGACCGAGACCGGCCCGCTGCTCGCCATTCTGGGCTTCTTCATCATCGCCGCTCTCGACGGGCTCGGGGTGCGCGGCGCAATCCTCATCGGCATCCTCGTGATCACCGCTTTGTCGATGGCGCTCGGCATCAGCCAGTTCCACGGCGTGGTTTCCGCACCGCCCAGCATCGCGCCCACCTTCCTGAAGCTGGACATCGCGGGAGCGCTGCACACCGGGCTTGTGCACGTCATCCTGGTCTTCGTACTGGTGGAAGTGTTCGACGCCACCGGCACGCTGATCGGCGTGGCCAAGCGCGCCGGCCTGATCGAGGAGGGCAAGCCGAACCGCTTGGGCAAGGCCCTTCTGGCCGACAGCACCGCCATCGTGGCCGGCTCGCTTCTGGGCACCAGCAGCACCACCGCCTATGTGGAAAGCGCCGCCGGCGTCCAGGCCGGCGGGCGCACCGGCCTGACGGCGCTGGTGATTGCGGTGCTGTTCCTGGCGTCGCTGTTCTTCTCGCCCCTGGCGGCGGATGTGCCGGTCTATGCGACCGCACCGGCACTGCTCTATGTGGCCTGCCTCATGGCGCGCGAGCTGGTCGACGTGGAATGGGGCGACATAACCGAGGCCACGCCTGCGGCCCTCACGGCCATGATGATGCCATTTACCTATTCGATCGCCAACGGGCTCGCCTTCGGCTTCATCAGCTACGCCGCACTGAAAACTCTCACCGGCCGGCCCGGCCAGGTGCACGCGGCGACGTGGCTCGTCGCTGTGCTGTTCGTCGTGCGCTTCGCCTTCTTTTCATCATAGCCGAGGCGCGCGGAGGCTCGCGACACATGAAGGCACGCGGGCAAGGCACCGGACCGAAAACTTGAACTTGTCGGGAAAAATCGATCCGCTGGTGGAGCTGAGGGGGATCGAACCCCTGACCTCGTCATTGCGAACGACGCGCTCTCCCAGCTGAGCTACAGCCCCATTCAGCAGATGGCGCGCATTTACGGTTGGCCGCGGGTTTCTGTCAAGCAGGTAGTTGGCGCGCAAGCCTGCCCTGCTGCCAGGTCTTGTCGCCCGGGCGCGCAGCCGCTACATCTCGCCAATTCAACGGAGAACGGCATGATCGCCCTCATTCAGACCCTGGTTCTGGCGCTGGACATCTATTGGTGGATTCTCATCGGCGCGGCCATCTTCTCTTGGCTCTACGCCTTCAACGTCGTCAACTCGCGCAACCAGTTCGTCGGCGCGATCGGGAACTTCCTGTTCCGCGCCACGGAACCGGTGTTGGCACCGATCCGACGCCTCCTGCCCGATCTCGGCGGCATCGACATCTCGCCGATCATCGTCCTTCTGATCATCTTCTTCCTGCGCCAGTTTCTGCTGACCACGGTGCTGCAGCTGGTCGTCTGACGGGCGCTGGGTTGGCCGGCTTCTTTCGGATCCACGACAAGGGCGTCGATGTCCATGTGCGCCTGACGCCGCGCTCGTCGAAAGATGCCCTCGAGGGTGTCGATACGGCGGCGGACGGCCGGTCGCATCTCGCCGCCCGCGTGCGGGCGGTGCCGGAGAAGGGCGCGGCCAATGCGGCGCTCGAGAAGCTTCTTGCTTCATCCCTGGGGATCGCGCGCAGCGATGTCTCGGTCGTCGCGGGCGGCACGTCGCGGCTGAAGACGGTGCGCCTGAGCGGCGATGCCGGCGCCCTCACGGCGAAGCTGGAAGAACTGGCCGGGCGCAGCGCGCGCTGACAGGCCCAAGAAAAAGGCCGCTTCGGGCGAAGCGGCCTTTTTCTTGGAGTGAGTGCACGAAAGGGAGATCAGCCCTTCTGCGCGTTGTAGCGCTCGATCGCTTCCACGATCATCTTCTTGGCGTGGGCCGCGTCCTTCCAGCCGCCGATCTTGACCCACTTGCCGGGTTCCAGATCCTTGTAGTGCTCGAAGAAGTGCTGCACCTGCTGCAGGGTGATCTCCGGCAGCTGGTTGTATTCGAACACATTCTCGTAGCGGCGGGTGATGTGCGGCGACGGTACGGCAATGATCTTCTCGTCCTCGCCGGCATTGTCTTCCATCACCAGCACGCCGATGGGGCGCACGCTGATGACGCAGCCCGGAATCAGGGCGCGCGTGTTGCAGACCAGAACGTCGATCGGATCGCCGTCGCCCGACAGGGTATGCGGCACGAAGCCGTAATTGCCCGGGTAGCGCATCGGCGTGTAGAGGAAGCGGTCGACGAACAGCGTGCCGGCTTCCTTGTCCATTTCGTACTTGATCGGCTCGCCGCCGACCGGGACCTCGATGATGACGTTGACGTCTTCCGGCGGATTCTTGCCGGTGGGGATTGCTTCGATGCGCATGGCTGCGTGGTCTCCTTTTCGGCGCAGGAAATAGCCGCCAAGAGCGCCATGCGCAACAGCGGCAAGCTGTCCCGTCCTCTCGATGGCCATGTTTTGGGGAGGTGTCCCGGGGTCAGTCCCAGACGAAGGCGACCTTGCGCAGCGCCTTCTGGTCGAAGACCTCGACCCCTTCGGCGACATCGCGGCCGCCGGCGCCTGCGTAGAAGGCCAGCGCATTGTCGTTGTCTTCCAGGGCCCAGACCACCAGCCCCTTCAGCCCATGCCCGGCGAGCTTCTCGCGCGCGGCCGCAAACAGGCGGCTGCCCAGCCCGATGCCCTGATATTCCGGCCGAAGATAGATTTCGTAGATCTCGCCCTGCTGCGGCAACTCGCGGGCGCGGTTGCGCCCCACGGTTGCGTAGCCGGCGATCGTGCCGCCAATCTCCACCACCAGAACAGTTGCCGCGCGGCGAATCGCATTCGCCCACCAGGCGCTTCCGCGACGGTTGATCATCGCCGTCAGCGCTCGGTGCGGAATGATGCCGGCATAGGCGCCCTGCCAGGCCAAATGGTGGACCTCCGCGATCTGCTCAGCGTCGCGTGGTTCGGCCTTGCGTATGTCGATGATCAGCGTGTTCATGATTAGTTAACCATAAACCTCCGCCGGTGGACAGGCAAGCAAGAGCTATGCCCGCCAGCAGCCCGATCGCCTCGCGAGCGGGCTTCAGATCTCGATCAGATGGTCGTCGAGTTCGTTCACATCGTCCGCGCGGGCGGGGAAGTGAACGGCGAGCAGGCCTCCCACCGCGCCAATCGCCGAAACGAAGCCGTCGGCCAGACGGTCGCGGCTGGCGTGGCCGACCAGGTCGCGAATCACTGCGTCCCATGCGTGCTGGGGCACGTGCTGGTTGATGCCGCCGTCGGCGACGACCGAGGCGTAGCGCTCGGCCAGCGAGACGAAGATCAGCACGCCGGTGCGGCTTGCGGTGATGTGGACGTTGCGGGCGATGAACTGCCTGAGCGCGTTTTCGTGGGCGCGGCGATAGCGGACCCTGCGCGGCACGAACCACAGGCGGGAAGCTGGCGCCAGCCAGAGCAGGGCCAGCGCCGTGGCGGCGGCCAGCAGCTGCGCGGCGACGAAGACCGGCAGGCGAAGGCTGATCCACCAATATTCAAGCACCAGGGCCAGCGGCAGGCTCAGCAGCAGGATGGCGCCGAGCACGAAACAGGCCGCCGGAAAGAAATAGCTACCGCTGGAGCGGGCGACCACGCAGTAGATTTCGCCCGCGGTTTTCGTTTCGGCCTCGCGGATTGCGGCGGCGATGCGCGCATGCTCCTCCGGTTTCATGGCGTGGTGCGCTCTTTTCATTCACCAGCTCCCCGAAGAGCCGCCGCCGCCGGACGACCCGCCGCCGCCCGAAAAGCCGCCACCGCCTGACCAGCCCCCGCCTCCGCCGGACCAGCCGCCGCCGGACCAGCCCCCGCCGGAGGAGCCGCGGGAGTTGTAGTTGAAATCCATGCCGAGCCAGCGATAGCGGCCGGGTGCGATCCGGCGACCGAACATGCGTGGCAGCACCGCCATGGCAAAACCGCCGAAGAACAGCGTGGCCCAGATGATGATGAACAGCAGCGCGAATATGTCGACCGGCTCCGATTGTTCGGTCTGGTTGCGTTTTGCGCGCGCTTCCAGTTCCGCGGCGTTGCCCTCCAGCACCATGATGATGTCATCCACGGCCTTGCTGATGCCGCCGGAAAAGTCGCCGGCGCGGAAGGCCGGCACCATGGTGTTCTCGATGATCAGCCGGGTGTGCAGGTCGGTCAGCGTGCCTTCGAGCCCGTATCCAACCTCAATGCGCATCTTGCGGTCGGCCTTGGCGACCAGGAGCAATACGCCGTTGTTTTCGCTGGCCTGGCCCAGCTTCCAGGCACGGAACAGCCGGTTAGCGTAAGGCTCGATGGCCTCGCCGTCGAGACTGTCGATGGTGGCGACGACTATCTGGTCGGAGGACTTCTTCTCGAAATTGGCAAGCTTCTGGTCGAGCGCGGCGCGAGCGGCCGGCGTCATCATGCCGGCATTGTCGACCACGCGGCCGGTAAGCGCCGGCAACTCGGCGGCCTGCGCGAAGGCGCAGAAGAACAAGGCCACCAGCATGAACAGGACGGGAGCGAGCCGGCGCCATGGCCATGCCCCGGCGCCGGCCGAAGTCCGCGCCTTCAAAACCCTGGGCCGTTCGATTGCGGCGTCTGCCTTCATGCTAGTTGAAATTGACCTTCGGCGCCTCGATCTTGTCCTCGGGAACCGTGAAGTTCTGGAACGGCTGGGCGTCGGTGAACCAGAGCTTTGCCCATAGGATCGACGGGAAGGTCTTGAGCGTCGTGTTGTAGACCCGCACCGCCTCGATGTAGTCGCGCCGCGCAACGGCGATGCGGTTTTCGGTGCCTTCCAGCTGCGCCTGAAGGGCGAGGAAATTCTGGTTGGCCTTCAGGTCGGGATAGTTCTCGGTGACCGCAAGCAGGCGCGAAAGCGCGCTGGTCAGGCCGGACTGACTTTCCTGGAAGCCTTGAACTTTTCCGGATCGTTCAGCGCCTCCGGCGGCAACACGGTCTGCGTTGCCCTGGCGCGGGCCGAGACCACTGCGTCCAGCGTGGCCTTTTCATGCGAGGCATAGCCTTTGACCGTCTCGACCAGGTTGGGGATCAGGTCGGCGCGGCGCTGGTACTGGTTCAGCACCTCGCTCCAGGCCGCCTTGGCGTGTTCCTCCTGGGTGGGGATCGTATTGTAGCCGCACCCCGCCAGAAGCGGCAGCATGACCGCCATCACAACAAAAGCCGAAAAAGAGCGGATGGACGGGAGCGGCAGGCGCTGGGCGAACATGGAACATCCTCTGGTTCATGACCGGGCAGTCGAAAAGTAGCACAGTTGCCGCGCAAGGAAATGGCCTGGTCTGCGCATCGCATCCGCGCTCGGCGAATCGCTCCGATTGCGCATTGTCACGGCTGGGGTCGTGCCGGTAGAATTCGCCCCGGAAAGAGGTCCGGACCGTGACACAGCGAGGCAGCAACGATGCCGACGAATCGCGACGCATACTCGACCGCGTCGCTCGGGAGGGCGGCAGCGGCGGTGCGTCGGTTGTCTCGCGCACGGCCCGGCGGGCCAAGGACCATTTCTCCGGCGCGGATGTCGACCGCGACGACCGCGTCGAATACTGGGGCACGCGCATCGGTCGCCTGCTCGGACTGCTGATATGCGCCGGACTTCTGGTCTGGCTGGTAATTTTCCTGCTGCGGGGCGCCTGAACCCATGACATCCGAAACCGCCGACGCGCCGCGCGCTGTCATCGTCATCTCCAGCCATGTCGCGCGTGGCTCGGTGGGCAATCGCGCCGCGGTTTTCGCGCTGGAGACGCTGGGCTATCCCGTCTGGGCGGTGCCCACCGTCATCCTGCCCTGGCACCCCGGACACGGCCGGGCAACGCGCATCGTGCCGCAGCCGGGCGAATTCGCCGCACTGATGAAGGACCTCGAAAACGCGCCCTGGCTGGGCGAGGTGGCCGGCGTGCTGTCCGGCTATCTCGGCAACGCCGAGCAGGCGGCGGCAGTGGCCTCGCTGGTCGCGGCGGTGCGTGCGAGGAACCCGAACGCACTCTATGTCTGCGACCCGGTGATGGGCGACCTCGGCGGCCTCTACGTGTCCGAGGCGCACGCAGCCGCCTTGCGCGACACGCTGCTGCCGCTTGCCGACATTGCCACGCCCAATCGCTACGAGCTCGAATGGATCGTCGGTGCCAAGCTCGATAGCGTCCGCGCCGTGGTGGAAGCCGCCATGCATGTCGGGCCGGCCAACATGCTGGTGACCTCGGCCCCTGCCATGATGGCCGGCAGCACCGGCAATCTTCTCGTTACCCCCACTGCGGCGCTGCTCGCCGAACACCGCATCATCGAGCGCCCGCCGAACGGCCTCGGCGACCTGACCGGCGCTGTCTTCATGGCGCGCCTGCTGGGCGGGCAGACGATGGAGGCGGCGCTGCGCTCGACCACCGCTTCGGTGTTCGAGATCCTTGCACGCACCGCCAAGCGCGGCGGCGACGAATTGCAGCTTGAAACGGATGCACAGAGCCTGTCGCATCCGATGGCGATGGTGCACCTGCGCCATCTGCTGCATCCTGGCCGCGACAAGCGGGCGTGAGCGGGGCGGCGATCGAAAGGGCCGTCGCAGGCGTCGACGGCTGCAAGGCCGGCTGGATCGCCGTGTCCCGAATTCCGGGCGAGCAGGTTGCAGCAACTGTGTTCGCGACCTTTGCCGATCTGGTCGCGGCCCTTCCTGCCGATGCCGCGATCGCCGTGGACATGCCGATCGGCCTGCCGGCGTTTTCATCCCGCGGCGGCCGCGGGCCGGAAGCCCTGGTGCGGCCGCTGCTCGGGCAACGGCAATCGAGCGTCTTTTCAATTCCCTCGCGGACCGCGCTCTATGCTCGGACGGACGGCTTCACCACGCTGGACGCCTGGTATGAAGCTCATCGCGAGGCGAGTGTCGTGGCGCGCGCCACGTCCAGCCCGCCTCGCGGCGTTTCCATCCAGGCCTTCGGCATTTTCTCGAAAATACGGGAACTTGACGCGCTGTTGATCGAGCGGCCCGAATTGCGCGGCCGGGTCATCGAATCGCATCCGGAGGTGGCGTTCTGGCAGCTGAACGGACGGCGCGCCATGTCCCTGCCAAAGAAGGTCAAGGGGCGCGTCAACGCTCCCGGCATGGAAGAGCGCAAGGCGCTGCTTTCCCGTCACGAACTGGCGCGCGGCTTTCTCGACCAGGCACCGCCGCGCGGCGCGGCGGAAGACGATTTCCTCGACGCCGCGGCGGTGATGCTGGTGGCTGCGCGCTTCGCCCGCGGCGAGGCCATCTGCTTTCCTGACCCGCCCGGCTCGGACGAGCACGGGCTGCCGGTCGCCATCTGGGCGTAAAAAAGCAGGCGCGCGCGGCCCGTATTTGCGTTGATCGGCGGCGGCTTTGGCTTTAATGCGGTTTTTCATGACCCATCTGCCCAAAAAGCTGCTCGCCGGTTATCGCAACTTCATGAACGGCCCCTTCCAGACGGAAACCAGCCGTTATCGCGAGCTTGCCCGACAGGGCCAATCGCCGGAAACCCTTGTGATCGCCTGCTGCGACTCGCGCGCGGCGCCGGAAATCATCTTCGGGGCGGGGCCGGGCGAACTGTTCGTGCTGCGCAACGTGGCCAATCTGGTGCCGCCCTATGCGCCGGACGGGCAATATCACTCGACTTCGGCCGCGCTGGAATTTGCCGTGCAGGCGCTCAAGGTCAAGAACATCGTCGTCATGGGCCACGGCCGCTGCGGCGGCATCAAGGCAGCGCTGAACACCGATGCGGCACCGCTGTCGCCGGGCGATTTCATTGGCCAGTGGATGGGCCTTCTGGCCCCGGCCGCGGAGGCCGTTTCCGGCAATACGCTGATGACCGCGACCGAGCGCCAGACTTCGCTGGAACGCATCTCGATCCGCTATTCCATCGCCAATCTCAGGACGTTCCCTTGCGTGCGCATCCTGGAGGAGAAGGGCCGGCTCACCCTCTACGGAGCCTGGTTCGACATCTCCACCGGCGAACTCTGGGTCATGAACAAGGAAACCGGTGACTTCGAGCGGCCCGAAGTGGATTGAGCCGGGCGCGGCGCCGTTCGCGCTAGTTGCCGGTTTTGAGGTGGCTTGATGGCTCGGCCAGCCTGCGCCAGATGCTCCAGGAGACAATGGCCAACAGCCCCATCGTGGGGATGATCGTCGCCATGGCGGCAACCGGATCGCCGATCAGGGCCGCACATGCCCCGCCGAGCAGGCCGGCGCCCATCTGCAGAAAGCCCAGGACGGCGGAAGCCGCACCGGCGCTTCTGGGGAAGGGAGCCATCGCCGCAGTGCTCATGGCCGGCGTCACGAAGGCGATGCCGAACGCATAGACGCCCACGGGGCCCATCACGCCAAGGAATGTCGGCTCATATAGCTTCAACCCCAGTGCAAGCATCAGGCTGGCCGTGCCGATGCAGGCAAGGCCGACAGGTACCAGGCGGAACGCGCCGAAGCGGCCAATGAGGGTGCGCAGCACCACCGAACCAAATATGTAGCTGAGCGACTGGATCAGCATGGCCGCGCCGAACTTGGTCGGCGTGAGGCCGATGCGCTCCATGAGGATGAAGGGCAGCACCGATGCCTGGGCGTAGATCGCTCCCGCGCTCCCTGCCATGGCCAGGCTCGCCAGCATGAAATAGGGCGTGGTGATGATCGTGCCGTAGGTCGCGGCCAACTGCCTGGGGCGAAGCCGCGAGGCGTCGCGCACCACCGTCTCCCGCATTGTGACGAAAGTGACGAGCACGATGAGCCCTCCCATCCCCACCATCAGCAGGAAAATGGCGTGCCAACCGAAAAGCTGCATGGTGAAGCCGCCAATCGTAGGCGAGAAGGCCGGCCCTATCGCCAGGATGATGCCGATCAGGTTCATGATCCGGGCGGAACGTTCATGGGTAAAGATGTCGCGAACCAGGGCACGGGAAATGGCTACACCGACAGCGGCGCCGACGCCTTGCAGGAAGCGCGCCAGGATCAGAAGCTCGATGGTGGGCGAGAGCAGGGCGAAAACGCTGCCGGCAAGATAGATGGCCATGAAGGCCACCGTGATCGGGCGTCTGCCGAAGGCATCCGACAGCGGGCCGCAGACGAGCTGGGCGAAGGCAAAGCCGCCGAAATAGAGCGACAGGGTCATCTTCACCGCCGCTTCGGTGGTGCCGAAGGCGCGAACGATCTCAGGCATGGCCGGCGTGAAGAGTGACATCGAAATCGGCCCGATCGCGGCCAGCATGCCGCCGATCAGGGCTACGCGCCGCTCGCTCATGATGGCGGCCGCCGTCGGGAATGCCTGCATGTTCATGTGTTGGCGTCTTCCTTGGAGCCCAATGCGGACTTTGCCGCCGTGAGGCTGGCGCGAATGGTCTTCAGCATTTCGAGCAGGCGGTCCCAATCCTCGGCGTCAATGCCTTGTGAGGCATCGCCGCGCAATGCGAGGCTGATCGGTGCCATGCGCTCCAGCATTTCGCCCCCAGCCTCAGTGACGCGGACGAGCTTGGCGCGGCGGTCGGCGGGGTCGGGCTGCCGCTCGACAAGCCCCTGGGCCTCCAGGCGGTCGAGCGAACTGCTCAGGGTCATCGCTTCAACGCCGATGCGCTCGGCCAAGACGTTCTGGCGAACGGCGCCGGCGCGAGCGGCGTGCGAGAGCGTGCGGCCCTCGCTCGGTGTCAGGCCGAGACCGGCCTCGCCGATCCGCCTGTCCATCTCGGCACGAATCAGCCGGGCCACGTCGGTGATGAGGAAGCCGAAGCTGTCCGGGTTTACCTTGTATGGCATGGAAATACTAATTCCCCCTTATTATCACCCTTCCTTAAGAAGTCCGTTGTCGGCCGTCAAGAGTTGCGCCGGGCAGGTTGCCACCTTACATCGAGGCCTGGTTGCCGGTTCCGGCCGGTGCCTCCCGCCGAATGTCCGACCATAAGGAAAAAGCCGCCAATGCCGTCCGTGACCGCTGTCGATCTGAAAAGCCATCCGCTCACGCTGTGGAGCGGTCCGCTCGGGCTGCCGGATTTTTCGCGCATCGGCGACGGCGATTTCGCCTCCGTGTTCGATGCGGCGCTCAGGGCGCATGAGGCTGAGATCTCGGAGATCGCCGGCAATTCGGAGGCCCCGACGATCGACAATACGCTTGCGGCGCTGGAGCTTTCGGGCGATGCGCTGGACCGCGTCTCGGCGATCTTCTGGTGCCGGGCCGGTGCACACACCAACCCGACCATCCAGGCGCTGGAACGCGACATCTCGCCGAAGATGGCGCGGCACTATTCCACCATCTCTATGAACGAGAAGCTGTTCGCTCGCATCGACGACCTCTACCAGCGCCGCGACACGCTTGGGCTCGATGCCGAGACGCTTCGGGTGCTGGAGCGCAGCTGGAAGGGTTTCGTCCGCGCCGGCGCGAAGCTGGATGCGGAAGGCAAGAAGCGGCTGGCGGCAATCAACGAGGAGCTTGCCTCGCTCGGCGCGCAATTCGGCCAGAACGTGCTCGCCGACGAAAGCGAGTGGGCGATGTTCCTCGATGAAGGCGATCTTGCCGGCCTGCCGGACTTTTTGAAGAGCGCCATGGCGCAAGCCGCCGAGATGCGTGGCCAGAAGGGCCGCTACGCCGTCACTCTGTCGCGTTCGATCTACGAGCCCTTCACGACATTTTCCGAGCGTCGCGACCTGCGTGAAAAGGCCTTCCGGGCCTTCACCATGCGCGGCGAGAACGGCGGCAAGGCTGACAACAGCAAAGTGGTCAAGACCACGCTCAAGCTGCGGGCCGAAAAGGCCAAGCTGCTCGGCTACGAGAACTATGCCGCGCTCAAGCTCGACGACACCATGGCCAAGACGCCCTCGGCGGTCATGGCGCTGCTGGAGCCGGTGTGGGACAAGGCGCGCGAGAAGGCGGCGGCCGACGAGGCCGAACTGCAGCGCATCGCCGCTTCCGGCGGCAGCAACGAAAAGCTCGCTGCCTGGGACTGGCGCTTCTACCAGGAAAAGCTGCGGGCCGAGAAATACGCCTTCGACGAGGCGGAGCTGAAGCCCTATCTCCAGCTCGAGCGCGTCATCGACGCCTGTTTCGACGTAGCCAACCGCCTGTTCGGCATCAGCTTCGTGGAAAAGAAGGGCATTCCCGGCTGGCATCCGGACGTGCGCGTCTTCGAAGTGAAGAACGCCGACGGCAGCGACCGGGCCTTGTTCCTCGCCGATTATTTCGCGCGGCCGTCGAAGCGCTCCGGCGCCTGGATGAGCTCGCTGCAGTCGGGGTATAGGCTGGGCGACGGCTCCAGCCCGATCATCTACAACATCATGAATTTCGCCAAGCCCGCCGAAGGCGAGCCGGCGCTCTTGTCGCTCGACGAGGCCAAGACCCTGTTCCACGAGTTCGGCCACGCCTTGCATGGCATGCTCACCGACGTAACCTGGCCGTCCGTCTCGGGCACTTCGGTGTCGCGCGACTTCGTCGAGCTGCCCTCTCAGCTCTACGAGCACTGGCTGACGGTGCCGCAAGTGCTCGAAAAACACGCCCTGCATTTCAAGACCGGCGAGCCGATGCCCAAGGAACTGCTCGACAAGATGCTGGCGGCAAAAACCTTCGGCGCCGGCTTCAACACGGTCGAGTTCACCTCCTCGGCGCTGGTCGACATGGCCTATCATGCGCGCGCCGACGCGCCGGAAGATCCGCTTGGCTTTGAGGCCGAGACGCTGAAAGCGCTCGGCATGCCGGACGCCATCGTCATGCGCCATCGCAGCCCGCATTTCCAGCACGTGTTCTCGGGCGACGGCTATTCGGCCGGCTACTACTCCTACATGTGGTCGGAGGTGCTCGATGCCGACGCCTTTGCGGCCTTCGAGGAGACGGGCAATGCCTTCGATCCGGCCATGGCCGAGCGGTTGCGCAAACATATCTATTCGGCCGGCGGTTCGGCCGACCCGGAGGAGCTCTACACCGCCTTCCGCGGCAAGATGCCGACGCCCGACGCCATGATGGAGAAGCGCGGCCTTGTGTGACCGGCCCGGTGGGTGCTTCGACGCTCCCAGCGCTGGCGACGGCCGCTTTGGCGGGCTGTTTTGCGTCCGCCCCTTTCGCAATTGCGAAAAACCATGTAAGAGCGCGCCCAAGTGAAACGCGGGGCGTCGCCTGGCTGGCGCCCGCCAACCCTCCTCGGACCCCCATATGAAACTCCGCAATATCGCGATTATCGCGCACGTCGACCATGGCAAGACAACCTTGGTCGATGCGCTCCTGAAGCAATCCGGCTCCGTGCGTGACAACCAGCGCGTCGCCGAGCGCGTGATGGACTCGGGCGATATCGAAAAGGAACGCGGCATCACCATCCTGGCCAAGGCAACTTCGGTCGAATGGAAGGGTACCCGCATCAATATCGTCGACACGCCCGGTCACGCCGACTTCGGCGGCGAGGTCGAACGCATCCTCAACATGGTCGACGGCGCCATCGTGCTGGTCGACTCTGCCGAAGGCCCGATGCCGCAGACCAAGTTCGTGGTCGGCAAGGCGCTGAAGGTCGGTCTTCGTCCGATCGTGGCGATCAACAAGATCGACCGTCCGGACGCTCGCCACAACGAGGTCATCAACGAAGTGTTCGACCTCTTCGCTGCCCTCGATGCCACCGACGAGCAGCTCGACTTCCCAATCCTGTACGGCTCCGGCCGCGACGGCTGGATGGCCGCCAACCCCGAAGGTCCGCAGGACGAGGGCCTGGCGCCTCTGTTCGACCTGGTGCTCAAGCATGTGCCGGAGCCCAAGGTGGCCGAAGGCCCGTTCCGCATGATCGGCACCATCCTCGAGGCCAATCCGTTCCTCGGCCGCATCATCACCGGCCGCATCGAGGCCGGCACGCTTAAGCCCAACCAGTCGGTCAAGGTGCTGCACCATGACGGCACGCTTCTGGAAAACGGTCGCGTGTCGAAGATCCTCGCCTTCCGCGGCATCGAGCGCCAGCCGATCGACGAAGCGCAGGCCGGCGACATCGTCGCCATTGCGGGCCTGTCCAAGGGCACGGTCGCCGATACCTTCTGCGATCCGGCGGTTTCCGAGCCGATGCTGGCTCAGCCCATCGATCCGCCGACGGTGACGATGTCCTTCCTCGTCAACGACTCGCCGCTCGCCGGCACCGAGGGCGACAAGGTGACGAGCCGCGTCATCCGCGATCGCCTGCTGAAGGAAGCCGAAGGCAGTGTCGCGCTGAAGATCGAGGAATCGGCCGACAAGGATTCCTTCTATGTCTCGGGCCGCGGTGAGCTTCAGCTTGCCGTTCTCATCGAGACCATGCGCCGCGAAGGTTTCGAGCTTGCCGTGTCGCGTCCGCGCGTCGTCATGCAGAAGGACGAGGCCGGCCAACTGCTCGAGCCGGTCGAGGAAGTCGTCATCGACGTGGACGAAGAACACGCCGGCGTCGTCGTGCAGAAGATGAGCGAGCGCAAGGCCGAGATGGTCGAGTTGAAGCCTTCGGGCGGCAACCGCCAGCGCCTCGTCTTCCATGCGCCGACCCGCGGCCTCATCGGCTATCAGTCGGAACTCCTGACCGACACGCGCGGCACGGCGGTGATGAACCGGCTGTTCCACTCTTACCAGCCCTTCAAGGGCGAGCTGCCGGGGCGCACCAATGGCGTGCTGATCTCCAACGAGCAGGGCGAGGCCGTGGCCTATGCGTTGTGGAACCTTGAGGATCGCGGCCCGATGGTCATCGACGCCGGCGTCAAGGTCTACCAGGGCATGATCATCGGCATTCACTCCCGCGACAACGACCTCGAGGTCAATGTGCTGAAGGGCAAGAAGCTCACCAACATCCGCGCCGCCGGCAAGGACGAGGCGGTGAAGCTGACGCCGCCGATTCGGATGACGCTGGAGCGTGCGCTTGCCTGGATCCAGGACGACGAACTGGTCGAGGTGACGCCGAAGTCGATTCGTCTGCGCAAGCTTTATCTCGATCCGAACGATCGCAAGCGCTTCGAGAAGGCCAAGACCGCCGGCGCGGCCTAGGCACGTCATCGAAAGAGAAAAGGCTCTCCTATTAGTGCGGGAGCGGAAAACGCGGGGCAGGTCCCCGCGTTTTTGTTTTTGGGAATCGCCCGAGGCCGGGCCCTCGACGAGCTGCGAATCGCCCGGCCCGACAGAATCGCCGGCAACGCGGCGCCGATTCGCTGCAAATCATCAATCGTGTGAATCGCGGCCCAACGAATCGAAACGTTCTTTCGGCCTTCACTCATGATTCCCTGGCTGCCGGGGCGCCGCCTGCGAGCCATATCTCTACTGGGAGCCATTAGGAGTGCCCGCGAACAGGCAAGGGTTTCGGCCAGGCTCGCGGGAATGGCACGGTACTCTCTCTACTGTTCGGGCTCGAATCATCCGGGTGCCCTATTGGCCGGTATTCGGGGCCGACCCCCAATCAAATCATCGGTTGAGATTCGCAGCGCAGAATAAGCGTGGCGGAGGAACGGGGCCTGGACATGGATTGAGCGGTTCTCCGGCTCTTATCCATGATCCCTGGCCGCCCGGCACGACCGCCAACCGTCTCTCTCTATAGGAAGCAGCGGGGGCGCGGGCAGACAGGCCCGCATTTCTGCCGTCAGGCACCCGACGAAATGCTGTGGCGTGGCGATCCGGATCGTCGGCAGCGAGGTGATTTGCCAAAATCCAGCGCCCGATTCCCTCGTCACAACGGAGAAACATGTCTGTTTGTCCCCGGGGATGGGAACGGAAGCAGGCCTGGTGCGGGCACACCGTTCGACCTTACGCAGGGTTTTGCAGGGTTGTCTGGATTTTGTCGCAAAAAATTCAAAAAAGGCGAAAAAGGTCGTTGACAGTCTGCGAGGGTGGGGCCTATATACGCCTCAACAACGAGGGCGGCGCGCCGCTGGCGACCCTGAAGTTCGCTTCTAAGAAACGCCCTGGTTGACGAAATCAAGCGAGCCGCTTATAGCGACCTCGACGGGCCCCGGAGCCGAAAGCGAAACGGGCCCACGACATCGTGTCTTCGATGTCTGTTCTTTGAAAATTGAAGATTGAAGAAAGAGAAACGTGGGCGGCAGAGTTCTGCTGGTCCCGGAGCGGAGACTAAAGTCTTCGCAGTGATGGGGCCGAACGAGACTTTGGCGGACACGTTTTTGAGAGAATAAGTCTACCAGGGCAAGAGATTGTCCAGGTGTGAATGTTCTCGTCAATTCGAATGCGTGACCAGACTGCGGTCTTTTTAGATTGCAGTGTCAAAAGCCAATCAAAGTTTCAAAACTTGAGAGTTTGATCCTGGCTCAGAACGAACGCTGGCGGCAGGCTTAACACATGCAAGTC